>CACCLB010000042.1 GCA_902546725.1 uncultured Bacteroidota bacterium | reverse complement strand
TTATATAATCACTTGAAACCATATTTTAATATAGCTGCTATCTTTTTACTTTTAATCCTATTCCATAATGAAACTATAGCTCAAGAAAACTATATCGAGCAGATTCAGGGGAATGATTATAAATTGCCAATGCAGTTTATCCCCTCTGGTAGTTTTAAAATGGGAAGTCCAAAATTTGAGCAGGGACATTTTGGAGACGAAGGGCCTCAACACCAGGTTTCCGTTGATGGATTTTGGATGGGGCAGTTTGAAATTACTTGGGATCTATACAATCTTTTTGTAAGTCGTGAGTTGGATGGAAATCAAATTTCTAATGCAGAAGATTCAGAAGTAAATATAGATGTTGATGGAGTATCAGGTGCTACCACTCCCTATGTCGAAATGAGTTTTGGTATGGGAATCGATAATTATCCTGCGATTTGCATGACTCAACTCGCAGCAGTTAAATTTTGCGAATGGCTTTCTGCTATGACAGGGCGTTTTTATCGCTTACCCACAGAAGCAGAATGGGAATATGCTTGTAGGGCCGGAACGGAAACTGCTTTTAGCTTCGGAGACGACAGTAGTCAATTGGAAGAATACGCATGGTATGCGGAAAACAGCAATGACAAATACCAAGAGGTGGGAATTAAAAAACCGAATCCTTGGGGCTTGTATGATATGCATGGAAATGTTGCAGAATGGACATTAGATCATTATATTCCTACTGTTTATGGACAACGTATAGCCGGAGTGTTAAATCCATTAGCGGAAGGACAAAAAGTTTATCCTAAAACAGTTCGCGGAGGTTCTTGGATGGATAGTCCTAAACGATTGCGATCTGCTGCAAGGCGACCTTCTACCAAAAAATGGAAAAAACGCGACCCCCAGATTCCAAAAAGCAAATGGTGGCATACCGATGCCCCCTTTGTTGGATTTAGAGTAGTACGTCCCTTAAAAACACCAAGCGAAGAAGAACAGAAAAAATATTGGAAATACGAATCAACACAATAAACTAGAAATCATGAAAAACAACAAAAACGAATCAAGACGTGAATTTGTTCAGAAAACAGCTATGGCTGCGGGAGCCTTACTTACAGTTCCTATGGGTGTAGATGGAATGGCTCGAGTTCACAGTGAGCAAAAATTAAAATTAGCATTAGTAGGCTGTGGAGGACGCGGTTCTGGAGCAGCAGTTCAAGCACTTACTGCTGATGAAAATGTAGAACTTGTTGCAATGGCTGATGCTTTTGCCGATCGAATTGAACGAAGCTTAAAAGGTATTCAGGACCATTTTGATGGAGAGAAAAAGATTGATGTTAAAGAAAAACATCGTTTTGTAGGATTTGACGCTTACAAAAAAGCGATTGATATGGCCGATGTAGTGATCTTGACAACCCCTCCTGGTTTTAGACCTTATCACTTTGAATATGCTATTGCAAACGACAAGCATGTGTTTATGGAAAAGCCAGTAGCTACTGACCCAGTTGGTATTCGAAAAGTTTTGGAAACTGCCAAGCTTGCAAAAGCAAAAAAACTCAATGTAGTTGTTGGGCTTCAAAGACATTACCAATCTAAATATATTGACTTAAAGCAACGACTAGATGCTGGAGCTATTGGACAGATTCGAAGTGGTCAAGTGTATTGGAATGATGCTGGAGTATGGGTAAAAAAGCGTAAACCAGGGCAGACAGAATTGGAATATCAAATGCGAAATTGGTATTATTTCAATTGGTTGTGTGGAGATCATATCTTAGAACAGCACATCCATAATATTGATGTAGCCAACTGGTTTATCGGAGACTATCCCGTTTCAGCCCAAGGAATGGGAGGTCGCCAGGTACGAAACGGTAAGGATCACGGAGAAATATTCGACCATCACTTTGTAGAGTTTACTTATGCAAGTGGCGCTGTAATAGCTAGCCAGTGTCGTCATATACCGGGTACTATGAGTCGTGTAGATGAGGTATTTCAAGGAACCAAAGGAAGTGTAGAAATTGGCAAGGGAATCATCAGTGGCTTAGACGGTGAGAGTACATATAAATACCCAAATAAATGGGGAGAGGATCCAAATCCTTATCAGGTGGAGCACGACCGTTTATTTGCCTCCATCAGAAATGGAGGAGTGATCGCCGATGCTGAAAATGGTGCTAAAAGTACGTTGACCGCTATTT
>CACCLB010000041.1 GCA_902546725.1 uncultured Bacteroidota bacterium | reverse complement strand
CCTGTGTTTGGACTAATGCTTGATAGAAAGTTTTAGCTTTTAAAACAGGAATACCATACAAATACCGTACAATAAGAAAATAAAAAATCCCTAAAACACTGATTTCAAATGTGATAGGGATTACTATGGCGGAGAAAGAGGGATTCGAACCCCCGGAGGTGTGACCCTCAACAGTTTTCAAGACTGCCGCATTCGACCACTCTGCCATTTCTCCTTTGCGGTTGCAAATATACATTCCTTTTTTTGATTAGAAAATAATTAATCTTTGTCTTTTTCCTCTAAGAGGAAGATGAGTTTTGTATTTTTATCATTCACTTATGGAGTCGCTTTTTGAAGGTATTTTGTTGGTTGTGGTTGGGTTCTTTGCTGGAATCATCAATACTTTGGCTGGAGGAGGCTCTTTGTTTACATTACCCGTTTTGATTTTTTTAGGACTTCCACCAGCTATAGCAAATGGTACCAATCGTATTGCCATAGTAGTCCAATCTTTAGGGGGAACTTTAGGCTATAGCAGTAAAGGAGTACACACCTTTCCATTTCCAATATATTTAGGGATCAGTGCTAGTATAGGTGCTGTCATTGGAGCTCAAATCGCTTTGGAAGTTGATGGAGCGCTGTTCAATCGGATTTTAGCTATAATTATGTTGATCGTTGGTTTTCTAATTTTAATTCGAAGAAAGTCACTTGCACTGAATTTACCAGAACGACTTAAGGGCAAATATTTGCTCTATTCAATATTGGGATTTTTTGTCATAGGGATCTACGGCGGATTTATTAACGCAGGCATAGGGATAGTAATCATGCTTTTTTTAAATAGATTAAATCGCCTTAGTCTGGTAAAAACAAATGCGACTAAGGTGTTGGTAGTTATGATTTATTCTGCTGTGGCTCTAGTACTTTTTGCTTACAACGATGCGGTAAACTGGAAATTGGGCTCGCTTATGGCCTTGGGAACTCTTTTTGGAGCGTGGTGGGCTAGCCGTTGGTCTGTTAAAAAAGGAGATCGCGTCATTCGTGTTGCAATGTTAGTTACCATTTTTATTATGGCAATCAAGCTTTGGTTTTTTGAATAATCTCAATAATTCTGATAGCCTTCTATAGTAATACCGTAACCCGTAATTCCGATTCTAGGAGCTTGTTTTGAATTACTGATTACTCTTAGTTTTTGTATGTTGAGATCGTGAAGAATTTGTGCCCCGATACCGTAATCCTTAAAGTCCATTTTCATTGGTGGAGCACTATTTTCTTTCCCTTCTTGTTGCATTTGCTTTAGAAGCGCTATTCGAGAGAGTAAATTTTCAGGAGCTTGTTCTTGATTGATAAATAAAACAGCTCCATTTTCAGATTTATTAATCAATTTAAAAATGTCGTCGAGACCTTTACGAATTGATCCTGTCAAGGTACCGAGCAAATCGTTTGTAATCTTTGAAGAATGAATTCGAGTCAATACCACATCTTCTGTGTCCCAAGTTCCTTTGGTAAGCGCAAGGTGAACATTTCCATTGGTAGTTTGTTCATAAGCTCTCAGCCTAAAGTCTCCATATTGTGTTTTTATTTCCTGATCAGCCTTTTTTATAATCAAGCTATCATGCTGCATTCTGTAGGATACAAGATCTTCTATAGATACGATCTTGAGATTGAATTTTTTAGCGACTTCCGTTAATTCGGGTAATCTAGCCATACTTCCATCCTCGTTCATGATCTCAACAATGACTCCAGCCGCTTGCATACCCGCAAGACGAGCAAAATCAATCGCTGCCTCAGTATGCCCTGTTCTTCTGAGAACGCCACCACTTTTCGCTATTAGAGGGAAGATGTGTCCAGGCCTTGAAAGATCGTAAGCAGAAGTTTCTTCGCTTACTAAAGCCTTAATGGTTTGGGCTCGGTCTGAAGCCGAAATTCCAGTAGTTACTCCCTTCCCTTTGAGATCAACAGAAACGGTAAAAGCAGTTTCCATAGGGTCGGTATTGTTGGTAACCATTCTGTTGAGCTGTAATTTTTCACAGCGTTCCTCAGTAAGGGGTGCGCAGATTAATCCTCGTCCGTGTGTAGCCATAAAGTTGATTAACTCAGGACTTATTTTTTCTGCAGCTGCAACAAAATCTCCTTCATTTTCACGATTGGCATCGTCAACTACAATGATAACCTCTCCATTGCGAATGGCTTCTATGGCCTCTGGAATCGTGTCTAATATAATTTTTTGTTCTGTCATTCTGATTGAAATCTTTTTTTGATAAAAGGAAGTCTTTTTATGTTTTCTGCAATTTGGTAGTAGAAGTTGGACAAACTCACAAATCCTTTATCAGAAGATGCTCTTTGCGTTAAAATGATAGCAAATGGGGTTAAAATTAGGGTAGAAAGCCAAGAAGCAAAAAAGGGTGATATGCTGTTATCCTCTGCTGCATTCGTGCTGAATAATCCGATGTAGTGATAAGTCAA
>CACCLB010000040.1 GCA_902546725.1 uncultured Bacteroidota bacterium | reverse complement strand
CTTGATTAAATTATATAAAAATTATTCATCTTCTAATTTCAATCCAAATAGAGGCTATATAAACCACATTAATTTACCTAGAATAAGATGGATTAATAAAGCAATAAATTTACTTCCAGATTATAATAGTTTTATTGATATTGGAGCTTCTAATGCTCAGTTTTCTGAGATCCTTTTTAAGAAGGGGTTTATTAAAGGCTGTGCTGTAGAAATCAATCCAACAACTGATTTATTAAATTTTTCTAGACAAAAAAGTGATTTTCAATTGTTTCAGGGATTAATTCAAGATTTTTCACAATACAAAGAATGCGGTTTTTTTATTTTAAGTGAAATATTTGAGCATATTCCCCAAGGTGACATGAAAAATTTCACAAAAAAATAGAAGATATGGCATTAAAAAACTCAATAATTTTTTTATCAACACCTGATCCTATTTTTTGTGGTCCAGCTTCTCTGTCAGATATTTTTTATGTTAAATCTAAATATGGTCATTACAAGCATTATCATAAAAATGAAATAATTGAATATTTTAAAAATTTTGATTTGTTACTTTATGGTAAAATAGAAAGTGATCTTCTAGTAAAGTTTACTGATAAAATAATATCCTTTAAAAGAAGAACCAAAAAAAGCCTTTTTTTTTAAAAGTGCTATTTAATTCAATATTTAACCTTTTGTTTTTATTGTACAGTTCAATAAGATTAAATATAATATACCCATGAACCAAAAAAAATGGTTAGATAACTTCGAAAAACTTCAAAGACTTCTGAAGAATGATAGCTTTAAATTGAATTAGATTATGATCATATTTTTTACAAAAGGGAGATTAGGAAATGAAATTTTTCAACACAGTTTTGCAAATAACATTTCAAATCCTAATGAGCTTATATTAACCAATAATTGTAATTATTTTCAATTGTTTGATAATAATCCAAGTAAATATTTAATCCTTTCTGAGAACCAACTTATTTTAGTTAAGGCTTTTCTTAAAATATTTTTAGCATTAAAGTTCATTACAAGAATCACTCCAATTTGTAAGATTATTAATGGTAAATCAACAGAAACATCGAGCCTTAATGTATCCAAAGGATTTTTTCATAATATAAAATACGTTGAGGGGTTTTATCAATCTGAATATTTTCTCGGAGTGCTACCTAAGATTAAATTAAATATTGTTAATGAAGCTAATGATTTTCTTAAAAAGCTAGAATCTGATTTCATTAAAATTTTCGTTCATATTAGAGAGGGCGATTATAACAGCTTTAAAATATTTAATAAGAGCGTAAAGTTAGAAAATAATTATTTTTTTGAAGGAATAAAGTTTTTTGAAGAAAAATATAACAATGTACTTTTCTTATTTATTTCTGATGATATTAATAAAACCAAAAACAGATTTAATTGTGTTAAAAATTCTGTTTTTGTAAGCAAATCAATAAATTTTGATTTTACACTTATGACTCTTTGTGATGGTGGAGTAATAAGCAATAGTACTTTTTCTTGGTGGGGAGCTTATTTAATAGATAATCCTTTGGATGTAATTGCCCCTAAATATTGGCTTGGAAGAAACATAAAACAATGGTACCCAATTGATATTAATACAAAAAAATTTCAATTTATATAGAATGAATTTTGATATTCCAATATTATTTATTGTTTATAAAAGAATAGATGTTTCTTTAAAAGTCTTCAATGAAATAAGAAACGTTAAGCCAAAAGAACTATTTATTTGTTCTGATGGTTATAAGTCAAATCAAGACATGGATAAGGTTTTGTACCTTAGAAAAGTTTTATTAAAAAAAATTGATTGGAATTGTAAGTTAAAACTTCTTTTTAGGGAACAAAATCTTGGATGTGGGTTAAATGTTTCTTCAGCAATCTCATGGTTTTTTGAACATGTTGAACAAGGTATAATACTTGAAGATGACTGTCTGCCCAGTGAATCTTTTTTTGATTTTTCAAAAAAAATGCTTGAACTTTATAAAGATAATCACAATATTTCCCACATTAGTGGTTCAAATCTTAATGTAAATTATCATTTTAAAGATGATTATTCATTTTCAAATTATATTTTAGTTTGGGGATGGGCAACTTGGAGGCGTTCTTGGGAAGATTTTGATTATCACATGTCTTCTTTTAAAAAAAGTTCTTTTAGAAAGTTGTGCAAAATAAAATTTTTAAATTCAAAAGAAGCCAATTTTTGGTTTAAAACTATTATGAATTTAAAAATAACAAAGGGGGATAATAATGTGTGGGCAATTAGATGGTTATATAGCTCATTAATAAACGATAAAATATCTATTATTCCCAAATATAATTTAATTGAAAATATTGGATTTGATAAAGAGGCAACTCATACAAAATCGTCATGGAAAGTACCTTTGAATATAAATAATGAATATTCTAAAAAAATTCAACATCCTAAAAAAATAGAATTAGATTTGAAGTTGGGGGAAAGCATTTTTATGGACTTTTTTTTTGAAAGCTTTATCATTAAAATAAAACGAAAAATAAAAAACGTCATCAAATATTTTATTAAAAAAATTTACAAA
>CACCLB010000039.1 GCA_902546725.1 uncultured Bacteroidota bacterium | reverse complement strand
CTACGAACAACAGAATTCCTTTTTCCTGATTTCAAATGAAGGAAATACAAAAACATTTAACGAAGACAGTGTCATTAGTCCACTTTTAATTCCCAAGTTTGACAATGCTGGAGAGTTCATTATTGGACTTAGTAACGTTCATGCACCTCAGATGTTAAATTTGTTTGTTGATGTCAAAAAAAGTGAAAACACAGATTATGAGTTTAGTGACAAATTAGATTGGTTCTACTCCAGTTCAAACGGTTGGAAACTTTTAAAACCTAATCAAATTTTGTATGATGAGACTTTATCCTTGTTAAAATCAGGTGTGATTTCAATGAATCTTCCTCAGGATATTTCCAATGATTACAACTTCTTCAATAATGATAAATATTACATTAAAGCAGTTTCAAAAAATAAAGCAGATCAGTTCAGCTTAATCAAAGCCATACACAATAATGGATTGACTTTGTCTGAGATTGTTCCAGAAGATCCAACACTTCAATTCACCCCTCAAATTGATGCAGGGTCGGTTCAAGAGTTGGTTACTCCAGTAAATGGGATCCTTCGAATTAATCAACCCTTACCTTCCTTTGGCGGAAATCCACAAGAAACAACCTTACAGTTTTATGACCGTGTAAGTCGTTTACTAAGACATAAGAATCGACCGATAACCCGGTGGGACATCGAAAATTTTTTATTAGACAAATTTGATTGGCTGATGCATGTCAAATGTATTTTGGATCCTCAGAATGGCATTGAAAACGACAGTGTTGTCAAGATCTTGTGTTTGAAGAAAATTGATCAATCACAAAACATCGACGAGATCAAATTAAACGGAGCAGACATGATTGAAGTAAAAAACCTTCTTTACCAATACTGTTCTCCGTTTTTAAAAGTGGAAATCATAAACCCAGTTTTTGAAGACCTATGGATCAAGTGTAAAATTAAGTTTTCCAATATCTCAGGAGGAAAAGCAATCAATGCATTGAACAATGAATTTTTTAAATTCATTTGTCCTTGGGTTTCAGAAGGGGGACCGATAAAAACACAATTCAAGAAATCTGAAATCGTTCAATTCATTAAAACTAGACCCTATGTTTCTTTTGTTACAGGTCTTTCAATTATTCATTTTAAATCTCTTCCAGACGGTGGAGTCGTAGCCCATGATAGTGCCTCCAAAGGAGATGATAATGATCTTATTGAATCTGGCTCTCCATGGTCCTTGTTTGTCCCTAGAAACAACAATAAAATAAGTGTTATTGATGTTCCGGAATATTCACTCCCAGAGCCTATGGAGTACAACGAACTTAACATAGAAGGAAACTTTATTATCAATTCTGGAAATGCAACCATTGATTTAGATTTTGAACCAGATGAAGATCAAAATAAAGATTCAGCTTCAAAAAATTTAAGTGTAATTAAAATTAAAATTTAAAATGGCTTTAATTAACAGACAAACCTTAAAAAATTACTTCCAAAAGGGAGGATTTGCAACAGAAAAGCACTTTGTGGATCTCATTGATTCTTCATTAAATATGATTGACGATGGGATTTCTATCAATCAAAAACACGGATTTAAATTAAATCCAATGGGATATTCCAATCGTTTGATGTCCTATTTTAAGAAAGCCACTCAAAAAGAGCCTGATTTTTCCGTAAACTTAAATCAAGATAATATTGAAGGACTCTCAATTAATGACCGAGAGGGAGCTCCATTGCTCAAATTTGATCAAAATAAACGAATAGGAGTTCATACTAATGAGCCTCGTTTTGATTTTGATGTGAAAGGAGTCCTCGGAGTAGATTCGAAAAGTGGAAGCTATGCTGTAGGTGAGGTTGATGGGGATGGTAATTGGCAAACGGTAATGGCTAATTTAGATGGAATAAACGGTTTTGAGGTCGTAGCTTTTATCAAAGGAAAGCTGGGCAGCGGTCGCTATGCGATGGCTCACGCCATAGCTCTCTCTACCTTTGGGGGAAGGTCTTCTCGAAATAAAATTAAAAACACACATGCCTACTACGGTAGTTTTTTAAATCGCCTTTCATTCCGATGGGTGGGTGAAATGCACAATTACGAACTTCAAGTTCGTACGCGAAGGCATTATGGTGTGAATGAGTTAGATGGGCAACCCTACAAAATTAAGTTTAATGTTTCACGATTTTTTTCTGAATAGTACCACCGATGATTGAGCCTAAAAATTTTACAATCCCTGAGTTCAAGAGTCCTAGTGAAAACTATGACTTGCTTCTTGAAAAGGGAATTGCTTTTATACAAAATTATAGCGGGGAACGTTGGACGGATTTCAATTATCATGACCCCGGAATTACGCTTTTAGAACAAATTTGCTATGCCATAACCGATTTAGGGTACCGTACAAATTTTCCAATAGAGGACTTGCTCATTGGTAAAAAAGAGGGAATAGACTTAGAACAAACAAACTTGTTTTTACCTATTGATAAAATTCTTCCCTCTAAGCCACTTATTCCAAAAGATTTCCAAAAGCTTATTATTGAAGAAGTTGAAGAAGTGAAAAATGCATGGGTATATCCCGTCAATGACAACCTACTTGGTTTTGATGGACTCCTAAACGTATTTGTCCAATGTCAAGATGTCAATGACTTTGACTTTAATGAAGAGGAGGTGAGCAAGAAAGTTTCTTCTCTTCTGATGGAAAACAGACCGCTTGGAACTGATTTTCAAAAGGTTCAAATCTTAAAAAAAGATGAACTCAGCATTGATGCTAAATTAAAAATTGACTCTTTTGTCTTAGGTGAAACCATATTGTCAGAAATTTATTTTCAAATAGAAAAAATACTCAATCCAAATATTAAGTTCCAAGACTTTGAATCCATGAGAGCTACCGGTAGATCGGTTGCAGATATTTTCTCAGGCCCTTCACCTTTAAAAGGATTTATTGACTCTAAAGATTTCACACTAAAAACAAATGAAATATACATTTCTGAGATAAGAGAGATTATTGAG
>CACCLB010000038.1 GCA_902546725.1 uncultured Bacteroidota bacterium | reverse complement strand
TATGTTCTGGATTAGAGCTTGGCGGAATTACACCCTCTGTAGGATTAATAGAGGAAGCAGTTAGCTTAAAATTAATTGATATACATTGTTTGATTCGTCCTAGAGCAGGACACTTTACCTATTCGGAAGATGAAAAAAAAATTATTGAAAAGGATATTCGATTTGCATTAGAAGCTGGTTGTAGGGGAGTGGTTGTCGGAGGTTTAACTTCAAATTTTAAACTGGACATTCCGGCTTTAAAGTATTGGAAGCAAATTTCTGGTGATATGTACCTTACATTTCACAGAGCCTTTGATGTGGTTATTAACCCTATTGAGTCTATTCAACAATTAATTGATTTGGGTTTTGATTGTATATTATCCTCAGGACAGCAGGAAAAAGCTGTGGATGGTTTGGATAAACTGAATCTATGGAATAAGCAATTCGGTAAAGACATTCTGATTATGCCCGGTAGTGGGATCAATCAAAGTAATTGTAAATTATTTCAATCTTCAGGATTCAATGCTATTCACCTTTCAGGATGGAAAGCTGAGTCTCAATTAGAAATTCCAACAGGGGTCAATGCTGAACTTTCTTTTTTAAACCAGCAACTCGGTGAAAGTGATTTGAAAACGATAGAGGAAGTTGTGAGTGAGTTAAACACTAATTAAAAAGTATTGCAACACCTCCAATAGCAGTGAACAATAGAATTAGCTTTCTATAACCTTCATTTTCTATTTTTTTAACTAGGAATACACCAGCAACCAATCCTATAAGGACGAAAGGGACCAATTGAAGACTTACGAGAATTGATTTGGAATTGATGGTTTCCCAACTCCAAATGTGGAAGGGAACTTTAAATGAATTAATTAGAAAAAACAGCCAAGCCGCTGTCCCGATGAAATTATTTTTAGGGAGTCTCATGGCTAAAAAATAAATATTGGAAAAAGCACCTGCAAGATTACCTATCATGGTAGTAAATCCTGCCAATAATCCCATAGAACCTCCAAAAGTCCAATGCGAAGGAATGGTTTTATCTTTTTTGTTCTCCCAATAATACATCAGCCCAACACTGAATAATATGATAAGCGCCATACCATACTTAAAAAGGGCTTCCGTGATATAGTTACCCCCAACTACTCCTACTAAAACTCCAACCACCATCCAGGGGAGAAGTTTGATAATGTATTCTTTTTGAACGTGGCGCTTGTAATAAGTAATGGCAAAAACATCACCAACCAAAAGTAAAGGCATTAAAATTCCAGTAGACTCTTTTGCGCCATATACTAAAGCTAAGCCAGTAACTATTAATGAAGCAATTCCTTTGATTCCAGATTTTGAGACTCCAAGTAGAAAAGCACAACTTGCTGCTATTGAAAAATTTAAGAGTCCGATTTCAAACAAAAAGTAGATGTTTTAAAAGCACGAATATAGTATTTATTTCCAGCACCCTATCCATTGTGCATTCAAAGTTCTATTTTTGTAAAAACAATTCATACTTTTTGAAATCCTCTTTTTTTAAAGCTGTTCAATACATGTTGTTAAGTACGCTTTCTTTTGCATTTATGAATGCGACTGTTAAGTACTTAACTACGTATCCTACCATGCAAATTGTATTTTTCAGAGCCCTAGGATCATTAGTCATAACTACGGTTTATCTTAAGACAGTTGGAATTCCTCAATGGGGAAATCAAAAGAAATTATTGATTGTAAGAGGTCTAGTAGGAGTCACTTCCATGATCCTCTTTTTCTGGGGGGTACATTACATTTCTGTTGGTAGTGCCGTCACTCTGCGTTATGTTTCACCTATTTTTGCGGGTATTTTGGCAGTCTTGTATTTAAAAGAAACCATCAAACCCTTGCAATGGCTGTTTTTTTTAATGGCTTTTTCAGGAGTTTATTTGATTAAAAATTTTGATGCCTCAAATTCTAGTTTTGGAGTATTCTTGGTTTTACTCGCTGCATTTTTCTCCGCTGTAGTATATATTTTAATCGGTAAAATTGGAAAGGGAGATCATCCAGTTGTAATTGTTCACTACTTTATGCTTATCGCAACTTTAGTTGGGGGGGTTGGCTGTTTGTTCTTTTGGAAATCTCCTAGCTTACAAGATTTACTTTTATTATTGAGTTTAGGAGTTTTTGGGTTTTTTGGTCAATTGTTTATGACCAAAGCTTTTCAAAATGGAGAGGCGCATATGGTTGCTCCTTTTAAATATGTAGAAGTTATTTTTACATTGCTTTTTGGTGTATTTGTTTTATATGAGACCTATGATTTTTTCCACTTAGTTGGGACTTTTTTAGTTGTTTTCTCTCTTGTACTAAATGTATTGTACAAATCACGACTCAACAAAAAAGCCACTTGATAAGTGGCTTTAAATAAGTTAACTTAAGAGCTTACTCGTTTTATTTAGACCATTCCGCTATCGCTTTTGTATTCAAGCGTACATAGTCTTGGTTTCCAGCTTCAGTAGCAAGTTTCAAAGAGGTTTTTGATGCTTCAATTGCAGCATCAGTCTCATTCAATGCCTTTAAGATAAGTGCCTGTTGACGATACATCCAATATTTACCGTCATCCATTTCAATAGCTTTTGCGATCCATTGTTTGGCCTTATTTAAATCTTTACCCGCCTCTCTGTAATAAATAGCAGCATTGTAATAATCTCGTGATTTGGGTTCTCCTTTCATCGTTTTATCAATTGAAGCCATAGTTTTAGCTTCGGAAGGCACACTGAGTTCTAGACTTGCCTGAGTATTTTCCCAGCTAAAATTGAGTGTTGCTCCATTTTGATGTAAATCGTCTATTGAAATGGTATAGCTTTCGACTGATTTATCTAGGATATTGACAGCTGATTCTACCACTGCTGCAACCGCTTTAGGATCCCATTCAGAAGGAAGCCCCCCATTATCAGTTTTGGTGTAAAAAAACACTTCCCACATTGAGACCCCTGGACGAATAAATATGGCGTATTTACCTGAAGAAAGTGCTTGTCCTCCAATAATCACATCATCCGAAAATTCAATGGTGGTATTGGCATTCGCTCCAGCTCTCCACATTTCCCCGTAAGGAACTAGATCTCCC
>CACCLB010000037.1 GCA_902546725.1 uncultured Bacteroidota bacterium | reverse complement strand
CAAAGCTCTTTTATCCCACAAGGGTCTCGATGCTGTGATTATCAGTACTCCTTTAAATACTCATGCTGCAATTGCAGCTGATGCTATAGATGCAGATGTCCATGTGTATTGTGAAAAAACAATGGTCAAAGGAGATGAGGATACTTTAAAATTATATAAAAAACTAAAAAATAATCACAAAAAAATATTTCAAACTGGTCATCAATACCACAGTTCTCGATTGTATGCTCACGTAGTTGAAATGATACAGGCTGGTGAGATTGGTGTGGTAAGTGCTGTGCATACTCAATGGAATCGAAATGGAAACTGGAGGAGACCTGTTCCAGATCCTAAATTTGAACGTCAAATTAATTGGAGAATGTATCGAGAATATTCTTACGGTTTGACTGCTGAACTCAGTTCTCATCAAATTGATTTTTTGCAATTGGTTTATGGATGCTCACCCCGATAAGGTAACAGGATTTGGGGACGTGAGTTATTGGAAAGACGGTCGCGAGACTTATGATAATACTCATTTGATATATTCTTACCCCAAGGGGGTCAAAGCGAGTTTTACTTGCCTTACTTCCAATGCAAAAGACGACTATCAAATTAAAGTTCTTGGGGACAATGGAAGTATCATAATTGATTATCAGAACGCTTGGAAGTATCCCGAGGGGAAATACGAAAAGAAAATGGGAGATGTAGACGGGGTCTCAGGAGCAACAGCAAGCTGGACGGAAGGAAAGGGAATTCCTATCGATTATAAGCACACAGAGCCGACTAGACAGGCTTTGGAGGATTTTAGAACTGCTATTCTTGAGAATAGCATGCCTTTATCAAATTTTAAAAGTGGGGCAAAAGTAGCTTTTGCTGTCGATATGGGAATACGAGCAATGGATACCAATGAGGTTGTAAGTTGGGATTCTAAGTACAATATTTAATATTATTTATTTTGTTCGATTTAAAAGATAAAGTTATTGTCCTTACTGGGGCAACAGGTGCACTAGGAGGAGCCTTAGCCTTAAGTCTCGCTAAGTCCGGGGCGCATTTAATCATTCTAGGTAGAAATCAGGAACTCTTGGACAAGCTCATATCAGAGTTAACGCCCTTTACTAAAGCACAAGGTTTTGTGGTAGATGTAATGAATAGAACTGATTTAAACCGAGTTAAAGAACAGGTAATAACCCAATATGACACTATTGATGTCTTGGTCAATGCAGTAGGTGGGAATTTACCTGGAGCAGTAATTGCAGATGATAAATCTGTTTTTGATCTATCGGAATCTGATTTTGACCAGGTTGTTGATCTAAATTTAAAAGGAACCTTGTTGCCTTGTCTTGTTTTTGGGGAGCTAATGAGCCAAGTAGGAAAAGGTTCTATAATCAATTATTCCTCTATGGCGGTTGATCGAGTCATTACTCGTGTTTTAGGATATTCGGCAGCCAAGGCAGCTATGGAAAATTTTACCAAATGGATGGCAGTTGAAATGGCCCTTAAATTTGGGGATGGGATACGGGTAAATGCAATTGCCCCTGGATTTTTTATTGGGAAGCAAAACAGAGATTTACTTTTAAATAAAGATGGGAGCCTCAGTGAACGAGGTGAAAAAATCATAAGAAATACGCCCATGAAGCGCTTTGGTGAAGCCGAAGAATTAAACGGTCCAATCCACTTCTTATGTAGTGATAGTGCAAGTTTTGTTACTGGCATTGTATTGCCAGTAGATGGAGGATTTAGTGCTTATAGTGGTGTTTAAACGTATTTTATCATGATAGAATCTTTTCGTTGGTACGGACCAAATGACGCGGTATCTCTGAGAGATATACGTCAAGCTGGAGCCGTCAATATTGTTAGTGCGTTACATCATGTTCCCAATGGAGAAGTATGGGAGATAGAAGAGATAAAGGCACATCAAAAGTTAATCGAAGCTGCTGGTTTACAATGGGGTGTAGTTGAATCGGTTCCTATACACGAGGATATCAAGCAACGTGTTGGTAATTTTCAGCATTATATCAATAATTACAAGCAAACGCTTAAAAATTTAGCTTCTTGTGGAATTCATACTGTATGCTACAATTTTATGCCTGTGCTAGACTGGACACGTACTCATTTGTACAAGACGCTTGGTGACGGATCAACCGCTTTGGCATTTCAAATTGACGCCATGTGCGCTTTTGATTTGTGTATCCTAAAAAGGGCTCAGGCTAAGGAAGAATACACTCCTGATGAAGTAGATGCTGCAGAAAAGTATTTTGATTCCCTTGATGCTGCTGCAATTGACGAGTTGACCAAAAGTATTATCGCTGGACTACCCGGAGCAGAGGAGGGGTACACCCTAGATCAGTTTAATCAACGCATTCAAGCCTATAAACATTTAAGTAAACAAGATCTTCAGCAGCATCTAATCTTATTTTTACAGGAGCTTGTTCCAACGCTCGAGGCTGTAGACCTTAGGATGTGTATTCATCCGGATGATCCTCCGCAGTCACTTTTTGGTATTCCAAGGGTAGTAAGTACAGCAGAAGATTTAGATGTCTTTTTTAGTGCAGTTCCATCCGTTTACAATGGATTAACTTTTTGCACTGGCTCCTTTGGAGTTCGCGCAGACAATGACCTCGATGCCATGTTTTCTAAGCACGCTTCAAGAATTCATTTTTTGCATTTTAGAAGTACGCAAAGAGATGGAAATGGAAATTTTTACGAAGCCAATCATTTAGAGGGTGATGTGGACATGTTTTCAATGGTAAAAGCTGCATTGAATGAAGAAGCAACTAGGAAAAAATCAGGCAGACCTGATTGGGCTATCCCTATGCGACCTGATCATGGACATCAAATGTTAGATGACCTTAACAAGCTTACCAATCCTGGATATTCTGCAATCGGAAGACTTCGTGGGTTAGCTGAGATTAGGGGGTTGGCTTTAGCGATCTCTAGAACGCTCTAATAAGCCTCGTTGATCTCAATCCAATGTCCTTCTGGATCTTGGATTTTCACCTGCCTTACTCCATCTTTTCGGATCCGAACGACGTTTTTTTTGCCTTCATCGGTCCAATCATCAACCTTGTTTTTTTGTAGATGTTCTACGACTTTGTCAAGATTCATAGTTGAAAATGCCATGTGGTTCACAATAGTATTTGGAGCTCCATCGTCACTCGTTATGAGATGAAGTTGTTTTTCCTTCATGATTGATTAGCCATCGTTTTGGAGGATTTTGACTTGCTGTAACCTCAATTTCCTCAAAGCCAAGTATTTCTAAATAGAAATCTCCTGTTTTTTGAAGTTGCTTTACGGGTAGTGCTTGATGA
>CACCLB010000036.1 GCA_902546725.1 uncultured Bacteroidota bacterium | reverse complement strand
AAAGTAATTTTCAAAATAAATCTTCTGGTTGAGTTTTTTAGAAAGATTCTCAACGAGATCGATAGAAAAGGATTTTAACAATTCAGAATTCAATCTTCTTTTATGTGGATTGTTAAATTGTTTTTGACTTACTATCTGCAGAACTTCAGTTGCCCCCTTCTGATTTTCCTCAAAAATCGCTTTCACATAATTTAAATAAGCGTACAATATACTTTTACCTCTATTGCCATTTTCTTGAATAAGCGTATGATATCCTTTGTAAACAGCTTCAGGAATTGAGGAGAAAACAACCATTTTATCTATTGCTCTAGTAATAATAACATTTAATAATTTATGACCTCTTTTGCGAGTATTTACAGGGCCAAAGCGCTCTTGAAAGACTCCCTTATAATTTAAGCCATAGGTAGTCCCTATGATAATTATGTTCCTCTCTTCTCCTTGAATATTTTCAATATTTTTCACAAAAAATCCCTTGTTTTGAAGTTCTTGAAGTTTTTTATAAAACTTCAAACTTGTTTTGGATCGAATTTCAAGCTGATTCAAAACCTCTTCTCGTTGTTTCAAACTAAAAGTTGCCACCCCTAAAGATTGATTTGAAGGAACTTTTTCTTCGATGTAATTTACAATTTCACGGGCTTCAGTTTTGTTGATACGATTAATAAATTTTCCTTCTACAGGATAAAACTCAATGGCAGTATACTTTTGGTTTGGTGGTTTAGGGATTAAGCGTGATTTGTAAAATGCCGCATTAGAGAAGTTTATTAAGTCAGGATGTTTAGAACGGTAATGAATATCTAGATAATGCGAGTTATAATTTTTGGAGATACAAAAATCAAGTAGTGATTTTGTATTTTCCTGTTTATTTACCTCTTCATTATCATTAAATTTTGAAGAAGATTCTGTAAAATAATCCATGGGAGGAAGCTGATGGATATCGCCTGCTACAATAGATCTTTTTCCTCTCAATAATGAGGCAAATGTGTCTTCAATTTTAAGCTGACTTGATTCATCAAATATAACATAATCAAAAAACCCTTTTTTCAGAGGAAAAAGACTCGAACAACTACTGGGATTGGTCATAAAGACGGGAAAAAAGGATTTGAGGATTTCCGTCTCATGATTTGAGATTTTAGTTAAAGAATATTTTAGACGATTGGAAGTACTTTTCTTTGAAAAAAATTGTTCAATAGTAAGATCAGTTACAATTTTTTTAAATTTTTGTATGCCTTCCAATCGATTGCGATTGAGACGGTATAATGTTTTTTTAAGAATGTAATCATTGATTTGTTTTACATCCGTTTCAATATCGTAATATCCTTTTTCAAAACCATTAAAATCAAAATTATCAATAAAGTTTTCGTGGAGTAAATGAGCGCAATACCAATCAAAAAAATCTTTTTCGAAAGAGGCTCCAATCGTACCCATTTTGTAAATAAGAGTTTGGTCATTTTTTCCATGACTGATGTAGTAAGAATGGAAGTCCTTCAATCCATCAAAATCATTTACCTGCTCTATTAATTGAAGGATAGATTGAGCAAGAAAATCAATTTTTTTTGCGAGATCAAACGCATTGAGCTTGCTGTTGAATGAGGAGTCAAATACAGATAGGTTTTTAATTTGATGGGCATAGTGTCGATATTCTTTCTGTATGTCATTAAGGGTTGAATCATCAGAATCAACAAAATCTAGATACTTAAATGCAAAGTTGCTTTTACCAATCAGTGCTTTTTCCAGACGAGGAGAAAGTTGCTTCAGCTTATGGTAGTAGGCCTCATACATAGAGGAAATGCGGCTTTGAAAAGTGATTTTGTCAGTAGCGAAAATAGCTTTATTAGCAAGTTCATAAAAGGATTGATAAGGATTGAGAATCTTAAACTTTTCAGCAGTTTTTTTAAACAAATCTTGAAGTTTTTTATATTCTTCTAGAGTGAATGTATAAGCATCTACTTTTAATTCAAGTGATGTACTTAATATTTTGTACCGATCTGATTTTAGTGATACTACAAGATCAGAATACGTGATTTTTTCACCTAGAATAGGCTGAAATAACCTTTTTTTAGTTTTGTTGATCAGCGTAATTACTTCCTCAACTTTTAAAATTTTGTCTTGAATCAGTTTCTCTTCGACAGAAGAAAAATAAATTTTTTTCTCTTTTGTTTCAGAAAAAATTGAGTTTCCACTATTCATTTTAATTAAGATGTCGCGTACTTTATTGACAACTCTTCGCCGATCTTTTTTTATCTCTGAAATGTTAATGCAATAATCGTTAAACCCCAGCTTTCCTAAATTCTCATAGAGTACATCAATCGCTGTTTTTTTTTCACAAACAACCAAACAGGTTTGTCCTTTGCTTAAGATGTAACTAATAGCTGCGGTCAGGGTTTTACTTTTTCCAGTACCAGGAGGACCATGAATAACGATATTTTTTTTTTCGTTTATTGTTCGAATAACTCTTTGCTGTGAATGGTCAAGTGCGACGCCAGCATAGAGGGAGTCATTGAGGTTCTTTTCTATTTTGAAAGAACAAGGAATGGTGTTGTTTTCTAGGGTGTTGTAATCTGCAATAATTGCTTCTTTGGAGCCAGCATAGATCCCTAAAATACCGTTGTTAATCAGCTTTGGTTTATGATCAATAAAAAATTTTGAATTCTCTTTTTCAAAAGAATTAAGCGGATAAAATCGATAATTTTTATTCAGAGGCATACAACCTAAGGTTAAGAGAATCGTGTTTAGAGTATTTAAAATTTGTTCAAAGCTTGTTGATTCATTATTAAGGTTGGGTGAAGCAAAGTCTGAATGATAATACCTTCGTATTTGGCTGATTAGTGAAGGGTTGATTAAAATGCTATTACTGGCTTTTCGACTGATACTAATAGCCCCAGTTCTTTTTAAATGTCCAGAAATTTGAACATCCCAAATGAGAATAGGTAAAGTGTTAATTCTCCTTTTTTTAGGTTCTGCTATTTCAATGAGGGGAAATCCAATTCCTACAGGGTCTAGATTTAATTCGTTTTTAAAATCAACATTTTTACGCAATAAGTGCAGGAGCCTTCTTTCGTTTCTGTTTTCGGAAAGGTTTTTAAAGTGAATGGGGAATTTATATTTGAAAGGCTCATTAGATAAAAGTTTATGTGAGATTTGTAGAGGGTCTAAGCCTATCAAGAGACTACTTAAAGAGATTAAGTCTATCTTATTAACACTCTTCTTTGGATGGGCATTGATAAAAATTGAGCGTGCATTTGAGTCTATTACCTTATCTTTTAATTTAGCAATAGAATATTCTCGATCCATTAACTAAAAAGGTTGATCTTTAGACTTCATTAGTACTTTGGTCATAGAGGAACCAACATTTCCAGTCAGAATAGTAAACAAGTCAAAGCCTATGAATACTATGAAGGTTGAAAATATTTCACCTACAGCAGTAATGGGGTAAATATCTCCATAACATAGGGTATTGAGGGTGGCTACCGACCACCACATGGCAACAAATATGTAGGAAAATAAAAAAAGTTCTCTTTTGACATCATTAAAAGACTGTTTTAATTTGGCTAAAGTATCCTGATAACAAAAAAATTTGAGTAACCTAAGCAGACGGAACAGTCGGACGGCTCTTAAAGATTTTAAATCTATACCCATAGAAATGTAAAAAGGTAAAATGGCAATGAGATCAATTAATCCAAAAAAACTAAAGATGAACCTGAAGGGTTTAGGGCTGGTAAAAAGTCTCAGTAGGTATTCCAAACTAAAAATTAGAATGGAAGATAATTCAACAATATTTAATACTTCAATGAGTCGGACAGAAAGATTAGGATGGGTTTGAACGGAAAAGTTTAAGATGGATATTAGAATTAAAACTTGGATGCTTTTTTCAAAAAAGGAGGCAAAATTTGAATTCTCGAAAAGAAAGTTATTTAGCTTATTTCTCAACTCTAATTTTTTTAATTTTAATTGTTCAGATAAAGTGCGGTTAAAAGTTTTGAAAAGTAAAGTTCACACTTTGAGTTAATTTTTACTCTGGTATTTGAGCGAGATAAAATTTAAAATTCTGAAATGTTTGAGGTGAATTGAAATTTGATTGAACTTAATGTGTTTAAAATTAATACCCGGAGTGTTTCTAGATCAGTATTGTAAATGGTTTGACAATACTTCAGATAAACGTTTTGTTCATTCAAACCCAAATGACCCAAAAATAGCCTCTTGTTAATAGTGATAATTTTGTTTTGCAAAACCTCTCTATTTTGATCCCCAACTGTAAATGGGAAATAATACT
>CACCLB010000035.1 GCA_902546725.1 uncultured Bacteroidota bacterium | reverse complement strand
ACTTTGTTTTTATAATGAGAATTTACGTAGAGTAAACAAATAATTTAGTTAATGTTATTCTCATAAAGCTTTTCCATATTTGAATCAGGTTCCGATTGAATTATATTTTCAACAAATCTTTGGAATTCTTCAGTAAAAATATCTTTACGAATCTTCCAAAAATATTTAAATCCAGGTTTTTCTTTACCACTAAAGAAAACATAAGTTATAGATCTCCTTATACTTGGGTCTAAAACCCCTTTTTTTTCTAAATAATAAGCGTTTTGAAGATGGAGAGCCAAAGAATGTAATTTCATGATTGCCTGAAACCTTTCTTCAGGGGTTAAAATATTTGGTTCATTAAAAAATTTTGAAAATACTGTGGAGACTAATAAATCATCTCCCATAAATGAATACCAATTTGCAATATTAGTATTTACACTATTGACTGTTGAAGTTTCTAATGCAAGAGAATTTTTTTTATACTGAATTGCAACAAAAATTAAACTAATTATTATACCAAGTGAGCCAATAATTTCAGCGACTTTAGACCATAGCTTTAAATTAAATTTCATACTCCATTTTTGATTTTATTCTAATAATTTTCACTTTGGTATATTTTATTCATATTTGTTTCAATTTTTTTATCTAAAAAAGAATTCACATAATTTTTAAATTCTGAAGCAAAGCTCTCTTCACGCATACCCCAGTAATATTTAAAACCTTCACTATCCTTTGCAGCATTCATAATATTAGCTATAGAATTATTTATTCTCGAATCAATTGTCTCATCCTCATCAAAATAATAGGCATTTTGAAAATTTAACATAAGAGCATGAAGATTTAAAACACATTGAAATTTTTCTTCAGAAGATAAAACTTCAGGATCTATAAAAAATTGATAATAAATTTCACTTGATTGTTTGTTATTAGCTAATTCTGCATACCAATTAGTTATACTTGAAATAATATTGTTTGCATTTGAAGAGCGAAGAGCTTTGGTGTTCTCATTGAATTGAAATGCAGCATAAATAATGCTAATTATTATTCCTAAAGAACTTATTATTTCTGCAATTTTTGAAAGTTTTTTAAGCTTCATATTAGCAAAAAACTAATCAATTATAATATTATTTTCCAGTAGGATAGATCGAACAAAATTATTTTTAACAGTAATGGGATCGCCAAAGCCAGATGTTTCTCCAAGTTTTATTTCTATTGAATTAGAAATTTCATTGATACTTAGTCCCTTATTGTAACCCTCTATTGTTTTACTATAATACTCCTTAAGTCCTTCAGAAAGTTCATTGACTTTTTCTTTATTGCTCAAGCTACCGTGACCTGGAATTATGATTGTTTCATTATCACAAATAGAAGCAATTTTTTCAAGATTTTTTATAAATCCTTTAATACTCCCACCATTACTAATGTCAATAAAAGGTAAACCATACAAAACAAAAGAATCCCCTGTATGAACTACATTAGATTGATTAAATTTTATTATTGCGTCCCCATCAGTGTGACCATTTCCAAAATAAAAGATTGAGACTTCTTCATTATCCTCATATAGTGACAAATGATCTTTAAATGTGATAGTTGGCAGCTCATTTTTTTCGTGCTTAGGAACATAAAAATTATCAAGTACAGGATAGATACCTCCATAAGCTTCTGCAATATTTTTCTGTCTATTTCTGACATTATGATGAGCTATTATGGGAATTTTCTTTTTACCATAAGTTCTATTTCCATCTGCATGATCATAGTGATAATGAGTATTTATTATAAACTTTATTGGCTTGGGGGATATTTCTTTTACGGTGGAGGTTATCATTTCTTCAATAATTTCAAATGAATTGTCAATCATTATTATACCGTCTTGAGTTCTCAAAACCCCAATATTTCCCATACCAGCTCCTAATCCTTCAATCAAAAATATTTCATTTTTAACATGGACTATCTTTAATGAAATGTCATTTTTTACAGATTCTACAGTAGCATTATATTTTGCAAATTTATCCTGTGAGAATATGCAAAGGGATGTTAAAAAGACTAAAAGGAAAATCATTTTTTTCATATAATCGATTTTTTGGTTAACAATTCTCCTAAATATATAGAGAATTAAGTTTTTTTCAAAACACACTACAAACTTCCCCCAAACAACTCCCCCTAAAACCACAACAAAGGAATCTCATCTAAAGGCAATGATATCAATGGATTAGGAAGGATTTGGATTGTGCCCATTGGTGTAAAAGAAAAACCCTCCACTGGGGAGGGTAACTCAGATATATAAGCACTTATTTATCGTATGCTCCTTCTGGTGCTGGTGCCCACATGCCTAAAATCAACATTAGGGCAATAATACCCCAAAAAATCATTGTCGGTACATCTGGTGTGCCAGCTGAGTAAGGTTCTGTTGGACTTCCCATTACATTTATCCAATCATTACTTGCCGCAGAAATAGATACACCTTTGTTTTTTAACTCTCCTAAAGAGACAGCCATGTTTAATTGCATCGACCTTAAAAATGCTCCAACAGTCCAGCCAAAATAAACAGTCATCAATCCAAAAATAGTTACTAATGCTTTTCCATAACTTGGCATATTTGTTTCTCTTGCTCTCCTAATTAAATAAAAATTAAGGCAGATTAATATTGTAACTACCAACAGGTAGGAAGCGTTTTGCTGAAAACCACTCTGAAAATACTGTAATACTTCAAATTCATTCATTTTAATTGATTTATGGTTAATAATACCTCTAAGATATAGAGAATTAAGTTTTTTTCAAAACACACTACAAACTTCACCCAAACAACTCCCCCCTAAAACCACTACATTGGAATATTATCTTAAGGCAATGATATCAATGGATTAGAAGAGATTTGGGTTGTATTCATGGCTGTAAAAATTATTTCAACTTAGAGCTTTTTGATTTTGATATTTTTAAAATACAAATTACTTCCATGGTCTTGAAAGCCTATATATCCTATTCTAAATTTTCCATAATCAGGGGCGTTATTCCACTTACCAGAATTTTTCTTTTGATACCATTCTTTAGACCAGGGCACAAAAGACAATACTTTTTTACCATTTAGCCAGTGCTCGACATTTTCTGGAGTAAAAATGATCCTACTGCTGTTCCAGTTGTTTGGTGGGTATAATGTTTTTTGTAGTGTATCTGGTACATGCATAGCGTAATCTGCTGCAGTTAGCTGCCAATCTTTTAATTCGTAATTGTGAATTTCAGCATAATTTTCATCATCCAAAAGTTGATATTCAGGAGCAACAACCGAAGCCCCTTCATAACCTTCTTTTAAATGATAAAAAATACCACTATTTCCACCTTCTGGTATCTTCCATTCTACATATAGTTCAAAATTATCAAATTCTTCTGCTCCAAAAATGATATCCCTGCTACCAGTATAATCATAATCCTCCTCTAATATTTGCTCAGTAGTAAATGTTAAAACACTGTCTATAATTTTCCAACCTGGCGGCATTACTTCGCCGTTATAGGCTCTCCAACCATTTAGAGATGAGCCGTCGAAGAGAGCTATCCAGTCGTTGGATTTTTTTCTATGCTGATCTGAACAAGACAAACTTACTAATATGAAGACTAAAACAAAATTTCTCATATTTAAAACTAAGATAAATTTGATAAAATATCTAATTCCATCTCAGTGTTTCAATAGAAAAACCATTTTCTAAAACCCATGCCCCTGTGTTTGGGATAATAATGGATAGAAACTTTTAGCTTTTAAATACAATATCCATAGTCCACATCTTTACCAATATGCTTGGTTACATACTTGCATACCGCTTCACTATCATAGATTGGTTGATAGTCTCCCACTGATACATTCCCCATTCCATATTTAACTTCCTGATAGGTCATGTCAGTGTTAGTGCCAATAAGCATATGAACATGTATGTTGTTGTAATCTCCTTTGTCTCTTTCTGATACAAAGAATGCCTGTTCTACCTTGTTAGAACGCTGTAGAAGCTTTGTAAGCCAGTTTCTCACCGTCATCGTATGAATCCTGTAAGGTGTTCTACATGTGATGAAGTAGTTCCATTGTAATTGCTGGATGAAGTCTGCGTAATCATTAGATAAATTCATTCTCTTAAGTTTATGCAATAACATAGATTAAGGTGATCCATGCCCTTGCTGGTTAAAAATGCGATCTATTGGATTGGATTTGAATACTCAAATTTACCTATTTATGAGATGCACTTTTGGGCATTTTGATAATTTTGGAGTGAATTGAGGGGCAAATCTAGGGGCAAAAAGAAAAAACCCCTCACTTG
>CACCLB010000034.1 GCA_902546725.1 uncultured Bacteroidota bacterium | reverse complement strand
CGGGCAATACCGCTTTCAACTTTAAAAGCTGAATTAACTGAAAGTTCAAAAAATATTGATTTTTTCCCAGCAGTTATTGATGCTCTAAACAAGGCTCGCTTATCAGCCAATACCAATGATTTGATCTTGGTCTGTGGAAGTACTTTTGTGGTAGCAGAGGTCTTGAATTTTATTAAAAATCAAAAAGTTTAAAATTTAGAAAGTAATAGTGGCGAATTAGTTGAGATATTTTATATTTGCAATCTCATTGAAATTAACAATGGGCGCTTAGCTCAGTTGGTTCAGAGCACCTCGTTTACACCGAGGGGGTCGGGGGTTCGAATCCCTCAGCGCCCACAACAAAAAAGAGATCTTAAACGGGTCTCTTTTTTATTTTCTTTCCAAAAAACTTGTGTTAGTTGGGTTTACTAATATAAGTTAAGCCATTTTTTCCTTACTAATTTTCTTCTGAAGCATCACAGTACAGGACAGCTATTTTTGTAATTAGAGAGTAATTGAAAGGAATCATTTCTAAAACTCTTCACTGTGCCATATACTGGATGGCTAAGTATTTATATTATTTTAAAATGGCACCACAGCAAGTTGAGTAATAGTTAATAAGAACTACAAACTCACTTTTTAACAATAATTTAAGGTTAAGGGATGTAACTTTTTGTCTTTGAACAAGTCATATAAGTAGATTTGGTTTTAGTGATCTGCCCGTGTCTGTTTCATTTTGATGATTAGTTGAGATTGTTTGTTAAAAAAACTCTAGGTAACGGGCAGATTTTTTTGTTCCCATTAAATTCAATACATTAGATAAGACTCAAACTTTGAAAAAAATAGGAACAACAGATCGACTTTCGTTTTTTATTCTGACTGCTTTTTATAGCTTAATTTTTTTTGTAGGCTATTTTAACGTATCAGGACAAGAACAACCAATTGAGCAAACCTTTGATGATTCAAAAAAACTAATCCATATCGTACTCATTGAATTTAAATCTACAGTGAGTAAAAGCGATATGCAATTGGTGGTAGATGCTGCCTACAGTTTACAACAAATTGAGGGAGTAGAAGATTTAAACTTCGGTGAAAATACTTCCCCCGAAGGATTAAATAAAGGCTATACGCACAGTTTGACTATGAAATTTAATACAGCCGAGGACCGTGATAGTGTTTATCTACCACATCCAATTCATCAAAAATTTGTCAAACTTTTCGTACCTCTTACTGAGTCAGTACTGGTTTACGACTATTGGGAGTGACGGCTAAACTAACCTCCTATTAGCTTTTCGATCTTGGCTTGCTCTTCTTTTGCCAGTTCAGGATCTACAAGGATTCTTCCGCTGTGTTCATCCATAATGATTTTGCTTCTAGATGCAATTTCAAGTTGAACTTGAGGGGGGATGGAGAAATAAGATCCACCTGATGCACCACGCTCTACAGGGACTACAGCTAAACCGTTTTTAACACTACCTCTGATTCGCTTATACGCAGAGATTAATCGTTCTTCGATTTGCTTTTCATATTCAGAGGATTTTTTCTGAAGCAAGTCTTCTTCTTTGTGTGTCTCTTTTAAAATAGCGTCTAATTCTCCTTTTTTTGCTTTCAGGTGAGCATTTCGTTCTTCTAAGCGCTCGTTGATACCGTCCAAAGCTTCTTGTTTTTGCTCGATACGTGCTTTATGTTCTTTAATTTTCTTTTCAGCTAATTGGATTTCAAGCTCTTGAAATTCTTGCTCTTTGACTATAGAATTGTATTCTCTGTTGTTGCGAACATTTTTTAATTTCTCTTCATATTTTTTGAGTAATTCTTTGGCCGTTTCAATGGTTTGTTTTTGCTCAGCAATTTCGTGTTCGTCCTCCTTTATTTCCGTTTTGACCTTATCTAGTCGAGTATTAAGACCTGCGATTTCATTTTCTAAATCTTCAACTTCCAACGGAAGTTCTCCTCTTAAGTTTTTGATTTCGTCGATACGAGAGTCAATAAGTTGCAAGTCGTAAAGAGCTCTCAATTTGTTTTCGACGGTTACTTCAGTTTTTTTGGCCATAATTAGAAATAATTAACAGGATTTGTTTTTGTGCTTGATAAAATGATTGCAAAATTAGGCATTTTTTTGGTAAGATAATCAAATATCAAATTTTTGGTAAACTGCTCACTTTCATAATGTCCCACATCGATTAATATAAGGTCACTTTCCCCTTGATAAAATTGGTGGTATTTGAGGTCTGCTGTAATAAGTGCATCTGCATTTTGCTGTCTGGCACTTGGAATTGCAAAACTTCCAGAGCCGCCTAAAACAGCTACTTTTTTTATTTTTTTTCCTACAAAAGGGCTATACCGAATGGCTCCAGTAGAAAGTTTATTTTTGACATAAGTCAGAAACTCAGCTTCTTGCATTGACTCTTCTAGAGTTCCAATCCTTCCCATTCCTACTGAAGTTAAAGTATTGTCAAGGCTAAAGATTTCATAAGCAACATTTTCATAGGGATGAGCCTTTAGCAGAGAATTTTGAACAGCATGGATCAAATGAGATTCAAAAACTACTTGAATTTGAACTTCATTAACTTGCATTTTTTGTAGTGGTTTTCCGAGATGAGGTTCGCTACGTTCATTTCCTTTAAATTGTCCTGTTCCTTCTAAAGTAAAACTGCAGTCTAAATAATTTCCTATCGAACCAGCTCCAGCTTGGTGTAAAGCTTCAAGTACCTTTTCAGTATTTTCCTTGGGGACATAGGTGCTTAATTTTTTTATTCCTGAGGGTTTGGGTATCAGAACTTTGCTTTCTTGAAGACCCAATTGATCAGCCAAGACCTTATTGACCCCCTCTGGGTGGTTGTCCAGTCGAGTATGCAATGCAAAGATGGCAATCTGCTTGCGAATAGCTTTTAACACCACTCGTTCTACATAATCTTTACCGGTGATTTTTTTCAAACCAGAAAAAACAATGGGATGAAAACAGACAATCAGATTGCATTTGGATTCAATGGCTTCATCCACAACTTTTTCAATACAATCAAGACTCACAAGGATCCCAGAACATTCGTTTTTAGCTTCTCCAATCAAAAGCCCTACATTGTCAAAATCTTCGGCATAGGCCGGTGGTGCCCACTGGTCAAGTATATCGATGATGTTTTTTATCGTTGCCATAAAATGGATTGATGACAAATATAATATTTATCTTCATGGGCATGAATAAGCGGCGTATTTTACTCTATCCTTTTGCTTTAATTTATGGTGGAATTACTTCAATTCGGAATAAATTTTTTGACTGGGGAGTATTGCCTACTCATAAAATTCAATTACCCAGCATAGGGGTTGGAAACTTATCTATCGGAGGGACAGGGAAATCAGTAGTTGTAGACTATTTGATTTCCAACTTTAAAAAAGATTTTCGAATTGCTGTATTGAGTAGGGGGTATGGTAGAATACTGAAAGGAGTACAAATTGCAGATGAGAAAAGTACTGCAGCTACTATCGGTGATGAACCGTTCCAATTTTATTCAAAATATCAAGACATAGAAGTTGTTGTTGCCGAGAAACGCATTTTAGGCTTAAAGAAAATTAAAAAACTACCCTCTAAAGTTAACTTACTCATTTTGGATGATATTTTGCAACATCGCTATGTAAAACCAACCACCCTTGTGCTGACAACTACCTATGATGCACCTTACGTTTCAGATGCATTATTGCCAAGCGGTAATTTAAGAGAATCAAAGTCAGGTGCGCAACGAGCAGATATAGTACTGGTTACGAAATGTCCCGAAACACTAAGAGTACAGCAAATAAAATTTTTTAAAGATCGCTTGAATTTATTCCCCAGGCAGAAAATATTTTTTACTGAGATAAAATACAGTTCAACTGTACAGAATACGTTGACCAAAAAAGGTTTAACCAAACTTAAATCCCCTTTTGTATTGGTCACTGGAATTGCGGATCCAACTCCATTAGTAAGCCATCTCAATTCTTTAGGGCTTGACTTCATTCATCTTTCTTTTTCCGATCATCACCAATTTACTACTCAAGACATTAAAAAGCTAAAAAAGGTACAAGGGGGAGGAGATATTTTAACTACTGAAAAAGATTATACACGTCTGCAACCAGTCCTACAAGACGAAAATCTATTTTACTTACCCATTAATATGGCATTTTTGGATGCAGCTATGGAGCAAGAATTTAAAGCTTATTTAACGGAAAAGATTAAGCTCAATTAAGCAATGTGCTTGTGTGCTTTATAAGAAGAGCGAACAAGAGGGCCACTTTCCACATGTCTAAAACCTAGATCAAGAGCAAAAACTTCCAGTTTTTTAAAAACATCAGGCGTAATAAAGTGCTGGACGGGAAGATGCTTTTTACTGGGTTGCAAATATTGACCAATAGTAACCACATCTACATTAACCTTTCTTAGGTCATGGAGTGCTTCCATTACTTCTTCTTCTCGTTCTCCAAGCCCTAGCATGATTCCAGATTTGGTTCTTTGAATTCCTTCTTCCTTAAGATAGCGGAGTACCTCCAGACTTGTGTCGTATTTTGCCTGAACTCTAACTTTACGTGTCAAGCGTCTTACAGTTTCAATATTGTGAGAAACAACTTCTGGGGCAACTTGAACTATCCGATCAATATTACGAGTATTCCCTTGAAAATCAGGAATT
>CACCLB010000033.1 GCA_902546725.1 uncultured Bacteroidota bacterium | reverse complement strand
TGTCTGAAAATTGTTCAAAGCTATTTAAAGCTCCTATTTTCTTGAAAATAAAAGTTCGTAAAATAATCTTTAATGAGCTGATATTCAACGAAATTATATTATACTTTTTTTGAATATGCAACAAATTCTCTTCTAGTCTAAAAATAGAAGAATTTTGTTCATCAATGCGTTTTTTGATCTGATCTGAAATTTTTGATTCTAATGTGATTTCAGAAAAAGCAATGATTAATTCATGGTCCAAATAATTCATACTTAAGAAATCCATCAAGGTTTCAGAGGATGCCATAATGGAATCGTAATCTTCATGGAAATTAAAAACCTCTTCTGAAAAAAGGACGGTCACTTGATTCTCGAAGAGATCTTGTTTTAATCGGAGCAAAGAATTAAACTTTTCAAGGTCGATGGAGACTATCTCATTCTTACTCTTAGATTTTAATGAAACCTTTTTAATTATTGTCTTAAGTGTTTTTTGCTCAATAGAGGTAGCTTCAGCTTTTGAAGTCGATTGTTTTTTAAAAATTTGGGGTGCTAATTGAACCAGGCTTGTCGTTAAAGACTCTAAAAAAAGGTCATGACTAATCTGTGTTCCTTTAGAAATAAGTGTTTGAAATGCTACTCGGTTTACTGTCACCAAAAATTGTTTTTTTCTCTTAACATCTATGAGATCAACTACACTTAGAATTAGTCGTGAAAAATCAATACCAACAATGGTCTTCAACCTTTGAAACAAACTACTGAAAAGTTTTAAATCCAATAGTTTTGAAAATTCTGGATGAAAAACAATTTTCTCTAAAGTTGACCTCGAATTTGGAAACTGCTTGATCAAATCAATTAAAAGCTGCTCTATATCGTTCTTTTGTAATGATTTTAAATCGCTTGAACTCTTTACTCTCTCCACCATCGATTCTAAAGTGTCTGTTGACTCTTTTAAGGGTTTAGATGAGCCCATAACTTGACTAGGTTCATTCTTGAAAAGTGAATCAAATATGCGAACAACGGGTTTTCTGAATTTTTCTTTTTCACCGATTTTTGCAAACTCAAAAAGAAGTTCACTCCTTCCCATAGAAACCTCTCGACCCCACATATCTACAAAAGAAAAGATAAATGCTTCCGCACTCCTTTTATCTTGTTTACTTTTTAACAATTCTATCAGAAGTACTTTGTTGTAAATATAATTAACATTAATGCTATCCGTTTTCTCAATAAGTTCCTTAAGAAACATTTTATCGGAAAACAATTCATTTAAGTCTTTAATTAATGATTTCGCGCTAGTGTTATCCAAAAGAACGATGATCTCTTTTAAAATAGCATCTGTTAGTAATGAAAATAGACGTTCAAGTTTAATTTCTGAATTTAAAAAATCAATACTAGATAGGTACTGGATAAGTACTTTTGAATTTTGTTTTAAAAGTAACTCAAAGAGTTTACTGTATTCACTTAATACCCCAAAATTTGTTTGAGAAATTCCCTTTTCAAAGAAAGAGATTAGAAGCTTCAAGGGCGATTCCGAAAGCAATCGAGTCTGAAACATTTCATCATCGGTTATCTCAGGACTGATCTGTTCAGATAACACAATCGATTCGCTGTCTTGACTGGTATCTTGAATAAAGCTTTTGATGTACTTAATTGGATTATCTGTATTCTCTTTATCAGATAAATTTGACATCAAAAGCTGATAGTTTTCATTTGTTAGCAGTGTAATCAAACGACCCAATTTATTTGGATCTGCGTAAAAAGAAGCTGAACTCAAATAATTCAACAGCTTACTATTCTTTTTTTCTAAGAGTGAATCAAGTAGTTTCTTAAACTCAATCAAATAGGTGAAATTGGGAGTTGAAAAATCTTCTAGATACTCAATAAAAAGCGCTATGTCACTTTTCGCTTCAAACTGATTTGTTCCAAAAGGGACAACCACATTTTCAGTTTTAGACAATTCCGTAAAGGATTTTTCTTGCCCCGCAGCTTTTAAAAACTCTTTAATTGAACGTACCGCATTGGAATTCAAAAGTCCATTTAAAAGCGGATACGTTTGGACATTTAAAAGCATAGTTAGTCGCTCCAATTTTTCTTTATCAGAGTAAAAAGCAGTCGAATTTAAATACTTAATTAAATAAGTATTTTTTTTTGTGATTGAAAAATTAAAGCGCCTTTTAAACTGCTCTACTACACTAAAACTCAATTGTAAAAATCCCTTTTCAATAAAATCAATCAATTCAGCTAAAGTGAATTTAGATTCTGTTTGTGAATCTTGAGAGGCTTGTGACCCAACTCCTTCTAGAACAGTCAAGTCAGTAAGTTTAGTCTCTTGATTTGAAGAGCTGATGAATTTTTTTATAGATCTAACCGATTCAGATTTCTTTACAGAACTAGAAAAAAGACGAAGTAATTTTTGATAATTCTTTGAGTCAAGTAAGACAATAAGCCTATTTAATTTTTCTTTACTCTGGTAAAAAGCTACAGATTGAAGATAGCTCATTAATGCTTGATTGTTTTTGTTCAGGTTGGAGTCAAATTGGTCTTTAAGCTCTTGTATTTGGCTAAAATTCATTTGAGAATAACCCCTTTCAAAAAATGAGATCACCCCCTTTACTCCTTCTTTTTTAAAATCATCCGGAAGGCTTCCATCCAAAACGATTTGGTTCAATGAATGGGTAAAACCCTCATGTTTAATTAAAATAATTGATTGCTGCTCAATTAAAGATTTGATTGTAGAATCTGATTCAGAGGGTATTACCACTTCTGAAATGAATCTGAATAAATTGGAAAAAGGAATAGCAAAAAAAGAAGAAAAATATTTGAGCGTTTTAAAAAATAAAAGTGAAGAGTCATTCTTGACCTCAGCACTGTGCACCATAAAATAGAATTCAATTTGCTTTAAAATAGCGTCTAACGATTCTGTTCTTGGAAGCTCATATTCAGACAAAAGTTTTTTGTAAAAAGAAAGTGTTGAGGTAAATAAAGCGGTATGCTGGTGAAGTAACTTTTTTCGTATAAACGCTTTTGAATCTTTATTTAGAGTATTTAAAATTCTAAAATAGTTTTTTTCGCTAGAATACAATTGGGTTAGAAGTACACTAGAGAATTGAAACGAATCTGGCAATTTTAATAGCATGTTATTAAAGGATTCGACACTGTTTACCCACCAAGGGAAATACCCTTTTTGAATAAAAAAAATGATGGTATCCTCAACCCGTTCTTTATTCTGTATTGTCCAGCTACCCAAGTTTTTTTGCACATAATCTTCAAGTGCTTCACGAAATTTTTTATTAAGACTAGGAAGATCGTTAATTTTAAAATTGCCGAGATCAATTTCAAGTGTATCTATGATAATATTACTGTTTTCAAAAGGTGTAAAAACTTTTTGAATCGAGTTCAAAAAATTTTCTTTGGTCATGGAAATAAGATCATCAGCAAGGGATTCAAAAACTTTTTCCTCATAGAGAGTTAAGTCAAATTTAAATTTCCTGATATTTCCAGATATGGGCATCTACTCTGGTTTATAACTCCTCAATAATTGAATCAGTTGAAGGGCATAAACATCAGCCTCATTGATAGCATCGCTTTTCTTTTTATCAAGCCAATTGTGGTAGGTGTCTTCAAAAAGACTCAATTGATTCACGTTTAAATAAAAAAGGTCGTATTTAAACTGTGCAGGTATATGCTCCTGGATAATCGATTTTAAATAGGCCCTAAACTCTGTGTTTTGAAACCTTAAAGGCCAGTCAGGAATAATGAAACTCAATCTGTTTGAATAACCAAAATTAGTAGGAAACTCATGACTGTTCCCCTTGTCTATGACTATTTCACTAAAGTTTTCAATAGGCTCTTTGTTTTGGCTCTTTTTAGTGAAAAAACTGAGCAAACGTTTCATTTCTGATTTTGCACCAGCATTAGAGTAAAAAACTTTAGGACTCTTAAAAACAGGCTTATTAAAAATATCAAAAATTATTATTTGAAATTCTTTTTTCTCTTTGAGTTTAATGATAGAGTAATTTTCTTTATTGACCCCAAGGATGAAAACATCACTTCTAAGATCATTTTGATCTTCAAAGCTACTTGCGTTAAAACTTACCAAAAAAGGCTCAGAATCACTGTTAAAAAAAGTAGTTACGTAGTTAGTGGTTAAAAGCGGTCTTAACAAAATATGCTCAACTAAAAAGAAACCCTCACAAGCTGAATTTAAGTATTCAAACTTCTGAATCCCTTTTTTCATAGCATCATTACATTTTGTTTCAGAATCGGCTCTGAACAATTCAATGGGTTGTTGCAGTCCAGGTGCATTGTACAGTAAGTGAAACACTTCTTTTTTATTCGCTGTGCTTACAACTATGTTGTAATTTTTAGATTTATTCGCATGGGCAAACAATCCCTTGAAATCATTGTGAGTAGAAGTAAAGTAGTTTAAATATTCATTTTCTATGGTTGAAGTTGTCAAAACTTCTAAACTTCCACCTCCTTTAATTTTTATGGTCTGATTACTCCATTCATTTTTGTTTTCAACTTGTTCATAGTCATCAATTAGTGGGGTAGTAAGAGATCGAAAAGTAGTGTTCTCGATACCCGATAATAATTTTAACCGTGTTTCGTGACCCGATATATTTTCGGTGTCCCAAGTATCTGTTTTGTAGTTAAGTCCCAAGTTTTTGTTTTGTCCGTTTTCGACAATCTTTTTTGCGTATCTAATTTTAGAATTTAAAATGGATTCGTTGATCTGCAAATCTGAACTGTTTTCGGATTTGATTTTCATTAATTTTGAAAGAGTTTCAGTATTAAAATTTTCTCCAAACCGCGCTAAAAGATGATCTACGATTTGGGTTCTTCTCTTGAAAAATTTATTTTTTGATTCGGAAATGGTATTCAAGTACTCCAAATACGCCTCTTTGTTGTCAAAAGAGATTAATTCCTTTAACCCAGGTACTGCATCCGCATATTGCTTGAAATAAGTGCTTTTTACTTTTGAATCGATAGAGAAAATTTGATGAAAATTTGCAAGCTGACTTAAATGATTTGCCATCAATTGCTCAAATAATATTAGAAAACCTCTGAGCTGTTTTACCTGACCTATTCTTTTCTTGTCTGCCTTAGAAGGAAGTTCATTCTCTTTTAAACCATAAACCGATGGGAGTTCATTCTGAATTGAGTA
>CACCLB010000032.1 GCA_902546725.1 uncultured Bacteroidota bacterium | reverse complement strand
GATTCTTTTGGACTCAATTATAAAAGCAGAGTTTCGTACCAAAAAGATGGTTTTTGATTGGGTGAAATACAAACTCAAACGAACGCGTCTTTTAGAGATAATTCCTAAAGATAAAAGTCTAATACTTATCCAACTGATCCATTCTGAACTACCTAAAAATTGGTCGCTTTTTTCAGCCACATTGGAACAACTCTTTGATATTCCTATTGAAAAACTATTAAACTTTGATACCCAAAGAGAGCTTGACACAAAAATGATAGAATACTGGATCAAAAAAAACATCCACTTAGACTCTTCTTTTCAGATTTTAATTCATCTGTTTGAAGAAGTTCTTGTAAATCAAAAATTGACTGGCAAAGAGTTTTTTGAAGATTTTAGAGATTCGGATATTGAATACCCTATTGAGACTAGCAATTTTGTAGCATCTTTAAAGCGTACTTACGACAATTACAATAATAAACTTTCTGGAGATGTCCTATTAACCAATAAAGAAGAGGAGAATCAAGAACAAACCGAGACCGATGCAATAGTTGTTCAAAATGCAGGGTTGATTATTTTATGGCCATACTTTTTTAGACTTTTTGATAAGTGTGGCTTGTTAATTGATCGTAAATTTAAAGACGAGACATCCCTTCAAAAGGGAATTATTCTGACTCAATATCTGGTTACAGGATCATTAGAAATTCATGAAAATGAATTGGTCTTAAATAAAATTTTATGCGGAGCGGAACAACGAACTCAAGTTGATGTGAAACTCAATATAGATGAAGCAGAATTGCAAATTTGTGATTCTCTTTTAAAAGGAGTTTTGCAAAATTGGCAAAAACTCAATAATTCTAGTGTGGAAACCTTGAGACAAACCTTTTTAATTAGAGAAGGAATCCTTACCCCAAACGAGTTGGATTATGATTTGGATATTGTAAAGGAAACATTTGATGTACTCTTGGAAACGATTCCATGGAATATTTCAATAATTCAAACAACATTTATGAAAAATAGAATTATCGTGGATTGGAAATAAAAAAAGACTATGGAAAACACTAATGCATTAAAAAATAATAGCATAACCATACAAAATGAATTGAATTGGTTATCTGATCTTATTGACAATCGATTAGATTTTTTTTTCTCTTCTGAAGAAGACAAGCAATTTGTCTCTCTTTCGAGTCCTGATTTAGATAAGGATACAAGTAATATGGCCGCTTTTATCAAAAGAGATTTATCAGATGATTTTGAACGTTTGTTGATAATAGGAGCAATTGCAGCAAATCTATTCCCTGAGGTGTACGATCGTTTTTTAATAAAAAATAAAACTCTAGATAAGCCTTACACTGAATTTGGCGGTAGAAAAAATTCAGATTCTAATTACTTTGAACCTACGCTAAGGACTATTGTCTTTATCATGTACGGATCTTCGATAGTTCACAAAATTAAACTACTCAATTATTTTAATTTTGATCATATTTTTAAACAAAGTAAAATTCTAAGTCTTAGTCAATCCACAGAACCATTAGAACTTTTGGATAAAACACTTAAGTTGGGAGAGGAATTTATGTTGCATATTACCAGTGGCACTCCTTTTAAACCATCTTTCACCTCAAACTTCCCTGCAAGTCGATTGGACACCCCATTAGATTGGGGAGATCTTGTTTTAGAAGATAATTCACTTGATGAAATAAATATGATAGATACTTGGCTGCAAAATCAGAATCATTTTCATGAAAACCCAGTATTGAGTAAAAAAATAAACAAAGGATACAAGGCATTATTTTACGGACCTCCAGGTACTGGGAAAACACTTTCTGCTTCTTTAATTGGAAAAAAAAATAATTTAGATGTTTACAGAATTGACATTTCCCAAGTAGTATCTAAGTATATTGGAGAAACGGAGAAAAACCTGGGAAATATATTTGATATTGCCGAAAACAAAAACTGGATTCTATTTTTTGATGAAGCGGAATCTTTATTTTCAAAACGAACAACAGTAAGTGATTCTAAGGATAAATTCGCAAACCAAGAAACAGCCTACCTTTTGCAAAGAGTTGAAAATTACAACGGGCTGATTTTGTTAGCAACTAATTTAAAACCCAATATTGATCTTGCATTTTCCAGACGAATTCAAAGTGTTGTTAACTTTCCTATACCTTCAATTAAACAACGTGAAATTTTATGGAAAAATGCTTTAAAAGATTTGGTTGAAATTGAAGAAAAAGATCTGAAAGAGATTGCAAAAAGCTATGAAATTGCTGGAGGATCAATTAAAAATATAATTCAATATGCTTGGTTAAAAGCGATGTACAAGGACAGTCAAATTACATTGAATGAAATACTTATGGGAATCAGGAGGGAACTAAATAAAGATGGGAAATCATTCGAAAAGTAATCATAAATCCAAAATGATTTTGAAGTTAAAATGTCTTCCTCTCTGAGAGGCGTAGGGAACATTTTGTCCATTAAGAGAACGGTTAATCCATTTGGTGTAATTTTCTCCTTCTTCTCTCAATCTTAAATCAAAACTGCCTGCTGAAGATCTAATACCTGGATGATAATATAGCTTATTTAGAATATTATTCAGACTAAAGGAAAACTTTAATGAAGGGAGTTGTTTAAAGCCAAAAATAAAATTACTGTTTAAAACAAAGTATTCAGGAATACTATTGGTCTGGTTTAAACCAAAATTTAGGAATTGTGTTGTATTGGGTCCTACCGCTTTTTCGCCCACGTAGTTCGCTCTTAAATTTAGACTGGACTGAAACGATTTTCCGTCTATAAAAGTGGTAACTCCCATGTTAAATCGTAATTGAGCAATATCTCCAACTCTTTTTTCATCAACCTCAGTTTCAGAACTTAATTCAGAATTTAGAACTTCTTTAAAACTCAAAGAACCTTCATAAGGATCTAAAAAGGTACCGTTAAGGTCAAGTCTTAAAAGCTTTGATTGATATTTTAAATTTAACATTCCACCAATAGTAACATAAGCATCCTCATTTACATTTTGACCAAATCCCAACTCATTAACTTTTAAATCAATTGCATTCTGAACTTCATAAAGAAAGCCAGTTAGGTTCCACTTAAACTTTTTATTGTCACTACTCCCAAGAAGGGAGAGGTCCAAATACTGTATTTCTTCGGGCAATAAGTTGGGGTTGGGAATTCTATTTCCACCGGTAGAGAATTTGTTGTAAAGTGATACATTTTGAAACCCCTTAGAATAGTTTGTTTTAAAAGTTATTTGTTCTGTTGTGAATACAAGACCCAAACGGGGTTCAAATACCTCATAACCTTCAGTAGAGCGGATAAGTTGTCTGTCATAGCGCGCACCAAAATTAAAATGAAGTTTTTCTTTTAGAATGATGTTTCCTTGTAAAAAGGGACCAAGTTCATATAATTTATAAATGTTATTTTTAGATGAATTGCCAGAAGGTTCTCCAAATTCTTCAGCTAAAGTAGCATCAAGCACTTCTTTGTACTCACTTTCATCATTGAGTTTGGTGTTGAAGTCTCTGTAAAATAAATAATCCCCTTGACTGGTAGTAGTTCTTCGATCGACTCCAAATGTGATATTTAATTTTTGAGAGTTGTAAAACATTCTTGCTTCTGTCCTCCCCTGAAGTGTTTGATAGTAATAGAATTGGTTTCGCCAACCGTGAGGGATTTGATTATCCACAGAATTTTCGGAATTAAAATAGATTAAATCACGAATATTTAATCCTGAATTGGGGTTACCAAAGGGTTTAAAATTCACACGGTTTGTTTCTTTCCCCAAGGAGTGTGACTTGATTGAGGTTTGAACCGAAAAACTCAAATTATCGTTAAATGTGTGATTGTATTTAAGGTAGGTAGTGGTATTTATGGGTGCCCACACGGATCCGTTTCTGGAAGGAGCAATATCCAAATCTTGCATATGATTTAATCCTTCAGCTCTTTTCCAAGTTCGAAATCCAAGAGTCAAATCTTTGATGGCAAGTTTAGCTCCTAAAAAGTAATTTTCTGTATGATTAGAATATCTTAAGTAGTTTCCATTCACTTTGCCTGTATAAGCTTGTTTATCGTACAGTGCCGCTTGTTCTCTGCCAAATTCAGATAATAAAATATTGTTGTCTACAATATTAATAAATGGGTTTGCTTCATTTAAGTTATTGGAAGTAAGGTAGGTGTCCAGTTGTGTTCTATTTCTAAAATTTTGTCCTAAATGATCGTATTCAAATTGTTCCAAATCAATAGCAGAATAATTATAAAACTCTAAATCGGACATGTCGTGTTCATTAGAACGATAGTATCGGCCCGTAACTTGAAAATTAACTTGCTGTTCTTTAATACTGTTCCCAAAGGTAAAGTCAGCATCGTAGGTGTCAAAACTTCCTCCAGTGAAATTTCCATTAAAATACATTGAGCTTCCTTGTTCTAATTTTTCATTTTCAAAGAAGTTACCAGCTTCCTCTTTTGGCGAATAGGTAACGATGTTGATAGTCCCTAAAAATGCCCTAGGGCCATACATGGTTGCGGATGGACCGTAAAGAATTTCTACTGCTTTAATATTGCTGATAGGATATTGTCTTGAAATGTAGGCAATGTTTGACCATAAGTCGTTTTCCTCAACACCGTCAATCATCAATAATGTTTTTTCAGTTGTTCCTTGACGGTAACCCAACTGGTAAATATTTGCAAAATTTAAGGAATGAGTCTTACTGATTTCAAATCCTGCAACGTCGGATAGCATGTCTATTAAATCCACATATCCTCGTGCTACGATGTCTTTTGCTTCAATAATTTCAACAACAGCAGGAGCAGTTTTAAGATCTTCAGGTCTTTTGGATACTGATGATACGGTAACTCTTAAATTTTCTTTTTTGGTATTGTAAAGGAGTTTCTGAAAGACAATATTTTGGTTTTCAGGTTTGTAATTTGAATTAGAGGAAACAATCTGTTTTAAATACCGAGTTGCCAAGGCGATAGAATCTTCTGCAATAGCAGTCAAAGCTAAAAGTTCACGCATTCTATTGGTGTTACTCAGCGAAAGTTTTTTATTGGGACTCAAGCAACATTTTAAATTGTTTTTAAGAGAAGGAAACTGACCTATTACGTATAATTCTTTTAGATTTTCAATCTTACATTCGCAGTTGTTTTTTTGAGCTTCTGCGTTTAAAAAAAACAGAAGAAGTAGTGAAAGCAAAAAAACCTTTCT
>CACCLB010000031.1 GCA_902546725.1 uncultured Bacteroidota bacterium | reverse complement strand
GATTTTAACTCAAATATATAAATTAATCTTCCCCTACAAAGTGTCTATGTTGTTTAAGTCTTCAAAGGCTTTCTTTAAGCGAAACTTGAAAGTCTCTTCGCCTAATCTGAGCCATTTTCTTGGATCGTAATGTTTTTTATTGGGTTGGTCGGCACCTTCAGGATTCCCAATTTGATTTTTCAAATAGTCGATTTTGTCGTTCATATAATCCCGAATTCCTTCGGTAAACGCAAATTGAAGGTCTGTATCAATATTCATTTTAATTACTCCGTAACCAATTGATTCTTCAATTTCTGCTTGCGTAGATCCAGATCCACCGTGAAAAACAAAGTCAATAGTATTTTTTTCGAGATTGTGCTTTTCTGAGATAAAGGTTTGTGAGTTTCTCAGAATCTTAGGTGTCAATTTTACATTCCCCGGTTTGTATACTCCATGTACGTTACCAAAAGCGGCTGCAATTGTAAATTGAGAACTGATTGTACTGAGTTCTTCATAGGCATAAGCCACTTCTTCAGGTTGGGTATAAAGTTTTGAAACATCAACATCACTGTTGTCAACCCCATCTTCTTCACCTCCTGTAATTCCCAATTCAATTTCGAGTGTCATATCCATTTTAGACATACGCTCTAAATAGGTTTTACAGATTTCAATATTTTCTTCGATTGGTTCTTCTGAAAGGTCAATCATATGTGAACTGAAGAGTGATTTCCCATGAGCCGCATAAAATTCTTCACTGGCATCTAAGAGACCATCAATCCACGGCAGTAAATTTTTAGCACAGTGGTCTGTATGTAAAATTACGGTAGCTCCATAGGCCTTTGCTAATTCGTGTACGTGTTTTGCACCTGCAATAGCTCCCGCAATGGCAGCTTGTTGGTTTTCGTTAGAAAGTCCTTTACCTGCATTAAATTGAGCTCCGCCATTCGAAAATTGAATGATGACTGGGCTGTTTAATGAAGCAGCGGTTTCTAGTACTGCATTGATGGTATTACTTCCGATTACATTAACGGCGGGTAATGCGAAGGCTTTCGCTTTTGCCAGCTTAAAGACTTCTTGAACTTGTTTTCCAGTGACAACACCAGAGGGGATAGAATGATTCATTTAATTAATTTGGTTTGGGGCAAAAATATTAAACTTATTTGATTTAGAAAGGATAATTAATTCCGATGTTGAAAACAGCATTTTTGAGCTTGTACTCACCCCACCACCGTTCCCCCTCAGCCGATGCAGGGTTGTAGGTTTTAAAGCCTGTATCAAATCGAAAAACAAAAAAATCAAAGTCGTAACGCAAACCAATTCCTGAACCAATTGCAATCTCGGAAAGGTCTTGAAGTCCATCAAATCGAAATGCAGGATCGTCAACATCATCAAAAATATTCCAAACATTTCCCGCATCGATAAAAAGTCCACCTTTTAAAGGACCACTAATTGGATCTGATGTTGAATCAGGTTTAAATTTTGGTGGTCCAACTTTTAGCTTAAGCAGACAGCTAGTTGGAGGATTATCAATTGGATCTCAATACAGTTTGGGTCAAGCCGATAATTTTGCTGATTCCTACACTTATACCTCACTTGACGGTTTTTTAAAGATGAACTTAGTTGAGGGTGGCTTTACACCTTATTTAATTTTCGGATATGGTTTTTCTCTTTTTTCAGATGGTGTCCAAAGAGAGGGCTTTTTTCCATCCTCAGAGACTAGTCGCACTTATTTTGGGGGTATAGGAGTGAATGTATTTACAAGTGGTAAAGTTGCAATCAATTTGCAATCTTCTTACAGAATGATGAATGAAAGCGACGGCTTTGATCACTTACAACATTTGGTAGGTATTGGTTATAGTTTTGGAGCAGGAGATGCAGATAAAGATGGTGTTTCAGATAAGAAAGATAAGTGTGCAAATGTTCCTGGATTAAAAGAGTTTGAAGGATGTCCTGATTCAGATGGCGATGGAATCATTGACAAAGAAGATAAATGTCCAGAAATAGCTGGAACAGCTGAATTTCAAGGATGTAAAGACTCTGATGGAGATGGTATTGCTGATCCTGATGATGATTGTCCTGACGAGCCAGGTTCTATTGAAATGAATGGTTGTCCTGATACAGATGGGGACGGTCTTTCTGATGCTATTGACGAATGTAAGGAGGAAGTAGGACCAGCAGAAAATAAGGGGTGTCCTTGGCCTGACGACGATCAAGATGGTGTACCAAATAAAGATGATCTTTGTCCCGATGAAAAGGGGACTGCTGCCAATAATGGTTGTCCTGAGCTTTCTCCAGAAATAGTACAGACTTTAAATGATTTCGGATCGCGTATTTATTTCCCTGCCAACAGTGCTCAAATTATAGGTAAAAAAACACGGGAGGTATTGGAAGAAATTAAAAATGTACTGATTGAAAATCCAAAAGGAAACATCATAATAGAGGGATATGCTTCCTCCGATGGAGATGAAGACTACAATATTGATTTATCAATGAGAAGAGCAGAAGCCGTAATGGAGTATTTGATAGTCTTGGGAATTTCACCAGTTCGACTTGAATTAGAAGGGTACGGAGAGTCTGATCCTGTCGGAGATAATAGTGAGTCCAAAGGTAGAGCAATTAACAGAAGGGTTCAATTCAAGCCCAAGCGGGATTAATTGATATTTTTTAATGTCTTAATTGTACTTAAGGGATCAGCAGATTTAAAAACATGACTTCCTGCTACAAGAACATCTGCTCCACAAGAAGTTAATTTGGCTGCATTTTGATCTGTGACACCTCCATCAATTTCAATTAAACAGTTGCTCTTAGTATCCTCAAATAATTGTTTTAGCTCCTTAATCTTATCATAGGTCTTCTCTATAAAAGACTGCCCACCAAACCCAGGATTTACGCTCATCAAACACACTAAATCAATATCTTGAATAGTGTCCTTAAGTTGTTGTACCGGAGTATGTGGGTTGAGTGCTACACCTGCTTTCATTCCAAAAGACTTGATTAGTTGAAGGCTTCTGTGAAGATGGTTACAGGCTTCGTAATGCACTGTGAGTATTTCTGCACCTAATTTGTGAAATGTTTCTACATAACGATCAGGATCAACAATCATCAAATGTACATCTAGGGGCTTTTGGGCCTGTTTTTGAATAGCAGCTAAAACCGGCATACCAAAAGAAATATTTGGAACAAAAACACCGTCCATGATATCGATATGAAACCAATCAGCATCACTGGAATTGACCATTTTACAATCCCGTTCTAAATTTCCAAAGTCTGCAGCTAATACAGAAGGCGCAATAATCGTTGGCATGAATTTCTTTATTTAAAGATACAAAAAAAGGCAACTTGTAAAAGTTGCCTTGTGCTTTAACCCAAATAGGTTTTTAGAATTTTACTTCTAGAAGTGTGTTTGAGTCTTCGTATTGCTTTTTCTTTAATCTGACGAACGCGTTCGCGAGTCAAATCAAAGGTTTCACCAATCTCCTCTAGAGTCATTGCATGTTGATTTCCTAGTCCGAAGTATAAACGAACAACATCAGCCTCTCTAGGCGTGAGTGTTTCGAGTGCTCTTTCGATTTCAGTTCTAAGAGATTCATGCAGTAAGGTTCTATCAGGGTTGGGAGATTCTCCACTATTGAGAACATCGTAGAGGTTAGAGTCTTCACCTTCAACTAAAGGAGCATCCATAGATACATGGCGACCTGAGTTTTTGAGTGATTCTTTAACATCGTTGATGGTCATGTCCAATTCCTTTGCTATTTCTTCTGCTGAAGGCGCACGTTCGTGAGCTTGCTCAAGAAAAGCATAGGTTTTATTGATTTTATTAATGGATCCAATCTTGTTTAGCGGAAGCCTAACAATTCTAGATTGTTCAGCCAGTGCTTGTAAAATTGACTGTCGAATCCACCAAACTGCATAAGAGATAAATTTAAAACCACGCGTTTCATCAAATCGTTGAGCAGCTTTGATCAAACCTAGATTACCTTCGTTAATCAAATCAGGCAAAGTCAATCCCTGATTTTGATATTGCTTGGCAACAGAAACAACAAAACGCAAATTTGCTTTTGTCAGTTTTTCTAAGGCGATTTGATCTCCAGCTTTGATTCGCTGAGCCAATTCAACTTCTTCTTCGGCAGTAATTAAGTCTACTTTACCGATTTCTTGAAGGTATTTGTCCAGTGAAGCGGTTTCTCTATTGGTTACCTGTTTGGTAATCTTAAGCTGTCTCATGCATTAAATCGTATAGGTTTGTAGTAGTATTACGTTAGAATCTTCAAATTGTTACAAAAGTGTAGCAAAAAATTAATCTTTTTTGTCAGGTCTTGGTAACAAAGCTTTACGAGACACCTTTTCTTTTCGAGTTCTAGAGTCAACACCGAAGTATTTTACTTTAAGAATATCTCCAAGATTTACGACATCAGATACGTTTTCTGTACGCTCCCATGCCAATTCACTCACGTGGAGTAATACTTCATTGCCCGGCGCTTCAGTATATTCTACTACAGCTCCAAAGTCAAGCATTTTAATGACTTTAACTTCATAAGTATTACCAACTTTCGGTTTAAAGGTAATAGAATCGATTTTACCTTCTACCATGGCAATGCCTTCTGGGGAAGTTCCTAAAATTTCGACTATACCTTCTTCTGTTACAGGATCTTCGTTGATTACTATCGTACAGCCAGACTCTTTTTGAAGCTCTTGGATGACTTTTCCACCAGGACCAATTAATGCACCGATATATTCATTTGGAATACGGCGATTGATCATTTTTGGTGCATGTGCTTTAACATCTTCATTTGGACTTGATATAGTATCCGTAAGGTGTTTTAAGATATGCAGCCTTCCCTCTTTAGCTTGGTTTAAAGCTTGAGTCATAATATCAAAACGCAAACCTTTGATTTTGATATCCATTTGACAAGCAGTAATTCCATCAGCTGTTCCAGTTACTTTAAAGTCCATGTCTCCTAGGTGATCTTCGTCTCCCAAGATATCTGAAAGTACTGCAAAATTATCTCCTTCAGTAATCAGTCCCATAGCAATACCCGAAACCGGTTTTGAAATCTGAACTCCCGCATCCATTAGTGCCATGGTTCCTGCGCAAACAGTTGCCATAGAAGAAGATCCATTCGATTCTAATACTTCAGAAACGATACGAACTGTATAAGGACAATTATCTGGAATCACTTTCTTCAATGCTCTTTGAGCGAGGTTACCGTGTCCTACTTCTCGTCTTGAAGTTCCTCTTAAAGGTCTAGCTTCTCCAGTTGAAAAAGGAGGGAAGTTGTAATGCAGGTAGAAATTTTCTTCGCCCTGATCTGTTGGCAGGTCGATGATATTAGACTCTCTAGAGGTTCCCAAAGTGGCTGTAGCCAAGGCTTGAGTTTCTCCACGAGTAAACAAGGCCGAACCGTGAGTTGAAGGTAGATAGTCTACTTCACACCAAATAGGGCGGATGTCTGTGGTTTTTCTTCCGTCGAGACGGATACCGTCAGCAAGGACTAAATCACGCACTGCTTTTTTCTGAGTACTGCCTAAATAACGACCGATGAGTTCTGATTTTTCTTCCAACTCTTCTTCCGTAAGTGATGCAATAAAATTTTCTTTGATTTCAGAAAATTTTTCTGATCGCTCAGCTTTAGACAATCCTTGTTTAGCGACTTCGTAATAGGAGTCATATGTTTTTTCATGAATTGTTTTTTCTAAAGCTTCGTCCTGATCTTCTTGCTCGTAAGTTCGCGTTTCTTTCTTTCCGAATGCTTCAGCTAAAGCTACTTGAGCCTTAATTTGATCTTTAATTGCCTCGTGGCCAAAAGAGATTGCATCGAGCATTTCTTCTTCTGAGATTTCGTCGAATTCACCTTCTA
>CACCLB010000030.1 GCA_902546725.1 uncultured Bacteroidota bacterium | reverse complement strand
TGAGATTTCCTTGATTGAGTTGCAAGGAGTTCTGCATGTATTGGTGATGTAATCCCAGGGCAACAGACTGGTAAAAAACTTCTGGATTCATAGACGACATATTGGCTTTAGACCTAAAATTGTCTGCTGCATTCATATCCAGTTGAAATATATCAACCCATCCGTCATTGTTAAAGTCAGCAGCATCTACACCCATTCCAAAGAAGGAGGTCTGTTGTAGTGAGTTGAGAATATCATTTGTAAAGGTTCCGTCTCCATTGTTGATGTACATAAAATCAGGAGCGTTAAAATCGTTAGAGATGTAAATATCTGGATATCCATCATTGTTAAAATCTGAGGCTACAACACCAAGGCTCAGTCCAAAATTACTGATTCCTGATTCATTGGTTACATCGACAAAGTGATCTCCCTCGTTGCGATAGAGGTGATCTGAGTCACGGTCTTCGTGATTATCAATCATGTATTTGTAATAATCCACAGGTGCTTTAAAGCTTGTAGGAGGGTAGTTGGCGACATAGAGATCTAAATCTCCGTCCTTATCGTAGTCAAAAAAAGTAGAGTGCATACTGTAACCGTCATCATCGATTCCATAGGCCTCCGCTTTTTCAGTAAATGTATTGTCTTGGTTGTTGATGTAAAGGACATTGTTATTGGGTTCATTTTCACCCCCTACTGCTATATAAATATCCAAAAAGCCATCTTTATTGATATCGATGAGGCTAACTCCTGAGTACCATCGGTCGTCTCCTTGAATACCTGCAGATTCGCTGATATCTTTAAACCTTAAATTTCCTTGATTGAGGTAGAGTTTATTGGGGACCATATTTCCTGTAAAAAACAAATCCTCAAGACCGTCGTTATTAAAGTCTCCAACAGCAACACCCCCGCCTAAGTACATATAAGGATAGGTAAAGTAGTTTCTGGTATTGGTTTCGTAGAGTTTATTGACAAAGTCAATCTTAGTTTCATTTGGGCTTAGTTTCGTAAACTGTTTTGTTTCAGGTTTACATGCACTAATAAAAATTAAAACAATCCAAAATCCAGCAATCCGTCTCATAAAAAATGTTTTTTCCAAAAATAAAAAAACCCCACATATTTGTGAGGTTTTTGCTTTGTAATCGTTATTTAAATTAATACCCAGGGTTTTGTAATAAAGATGGGTCACGATCGATTTCATTTTGAGGGATCGGCATAAAATATACATGATCTCTCCAAACTCTATTTTCAAATACGATGTCTGTTGGTCTGTAAGTATAGTCAAAGTCATCCGTACTCTTTCTGTAATTTGCTGGTGTCATAGAGCTACCCGATTTTTGAGTTGCTTGAATCAGTGTTTGTTGTACTTGCTTGTCTAAGGAATAAGGTCCTTCCAACCAGCGCTTCATATCAAACAAACGTGCATCTTCATTTACGAGCTCTTTATCCCGCTCTCTTTTGTACACCTCAACTAGCGCAGCACCAGATTCTGTAACATCAGGAAGACCATTTCTATAGCGAAGCTTATTTAACCAAGCTTTAGCGTCAGATTCTTGCCCTAGATTAATACTTGCTTCCACATAGTTCAATAGAATTTCAGTATATCTCAGATAAGGTGCGTCAACTTTTTGAAGGTTGTTTGGCCATGATGCTGGTAAATACGGATCAGCAAACTTTTTAAAGTAGTATCCAGTTCTCGAACCGTTCCAGTCTTCAATTGGTCCTTGACGAGTATCGACACCGTTTACAATAGTTCCATCAGAGAAGGTGTAATACCCTGTTTGAATTTCGTTAAAGTTGTCAAATTTCGTTACATCACTTGTTCTTACTTTCCAAGGTGCTCCATCAAACAATAGGGTAGAGTAAAAACGCGCTTCACGATTTGAATAGGGATCCGCAGCATGCTCTGGGTTGTTCCAATCAAATTCGGTACCGTCTGCTAAACTATACTTAGAAGCTAAGGCTTCCGTTGGAGTAGTTCCAGCCCATTCGTGGTAACCGTTAGGTCCGTGATAAAGGGCGACCATACCAGGTCCTTGGGACCAACCATCACCACCTGGATAGGTTCTAGAACCGTACCCAAATCCTTCGATCATACGTCCCCAGATAAAGTCTTGATTTTTGTCTCCTTGTAGCCAGATGTCTTCATAATTCTGCTTAGCTTCTTCAAATGAAGCAGGTGCAGCATAATCTAACTTATATCCTGATGTAGCATCTAAAAGCGCTTTAGAAGCAGCTTTTGCAGCTTGCCAGCGTTGCTCTTGAGAACCACCAGTATATCCTATAAGGGCTTTATTGCCATAAGAAGCTAGTGTAGAAACACCACCTACTTTAGATGGCTCGTATAAATCACTTGCCGCATGGGTTAGCACTCTAGATTTAAGTGCAAGGGCTGTGATTTTATGAGCTCTTGCTTTGTCTTGAGGTGCGTCTTCCAATAACGATATAGCCTGATCCACATCAGAAATAATCTGGTTGATGGTGGCTTCAAAACTGGATCTAGGATTTTCAGCGTCGCTTTCTAAAGAAAGGGGTTCTGTCAATAGAACGATACCTCCATACTGTCTCATTAACTGAGTAAAGAAATAGCCACGCATAAAGTAAGCTTCTCCTAACAGTCTTTTTGTAAGACCAGCATCTAATCCGCCTTCGTTTTCAGTCAGCTTTTGGATTGCAATATTCGCACTACGAATAAAAGGATACAGTTGTGTCCAACTGAACCATTGCATATCCATATAGCCGCCTGAAGGGTTCATTTTTCCTTCTGTGTAGCCATCCACTCCACGGCCTGGGTGCGTAAACACCGCTTGGTCGGTAAAGGCATCAGTAGTTTCTTCACGGGTCAGGGTTCCTGCCCATGTTCCTTGATACAAGTCAAGTACAGCCGCTTCAGCCAATTTGGACGATGACCAAACGTTTGACTCAGCAATTTCGCTCAGTGGGGTAGTACTTAAAAAATCATCTTGGCAACTAATTATTGCCGAAACAAACATAAATCCACCTGCAATTCTCAGTAAAATCTTCTTCATTCTCATCATGTTTAATTAAAAGGTTATTTGTATTCCGGTTATTATTGTTTTCAAAAGCGGATAGGCACCACCGTTATTTACGTTGCCTCCACCTGCATTTCTAGTATTATTGATATTTGCTCCATTTTGTAAAACTTCAGGGTCAAATGGGAAATCAGTTATTGTTATTAGGTTAGTACCTGTAAGAGACAATCTGATACTGTCTGCATTAATTCGACTAGTGATTGAATCACTAAAATTATATCCTAATTCTAATGTCTTTAGTCGAATAAAGTCACGAGTGATTAAAGCGTAATCAGTTTGACCTGAATACCACTGATCACCACGATCTGCTAAACGTGGAGCCGGAGCATTTGTATTTTCCAATGACCAAGCTCTTTCAAAAACATCACGCTGAACATTGGCAAGGGTTCCTGACATAAAACTCCATTCGTATTGACTATATCCTCCTGCAGCACCGTTCCAGTACATATTAAAATCAAAGTTTTTATAAGTCATGGCTGTATTGAATCCAAATTGAGTATCAGCAAATGCGCTTCCGCCAACACGTGTTCTGTCTGCAGGAGTAATTTTACCATCTCCATTAATATCAACTACTCTAGCGTCACCAGGCTTAAGCAATGGGGCAATAGCACTGTAATCTAGACTTTCTGAATCAATTTCCGATTGAGAACGGAAAACACCATCAAATTCATATCGCAATGGTCTTCCTAGTTCACCGCCTGTTTCTCTTTGCCACGGACGATCCGCTAAATCTGGTTCGTCAACGAACAATAATTTATTATTTGAATCACTAACATTAAAGGTGAAATTATATGTAAGACCAGAGCTTGTTTCACCGTTAAATCCAGCTGTTACCTCTATACCTTTATTTTCAAATTCCCCGATGTTTTGGGCTGGTGGTGTAATACCACTATAAGAAGGTAAAGTTTTGTTTGGTAATGTTAAGATATCTTCTCTTAAATTTCTGAAATATTCAAAACCAAAAGATAATCTGTTATTTAAAGTTTTTAAATCAATACCAATATTGGATGAAGTCTGCGTCTCCCAAGTTACATTAGGATTTGGAACCTTTGTTTCGAAAGCAGTTGTGACAACATCACCTAAGCTTGTTGCAGAAAATCCATAAGAAGCAAGGAATTGGAAAGCAGCAACATTATCATTACCTAGCTGTCCCCATGAACCTCTTAACTTAGCATAATCCAAGAAACCAACTGAATCAAAGAAACTTTCTTCAGATAAAACCCAACCTACTGAAGCTCCTGGAAAGACTCCATATCTTGTAGCTTCAGGGAATAAGTATGAGCCATCATAAGTGACAACTGCTTCTAAAAGATATTTTTCCTTGTAGTTATAGTTCAAACGACCATAGTAATGAATACGAGCAATTTCGTTTCCAGTACCCTGACTGAACTGTCCGTCTTGGCCACCAAAGCTCAACTGATCTAAATCATTAGAAAGGAAGAAGCGTTTAAAAGCTCTCATAAAACTTAATTCAGATTGCTCTCGCGTAATTCCTCCTAAGATTTTGAAGTAGTTATCACCAAAGTCTTTTTCGTATGATGTATTAAATATGGCAGTAATGTCTGTTCTTGTAGTATGATCTTGACGTAAGCTAGGATCTCCAGGACCGCGATCTGCAGCCGTTAGACCTGATGAGTCTTTATTTATCCCATCCCAAGTATAAAGTTGCCATGGTCTTTGCCATAATTTTTGGCTAAAATTCATTTTATCATAAGAAACAATTCCCTTAATCAAAAGTCCCTCAACACCTGGCACATCAAAATTGATTCCTATGTTACTTTGGACAAAGTTCGTACTTCTGTCGTTATAACCTGGCTCATCAGTTACTCGAATCGCTGGATTGTTACCGTTTTCAATGTCAGGACCGTACTCTCCTGTTGGCCAATAAGCAGGGAACCAAGGATATTGACGTACTAAGTCATTAAAAACACCTGAGGGTGCATTTGTTGCAGTTAAATTTTCTTCCTGTCTTGAGTATAATCCAACATCAACACTCAAAAAGTCATTGATTTTTGCATCAAGATTTAAACGAAGATCATATTGGGTAAACCCTTTTGGTGCATTTTTAAAATTAACGTCCTGTCTTAAGTAACCAGCAGAAGCCAAATAATTTACATTTTCATCTCCGCCAGTGATTTGAACGTTCTGCCTTGTGGTGGGAGCATTTCTTCGTTGCACTTCTTCCATCCAATCTGTATCTGGGTAGTTCCAAAGATCTGTCCCAGCAGCTGTATTTTGAATTCGGTCAGTAGAATAGGTTGGGTTTAATACCTCACCATTAGGTCTTGTAAAAGGTTGTCCCCGACTAGCATTCGCAGCTTGCCATTCGTTAACAGGAAGTTTATATACATTTAAAACGTTTACCAAATCCATATATTCAGCACCAGTTAGCATATCTGGTGTTGTTGTAAAATTTTGCCAGCCATAGTTTGAGGTAATTTTCACTTTGGCATCTCCTTCTTTACCTCTTTTGGTTGTGATCAGTATTACACCATTTGCTGCACGAGCTCCGTAAATGGCAGCAGATGCATCTTTTAATACGGAAATACTTTCGATATCAGCAGGATTAATCCTCGCAAGACCTCCAGCACGATCAGGGATTCCATCAATTACTATGAGTGCAGAAGAGTTATTAAAGGTATTTGTACCCCGGACTCGTATGGCAGGATTATCTGCTCCAGGAGCGCCATTACCTGTGTCAATGAAAAGACCAGCAACTTTACCAGCTAAAGCTGTACCTAAGTTTGGAGAGGACGACTTTTCAAGTTCGTCACCACCTATTGCTGCAACAGAACCTGTGAGAGTTGCTTTTCTTTGAGTTCCGTAACCCGTAACAACAACTTCTTGAAGTTCATCTGCGCCTGAGACCATAGTAATGTTATAGGAATCAGAATCTGCAGTTACTTCTTGGGTGATAAATCCAATATAAGAAAATACTAAAGTTGAATTTTCGTCCGCTACAGTGATGGTAAAATTACCGTCAAAATCTGAGGTGGTACCGTTAGAGGTTCCTTTTTCGACAACAGTAACCCCCGGAAGTGGACCGGTTTCGTCAGTAACAGA
>CACCLB010000029.1 GCA_902546725.1 uncultured Bacteroidota bacterium | reverse complement strand
ACCCGGCATACCGTTGGCTGATGGGGGCCCCTCATAAAAAATAAAAGGTGTTTGCCCATCTCTATTAATAATGCTTTTAGAAAAGGTTTCGTCTGTTTTCCATTGTTCCAGAATTTCTTCTGCAACCTTGGGTAAATTCAGCTGTGTATATTCTTTAAATTTCACCTTTCCAGATTTTTTAAAAGTTTTTGCAGTACTTAACTTCAGCCTTGGGCTGTTAATAGCAGACTTAATGTGCGAAAGTAATTAATTTCAAGGAAATAGCGCAATGAAAAATGAATGTGAAAGTGCTTTTTTAGCCCTTATCAAAAGGTGTAATTCACGCCTAATTTTAAATTTCTTCCAGGTGCAGAAATTCCAGAAGCAAAAGGTCGGTAGTGTACATCAAAAATATTATCTAAAGCAACTCTAAAAACAGTGTTTTCCCTCCATTGGTATTGAGCCAACCACGAAAGTTCATTCCAAGCTGGTGAACCTGCAAAAACTTCGGGGTTTTCACTAATTAATGGGGTTTCTTCTAAACCGTCTTCTCCCCCTAAGCTGTAATCATTAGGGTCTTTTTTAGCGCTAAATTCATAACGGAGATGACTCAACCAATCCTTTTTTTGGTATTGTAAAAATAAACGACCAAAGGTTGGGGAGATGGAGGGTAAAGGACCGTATTTTTGACTTTTGGCTGCTTTGATAAGATCTAAGCTCCCCCGAAGAGAAAGTGGATTGCTGATAGAGAAATTACCGTCTATGGATGCACCGTATAGGTATCGATTACCCAAATTATTATTCGCAATGGTTTGAACTTCCTCTCCATTGTATAGAATGGTATTATTGTCAGGAGTGGAAGTATCTGCAAAAATAATATAGTTGCTCCGACCGATATGTCTTGAAATTAAAGTAGTAAACCCTCTGATTGAAATATAATTTTTGGATTGATTGAAATATTTGCTGAGGCCTAATTCAAAGTTGTAAGCGTATTCTGGAAACAAAGAGGGGTTAGGCACAACTAAATAGCCATTACTTTCTCTTATTTTTCCCACATCGTCAATGTTTGGATTTCGAAATCCATTTGAAATGATGGCATTCCACTGTGTTTTTTCTGAAGGGCGAAAAGTCAATGCCAGTGTTTGGGTAAGTGCAGTTGCATCTAAATTTACCATTTCAAGCAGGGCATTGATATTGTAATATTCTTTCCATTTTGCCTCTAAATTTGTATTGGTAAAGCGCAGTCCCAAATTCAGCGTTAATTTTTCATTGAAATCCCAAATCCAGTTTACAAAACCGGCAAAGCTATCATATGAACTTCCTCTACTGGGATAACGTGTGGGGAAAGGAGACGAAGGAGAGAGTCCCGTAATGTTATTTTGTTGGACAATGAGATCCTTTCCAAAAGCGAAAGACTTTACTTTATTGTAAGTTCCCTCAAAACCATAAGAAAACGAATGTTGATCGGTTAGACTGAATTCAAAATCTCCATTTAGACTCCAAACAGCTACCCTTTCCTTTTGTATTTTACGTGTTAAACTCCCAAAAGACCTACTGTTTCGAGATTCTTCTAAGGCTTGATAAGCAAATGTAATTTTACCAGAGTTTAAAAACTTTCTTTGTGGGAAGAGTTTGAGCTGAGGTGCTATTAAGAGCCTTTTTTGCGGACCGTAGTACCATTCTGCATAACGAAGACCTCCATTTCGCTCCTCAACTAACTTGTCGTAACGCGAGATGTCTGAAGAGCCAGAGTACTGAAAGTTTAGCACCAATTGGTTTTCATTATTTAGCTGAATTAAAAACTTTTGGAATAGATCCAGTTGATTATAACCCGTATTTTTTTGAATTAAGGGGTTTTCGTTGACTAACTGCTTTGAGTTGAAATTTGTTTTTGAGTTATCTGAATAAAAGGGAGTAAGTCCCCAGTCTGAATAGCCGTGTGTTCTGTTTTTCCCAATACGAATGTCTCCAAAATTAGAATAGCTTAGGCTGGTTAGGCTTGCCCATTTCTTAAAACTCATTTCTGTAGAAAATGAATTGACAGTGGCATTGCTTGCTGATGAAAAGTCGCTTGAGAAGGATGATGATGTTTTCTGCTCACTATTGATCAGTGGGCTTTTGGTATAGTAATGAATGACCCCACCTAAAGCATCAGAACCATATCCTATTGAGGACGATCCATAGACGACTTCTACCCGTTCGATGATATTGGGATTTATGGTTATGGCATTTTGTAAATGGCCACTTCTGTAGATGGCGTTGTTCATCCGAACACCGTCTACTACCATCAAGATTCTATTGGCTTCAAATCCCCTAATGACAGGGCTTCCTCCTCCACCCTGTGACTTTTGAATTCGTACACCTGGACTTAGGCCTACTAATTCTGCACCTGTGGCAGGGCGTTGAAGTTCAATTGTTTTCGCATCAATTACGGTTACTTTCTCTGCAATTTGCTTTCGGGTAGTCGCATTTCGTGCAACAGAGAGGATCACTTCATCAAGCGCTTGGTCTTTGGGTTCCAGCATCAAGGTTACCCCATTTTTGAATTCCTCTGCGCTTAAATTAATTTCTATAGTTTCAAAACCGAAGAATTGAACAGTTATGGTGTCTTTTTCTGAAAACAGTTCAAGCGGAGCTTTACCCTCTTGATTTGTAACGATGGCTTTAGTTTTATCACTGTTGAATAAGGCTACACCCTCAAGAGGAAATCCAGAGACGCCGTCTAAAACTATAGCCTCCTGACTCATAAGCCAGACAGGAGCTAATAGCAAAATGACAATGCTATGAAACTTTGAATAGTTCATTCAATATCTCTGTGGATTTAGGTGATTTGAATTGTTGTAAATGTAGTTTGAAATATTTTATTGCGTATTCTAACAATGCGGCTTTTTCTTCTCTAGAAACGTTAATCTCTGCAACTGTGTCAAATTTCATGCCTAAAATTTCAACCCATAAATTTTTCAGCCTCCCTTCTATAAAATTGGCTTTGGGTCTATACCTACTCATACACCCAGACTCAAGATCAAAATAAGGAGCGTCCCTATCCGACACATTAGGGTCAAAACCCATAAACAAACTTAAATCAAGTACAGTTTTCAGATGAAATCCCCCAATCGTATCATTTTCATCCAGCCACAGCATGCGTTTTTGAAAAAAATCAAACAAACTGGGATTGGCCTCTTGTTGCTCTTCTTTAACTACTTGATGAAAAATTTCGGCTAAAAAAAAGACTACTGCTTTTTTTCTTAAATCGAAGGGGATGGACGTGTAGGGATACAACAAGTGGACTTGCTGTAGGTAGCCCAATTTATGATCTTGATTTCTTTTGGCTTCAAATTCCAAAAGGGTTAAAGGTTCAAAAAAAGATTTTGACAGCTTTTTATTTCGTTTGGCACTCAGTATGCCTTTAAGCATATAAGATTGAAGCCCGTACTGTCTGGTATAGCAGGCTACGATAAGACTGCTGTCTCCGTAACGAACGGAGCCTAATGCGATGGCTTGTACCGTATCTTTCATTTAAGATCAAACCTTTTTAAACTACTCCTTGTGCAAGCATGGCGTCTGCAATTTTGACAAAACCAGCAATATTTGCTCCTTTGACATAATTCACATGGTCTTTTTCTTTTCCAAACTGGATACAGGATTGGTGAATGTCTTTCATAATGGTTTGCAAGCGTTGGTCTACTTCTTCTCTAGACCAGCTGTATCGAAGTGAGTTTTGTGCCATTTCAAGCCCTGAAACAGCTACTCCCCCTGCATTTGAAGCTTTTCCAGGAGCAAAGAGTACTTTGTTTTTTGCAAACAGTGCTATGGCTTCTGGAGTACTGGGCATGTTTGCTCCCTCACCCACACAAAGACAACCATTTTTGATCAATAGTTCAGCATCTTTGTCGTCTAATTCGTTTTGAGTTGCACAGGGTAAGGCAAGCTCACAAGGAACTTCCCATGGTTTTTTCCCACTGTGAAAAGAGGCTTTTGGATAGTGTTGAGTGTACTCGTGGATCCGACCTCTTTTGATATTTTTTAAATCCATTATAAATGCCAGTTTTTCCTGATCGATTCCATCTGGATCCACAATATAGCCGGAAGAGTCAGACAAGGTCATTACCTGCCCTCCCAATTGAAGGCATTTTTCTGCAGCAAATTGAGCCACATTTCCAGAACCAGAAATGACAATTTTTTTCCCTTTGATTCCCTTGTTTTGGTGTTCAAGCATTTGTTGGGTAAAATAAACAACTCCATAGCCAGTTGCTTCTGGGCGGATTAAGGAACCTCCCCATGAAACTCCTTTACCTGTAAGTACTCCAGTAAATTCGTTTTTTAGCCTTTTATACTGTCCAAACAGATAGCCGATTTCTCTACTTCCGACACCAATATCTCCTGCAGGGATATCCCTATTGGGACCAATATGTCTAAAAAGTTCAGTCATAAAACTCTGGCAAAATCGCATTACTTCAGTGTCGGATCTTCCCTTTGGATTGAAGTCGGATCCACCCTTACCTCCACCCATGGGAAGAGTAGTCAAACTGTTTTTAAAAATTTGTTCAAAAGCTAGAAATTTTAACACACTTAAGTTTACACTTGGATGAAAACGAAGCCCTCCTTTGTAGGGACCAATTGCTGAGTTCATTTCAATACGGTAGCCTCTATTGACTTGTATCTCTTCATTATCGTCAATCCATGCGACTCTAAATGAAACGACCCTTTCAGGTTCCACCATTCTAAGGAGTATATTTTGACCGTAGTAGATGTCGTTTTTTACGATATAAGGAATTACTGTTTCAGCCACCTCAGTGACTGCTTGCATAAATTCGGGTTCATTTTGGTTTCGAGTGTTTACTTGAGCCAAAAAATTTGAAACAATTTTATCCATTGAGCGTATCTTTTCTTCTATCGAAGATACCTTCTTTTTCTGAAAATGGAAGTATTAAAATAAGAAATCAACCAAGGCCTCGACCTTGTTAAATGGCAGTGATTTGATCTTTTTAGAAGGGGCTCCTAGCTTGGTAAATTTAGAGATTGCAATACTCTCAAAGCCCAGCTTTTCAGCTTCTTGAATACGGAGTTCTGCTTTAACAACTGGTCTGATTTCACCTGAGAGTCCAATTTCTGCAGCAAAGCAAATATGCTGAGAAATTGGAAGGTCGTGATAGCTTGACAGTAAAGCAGCAATAACTGCCAAATCAAGCGCAGGATCCTCAATATTTATTCCTCCAGTAATATTGATAAAGACATCTTTGCTTCCCAAAGCAAAGCCTGCCCGTTTTTCCAGTACTGCCAAGAGCATGTTTAAACGCTTTGCATTAAACCCTGTACAGCTCCTTTGTGGAGTTCCGTATACAGCTGAACTTACTAGAGCTTGAACTTCTATCATCATAGGGCGAATACCTTCCACAGTTGCTGCTATGGCATGCCCACTCAAAACCTCATCCTTGGCTGAAATTAAAACCTCACTAGGATTTTTTACTTGCCGAAGCCCCTGCGCTTGCATTTCATAAATACCAATTTCTGAGGTAGCTCCAAAACGATTTTTCTGAGCTCTTAAAATGCGATAAATATGATTTCTGTCACCCTCAAATTGGAGCACTGTGTCTACCATATGCTCGAGAATTTTCGGTCCAGCAATGGCGCCATCCTTGGTGATATGACCCACAAGAATTACAGGAGTGTTGGTAGTTTTAGCATATTTGATCAACTCAGCAGCACTGGCCTTGATTTGCGAAACGCTTCCAGCACCACTCTCAATATGGGGCGCATGTAGGGTCTGTATGGAGTCAATAATTAATAGTTGGGGATTTAGTTTTGGGACTTGGTCAAAAATTTTGTGCGTTTCAGTCTGACTGAGTAAAAAGCAAGATTCCGCACTAAGCCCCATTCGATCCGCACGGAGTTTGATTTGTTGTTGACTTTCTTCACCAGAGACATAAAGCACTTTTTTATTAAGGCTTAAAGAGAGCTGAAGCAATAGCGTTGACTTTCCAATTCCAGGCTCTCCTCCTAAAAGGACCACTGCTCCAGGCACCAGTCCACCACCGAGAACTCGGTCTAATTCAAGGTCATTGGTTTTAATTCTGGGAATTTGAGCGGTATCAACTTCATTGATAGGAATCGGACTAGCGAGAGTATTTTTAGTTTCTTTCGACCAATTGGGGGTAGTTGTTTCTTTTTCGATGACTTCTTCAACTAGGGTATTCCAAGTTTTACAGGCATTACATTGCCCTTGCCATTGAGGATGTTGTGCCCCGCAACTCTGACAGAAATATGCTTTTTTTATTTTGGCCATTAAACGAATTTAGTCCTTTTGTTGGCGATTAACTAAAGTTAACACCAAAAAGGAAAGACTTCCGAACACGATGATCATAAGTGTTTGTGAGGTCCACATTATCCACCCAAAAGCAAGCCCAGACTCATTGGATATTTTAAATGCAGCCAAGACCAAGGCAACTGAAAATGGATAAATACCAATCCCACCATTGGTAGCTGAGATGGCAAGCCCTCCAACAACAAAGGCTGGGAGTATTGCATTCATGCCTAGGGAGGCTGTTTCAGGGACTGTCCATTTGACGACATAAAACATGGCTAAATACATCAACCATATAAATAAAGTGTGACCGATAAACCGACCCTTATTAGGCATATTTTTTAAGCTCATTATGCCTTCAGCCAGTCCCCAAAAAAAGTTTTTAATTCTGATTATTAAAGGATTTTGGCTT
>CACCLB010000028.1 GCA_902546725.1 uncultured Bacteroidota bacterium | reverse complement strand
GAGGAAGTTTTTGGTCCCTTACTGCCCATTATCTCTTATGATTCAGAAGAAATGCTAGATGAAGTTCTCAGTGAATTAAAAAATCCTTTGGCTTTTTATGTATTCAGCAATCGAAAAAAGTTTGTACAACAATTGCTGATGCGTTATCCTTTTGGCGGAGCAGTAGTCAATGATTCCATCATTCATTTTACCAATCCCAATCTACCTTTTGGAGGGATTGGAGCAAGTGGAATGGGAGCCTATCACGGGAAATACAGCTTTGATCTTTTTAGTCATTCTAAACCCATAGTCAAGCGTTCGTTTTGGTTTGACCTGCCTCAGCGCTACGCCCCCTATCCAAAATCAATCGCCACTTTAAAGTGGATACTCAAAAAAATATAAGCTTAAATGAAAGAAAAAACCGTTAGTGAAGCCATTGCGCATAGAAGATCCGTTCGAATATACGATCCAGAAAAACCCATAGATACTGAAAAAGTAAAATACTGCATTGAACAGGCTACTTTGGCTGCAACCAGTAGCAACTTACAATTGTGGGAATTTTACCATATTACCAGCCCGGAAATGAAAAAGCAAGTAGCGTTAAATTGCTATAACCAACCCGCTGCGAAAACTGCTCAAGAGTTGGTTATACCCGTAGTACGTCTTGACCTTTGGCGTGAACGAATTCAAGCCAATGTAGATTTTATCCATTCGAATGTTAAAACTCCTGAAGACGAAAAAAAAATCAAGGGAGCCTTGACCTATTACCAAAAAATCATTCCAAAATTGTACAGAGGGACTTTCTATCTGATAGGCTTGGTACAAAAAATTAAAGTCAGTCTAGACGGGCTGCGCAAAGTAAGCTATAGAGAAGTTACTGCAGGAGATTTACGCGTAGTGGGACATAAAAGTACCGCACTGGCAGCACAAAACTTTATGATGAGTATGGCGGCTCAAGGTTACGATACCTGTCCTATGGAAGGCTTTGATTCTCAAAGACTCAAAAAGATTCTTGGTCTTCCTAAAAAAGCGCAAATCAGTATGGTAATTGGTTGCGGAATCCGAAAACCCGACGGAATTTACGGTAAACGTTTTCGTATTCCTTTTAAGGAAGTGTATCGAGAATTGTAGCTCATTTTTGAGTATATGTACTGGTAAAAGACTTAACACACCCCTTTATCCCCTCTTGATAGAGGGGAAAATTCATTGTTCGAATAAAGTAAACCGTAGCGCACCTTTTGTCAATGGGATATCCTGAATAAGGTTTGCTGTTACACACCCCTAAATCCCCTCTTGTTAGAGGGGACTTTGTTGTTAGATGGGACTTTTTGTGTCGCTTTCCTTAAATTAATTTAGTAAATAGATTTCAACATTTTCTGACTTATAATTCCCTTTTTTTTAAAAATTCCCCACTTTTTATTCCTCAAGCTTTTGAACAGTTTGGGTTGTGATTAACTTGAGGCATTTAAAGCTTTATAGTGTCGTGTCTCGAATCTTGACCTTCTTAATTTTTGGATACTTATTCAGTACCTACTCCTATGGGCAATGTAGTCCAAGTGTTTATATTGTGGATAGTGATGGAGACACCTACATGGCAAAGTTCCAAAATCTGAGTTTAAAGAACAAATACTATTTTGAGATAGTAAAACTAAGGCTTGCCCAAGCTTACCAAAAAAATAATAAATGAACCTACACTCCACAAAACCAAAAAACCTTCGCTTAAAACCGCTAAAACAGGATAAAGCTAGACTTCAAGTTACAGTTTCTGAGTTAAAATGTAAGTACTGTGGCAAAGACTGCATCAAAAACGGTAAGGAAAAAAACGGACAACAGCGAATTAAATGTAAACATTGTAATAAAAGCCAGCAGGCAAACTACATTTACCATGCCTATGATCAGGATTTAAACAACAACATCATTGCCCTTACCAAAGAGGGAGTGGGTATTCGCAGTACAGCACGTTTATTGGGAATTTCACCCACTACGTTAATTGATAGAATCAAGAAAATTGCTGCTGAAATTAAAGAACCTGTGCTGGTAAAAGGTAAAACCTATGAAGTAGATGAGCTTCGGACTTTTGTTAAAAAAAAGGAAGGTTGATTTGGGTGGTCAGTGCTTATTGTAAAGAAACTCAAAGTATTGTTCGAATTAATGTAGGCAAGCGCAGCAACAAAACCTTAAATAGAGTGTTGATTTCACTAAAATTGTCTGAGGCTAAAAAAAATTATACCGATAAATTAAAAAACTACAAATTCTTAATCACTAAAAAAGTCCATCGTACGAAGTAATATGCAACTAATCATATTGAACGAATTCATTTAAATTATCGCACTCACCTCAAACGCCTAAACCGAAGAAGTATTTGTTTTAGTCGGTCTGTAGTAATGCTTTTAGCTGTGTTAAAAATCTATTTGTGGGGATAAAATGGGTTTTGTAATTTAAAGTTTCCAAATCACCTTACTTAAACCTATGAAAACAACTTTTATTTGCTTGGTATTTTTACTAATCGCTCCTTCGATATGGGGTCAAACTCTGTTACGTAAAAACTGGCGTTACCAATTAGAAGACAAGCCCTTAAGCTATAAAGAAGTAAAACAACTTTATAAAAGTGTTCCACAAGCACTTCAACAGCATAAAAAAGCTCAACTTCAGTTTGGAATATCGTCCGGGTTACTCCTTGTAGGTGGAGACTATACTGGAGGGCGGATTGGTCACTTGACAGCCACAGGAGAATTGGAATTTAAACAAGCTGGAATTGGTTTAGGGATCCTCGCCCTGGGCTTTGCCTCCTCTATCGGACTCAATAAAAAATTTGATCGTGCTGTAACTCTGTACAATCAACGAAAAGCAAAAAAAACCAGTTTTAAATGGGAGCCCAGTCAACAAGGTATCGGTTTAAAGGTTTCGTTTTAAACTAAAAATCCAGCAACTGCTACCCACCGTTATAATCCACTTATCCGTACTTTTAGCAAAAATTAAAACGGATGAATCTACTTTCGGTAGAAGGAATTTCCAAAGCGTATGGGGAAAGAATAATTTTTGAGCCGCTATCCTTTGGAATGAGTAAAGGCCAAAAAATTGCGTTGATAGCAAAAAACGGAAGTGGAAAGACTAGCATTTTAAAAATCATTGCCCAGCAGGACACTCCCAACCAAGGTTTAGTCAATTTCCGCAAGGGAACCCAAGTGTCTTATCTTCCGCAAGATCCCGTTTTAGACCCCAATAAAACGGTAGAAAAAATTATTTTGGCTTCAGGAAACCAAACCCTGGAAGTTATCGCTGCTTACGAAAAAGCATTGCAAAATCCCGAGGATGCTGAATCCTATCAAAAGGCATTTGAAGCCATGGATCAACACCAGGCTTGGGATTTTGAAACCCAATACAAACAATTGCTGAGTAAACTTAAGCTAGATGATCTAACGCTGAAAGCAGCTGCCCTATCCGGTGGACAAAAAAAGCGACTTGCCCTTTGCAGTGCGCTACTCGAAAAACCAGATTTACTCATCTTGGACGAACCAACCAACGACCTGGACTTGGAGATGATCGAATGGCTGGAGGCGTATTTTATCAAAGAAAAACTAACACTATTGATGGTTACCCACGACCGCTATTTTCTAGAACGTGTTTGTAATGAAATAATAGAATTGGATGAAGGAGTTTTGTTTAGCTATAAAGGAAGCTATTCCTATTTCCTAGAAAAACGCGCAGCTCGAATGGAACAACTCGATACAGAAGCCCATAAAACTAAACGCCATTTTACAAAAGAATTGGAATGGATGCGCCGTCAACCCAAAGCCAGAACTACAAAGTCCAAATCCAGAATCGGCGATTTTAATACCATCAAAGCCAAAGCACAAATACGAAGAAACGAACACAAGGTGCAACTAGAAATCAATATGGAACGTTTAGGTTCTAAAATGATCGAAATGCATCGAGTAACCAAGACTTTTGGAAACAAGGTGATTCTCCAAGGTTTTGACTACAACTTTCAGCGCAATGATCGGATTGGGATCATCGGCAACAATGGAACAGGTAAATCTACCTTTCTCAAATTACTGACCGATACGATAAAACCTGATAGTGGAAAAATTATCAGAGGAGAGACCCTTAAGTTTGGCTATTATACACAGGAAGGAATTGAGATCAAATCCGGTCAAAAGGTCATCGAAGTGATCCAAGAATTTGGGGAATTTATCCCGCTTAAAAAAGGACGCAAAATCTCCGCTCAACAATTACTCGAGCGCTTTTTATTTGACCGTAAAAAACAATACGACTTTGTGGAAAAACTCAGCGGAGGCGAACGAAAAAGACTCTATCTGTGTACCGTTCTCATTCAAAATCCAAACTTCCTAATCTTGGATGAACCCACCAACGATTTGGATATTGTAACCCTCAATGTGCTGGAAAATTTCCTGCTGGGCTTTCCCGGTTGTTTGATCGTAGTCTCCCACGACCGTTATTTTATGGATAAGATTGTGGACCATCTTTTTGTTTTTCGTGGAGAGGGAAAAATCGAAGATTTTCCAGGAAATTATTCTGACTTTAGAGCTTATGAAGGTTTAGAAAATACGGCAGTAAGCTCGAAGAAAAAACCCAAGACCGAATGGAAAAATACAGCGGATGACAGCAACGAAAACAAAGCTTCCTATGAGGACCAAAGGATATTAAAAAATTGGAAAAAGAAATTGCCTCCCTTGAATCCAAAAAAGAAAACCTTCAAAATCAGTTTACTGACGAAACCCTATCCCCGGATGAGATCAAAGCACTTTCAATAGAATTAAAAACCCTAGAATAAACTCTTGAAGAGAAAACTGATGAATGGTTAAATCGCTCTATTTAAATAGATAAATTTTTACTCCTCACTACAATCATTTTTTAAATTAATTTGGTTTATAATATAAACTACTTTATATTTGAATAACCCAAACTCTTACTTAAGAAAACAAAAGAATTTACACCAGAACACAGTTTTGAATTGATCAATCAAGTCATTAATCAAGCTAAAAATCGTTTTGAAGAAAACGGTTTTGCCTTTATTTTATGGGGAGCACTTATTGCTTTCTGCTGTTTTAGTCAAGCCTATTTACTCCATATCGGACTGGGAAAGCAAAGTTGGTATCCCTATTTAATTATGCCTTTAGCTAGTATCTATACCATCTACTATTACGCCAAAAAGGAGGCTTATAAACACAACCCTCTTAAACTGGTCTCCTCACGATTATGGTTGTTTACAGGAGTCAATATAATGCTTGTGGCTTTTGGATTTTCTAGTGCATTGCAAGACCACCTCACTCCTATCATTCTCCTTCTTTTAGGAATTGCTACAGCTGTTGCAGGGAGTTTTATTCGCAGTAGAATGCTCTTGTTTAGTGGGATTGTTTTAAATCTAAGCGCCTATGCAGCCTTTTTTGTTCCATGGAAACAACACCCTCTATTAATGGGGATGGTTTCCTTGGTTGCTTTTTTGCTTCCCGGTCTATTATTACACTACAAACACAAAAGACAACCTGTATAAAAACCTAGACCCCTTACTGCACGCTCCTCTGCGTTTGGCAATCGTTTCCCATTTGATGGCGCATCCTCAGGTAAGTTTTACAGCCCTTAAAAAATACACAGAGGCCAGTTCTGGAAATTTAAGCGTACAGCTAAAAAAACTGGAAGAAGCGCAGTATCTTCGCATACAAAAAAGCTTTTTGGACAATTATCCACATACCCAAGTTTCGCTTACAAATCATGGGATAAAGGCGTTTGAAAACTACGTTAAAAACCTAAAAAAATACCTATGAATGGACTGATCAATCATTCCCTTTACAGTACTGTAACTCTAGTATTTTTAATGTGGTTCATCCCTGTTTTAGGGCAAGTTCCTACTCCCGAAGCTGCCATCCAACTGGCTTTTCAACAGTCAAAAACACAAGCAGTCCAAGATCCATTGATTCAACGCAATAATGCATTAAACAAAGCATTTCAAGAGGAGGACAATAACTTTAATCGCTATTGGCTTTCCTACGGTTTGTACAACCAAGCTCTGATCGCCGATCGATTAGAAGACAAAAAAGCAGCTGAGGAGCTTATCGACCGAGCTATTGAATTACTCAATCCCTTGGAAGAAGACCCTGAAAGTCAAGCACTACTCGCTTTACAATTAGGCTACAGCACCCGTTTTAAGAGTTATTGGTCCATGATCAGTTTGGGTCGTAACGCCTACCAACGAGCAGAACGCGCTGTAGCACTTGCTCCTACGAATATGAGAACCAATCTCGCACTGGCCATCAACGATTTCTATACTCCTAAAGTATTTGGAGGAAGGAAAAAAGTAGAAACTCATTTAATAAAAGCACTCCAAGCTCCTAGTCCATCTGCTTCAGACACTTCACCCACTTGGGGAAAACCGAACGTATATGAATTGTTAGTCAAATACTACCAAAAAAACGAACAACAAACCAAAGCTCAAAACTACCTCAACCAAGGTCTTAGCGAATTCCCTGACAGCGAATTGCTAAAGTCTTTAAAATAATCCTCCCCCTAAAAAACAACCCTCCCCTCTAATAAGAGGGAAGATTTTACAAAGTAAAATCAGGGGTTTGTCCTACCCCATCCACCCCTCACGATCCAAACTGCGGTACTGTATGGCTTCAGCAATATGATTAGAGCTTACTTGCTCCATCCTTTCCAAATCCGCTATCGTTCGCGCTACTTTTAAAATACGGTCATAAGCTCTGGCAGATAGGGAAAGACGCTCCATCGCCTGTTTTAAAAGTTTGGATGAAGAATGATCCAGCGCACAATAAGCACGAATCTGACGGGTGGACATTTGCGCATTGTAATGCGTTTTACTCGAGTTTTGAAAGCGTTCTGCTTGTTTTACCCGTGCAGCACTAACTCGTTTTCGAATCGAAGCTGAAGCTTCTGCTGGAGAACGATCCGACAATTGCTCAAAGGGCACAGGTTCCACTTCTATATGCAGATCAATTCGATCCAAAAGAGGTCCTGATATTTTACCCATATAGCGCTGCATCTCCATAGGGGTGGGACCCAATTTAGAACGAGGATCTGTAAAATAGCCTGATGGACTGAGATTCATACTCGCAA
>CACCLB010000027.1 GCA_902546725.1 uncultured Bacteroidota bacterium | reverse complement strand
ACTAGATGCCACTCATTTATGTGATCAGAGTTTTTGGGAAACCCTAGAAATTTATGATGGTCCAATATGGGCAAGTCACAGTAATGTAAGAAAATGGGTGCCTGATGAGCGTCAGTTTGACGATGATCAAATCAAGGCTTTGATAGAACGAGATGCGGTCATTGGAATGGCTTTTGATGCCTGGATGATGCTTCCTAATTGGAAACGTGGAATTACTGATCCTTACAAGAGTGGATTAACTCTAGAGACCATTGTCAATCATATTGACCATATTTGTCAGTTGGCAGGTAATTCACAGCGTGTTATGCTGGGTTCCGATCTTGATGGAGGATTCGGAAAAGAGCAATGCCCCTATGATTTAGAGACCATAGCAGACCTTCAAAAGCTGGATCACATTCTTACTCAGAGAGGCTATGGTGTCCAGGACGTTGAAAATATTTTTTATAAAAATGGGCTTCGTTTTTTGAGAAAAAACTTGGCTGATTAGATTTACCTTCCCAAAAGATCAAATTGGTGGCTGTATTTAATTGTTATACTTTGATTCTTGAGTGCATCTAAATAATCAGTGTCTTTAATGATGTTGATTACAATGAAGAGTCCTGTATTCGCATTTCTCAACCAGCCAAAACGAGCGTTTACAGAAGTTATATTAGACACATTGTTGTATTGGACCAAACTTTGCAAAAACATCCTTGGAGTAAAGGAATAAGCCAAACGTGCTCCTGTTATTAATACATTGGCATCTTCTTCAGGTAGTTTTAGACGGTTGTAGTTAAAAATTCCTTCTATATTGAATTTATCTCCCAATCGAAAGGTTGCCTTATTGGTACTCGAAATTCGATTCCCACCAAAATATCCTCCAATGAGTGTTCGAGTTTGAAAGTAAAATTTTCTATTGGCATTGGTCATCAAAACAAACTGTAATTCCTGATGATTGTATTCTCCTGTTTCAACAGTGACTTTGGAAATTGGAAAGGCTGAAAGCACTGTCTCACGAGTAAAATTAATTCCAGTATGAATTTCAAAACCACTTTCCCAGACCCAGTGATTATCGACGTGTAAAAATCCAGTTTCTTGCGTATTTTGAAAATTCCAGTACCCTCTGTAAGAAACGTGAGGTCTAACCTCAAGAAGTTTTCCAGTATTTTTAGGTCGCCATTGTTTGAAGATTAGAAATTCTGGTTTTTTAAATGCTGAGCGAAGTAAAAAACCCACTTCAGGATTGAAACCTTCGCCGACTTCTGTATACCCAGCTCTGAGGTTCCAACCGTTCCAGTTGTAAACTGCTAAAAACTTAAATGCATGATCATTTGAAGTGATACCAGGGGTAGTACTTTTTGAGACATATCCAGAGAGTTGTGCTTTTTTACCAATACCCAATTTGCCATCCATCGCAAAAACCCTGTTGTAATCTAGCTCGTTGCCTATGCCCGAACGATTGATAAAAACACCACCAATGGAGGAGCGTTTTGATGCAAAATCGTGATTGACTCGTGCTACCGAATAATTGTTTTTAACGATATCTAGCTCACCAGACGCTGTGGGGACTTCATCAGTAAACATACTGAGTAAGCCCACATTGGTTTGTCCAATTTTTCCAGAGACTCTAGATCCTCCTATAATGGGTACTAGGCTTCCGTTTTCACCTATACCAATCCGTCTGCTGAAGAACAAATCGACTTCACCGGGACTGCCCACACTAAATTGGCCTGCGTTTTCGAGAAAGAAGGGTCGCTTTTCAGGAAAAAATAAATTAAACCGATCAAGATTGACTTGCTGTTCATCAACTTCAACCTGTGCAAAATCTGTATTATAGGTCATGTCTAAGGTCAGCCCCGGGGATAAGCTGTATTTGATATCTCCACCAAATGCTGATTTGCTGGAAGTGCTTTTTGGTGGGTGATTATTTTGAACAGATTGTGCCAGTCCGTAGGGAATTATTTTAAGGTTTTTTGGTGATTTTAAATTCAATCCATGCATTTTTCCGGCAAGGGATAGCCTTTTAATGTCAAATCCTAAAGGAAGGTTTGCCCAATATGCGGTTTCACTTCGTTTGCTGATATTGCGTTGAAAGTTAATTCCCCAAGTTTTATTTTCTCCTCCATTAAAACGAATGGATCGAAGAGGAATTGCAAATTCTGCACTCCAACCAAAATTCCCTTTTTTGGTTTTTACTTCCCAAGACGCATCCCAATTGATATTCGTGCCTCCTACGACTCCTCCTTGTTGTCGATTGGCACTAAAATTTCCTTCACCCTCATTATCTATTTGTGCGTCGTACTCCATGCCGTCAGCATTTGTTCCAAATAGAAATCCATTTTGCTGGTCGTTGTAAGTATCAATTATAAATAGAAAGCTGTCATCATCATTTAAGTCGGCATCTCTCCGAGAGTCAGATACTACAATTTTCTCTGGTGCTGTATCAAAACAAACTACAGCTATATATAGGGTTTTTGATGTATGTGCAATTCGGATTTCAGTCTTTTCTGAGGCAGGAGCACCGTAATTGGGCTTGATCTGCTTTAAATCACGAATAGGAAACACCTGATTCCAAAGAGTTTCTTCCAAGATTTCACCATCTATAATAGGATCCTGTTCTAAAAAAGAAACATCGAAATTTAAATTTTGATTGGGGTTGGAATTTTGCGCTATAACCTGGAGGTAAGCTAAAGCAGCAAATAAAAGAAGGATTTTTTTCAAATGGTACTATTTAAAATAACAACTTTGAAATTAAAATAATTTTTCCATAGTGAATTGATAAGATCATATTGAATTCAATATATTTGGTTTTCACATACATTGAATTATCGAATATGAAATCATTTTTTAATATCGCTCTAGTTTTAATATGCTGTTTTTCAAATTTAAATGCTCAGCGCAAATTTGAAGCGACTGCTCGTACAATAGGCCTTGAAAGCATAGAAAAGTTTAAATCTTTTTTGGCATTGCCTAATGATGCCGCGAAACAAGATGATATTAAGTACAATATTTCTTGGGCTAAATCAGAGTTAGAGGCTTTAGGTTTCGAGGTCAATACTCTAGAAACATCAGCATTGCCTCTTTTACTAGCAAATCTGAGCCTTAAAAAATCAAAGCCAACCTTAGCTTTTTACATGCACTTAGATGGTCAGGCGGTAGATGGAACAAAATGGAACCAAAAAGATCCTTATACAGCAGTTTTAAAATCGAAAAATGGCACAGAGTTTAACCCAATTAGTTGGGATAACTTAAAGGGTCAAGAAATAGATGATTATCGAATCTTTGCGCGTTCGAGTGCGGACGATAAGGGCCCTTTTGTAATGCTTTTAACAGCTTTAAATCATCTAAAAAAAGAGGGCAAATCAGCGGCATACAACATCAAATTAATCTTAGATTTCGAAGAAGAACAAAGTTCTCCAGGTTTGCCAGAGGCGGTAAAGAAATACAAAGATCAGTTAACAGCCGACTTACTTCTAATCTTAGACGGTCCTGTTCATTCTTCAGGAAAACCCACCTTAGTTTTTGGAAACCGCGGTATAGCTGCATTGACACTTACAGCTTTTGGTCCGATAGTACCTCAGCACAGCGGACATTATGGGAACTATATACCGAATCCTGCATTAGAGCTGTCCAAAGCCCTGGCCTCTATGAAAGACAATCAGGGTCGTGTTGTGATCCCTGGATTTTATGATGGTATTAGTTTGGATGCAGCTACTAAAAAAATTCTTGAAGGTGTACCAACAGAAGATATGGCAATTAAGGAACGTACCCAGACCAAAAGTAATGATAGGGTAGGAAACACCTATCAAGAGTCTATACAATTCCCTTCCCTAAACATTCGTGGTTTGCAAAGTGGATGGGTAGGTGATGAAGCGAGAACCATTATCCCTGCCACTGCCACAGCAGAATTGGACATTCGACTTGTAGTTGAGAGTGATCCCTATAAACTGATTGATGGAGTTAAGATACATTTAATAAATCAAGGCTTTACTGTTCTTGACCATCAGCCAACTAAAGAGGAACGGATGAGTCAAGATCGAATTATACAAATGACATCGAATGTAGCTTACCCAGCCTTTAGAACAGCCACCCAATCTAAAGAAGGAAAATGGTTGAGTGCACTATTAACAGATTATTACAATGAAAAACCTATTATTATCAGAACCAGTGGGGGCTCGGTTCCAATCTCACCTTTTGTATCTGAGTTAGGTGTTCCAGCTATAGGTGTACCTACCGTCAATTTAGACAACAATCAACACAGTCCAAACGAAAATCTTCGTGTGGGGAATTACCTTACTGGTATTGAAAGTTTTTTAGCTATTTTAACTTCTAAATTTTAGTTTACCTACCGTTAAACCAAAGCATTATAAAAATAACTACAAGGACTACAAAGATGGAAATGCTAACATCTTTCCAGTCGAATGATGCTCTTGTAATTTTCTTTTCTTCTGAACTGACAGTTCCAATTGTTAGATTCACCACTTTCTCCGGTTTAGGTTCCTCTGTAGCGAGACTAACAGCTGTTATAAGCAGTACACAAAGGAGAAAAAACCAAGAGCCAAAAGTAAGGTAATTCATAGTGCCAACCGTATGTAAGAAGCTTCCCGGGTTCAGAGAATCACTCATAATTTCTAAAAAAATCCTACCAAAGCCAATAATAAAACCGCTGATTAAGGTAACATAAGCACCTTGGGCATTGATGCGTTTGTGCATAATTCCCATAATAAAAACTGCTGCTATGGGAGGAGCAATATAGGTTTGTACAGATTGCAAGTATTCGTAGAGCACACCCGAAATATTCGACATAATGGGTATCCAAAAGATACCAATGATGACCACCACTATGGTTGCAATTTGTCCTGTTTGAACGAGTTTTTTCTCGAGAGTTTCAGGTTTTAATTTTTTATAAATATCTACGGTAAAAAGAGTAGAAACTGAATTAAAGACGGAGGCTAAGGAACTCATCAAAGCAGCTAATAAACCAGCCGCAACAAGACCTCGAAGGCCAGCTGGGAGTAGATTACTCATCAATACGGGAAAGGCTTGATCAGCACTTTCCCATTCCAATTCTCCCCTCATTTTGAGTGTTAATGCAATTACTCCTGGAATCAAAAAAAGAAAAACAGGTAATAACTTCATCAAGGCGCCAAAAATGGTACCTCTTCGACCTTCTTTAATGTTTTTAGCGGTTAGTGTTCTTTGGACAATGTATTGATCAGTACACCAATACCAAATACCAACTATAGTACTTGAAATAAACAAGGAAGGCCAAGGGAAATCTGGATCTGAGGCAGGACGCCACATATTTAAATATTCGGGAGTTACTGTTGCTTTCATACTTTCCCATCCACCCACTCGATCCAAGCCGATATAGGTTAAAACAGCTGCACCAGCGACCAGCACTAAGGCTTGTAAGGTTTCGGTATAGACCACAGCTCGCATACCCCCTAAAACAGTATAAATTCCAGTTAAAATAACCGTGGCAATAGCGCCAGTCCAAAAATCAATTCCCAAAAGAGCAGACACTACAATTCCTCCTGCGTATATCGTTACAGAAATTTTAGTAAGCACATAGGCGACGATGGAAAAAACAGATAAAATCCAACGCATCCGAGAATCAAATCGCTTTTCTAAAAATTCGGGCATCGTAAAAACTCCTGCCCGTTGGTAAAAAGGTAAAAAGACCCATCCCAAAATCAATACGATCCATGCGTGAACCTCATAGATGAGCATGGGGAGTTTGTCACTAGCACCTGCCCCTGCTAGTCCTACGACGTGTTCAGATCCAATATTAGAGGCGAAAATTGAGGCTCCTACAACAAACCATCCCACATTTCGTCCAGCTAAAAAGTAGTCTTCGGTATTGTTTTTTTTACTCTTTATGACCCAGATTACGATCCCTGCCAGTATGCTAAAGTAGATTCCAATTGAAATCCAGTCTAATAATTCTAATGTTTGCATATTGCTTTTTTAATCGTTAAAAATCAGTTAATTAGGGTGAATTTAAATTGAGTTTTAGTGCTGTAAACCTCACCTGGACTCAATTCCGTTGAAGGGAAAGAAGCTTGATTGGGTGAATTTGGGAAATGTTGTGTCTCAAGACACAATCCCGACCTGTAGTTGTAAAACGAATCCGACTGTTTCATTGGATTCGTGCCGTCTAAAAAATTTCCTGAGTAAAATTGAATTGCGGGTTGGTCGGTGAATACCTCCAGTTGTATTCCAGAGTTTACTTCTTGTAAAATTGCGGCTGATCGAAGTCCTTTGTTTGAGTCGTCAAGCACCCAGCAGTGATCGTAACCTAATCCGCGTTCTAATTGAATATCTTCTTTTTTTATGTCCCTTCCAATCGCTTTAAATGATGTAAAATCAAAAGGAGTTCCCGCTACACTTGCAATTTCACCAGTAGGAATCAGGGTTTCATCAACAGGTAAATAGTGAGGTGCGTTAAGCTTTAATTCATGGTTCAAAATATCGGCAGTACCCGAAAGATTAAAATAGGCGTGTTGTGTTAAGTTTAAAACGGTTTTTTTGTCCGTCGTAGCTCGGTAGGATACTTCGAGTATATTAGCCTTGGATAGGGTATATGTTACTTCTGTGTTTAAGTTGCCTGGATATCCCTCTTCCATGTCCTTACTCAAATAATTGAGCTGTAAAACAGCCTTTCCATTCTCAATTCTAGAACTTGCATCCCAAACTACTTTATCAAATCCCTTTGTTCCTCCGTGTAAATGATTTTTTCCGTCGTTTTGAACTAAGCTGTAGGTTTGGTCATCCAGCGTAAACGTTCCGTCTGCGATACGATTTCCGTAGCGACCAATGAGCGCACCAAAATAGGGGCTTCCCTTTTCGTAATCGCTAAGACTGTCGCAGCCTAGCACTACGTCATTTAGTCCACCAGTAGCATTCGGCACATAAAGGTGGGTTATTATCCCTCCAAAGGTTATGATGTGAACTTTCATTCCCGAATCATTGCTCAGGGTATAGCGATCTACCTCTTTTCCCTCTTTGGTAGTTCCATAATATTCTTTTTCAATATGTACAGCTTTTTTTTCAACTTGTTTACATGCCGAAAAGCCTAAGAAAAGAATGAGCAAAAGTGTTAAATTTTTCATGGTTTTAATTTGTGTTTAATTGGTATCAAAATGGTGTTCGTTTCCAGCCAGGGTCGCTTTAAAATTTCTTATTTCAGTTGTACCATCAATGATCAAGAGTTCGACTTTGGTCATCTCTGCTAAATCTTCGATACACTCTGTATTTAATGCCTGTGAAAATACAGTATGGTGTGCGCCTCCTGCATATATCCATGCTTTAGCAGCTGTTTCTAGATCGGGCTTACAGTCCCAAAGCACTCTTGCAACAGGGAGCTTT
>CACCLB010000026.1 GCA_902546725.1 uncultured Bacteroidota bacterium | reverse complement strand
TTATCATTGGTGCTGTAGGATTTGGGAGTTTAGGGATCAATTTTGAGTCTGCAGTTGGTCTGTCTGCTTCAACTCTAGGAAACGTAGGTCCTGCTTTAGGAGATTTTGGCCCTAGTAGTACTTATGCAGCATTACCTCAATCAGGAAAACTGTGGGCAACTTTTTTAATGCTTATTGGACGTTTAGAACTGTTTACGGTACTGATTATACTGACACCCTTCTTCTGGAGAAAGACTTAATAATCGTATTTATCTTTCCAGCGGATTTTTAAAAAGTCTCTGATGTTTTTTTCTTTTGGATTTTCACCCGGTTCGTAGAATTTTGTACTGCTAATTTCATCAGGGAGGAATTCTTGATCGACAAATTGATTTTTAAAATCGTGAGCATATTGATATCCTTTGCCATAACCCAAATCCTTCATTAATTTGGTAGGGGCATTTCTGAGATGAATAGGTACTTGAAGATTACCAGTTTGTTTTACCTTTTCCATTGCTAGATCAATGGCTTTATAAGCACGGTTACTCTTAGGGGAACTGGCGAGGTATAAGGTACATTCACTTAATAATATTCTTCCTTCAGGGTAGCCTACAGTCGTTACTGCCTGAAAGGTGTTATTTGCAAGGACTAAAGCTGTAGGGTTTGCAATACCGATGTCTTCTGCTGCCAGTATGAGCATTCTACGGGCAATAGAAGCAATATCCTCACCTGCTTCTATCATCCGAGCTAGCCAGTAAACAGCCGCATTTGGATCGCTTCCTCTGATGGATTTGATAAAGGCAGAGACGATGTCGTAATGAAAATCTCCGTTCTTATCAAAAAGGACAGTATTGGTTTGAACAGTATCAAAAACTAAATTATTGTTTATTTCTATTTTTTTTGTTTTTTGATTTTGCACTACCAATTCAAGTAGGGAGAGGAGTTTACGTGCATCACCACCAGCAAGTTCAATCAGCGCTTCAGACTCTTTTATTTTAATCTCTTTAGCTTTTAACAGATTGTCGGTTTTAAGAGCAGTATCAAGAATTTTTTTGAGGTCTTTTTTTTCAAGGGAATGAAGTATGTACACTTGGCAACGTGACAGTAGGGCATTGATTACCTCAAAACTCGGATTTTCAGTAGTTGCACCGATCAGGGTAATGATTCCTTTTTCAACCGCATTAAGCAGCGAGTCTTGTTGGGCTTTACTGAATCGGTGTATCTCATCAATAAATAAAATAGGACTTTTACCACTGAATAAACCTCCTGAATTTTCAGCTTTTTGAATGATTTCTCTAACTTCTTTTACTCCAGCATTGATAGCAGAAAGCTGGTAAAAAGGGCGTTCTTTTTCTTTTGCTAAAAGCTGAGCTAAAGTTGTTTTACCAGTACCCGGAGGACCCCAGAAAATTAGGGAAGGGAATACGCCATTTTCAATCATTTGGGTCAAGCTTCCTTTCGGGCCTACCAAATGGCCTTGGCCAAAATATTCAGCCAACGATTTAGGACGCATACGTTCTGCTAAAGGTGTATTCATTCTTTAAAGATAGCAGTTTCTTTTAACTACAATCGTTGTCGAATGGCCTCGTAAAAAACAATTCCGCAGGCGACCGAGACATTGAGCGAATCAATTTCATTTTCAATGGGAAGATTGGCTTTAACATCTGCTAATTTTAATACCCCAGATGATATTCCAATGTCTTCAGATCCAAAAATTAGTGCAGTAGGTCCTTTTAAGTCTTGTTGATAAATTGTTTGTGAAGCTTTTTCTGTCAATGCTAAAATAGAAACCTCTTGAGCCTTTAAATAAAAAAGGACGTCTTTTAGATGATTTACCTTAGATATAGGCACTTTAAAGGCTCCTCCTGCTGAAGTTTTTATCGTATCACCGTTCAGCGGTGCACTTCCACTGGAGGGAATAAAAACAGCATCAATTCCTGAGGCAGCAGCAGAACGAAGTATGGCTCCAAAATTTCGTACGTCTGTAATGCCATCTAGTAATAGAAATAAAGGATTTTTATTAGTTTGCATGATTCCTTCAATCAAAGGTTCCATTTCAACAGTTTTAAGTGCTCCTATACGTGCGACAGCACCTTGATGATTTTTTTCTGAGAAGCGACTCAGGCGTTCTACGGGCACAAAGCTAAAAGCAATATTTTTCTCTCTCAGTTTATATAGCAATTGCTCAAAAAGTTTACTTTGTGTTCCTTTAAGAAGCCAGACTTTGTCTATAGGTTTTTCTGAATTTAAAGCTTCAAGTATTGCTCTTATTCCGAATATTGTAAACATTTCCATATTTTAAAAGTACTCTAAATCATATTGCTTTTCCAGCAATAATTTTTTTTTAGGTTATTTTAAATAAAAAAAGGGGGCGAAAGCCCCCTTTTAAAAGATATTATTGAAGTTTTATTGGCAAATACTTAAAACTTTAGTACCAGCAGAAACACTACTTTCATTGAATGCAGTTTGTTGTCCTGTACCATCTAACTTAGTATACTCGATAGTGTAAGCACATTCAGAAGGATAGTCACCACTATTCCATTCAAAGCTCATTGTAGAAGCTCCTTCTGGGATAGTGAGTTTTGCTGTTCCCCCAGAATCATTACCTGAAAATGGTTCTAATAAAGCGTTTCTATCGGCATCCGATTCGTAAGGACTAGGGATTCCATAGTAAGTAGTAGTTCCATCAACAGTTACTTTGATGTGACTACCTTGCCATCCGTCTCCATAAGAATCAGACATATTGAAAGTGTAAATACCAGGTACTGCACTTAATGGGATACATTTGATCACCATGTTATAAGCATAAGGTGATGAAAAATAAGAACCAGTCATTGAGCCTGTAACATTATCAGAACTAAAAGACCTTCCGTCGGTTAAGTTTAGTTTTAATCTAATACCGATAACATCCCCTCCAGTATACTGAGACGGACTAAGTCCTAGAGCACTTACAGCATCAGCGAAAGAGACTTTAATATTCGTTCTTGGAAGTCCGGTCGGCCCAGTTGTAAATTCCCCAGGTTGAAGAGTTTGCAAAAGAGATTCATTACCATTAAAGCCAACGTAAATTTCTACGTTTTGCATCAATCCACCACTTTCAGTATCATGTTCCTCTATAGTAGCTGAGAAAATTGAGTTTGCAGTGTCATAATAATTGTAATCACCTTCCGAGCTAATGGTTCTAATGACAGCACCTTGCTCATAATTATCCAATACATAATCAATTGTATTTTCTGATTCTGTACACGAAATGAATACAGTTATAAAACTTAACAGATATATAATTTTTTTCATCATTCTATTATTTAAGGTTACTTGGTCCATTTGTATTCCAGAAAACACGTTCAGACTTAGAGCTTCTTTGCGAAGCATTCTTGTTTGTATTGACATAATTTGCTGGATAGTATTGGCTCAGTGGGAATTGTCCTGGATCAGGCTCAACGTTAGGTTGGAGTGATCTAGGATACCCATTTCTTCTATAAGAATTGTAAGCATCGATTCCATTACCTGACATAGCGATAAAGTATTCTGTTGCCCACATATCGAGTTTGTCTCCAAGAGAACCGGCTGCATTCCAGTCAGAAGTGAATGCTGCAACATAGGCATCAACATCTTCAGAACTTAAGGCAGGCCCTCCAAGGTCATCAACTTTGTTTAATGCTTGCTCTAAAGCAGTTAAGGTTTCTGCAGTTGGATCTCCACCAGTTGAAACAGCAACTTCAGCGTTCATATAGTGCATCCAAGATGAAAGCATTATCGGTGTAATACCCGCACCAGCTTCACCAGCTCCATCTACTTGACCAGCAAAACTTCTGTCGTCGTAAACACCACCTGCAGGATAGACTCCTCTTAATGTACGTGTAAATCCATCTGGTGGGATACCATTGTCATTACCATGGTCTCTACCCCAATAACCACCTGCTGGTTTACTTGCTGTATTAGTTGGTGCACAAAAAGGCGTATCATCTCCACGCAGTTGCGGCGGAACATAATATCCTGGAAGACCACATTCTAATACTTCTTCGTTTGCAGGTCCGTCAAAACCAGGTGTTTCTGAAACTTGTCTGTAAAAGTAGTAATTGATTCTCGGATCTGTATTTCCAGCATGTCCATTAATCATATTAAACATCAACCAATTTGACATATATTCACCACCTCCAGTAGAAGTATAATTACTTCGGTATAATGGGTGACGAGTGTCTGGTGTAGCAGGAGATGTTCCCCAAGAAAATTGGAAGTCATCTGCTGGGCTACTGATGTAGTTTGAGATTGCATTGTATCCACTGTAATCTCCTAAGTTTAATAAGGCTTTCTTTTTGATACTATTCGCTGCCTTGACCCACTTGTCTGAGTCTCCTCCATAGAAGAAATCATTTGATGGAACAGGCCCATCTGCGTTAAAGTCACTAACTGCACTGTCTATAAGGCCGATAGCCGCATTATATACGCTTTGGCCTCCGTCGGAAATGGGATTTAATATTCCTTCAGCCCCTTGTAGTGCTTCTGAATAAGGCACATCACCAAAATAGTCAACCAAGGTTAACATAATATAGGCTTGAAATACTTTGCCCATACCTCTGTGGTAGCTTAATCCAGATTCGTCTGCTAGTAGATTCATTAATCTGATGTCTTCTAACATACCTCTGTAGGCTGAAGACCATGTTCCATTCCAACTGTCGGGAGAGTATACGTTGTTGTATGTTCTTCCAGACATGTAGTTTATCCTAGTGAGTTCTCCACCACGGTCTCCCATGTTGTTTACCCAAAAGGCAAAATCGATTTGGATCGAGTTCAAAAAGAACGTAGGATCCGCCTGACTTGGACTTAAAGCGTTAGGATTATCAGTAAGATCTAATTCTGTAGTCTCACACGATGTCATCACTAACAAGGTGCTTAAACAAAGTCCTAAAATGTAATTTATATATTTCATGTTTTCTTTAATTTGTGTCTTAGAATGTAAGTTTAATACTTCCACCATAGCGTTTTGCACTTGGTCCATTTAGGAAATCAAATCCTCTACCGTTACCTACACCAACCCCAGCAATATTCGGATCGAAGTTTGTCCCCTCAGGAGTATTCCATGCATTGTATGCTAAGTTAAACCCAGAAGCTGTAAGAGAAATACTTCCAAAAGGGGTAGACTCAATTAAGCTCTTTGGTAGACTGTAAGAGAGAGAGATCTCACCGAGCCTCCAATGACTTGCATCATATACAAGCATTTCATCAGGTCCGTACAAAACATTACTAAAATAAAATGTTGAGTTATTAATCATCTTAGAGTTGGGTTGTCCACTAGAATTTACACCAGGCAGAATAAAGCTCAATTCACGATCTAAAGTGTCCGTAGTTAAACCTCTTCCTAGTAGAGTTGCAACTGTATAGGTGAAAATATCTCCTCCTTGTTGAAAATTGAACAGAAAGTTAAAACTAAGGTTTTTGTAAGAAATTGTGTTGCTAATATTTGCTATCCAATCTGGGTTAGCATCACCTATGATTGATGGGTCAAAAGTTTCATCATAACTTCCTTGATTATTAACTACTGGATCTCCTCCACCTACCCAGCGAGAATTTTCTATGGTTCCACCGTATCGTGTAATCGATGATCCAATTATTGAACCCAAAGATTCACCTGGTATAGCAGCATTACCTAAAGTTCCAAAACCTGCATAAACGATCCTGTCAGTGTCTTCACCTAAATCAATTACAATTGCATCGTTAGTTGACCAATTTAGGGATGTAGTCCAATTTAAACCATCCATACTCTGGAACCAATCCATAGATAAGTCTACTTCAACACCTTTATTTTCTATTAAACCAATATTGGTTTGCGTTGAAGTATATCCTGTAGAAGGATCTAATGGTCTATCGATGATCAGATCATTTGTTTTCTTGTTGTAAATTGATAAATCTAAGCTAAGTCTATTGTTTAAGAAACGTCCCTCAACACCAAATTCAATCTCATCAATACGTTCTGGTTTCAAATTAGGGTTACCCAACACAGAACCAGAAGTATTTGAGATCACGTAGTTTCCATTTTTAATAAATGATTGTGTGTCTAAGTTTAGCGTTGCTGCGATCGGATACCCAAATGGGAAGTTTGCAGAAGTTCCGTAACCTGCTCTTAATTTAAGTAAACTTAAGAAGTCACTTTTAATCTCTGGAAATAATTGTGTTGGAATAAATGATGCACTCGCAGAGGGGTATATTATTGATCTGTTAGCCTCAGCTAAGTTAGATACCCAGTCCTTACGCGCAGCAAGCGTTAAATAAATCCAACGATTGTAATCAATTTCAGTTTGGGCGAACGCTCCAACAATGTTTCTTCTCTCGAAAAATTGGATTTCGTTTTGTTGCTCGAAGTTAAAGTGTCTTAACACGTTAAATACCTGTTGGCCTGTACTACGAGTACCATTTTGGTCAAAAGTATCACTTCGTGAATCAACCCCAACATTGAATGTTACACCAAAATCATCAATATCGTAATCACCACTTATGTTAATATTATGATTATAAATTGATTTTGTATTGTTCCATGTTTCATAAATTCCATTCCGATTCACGATTGAACCTGTTTTACCCCCTTTATTAGAATAGTTGATGTTGTTTTCTGAATAGACATCGACACCATAGCGGTAAGACAAGTTAAGGTTATCATTGATCCCATAGGAAATATTAGCACCACCAAAAACACGATTCGTATTTTGGATGTTTGAAGTATTATTTACTGTCCAAAGCGGGTGCTGAATAGAGTTGTTTTGTCTGTAATAAATAGACTCACCTGTAACTGGGTTTTGATAAGGAAGACCCATTAAGTCAACACTACGAGGTGTGTAAAATACGTTTGCAAATACAGAGGCTCCCTCACCACCAACATTACTTCCTCGTCCAGCAGCTACTGGTGGAGTTTGGAATTTAGTTTGTGTAAAGTTCAATGTTCCTCCAACAACAAATTTGTTAGAGAGCTGCGCATTCCCACCAAAACTTAAAGTATTTCTGTTTACAGAGTTTCCAGGTGTAAACCCTACATCTTCAAGGTTACCGTAATTGATGTTGTAATTCACAGCGCCGTCAGAAGTACTACCTCTAACGTTTACATTATTACTAAAAACGTGTCCAGTTTTAAAGAAATTACCTACACTGTCATAAGGCTTCCATTCATATAGTGCGTCAGGTGCAATATCAAGAGCATCTAAGATTTGAGGTATTCCTGTTGCAGAACTTGCAGTTGTAAAAGGATGTCTTAAAAAACCAGGGCTCCCAGATAGGGTTCCGTTAATTGAAGATTGCCCTGCCCAACCTGCTGGTCCACCTTCGTCAAAACTGGGACCCCAGTTAGAGAAAAACCAACCAAATGATTGATCAAAACCGTTTCCGTATTGATTTTGATAATCTGGCATGGAAGCGAAATCAACGTTAAAATAGGATGAGTTAATTGTAATTTCATTTTTACTGGCTTCTCCAGTTGCAGAACTACCAGATTTAGTTGTGATTAAAATTACACCGTTACGTCCTTGAGTTCCATAAAGTGTCGCCGCAGCTAAACCTTTTAAAACACTTACAGATTCAATGTTGTTAGGATCTATATCTAAGAAACGAGAAGATCCGTTATTTCCGTCAACAAAGCTACCTTGAGAGTTTGTTTCACTACTGAACGGAATTCCATCCACAATAAATAAAGGTTGGTTACCTTGAGAGAAAGAATTGAACCCTCGAATCACGATACTTGTACCGGATCCCGATAAACCACTTTGGTTAGTTATCTGAACTCCAGATGCTTTTCCTGTGAGGACCCGACCGATATCTCCTTCGGCACGTTGCTCAATAGATTCGTTTGAAACTTCTGAAACTGCGTAACCTAAGGCTTGTTTTTCACGCTTAATCCCCAAAGAAGTTACGATAACTTCTTCGAGTTGATTCCCTTGTTCTAAGGAAAAGTTGAGTTGATCCTGTCCAGCAACTTCAGCAGTTGATGTTTCATATCCAACAAAACTTGCAGATATGGAAGCACCTTCTTGAACAGTGATGGAATAGTTACCGTCAAAATCTGTAGTTGTACCATTGCTGGTTCCAACCTCAAGGATAGTTGCACCTGGAAGAGGCACCCCTAAATCATCGGTAACATTTCCTGTAATTGTACTCTGTGCTATTGCGATGTTAGTTAATAGCAAAAGAGACATTAAATAGTAAAAATGTTTCATGTTAATTTGATTTTAGTCAACAAATGTAGTTAATAAAGACAATAAATGTTAAATTTTTGTAAAAAAAAAC
>CACCLB010000025.1 GCA_902546725.1 uncultured Bacteroidota bacterium | reverse complement strand
AATTCAAAGGTCATGGTTTCAAAAGAGGCAATTTTTGCGGAGACTTCATCTAAAAGCTTTTGAGCAGCCTCAGTGTTTTGCGCATTCAGCTGAATACTCAAAACAGATGTAAAAAAAAGGAAAACAATCAGTTTTCTCATGGCAATTTTATTTTTTTGAAAGGTACTCAATTCTCTTCGTCATTTAATAAGCGATCTAAGGCTGTAAAGTCAGATACTAAAACTTGTCTGGCTTTACTTCCTTCAAAGGGGCCTACTACCCCTGCGGCCTCCATTTGATCGATGATTCTTCCTGCTCTATTGTAACCTAATTTTAATTTTCTTTGCAATAAAGATGCCGAACCCTGTTGCGCGGTAACAATTACTTCGGCGGCCTCTCTAAACAAAGCATCGCGTTCACTGATATCAATATCCAAGTTGCTTTGGCTTTCTTCACCGACATATTCTGGAAGTAAATGAGCATCGGCATAGCCTTTTTGTCCACCCACATAAGCAGCAATTCGTTCTACTTCAGGAGTGTCAACAAATGCACACTGGATTCGTGTCAGTTCGTTTCCTTGAGTGTAAAGCATATCACCTCTACCGATAAGTTGATCAGCACCTCCACTATCTAAAATCGTTCTAGAATCAATTTTTGAGGTTACTCTAAAGGCAATTCGAGCTGGAAAGTTAGCTTTAATGATTCCTGTAATCACATTGACAGATGGTCGTTGAGTGGCAATGATTAAGTGGATACCGATCGCACGCGCCAGTTGCGCCAGACGGGCAATAGGAGTCTCAACTTCTTTTCCTGCTGTCATGATCAAATCAGCAAATTCATCGACCACCAAAACGATATAAGGTAAATAGCTATGGCCTTCATTTGGATTCAACTTTCGTTCTCTAAATTTTTTATTGTACTCTTTCAGATTACGACACATCGCATTTTTTAACAGTTCGTAGCGATTGTCCATCTCAATACAAAGAGAATTTAGGGTGTTGATTACCTTGGTATTGTCTGTTATAATAGCCTCTTCTGTATCGGGTAGCTTTGCGAGATAGTAGCGTTCGATTTTATTGTAAATATTGAGTTCTACCTTTTTAGGGTCCACCAATACAAACTTTACTTCAGCGGGGTGTTTTTTATAAAGTAAGGAAGTCAAAACTGCATTTAAGCCAACAGATTTACCCTGACCTGTGGCCCCAGCCATCAAAAGGTGTGGCATTTTAGCGAGATCGACTACAAAAGTTTCGTTGCTAATTGTTTTACCCAGAGCAATAGGTAATTCCATCTCTGCGTTCTGAAATTTAGAAGCACTAATTACAGAGCGCATGGAGACTATACTTGGCTTTTGGTTTGGAACTTCAATTCCTATGGTTCCCTTACCTGGAATAGGAGCGATGATTCGAATGCCAAGAGCCGAAAGTGAAAGCGCAATATCGTCTTCTAAATTTTTAATTTTAGAAATTCTAATGCCCGCATCAGGTACAATCTCGTACAAAGTTACCGTAGGACCTATGGTTGCTTTGATATTTGCAATTCCAATTTTGTAGTTGTTGAGCGTATCAACAATTTTATTTTTATTGGCCTCTAATTCTTCCTGATTGATGGTAATCCCACTATCCCCATAATCTTTCAATAAATCTATACCCGGTCTTTTAAAATTACTGAGTTCTAAAGTGGGGTCAAAAAAACCTTGCTTTTCAACTAGGGTTTTAGACAGTTTTTCTTCTACGCTTTCTTCAACGGGGGCTTCAATTTCCATTGCAATAGGTTCAGTGTCTAAAACTGCGGTCTCTTTTTTGTCTGCGGAATTATCAAACGCAATTTCTTCTTCAAGATTTTCAGTAGAGGTAGGAGCTTCAGAAACTGAATCGAGATCAATTTCAATTCCTTCATCAGCAATTTCTTCATTTGTTTTTTGTGTTTCGGTTTTCTTTAATGACTGAAACCATAAAGCCATTTTTTCTGGTGTCCATCCCAATTCGATAACGATAAAACAAAGAAATAAAAAGGACAGTATTGCCAAGAGCCCTAGGCGTCCGATATAAATGACGGCAAAGGAGTGAATTTCAAAACCAATAATTCCAGATAAAATGGGGAACTCTGTCCATAAATACCCAAATGTTAAGCAGGTCCAAAGAATATGGGCGATTCCCCAAGCCCATGAACTTACTAGACCTCTGGTACTGCCGTTAAAGAAAAGTTTATAGCCACTTAAGCCGATAAGGTAGGGGATCAAAAAAGCTCCTAGACCAACGCCTTGATAAATAAAAAAATGACTGATTAGTGCACCTAATTTATTGAGCACATTCTGAGCAACCACAGTTCGATCTGTTAGTGCCCCTAAAGTACTGTAGTCAGCTTTCCAACTGTATAGATAAGAAATGAAAGCGATTGTCAAAAGCAGGGCTAGAAGCAACAAAGCCCCACCAAAGAGAACTTGTCTCTGACGTATTATTTTTGGGTCGATTTGCTTGGGTTGCTTTTTTTTTGCCATTGAGTATAATCTCTAAACAAAAATACAAATTCAATTCCAAAGGGATTATATAGAACCAATGGATTAAAAAATAATATTATCCAGATTGTTATGATAATAAAAAAAACCCGATGTATACACCGGGTTTTATTATTCTTATAACTATTGAATACTATCTTAGATCAAAACGATCTGCATTCATCACTTTATTCCAGGCCTTGATAAAATCACTTATAAATTTATCATTGTTATCGTCCTGAGCATAAACTTCAGCAATGGCTCTAAGTTCAGAATTCGAACCGAGAACTAGATCTGTTCTAGAAGCTGTTCTCACTTCTGCACCAGTAGCACGATCTGAAGCGACATAACTGTTGTATCCAGTTGTATCCCAATTAACATCCATAGAGAGTAAAGTTTTAAACCAACTATTGTCTAACGTTCCATCGGTCCAAACACCATCACCGCTGTGGGAGATTCCCATAGCGCGAAGTCCACCTATAAGTAAAGTCATTTCAACAGGATTTAGCCCTAAAAGTTGTGCCTTATCGAGCATAATTTCTTCTGGGCTCACAGCAAACTCTTTTTCAGAATAATTTCTAAATCCGCAGGCTCTAGGTTTAAGTAGATTGAATGAATCTGCATCGGTGTCTTCTTGAGTTGCATCACCACGACCAGTAGTTACCTCTACTTTTTCTCCACCAGCTTGTTCAATCCCTACAGCTCCACCAATTACGATTACATCGGCTACACTGGTTCCTTGCTCAGCGGCAATTTGCTCATATGCTGCCAGTACTTTTGACAATTCTTCAGGCTTATTGACGTCCCAATCTTTTTGAGGTTGTAAACGAATACGAGCACCATTGGCTCCACCGCGGTTGTCAGAACCTCTAAATGTACTCGCACTTGCCCAAGCAGTATTAACCATTTCTTGAACACTAAGACCAGAATTTACCAATGCATTTCGAACAGCATCCTCTTCAGAAGAAGTCAGAATTTTTCCAATAGGAGTAGGATCCTGCCAGATGTAGTTTACGTCTTTAAAGTCTCCAGCAATATAATTGGTTTTAGGTCCCATGTCTCTGTGAAGTAGTTTGAACCAAGCCTTTGCAAAGGTTTCTCCAAATTCATCTGGGTTTGCCAAAAATCGCTGACAGATTTTATTGTAAATCGGGTCTACTTTCATCCCCATATCAGCTGTAGTCATCATAGGAAGTACTTTTACATCACTTCCGTCTACTTGAGGAACCATATCTTCTTCAGCACAATCCATTGGATGCCATTGCCAAGCTCCCGCAGGGCTCTTTTTAAGCTCCCATTCGTATTTGAATAGAAGTTCTAGATAGCCCATATCCCATTGAGTTGGGTTAGTGGTCCAGGGTCCTTCTATACCACTGGTTATGGCATCTACACCAACACCAGAAGCATGTTTGTTATTCCATCCAAGGCCCATCATTTCAACTGGTGCTCCTTCTGGTTCTGCTTCTACAAATCCAGCATCTCCTGCTCCGTGTGCCTTTCCAAAAGTATGTCCTCCAGCTGTCAATGCAGCAGTTTCTTCATCATTCATCGCCATTCTTTTGAATGTCTCGCGAATGTCTTGTGCCGAAAGTGCAGGATCAGGATTACTATTGGGTCCTTCAGGATTTACATAAATCAACCCCATTTGAACAGCCGCGAGAGGGTTTTCAAGAGACTGACGAGTTTCGCCATAACGATTGTCTCCTAACCATTCGTCCTCTGCTCCCCAATAAATGTCTTTTTCTGGATGCCATATATCTTCACGTCCCAAAACGGTCCCGTGGTTCGGTCCCCCCATATCTTCGATGGCTACGTTACCCACGAGAACAAGAAGATCAGCCCATGATAACATGTTGCCGTATTTTTCCTTGATAGGCCATAACAGCCTACGAGCTTTGTCAAGGTTTCCATTGTCTGGCCATGAATTTAACGGAGCAAAGCGCTGTGCGCCAGTTGCGGCTCCACCACGACCGTCACCTGTTCTGTAAGTTCCAGCAGCATGCCATGTCATTCGGATAAAGAATGGACCGTAGTGACCCCAGTCTGCTGGCCACCAATCCTTAGAATCTTTGAGCATGGTTTTGACATCTGCCTTGACAGCTTCAATATCTAATTTTTTTACATTCTCTCTGTAATCTACCTCAGGAATAGGGTTACTCTTACTGTCGTGTTGACGGAGAATATCGATATTTAATTGATTGGGCCACCAATCGGTGTTTTCAGTCCCAACTGTAGGTTTTGTTGTAGAACCGTGAAAAGGGCATTTACTTTCGCTCATAATTAAAGATTTATTTGGTTACTAAAGTAGCTAATGTAACCAATATAGCAATCAATTTCAATTTATAATAATTGATGATTTAATAAGTTTTTCTTATTGAGCGATTGCGTCTTTTCTAGCAGCTATTTTGATTTTAAATGCTGCGTAAAGTAAAGTCATAAATGGACTTAACCAGTTGAATATCGCATAGATAAAGTATTCGCCAACTCCCACTCCTAACACACCCGATTGATAAGCTCCACAGGTATTCCATGGTATTAATACTGAGGTAACAGTTCCAGAGTCTTCAAGAGTTCGACTGAGATTTTCAGGAGCTAAACCTCTTTTTTTGTAGGCTTCAGCAAACATTTTTCCTGGAATGACTAAAGATAGATATTGGTCTGATGCGGTAAGATTTATCGCCAAACAAGAGGCAACGGTACTAGCAAATAATTGAAAAGTACTAGTTGCCAAGCTCAGCAGCGCATTACTGATTCGAGCGAGTGCTCCAATAGCATCCATTATCCCTCCAAAAACCATTGCACACATGATGAGCCAAATCGTTCCCAACATACCTTCCATTCCTCCCGAACTGAATAAATCATTGAGAAGAGGATTGGTTGTTTTCACTTCTGTAGCAACCGTAATGGCATTCATGATTCCCTTGTAGGCTACCTCAAAACTAAAACCACTGGCTTTTGCAACTTCAATAAGGATGTCTTTTTGAAAAATTAGTGCAAATAGCCCACCTAATAAAGTTCCGATCAAGAGTGCAACCAATGGAGGTGCCTTACGGACGATTAGAAATACCACAACGGCAGGCACCAAAAATAAACTGAAGTTGATTGTAAATTTATCTTTAATGGCGAGCATTAACGAATCAATATCTGCTGTTCCTGCAGTGGTTTGGGTAAAACTTATTATAAAAAATACAATTAGGGTCACAATTATACTGGGAACGGTAGTCAATGTCATATAGCGAATATGACTAAAAAGCTCACCGCCTGCCATCGCTGGGGCCAAATTAGTAGTGTCAGAGAGTGGGGATAGTTTGTCTCCAAAGTAGGCTCCAGATATTACAGCCCCTGCAACCATTCCAACTGGAATACCAAGTACTTTTCCGATACCAATCAATGCAATACCTACCGTAGCTGAGGTAGTCCAACTACTTCCTGTAGCAAGTGAGATAATAGCACAAATGATGATGCAGGCTGGCAAAAAAATACTCGGATGAAGAATTTGCAAGCCGTAGTAAATCATTGCAGGAATTATTCCACTGACTAGCCAAGTTCCTGCCAAGGCGCCAACAAAAAGAAGGATAAGAAGCGCTCCAGTAACTGACTGTAAATTTTCAGCAACTTTTTTGAGCATAACTTCATATGAAATTTTCCACTTAAAGCCTACAATTGCAGCTACTGCCCCTCCAAGTAATAAGATAAATTGATTAGACCCACTTAATGCATCATCTCCGAATACTATAACATTGTAAGACAAGAGGATGACTAAAATTAAAATGGGTAATAAAGCGTATCCAAGAGAGATTTGTTTGCTTTTCAAGACTTTTTGTTTTGATCTGATACAAGTTTAATCAATTTAACTGAGAAGTTGGCCAACAGCTGACTAAAGTGAGCTTCTATTTTCTGCAAAGGAGCATCAAACCAGTGCCTACATCAATAGGGAAAGTATAAAAGTCAGGGTGGTATTTTAGTTTTTCAACGAGAAAAAGGACTTTTTCCTGATGATAACCAGGCCAATGGGCTTGGTAATTTAAATCGTCGATTAAATAAAAACCATTGGGTTTTACCATTTCAAGAACAGCATCTAAATCAGTAAACTTTCCCGCCCAACTATCAGCAAAAATCAAATCAAAGCGCGCTTCTTTATTGTTTTCTATCCATTCAGATGCATCTAGATTTATAAATTCGATACGGTCGTCTTCTTCGAAAAATGAATGTGCCACTTGGAGTAGTTTTTTATCTTTTTCAACCGTAACCAGATTTCCTTCGGGATGAAGTCCCTCTGCTAACCAAGCGAGACCCATTCCGGTACCCGTACCCAATTCCAAAATTGTAGCAAAAGGTTTGGAGGAGACTAAAAGTCTTAAGAGTACACCGACCTCATCTTCTGATATTTGACTGAAATTTAAGTCCCTAGACTTTTGTTGAATGGCTTTGTAGTGTTTGGGTAAAGTGGTATAAGTCATTTCATACGAGATTAGGGGTCTTTTATAAAATTAGAAAAAAATATTTTAAAAGCATTCTTTTGGATGATGAAGAGCGAGGAAACATTTGTATTTTTGAAAGCGAAAACCATTTGTGAATATGAAAAAATACGATGTTGCCATTATAGGATCAGGACCAGGAGGCTATGTAGCTGCTATTCGATGTGCTCAATTGGGTATGAAAACTGCCCTGATTGAAAAATACAATACCTTAGGAGGTACTTGCCTTAATGTAGGATGCATACCCTCAAAATCTCTGTTGGATTCTTCGCATCACTACGAATCTGCACAAAAACATTTTTCAGAGCATGGCATCGAATTTCAAGGAGCGCTTAAAATTAATTTCAAGCAAATGATTGACCGAAAGGCAGCTGTTGTAGAGCAGACGACCAAAGGGATTGATTTTTTGATGGGAAAAAATAAAATTGAGGTATTGCATGGAGTCGGTAGTTTTGAAGATGCTACTCATATTAAAATTGAGGGAGCAGATGCGCAAACTATAGAAGCTAAAAATTCAATTATTGCCACCGGATCCAAGCCAGCGACTTTGCCCTTTATCAAATTGGATAAAGAGCGTGTGATTACTTCTACAGAAGCTTTAGAGCTTAAAGAAATACCAAAACATTTGATTGTCATCGGGGGGGGTGTGATTGGACTTGAGCTTGGACAAGTTTACAGACGCTTGGGTGCTGAGGTCACTGTCATTGAATACGCCGACCGAATTACTCCTGTAATGGACGCGGGGTTGTCTAGAGAGCTGATGAAAGTTATGAAGAAACAAGGGGTAAAGTTTAACCTTTCTCATGGAGTAAATAAAGTTGAACGAAAAGGAACTACAATCCATGTTACGGCCACGGATAAGAAAGGAACTGATGTTTCTTTTGAAGGAGATTATTGTTTGGTGTCAGTAGGTCGTAGACCCTATACTGATGGATTGAACGCCCAAGCTGCTGGAGTTCAAATCAACGAACGAGGTCAGGTCGTTGTAAATGACCACCTACAAACAACAGCTTCAAATATTTACGCTATAGGAGATGTAGTTCAGGGAGCGATGTTGGCACATAAAGCTGAGGAAGAAGGAGTGGTGGTTGCTGAATATTTAGCAGGTCAAAAACCCCATATAGATTACAATCTCATCCCCAATGTAATTTACACTTGGCCTGAGGTGGCTGCTGTTGGAAAAACAGAAGAGCAGCTTAAAGAAGGGGGTAGAGCCTATAAAACAGGACAATTCCCTATGCGTGCGCTCGGGCGAGCTAGAGCAAGTATGGACATTGACGGCTTTGTTAAAATTTTAGCAGATGCAGATACAGATGAGGTATTAGGAGTTCATATGATTGGAGCAAGAGCAGCAGATTTAATCGCTGAGGCGGTTACAGCGATGGAGTTTAGAGCTTCAGCTGAAGATATTGCCCGTATGAGTCATTCTCATCCTACCTATGCAGAAGCAGTCAAAGAAGCCGCCTTGGCAGCTACCGAAAACCGCTCTATACATACTTAAATCTAATCGACTTTAGTCTTACTAAGTACTTGGTTTAGGACATACTTAAGACCTGACGTGTCCATAGGAGGATCTTCAACTTCTGAGACAGTTACATCTAAATCGTAGATGTAACCCTAAACGTAATCAAATCCTTCAATGGGGTCATACAATAGCTGCCAGCCATTTCCTCCAATAGCTTCACCCTCTTGAATCAAATAGCACTTTTGGATGATAACTCCCGTACAGGATTCAGTATAGTAATTTACTCGAATTTTTGTACCAATAAGATTTTCTTCCATCTCCTTATCAGTACAAGTTTGAATAAGAATAGCGATAAATATAATCAGTTTTTTCATTTTTTTGGGGTTAAATGAAAAGCTTAAAATTTTATTTTCTAATTTAAATGCATAAAATTAAAAGACGACATTAAATTATGAAAAGAAGATCATTTATAAAAAAATCTGCAGTAGCTTCTTCTGTATTTAGTATAGTGCCAAGCCATGTGATGGGCTTTTCTGGTGTTACACCCAATGATAAGATTCAACTTGGCTTTATCGGTGTGGGAAGGCAGGGAAGGGGTTTAATGACCAATTTTGTCAATTATGATAATGCGGCTGTGGTAGCTGTTAGTGATGCTGACATTAAAAAGATGGCCTATTTTACTGAAACTTTTCAAAAGCAACTCCTCAGAAAAAAGAAAGCTTCTCAGCAACTGACTGAAATTGAATCTTACACAGAACTTTTGGGAAGAAAAGATATTGATGCCGTAGTCATTGCA
>CACCLB010000024.1 GCA_902546725.1 uncultured Bacteroidota bacterium | reverse complement strand
TTTTTAGGTAGTTCTGGTATTGAATTAAATTCCCCATTTTACCTTAGGGAAATCTTTATTTAAGTAAGTTATAGCAATGGATTAGGGAGGATTTGGATTGTCGGTATTCGTGTAAAAGCTTCCCCTCATGCTATTAATTGAGTTTGCATATTAAAATTAGTTAAATTTAAAGCTAATAATCAATCAATTTAAAATGAAAAAAATCTCATTACTTCCAATTTTATTATTTCTGTTTTCATTCCCTATAAGTGCTCAAGAATTAGAGAGCGCATCTCCTGAAGAAGTAGGTGTTTCATCAGATCGAATCAATCGACTAACAAATGTTATGCAAGAGTATGTAGATCAGAATAAAATGTCAGGGGCAGTAGCTTTAGTTGCTCGAAAAAATAAAATTATTTATTACAATGCTGTTGGGAAAAGTGACCTAGAAAATGACAGAATGATGAATAAGGATGCAATTTTCAGAATTGCCTCTCAAACAAAAGCAATTGTAAGTGTTGGGATAATGATTTTACAAGAAGAAGGTAAACTCTTAATCTCTGATCCACTTTCTAAATTTATACCTGAGTTTAAAGAATCCACTGTTGCGGTTTCTAGCGATGATGGAAATTATAAAATTGTTAAATCAAAACGGGAGATTACCCTTAGAGATCTTTTAACCCATACAGCAGGTATTGGATATGGACAGGGCATCGCAAGTGATTTATGGGCAGAAGCTGGAATACAAGGATGGTATTTTGCAAATCGTGATGAACCAATTATAGAAACCGTAAAAAGAATGGCTAATTTACCCAATGACGCTCATCCTGGAGAGCAATTTGTCTATGGTTATAACACAGATATATTAGGGGCTGTAATTGAAATTGTTTCAGGAGAAAGCTTAGCCTCTTTTCTTCAAACACGAATATTAAATCCATTAAAAATGATGGATACTCATTATTATTTACCTAAAGTAAAAGAAGATCGTTTGGCAACAGTATACTCATCAACAAATGATGGAATTAAAAGAGCACCAGACAAAGGAACAATGATAAGTCAGGGAGCCTATGTAAATGGACCAAGAAAGAGTTATTCAGGAGGAGCAGGATTTTTAAGTACTGCAAAAGATTATGCTCAATTTTTACAAATGATGCTAAATGGAGGAACTTATGATGGGAATAGGATTTTATCTCGCAAAAGCATTGAATTGATGACGACTGACCATTTGGGATCTGTTTCTTTTCCTTGGTCAGAAGGAACGGGATTTGGACTCGGATTTTCCATTGCTACAGATATAGGTATTAGAGGACAAATGGGTTCGCTTGGTGAATATGGATGGGGTGGAGCATATCACTCTTCTTATTGGGTTGATCCAAATGAGGAATTGATAGTTGTCTATTTTACACAATTAATTCCTGCACAAAATATTGATGATCACGGTAAACTCCGAACTCAGGTTTATCAGGCAATTATTGATTAATAAATACTCTTTTATTTACCATTAATCACCTATCTTATAATAGAATCTTAGGTTAGGTCAGTTATAGCAATGGATTAGAGGGGATTTGGATTGTGTCCATTGGCGTGAAAGTTCTTATCTCCTACTTTGAATATCTATTTGAATCGGATCGGTTCCTTCGGGCCATAGATAGTCGATCTTTTGATCATCGGTTAGTCCTGAGTCAAAAAACCAAGTATTAAACTCATCATAGAACTGCTGTTCTGTTAACCCTAAATATTGTTCCATTGCTACATCGAATCCTTGACCTCCTCTTACAACATCTAATTGAAGCCAATCATTAAAATTATAATTCATTTTTTTGAACATATAATAGCAAGCTAAAGTTCCAATACTAAAATAATGACGTCTTGGAGTTGCATTATCAACTCCTCCATTTGCTTGAATTGATTCTCCATTTGACTGTTGAATGCCAGCAAGAAAATTATAATCTTCATTAAATTCATGCCTTTGAATCCTGTCAGGTCCTCCATTTTCCTTAAACCACCTAAACTGATTGTTTTTATACTTCCACCGTATATCAAATTTTTTTTCAGTATCCTCGTAGCCATTACTCATATCTTGAACAATTCTCAGACCTAATTTTTCCATAAATATTTCTTCCATCATTATTATTTGACCCTCAATAAACCATCTTGGGCCAATTTTGGATAAATATGATAAATCTTTCAGAAGTAATGGGTGTCCTCCATACAAATCACCTTCTATTTCATTATAAATACCATTTGTAACGTGTGAAGATTGCCAGATATGTAAAGGCTCATGGATACCTACCCAATCCCAATGGAAATCCTCTCTTTTCATTAGCTCCTCAGTAGTAATTCCTAAACGATTTGACCAATTTGTTAAAACCTCTTGAAGCCCCCTATTAGATTCAGATTGTTTATTGATTTCTCCAACAAATTTTCGCGATCCTAAATCAGCATCTGCACTACCAAAAGGATATCCATTATTTGATACTCCTCTATCATAATCATTCATTAAAAAAGTGCCATCTGGTGATGCTCCAGCCCATTCTTAATTATAGTACATTGAAATAGCTGCTTTTTGTCTTGTTTCCCTAAACATTTCCCTGTTATGATCTGGATCTGCTTCCCAATCAAATATCAAAATATCCAATGGTCCAAAATCACCTACTACTTGAGTAATCTGAAACAAACGGTCTTTATATGCTTCCACGTAACCTGGCCATGAAAAATTATTTGTAACATACCAGTTATATTCATTTGATGGTTCATTCCATTCGGGATACAAGTCTGTATTTGGTCCAACTTTAGGAAATAATCCAAAGGATTCTTCTTGGTCATACGGAAAAGTATCCATTGTTGTAGCAACATTTATGGGTATATAAATATCTTCATTTATTACAAATTGTTCGCCTTCAAGAATTTCGTACCATTTAAATTGATCAAAATCATTTATGACTGCCATTTCAGGAATTTCAGTAAAACTTTCTCTATCATATGAATTACGTAAAAACCATCCAGGATTATTTTGATAAGTAAATCTTAAAGTTGAACCCTTTAAATATTCACCTTCATCATTGACTTCCCCTTCTATCAATTCAACACCGTAAGACTCCATGGGGGGATATGGAGCACCATATCTTGTGAAAGTTCCATTTCCCTCATAATTAACAGAAAAATATTCTTCTGCTGAATCAGTAGTTTGATTCTCACTTTCAGCTTGTGTTTCATCTTCTGTTTCAGGCTCTGGTTCAGGATTTTGAATTATGCTTGGCGGTGGTGTTGTATCTTGAACCTCTTCAGTCGAGCAACTTAAAACAAGTAAAAATGACAGAATACAAAAAGAAAAAAGGGAAATTGAGAACTTCATTTAAATTGGTTTTTGATTTTTATTTTAAAGGTACAAAGTATATATATTACATATCAAATCTCAGCCCCCTGTCCGAATAGAAAAACGTTTTTAAGACCCATGCCCCTGTGTTTGGGATAGGAGTGAATGAGAAGTTTTAGGGTTGTAAAATTGGTTTAACGTACAAATACAGTACAAGAATAAAAATGAAGTCCCGAAAACATTGAGCTTTCAGGACTATTTAGCGGAGAGACAGGGATTCGAACCCTGGCGACGGTTACCCGTCGACAGATTAGCAATCTGCTCCATTACCACTCTGGCACCTCTCCGGAAACAAAGTCCACAAAAGTAAGTTTTAGATAAAAAGAAAACAATCTTTTTTTATATTATTTAGGATACTCTATTCGCAATTGATAAACGTTAATCAATTTCTTAAAAAGTACTTTTTTTACGGTTTCAATTTCAGATAAAGTAATGTTGGAGTCATTGAACTGAAGTGATTTCATTTTGTCATCGATAATACCGTTTACAAAGCTTTCTAAATCATCGATATTAGGGGCTTTTAAGCTTTTTGATGCAGCCTCAACTGCGTCTGCCATCATCAGTATTGCCGTCTCTTTTGAAAACGGTCGTGGTCCAGGGTACTGAAACGATTTTAAGTCAGTTTCTGTATCAATTTCTAACTGCTTTTTATAAAAATAATAGACTGTTGAGGTTCCGTGATGTGTTCGGATAAAGTCGATTATACGCTCGGGGAGCTTATTCTTCTGGGCTAATCTTATCCCATTTTTTACGTGATCAATGATGATTTTGGCACTTTGCTTTGGCCCTAGTTCGTCATGAGGAGAGACGGCACCAGACTGATTTTCTGAAAAATAATGTGGATTCTCCAACTTTCCAATGTCGTGATAAAGAGCTCCTACACGAACCAATAGTGCGTTGGCACCAATTTCATTCGCAGCTGATTCTGCCAAATTGGCCACTTGCAATGAGTGGTGAAAGGTTCCCGGAGCTTTTTCAGAAAGGGTTTTTAATAAGTTGGCATTGGTGTCTGAAAGCTCTAAAAGTGAAACGTCTGAGACTATACCAAAAACTTTTTCATAAATATAAATTAACGGCTGAACAAAAAGCATCAATAAACCATTGAGTAAAAATAAGGCAAGTGGAGTAAAGTTAATACTCAAAAAACTACCTTCCTGAATGGTGGTAAATGCCAAATAACCAATGATGTATACCAAAATAACCTGACCTACAGAGATGAATAAATTTGCTCTTCGGTACAGTTGCGCTACTGTTTGAATAGTGATAATACCAGCCAAAATTTGAATAAATACATATTCGAAACTATTGGGTACTATAAAACCAATGAGCAATACTGTAAGAACGTGAGTAAACAACCCCAAGCGAGCATCAAAAAAAGCTTTGATAATCAATGGTAAAATACAGATGGGAACTGCGAATACATATGCCGTATCGTATTGAATTACCGTAGTTACTGCAACTATAACAGTAAGGATATTAAAAAAAATAAAAGTGAGTTTCCGATTGTCTTCATAAATCGAAAAGCTATACTTGTGGAGAAACAACAATAGCAAAGTAAAGGTTAAAAGAACCAGAATAGAATAGCCAACTAATATTGAAATATTACTTTGATCTCCTTGTCGAAGGGAAAATTCGTTTCGTAAGGAGTTTAAAACTTCAAAAAGGTTGTCATTTATCAAGTCACCCTCAGCAATGATCAACTCACCGTTGCTAATGACTCCTCTAGAAAGGGAAATATTCCTCAATGCTTCCTCTGTAGCATTTTGATTAAAAACCTTATCTAAAAAGACATTGGGGGTAATCAGTTCAAAGAAGAGGTCCTTATAGGGCTCAGTATAAGGCTCAAACTCACCCCCCACAATATTATTAGTTAGATATTCGAACAAAGTATCCGAACGAAATACCTCATCTATTGAAATGGGTACTTCGAGCTGCCCTTGAATTAAAAAGATATCGGTATTACCGCTGTGAATATAATTTGGAGGTAAAACACCATAAGTATAGATATCTTCCAAAAGTGTGGCTCCGTATTGGTATAGACTGTCTATAAGGACAGGATTAGACTCTTCTGAAAAAAAGGACATAAATGCCTCTGGATAGCTCTCAAAAACTTGATCTTTAACTTCTAGATTGCTTCTAAAATAGGGCTTGAGATTTTGAAGTACTTCTTCCCTATCAGATTGGATTTCTGCTTCTGTTTTAAGTATGGAAAAATCGAAAGGAGCATAATAACTAGGATATTGCCAAACGCGCCCCTTTTGAAATTCGTATTTGAATTGCCCTCCCCTTGGAAACAAATAGAGCAAACAAATTGAGCTACTCAAGATCAATAAGGATTTATAAAAAAGAGCTTGTTGAGCGACAATAAATTTCCAAATAGATTTCAAATGAGTTCTTTTAATCTCAAATCTACATAAACTAATTTTCTTCTGTGCTATTTTTGAAACAGATGAACGAAGTATGCCTTTAAAATTCCTATTTTTGTCAATGTACATGCACTATTTTCACTCTAAATACAAATTTTGAAATACGGTATCTGTCATTTAAGTATCGTCCCAATGCGAAAAGAACACAGTCACCAGAGTGAAATGGTTTCTCAACTACTTTACGGTGACTGCTTTAAAATTATCTCGACCAAAAAAGAATGGGTTCAGATCAGTGCACTTGAGGATGAGTACACTGGATGGATAGATCTGAAACAATTTAAATCAATCGCTCAAAAAGATGCTGTTGACCTCACTAAAAAAAATGCTCTATATACCACTCAATTGGTTGACTATATTGAAAACGAGGATCAATCGCTCTCTGCTGTTGTTTTGGGTAGTAATATGGGTGGAACAGGCTTCTTAAACCAAAATTATAACGGCAATTGCACTCAGGGTATCAAAGAAAAAGCAGCACTTGTAAAAACAGCCTATTTGTATCTGAATGCACCTTATTTATGGGGAGGAAAAACACCCTTAGGAATTGATTGTTCAGGACTGACTCAAATGATTTATCGAATCAATGGTCACTCCATTCCAAGAGATGCACCACAGCAAGTGGGGTTAGGGCAAACCCTCAGCTTTATCGATGAAAGCGAACCCGGAGACCTTGCTTTTTTTGATGACCAAGAAGGAAATATCATTCACGTAGGTTTGTTACTCGAAAACCACTACATACTCCATGCCCACGGTAGGGTAAGAATTGATCGGATTGATCAAACAGGTATTTATAATTTTGATACCCAACAACACAGTCACAAGCTCAGAATTATCAAAAAAATTCTATAAAAAAACCCTCTTTTTAGAGGGTTTTTTATTCTCACTGAAATTTACAATTTACTCAACCAAGGCTTTCATCTTCATAAATCCTTCATTATCTCCGAGTGTACCGTAGATATTCATCAAGGTCTTAACTGCTTCCTGGTTCTTATTTAGCTCCACCAGTTTTACCAAAATTGGAACACACTCACGATAAAGGTTCTCACGATCTGCTTTAAGTGTATCGTAACGAGCATTGTCAGCTCGTGAATTCCCTAAGCTATTCATTTCCGCAACGATAGCCGATTCTCCTTCTAAAATCAAAGAAACAAGGTTTAGGTATCCAGATTCGTAATTCGGATCGAGTTCTATCGTTTTATGATAGTAATTTTTAGCTTCTTCTGTCATTCCTTTCTGAGCATTTACAACACCTAAATTAAAGTAAAGTGTTGCATTGTTAGGATCTTGTTCTATAGCTTCTTTCATCAAGGCTTCAAATCGATCGTTCTCTTCCAACTGTATGTATAAGTTTGCTTCGGTTAAAATCAAATTCAAATCTTTAGGGTTTTCAGCACGAGCCTCTTTAACCGCTGTCATTGCCTTTTCATTGTCACCAAGTTCAGAGTAAATAAGGGCAATGTTTTTGACAATTTCAGGAAATTTAGAAGCTGTAGTTTCCTCTCTAAAATCTGTATATTCTTTAGTTTTTTTATACAAATCGTACTCCGACTGAGATAGTTCAACTTCCTCACCAGTTTCTACCAACTTGGCGAAATATTGGGTTGTAATACCTTCGTATCGTATTTCTTTTAGCTCGTTATAATATACAAGAGCTCCTTCGTAATACGAACCATTTACAGCACTAGAAGCTGCATAGTAGAGATAGTCAATATTGGCCTCTTTATCAATCTGATACGCCAAGTATAATTTTCTTGCAGCTTCTGGGTAACGCTTTTCAGCATTATCCTCTATAGCGCTGTTTACAATATCTGAAGATAAAGTCTGTAATTGGGTATCAAAACCAGCATCAACTCCACCAGCAGTTTGAAATGCCATATATATCTCATATGCTAAATCGAAGTCTTTGTTCGCTTGTGCTATTCTTCCTTCTAAAAAGGTTTTTTGATTTAATACTTTTGAATCTGCAGCATCAAAAAGTGCAGCATTGGACTCAAGCATGGCTATTGCTGCTTGAACATCGCCAGACTCAAATAATTTGGTTGCCTTTTTGACTTCCTTCTTTTGTCCGTAAGAAAGTGTCAGAATTAAAATAAAAAATAAGGGTAAAAGTGTTTTCATTGTATTGTTTAGAATTTGTTTTTTTTAATTATTCAATAATGGTGCCATCATTTACATCGAGATCATTTAAATCCTCTATGGTTTCATCATCTTTCATTACTTTGGCAACTGCTGCTATGGTGTCATCTCCTTTAAGATTGATGAGCCGAACACCTTGAGTAGCTCTCCCCATCACGCGAAGCGCAGCAACCTCCATTCGGATTGCTATTCCTGATTTATTGATTATCATCAGGTCATCGAGATCATTAACGGTTTTAATAGACACCAGCTTCCCTGTTTTGTCTGTTATAGAGATTGTTTTTACCCCTTTACCTCCTCGATTAGTAACTCGATAATCTTCCAAACTTGATCGTTTTCCATAACCGTTTTCCGACACTACCAGGATGTTTGCATCCATATTGTTTACCGCAACCATACCTACGACCTCATCCGATTCATTGGCCAAAGTAATTCCACGCACACCAGAGGCACCTCGACCCATTGGGCGGGTTTTACTCTCTTCAAATCGTATGGCTTTTCCTGATTTTACCGCAATTACAACATGACTGTTTCCGTTGGTTAATTTAGCTTCCAACAGTTCGTCACCTTCACGAATGGTGATGGCGTTGATTCCGTTTGCTCTTGGCCTTGAATATTGCTCTAAAGATGTTTTTTTGACCTGGCCTTTTTTAGTAGCCATTATGACATAATGACTGTTGATGTAGTCTTCGTCTTTGAGATCTTGAGTACAAATAAAAGCCATGACTTTATCGTCTTGTTCAATATTGATCAAGTTTTGAATTGCACGACCTTTAGAAGTCTTAGAACCTTCTGGGATTTCATAAACCCTCATCCAGAAACATTTTCCTTTTAGGGTAAAAAAGAGCATGTATTGGTGGTTAGTACCCACAAATAAGTCCTGTAAAAAGTCTTCATCCCTTGTAGTAGATGCTTTTTGTCCTACTCCTCCTCTATTCTGAGTTTTGTATTCAGTTAAAGGAGTTCGCTTGATGTAACCAGCGTGAGAGATAGTAATCACTACTTTTTCATCAGGGATCATATCTTCTATACTAAGATCACCCCCTGCGTATTCAATAGTTGAGCGACGTTCGTCTCCGTATTTATCTTTGACCTCTAACAACTCGTTCTTAATGATCTCCATACGGCGATCTTTTTTGTCTAAGATATCTTTTAGGTCGGCAATGGTTAGCATCAACTCTTCAAATTCTGAGCGCAGTTTATCTTGTTCAAGACCGGTCAATTGACGCAATCGCATTTCTACTATTGCCTTAGCTTGAATTTCAGAAAGCTCAAAGCGTTTAATCAGATTTGCTCGAGCTGCATATGGATTTTCAGAACCCCTTATGATTGCGATAACCTCATCAATATTATCAGAAGCAATGATTAATCCTTCCAAAATATGGGCGCGTTCCTCAGCTTTTCTCAACTCATAGGTTGTTCTTCTAACAACCACGTCATGGCGGTGCTCCACAAAATAATGAATCATCTCTTTGAGATTTAACATCTGTGGCTTTCCATTGACTAATGCGATATTATTGACACTAAAGGAAGATTGAAGCGAAGTATATTTATAGAGTTTGTTTAGAACTATGTTTGGAATAGCGTCTCGCTTGAGAATGTAAACAATACGCATCCCGTTTCGATCGGATTCATCTCGTATACTACTGATACCGTCAAGCTTTTTATCATTGAC
>CACCLB010000023.1 GCA_902546725.1 uncultured Bacteroidota bacterium | reverse complement strand
GATCCTCTAAATAGCTAATCAATACTGCATTTTGATTGTGTGGAGCGATATGGGCAAACCAATTGGAGTAGTTGTCAAAGGTCATCTGCTCTTTGTTGGATCCGTCAGCAAGCATTCTCCAAATTTGCATTTTTCCTGATCGATATGAGTTGAAGTAAATGTATTTTCCATCTGGACTATACTCTGGGCTGTCGTCTAAACCTGTTGCAGTAGTCAGCCTGATCTCTTCTCCACCATCTGAGTTCATTTTATAGACATCGTGATTTCCGTTTCGCTCGGCACAATAGACAATATTGCTACCGTCAGGGGAAACACCATGCCAATAAGAGGGATTTAAGGGTGTCAGTAATTTTGGCTCTCCTCCCTTTAAAGAAATTTTATAGATATACGAACTGTGTCCCTCAATTTCATTTTTCCCACTTGAAAAAAATAATGTTCTACCATCAAATGAAATTCCATGATCGTTATTGCACTTTTCTAAACCGCCAGTATCTATTATACCTTGAGGTTCTCCTTTTAATGAATATTTTTCAATTTTACCATCGCTATTGATCAGCAGATAGGTTCCGTTAGCAGCCCAATTTGGAGCTTCAAAATGACGATTTTCACGAGTAATTAAGGTAGATTCCTTATCAATCATATCATAGATATAGAGAGAACTTATTATTTTTTTCCCCTCAGGAATCTGAGCAGACAGCATTTGAATCGATACTAAAAGAATAAACAATTGTTTCATTTGGTTTGGCTATACTTCTATTTCAAACTTTAATTTACAAATTAAAATAATATCTAAATCATCAATTTTATGAAGATGTGCTGATTTACTTTCAAGATGGATCTCTCCATTTAGAACGAAATAAATTGATCCTAATTAAAATGATTAACTTTCGCAGGCTTTGAAAAAATAGTTAGTTTTCAGAGAAATTAATACTTAATTTTGCAATTCACTGGCCCAGTAGTTCAACTGGATAGAATATCAGATTTCGGCTCTGAGGGTTGGGGGTTCGAATCCTCCCTGGGTCACGAATACATCAACAAAAGAAAAGTCAGCTTCGCTTTATTTCAATTTTTTGTTGATGTTCAAAGCGGAGCTTTGTGAGGATCACGGCGTAATCCTGAATAAGCCAATTTAAGCAAGTTTATAAAAAGCTTGCTTTTTTTATAAGGGGCATGAAAAGGGGCTAAATGACCCCTTTTCTTATTTAAATTCGTTTTTATAAATCTTTCCTTTCTTAATTACAAGATCTATATTTTGCAAAAGTGAAATATACCTTAAAACATCTCCTTTTACTCCAATAATATCTGCTTGTTTCCCTACACTAATAGTGCCTACCTTATCTTCTACACCCATGAATTTTGCGGGCCAGTAGGTCGCAGATTTAATAGCTTCTAAAGGAGGAACTCCGAGCTCTCTGACCCAAATATCCAATTCATTCCAAGTACTTTGAGAATGAAACTTCATAGGGACTCCACTGTCTGTTCCAATGAGCATGACGACTCCTGTTTTTTTGAGTTGGTCAAATTTTGTTTTTAGAGTAGGTTTTCTGATTGAGGTCAATTGGAAATAGGGGAGTTCGCCTGGTTTTCTAATGGAATTTTTGATATCATTTACTATAGAATCTGGAAGGCCTAAATGCCAACTTTCATTGTCCAAATTTTCGGGATTTTTGATTACATAATCGTGGTTATACAGCACCTCGATTGTAGGAGTCCAATAGAGTGGCCCTAAATTCATTTGGGCTGTACGTTCTGTAATTGATTCTAAAATATCTTTTGGATAAGCGGGAGCTGAGGAAAGTCCTGTATGCTCAAAATTATCCACTCCTGCTTCTAAGCCCAACCTGATTTCTTCTGGGCGGTGTGAATGGGCAACAACTTTTAAATCATTAGAATGAGCTTCCTCTACAATGGCACGAATCTCTTCTTTACTCATCTGATCTTGATCGATCAATTTAATACAATCAACGCCTGCCTGAGCAAGTTTTTTGACTTTTAAGCGCGCATCTTTCTCCCCGTCTACCCCCCATCTAAAGGCTTCGGTGCCTGGATAGGGTTTTTTTTGTAAAAAAGGGCCACTGACATAGAGATTAGGACCAGGTATTTTGCCAGCATTAATTGCCTCTTTGGTTCTTATACTTGCCTGTAAGGGACCTCCTAAATCTCTCGCACTTGTAACTCCTGCAAGCAGCAGTTGATGAGCTGAAGCAGGCATAATAACTTTTTCAAAAAGTGGTAAATAAGTCTTATCCCAATAAGTATAATCAGCATGTCCTGTAATCATCAAATGTACATGCATATCCCACAGACCCGGAAGGATGCTCATCCCTTCGGCAGAAATAATTTCGGCTTCTTCAGGTATAGGGACACTTTCTACAGTGCCTACTTTAATGATAGTTTCATTTTCTATAATGATGACACTGTTTGGAATGGGTTCATTTCCATATCCATTAATGAGTGTGCCTCCTACTAAAGCTTTTTTTTGAGCCAAAAGAAAGGAGGGAAGAAATAAGAGAAAAAGGAGTTTTTTCATGATCAATAAATATTATTTTTTATAGCCTGGCCCTTTGACAAACCGCCCTCCATACGCGCCTGTATGGTTACCGTTTTCAAGTACATGGGTGCCATTCACCCATACATGTTCTACCCCAGTGGCATATTGCGTGGGGTTTTCAAAGGAGGCGTGGTCACTAATTTCTTTTGGGTCAAAGACAACTACATCTGCAAAATATCCGTTTTTAAGTTGTCCTCTTTTTTGAATTTTTAAATTCGAGGCAGGCAGCCCTGTAAGTTTATAAATGGCTTCTTCAAGAGAAATTACATTTTCTTCTCTCACATATTTTCCAAGAAGACGGGCAAAATTTCCAAAAGCTCTGGGGTGGGTGCTGCTTTTTGAAAATACCCCTTCGGGCGACATTGTACCTGCATCTGACCCAAAACTCATATAGGGGAGTTTTATCTGTTTTTTGATATTTTCTTCGGTCATTAAAAAATAGACTGTACCGACTCTACTCCCATCTTGTATAACTAAATCTATGGCTGTTTCTTCTGGACTTTTCCCTCTCATTTTAGCGACTTCAGTTAGTGTTTTTCCAGTCAGGTATTTTAAGCTGTCATTTTTAAACCCCACTAAAATTAATTTATCTGAAGACTCTGCCGCTCTCATGAGGTTTTCCCATTGATCTGTATCCGCTTTCATTTCTTTTATTACTTTTTTTCTGATGCCAGGATCTTTTAAGCGCGCGATCCACTGATCAAGGCCTCCTTCTTGAACCCATGGGGGCATAGAAGCATCCAATCCAGTGGCTCCTGCAATATAGGTATACATGTCTGTCGTAATTTCCAAGCCTTTTGCTCTTGCAGAATCAATTTTCCGAATCACTTGATCCAGTTTATACCAATTTTTTTTCCCACTTTGTTTAAGGTGGTAGATTTCTGCTCGGATACCGGATTGATCAGCTATGGTCAATAGTTCATCGACACTTTCAAGCAGCTTATTTCCTTCACTCCTCATATGTGAAATATAAAGGCCATCATATTCTGCCGCTACTTTACAAAGCCCAATGAGCTCTTCTGTACTCGAATAAAATGCGGGTGCATAGATTAGTGATGAGCCGATTCCCATGGCACCCTCTTTCATGCCTTGGTGAACGAGGTTTTTCATGAGTGCTAATTCGGACTCATTGGGCTTACTGTCGTCATAGCCTACGGCATTAATTCGAAGGGTGGTTGCACCTATAAAGGAAGCTATATTTGTAGAAACTCCTTTATCTTCTAAAAATTGAAGGTATTCCCCTAATGTAGTCCAATTAATATCATACTTGATATCTCCTTGGTTTTTTTTCATGTAAGCTTTTAGTTCCTCATTAAGCGGTCCCCAGGACATGCCTTCACCAAAAACTTCAAGTGTTACCCCTTGACGTATATCGCTTTGAGATTTTCCCTCTTCTATCAAAGTTTCGACCCCCCAGCTGAGCATATTGATATATCCGGGAGAAACGGCTTTATCAGTGGCATTGATTATTTTTTTTGCAGTAAAAAATTTTGGATTACCTATATAAAATATCTTATCGCCTTTAAGGGCTACCGTTCCCTGGTAGGGGGGCGCTCCTGTTCCGTCATAAACGGTCCCATTTTGGATTAAAACATCAACCTCTGCTTCAGAGGAACAGAAGTAAAATAACGGTACTAATAAGAGTAAGATTAAATTTTTAAAATGCAACTGTAGTTTTATTTTATAATAATTTGTGGTGTAGAAGCGGTTGCCTTATTTATTTCTAAAAGACGTGCCTCGAAATCTTTCATGCGCTGCTGATGACTATTGAACTCCTCCGTTATGCTTTTAATCCGGTCTAATTGAGGTAGAGTTGGTGGATTTATTGTATTGTCAATGGCCCGCATAAGCGATCGGATTTCTTCTCTTAGTCGGGGTCTTTGTCTGTAATTCATCGAGGGAGGGGGTCTCATTAAATGCTCTTCTTTATAGGCTACTAATTCTTGATGGGTTTTACTGACGAGACTTTTGGCATTAGCATTTGATTCAAGTTTTTCATTGAGAATTACCAATTGATCGATTACTCCGCTAAACTGATCGATTAACTGATGGGTCTGGCTGAGCAAATTTCTCAATTCGAGTAGGGCGTCTAATTTGGCTTTATAAGCTTCAGTAGACATTTTAATTCGCAGATCTCCGATTACATTTATTTCGGTTTCAAGCTTTGTCCCCTTGTGACTGATATGAGCCACATATTTACCAGGAATTACTTTAGGTCTGATGCTGCCATAGCTAAATCCTTCTTTAATCTGGTTTTTTAGCGATACAGCACCGTCATGTCCCAAATCCCAAACGACTCTATTAATTCCTTTTTTGCATTGTTTATGGGTAAGTGTCGTTATTAAATTTCCTTCATTATCTTTTATTTGAATCTGTATCGCCTCTTGCGCATCTTTATTTAGGTAAAAATTTATATAGGCCCCATATTCTGGATTTTTTGCTTTATAAGTTCTGTCTCCTAAATTTTCTAACCGCCAATACATATTCCAGAGCACAGTTTCTCTTACTTCAAATAAATGGATCTCTTTTCCTTCAGCATTGGGAAGCTCTTCCAGTGGTCTGATGTCATCTAAAATATAAGCCCCTCGTCCATGTGTACCCACAATTAAATCTCGATCTCGCTTTTGAATTCTAAGATCTCTGACCGAAACATTAGGTAGATCGACATTGATCTTTTCCCAATTCTTTCCTTTATTCCAGCTAGCATAAATTCCATGCTCCATACCAGCGAATAGCAAATTGGGATTGTGAGGATCCTGACGCACTACTTTTACATAGTCGTCATGTGGGAGGTCCGCAGAAATTTTCTGCCAGGTTTTCCCAAAGTTTTCTGTCATAAAGATATAAGGACTAAAATCATCCATTCTGTGTTGGTCTACAACAATAAATGCAGTTCCTGCATTGTGCTCTGAAGCATGAATTTTTGAAACCCAAGAATATTCAGGCAGCCCCTTAATCCGACTATTTAGTTTATTCCATGATAGCCCTCCATCCATTGTGAGTTGAATATTTCCATCATCTGTTCCTGCCCAGATGACCCCTTTTTGAAGAGGAGATTCAGCGATATATAAAACAGTACAGTGAAATTCTGCAGCCGTATTATCCTGATAGATTGTTCCTCCGGAAGACCTTTGTTTTGATTTGTCATTTGTCGTTAAATCTGGACTGATTACTTCCCAACTTTTTCCTCTATTTTGGGATTTAAAAATGACATTTCCACCGACATAAACTGTTTCTGGATCATGGGGGGAGATGTGTATTGGGGCGTCCCAATTAAACCTGTACTTATGCTTTTCTATGGCATCACCAGCGGAACCCACAATTTTTGGATAAGGGTGAATTGTCTGTACATTTCCATAGCGAGAGTCTACTAAAAAGGGCACACCCCCTTGAAGATTGGTATAGACTAAATGTTCATTTCCAGGGATGGGCTCAGCATAATACCCATCGCCATAAGCCAGACCTTTCCAGTGTCTTTTCAGTATTCCTGCTTCATATAAAGAGTTACTGGGTCCTACCCAAGTTCCGTTGTCTTGAAGCCCGCCATAGACATTATAGGGTCTTAGATTGTCAACTTGAATTTGATAAAATTGAGACAATTCTATATTATTAATCACTTCCCAGCTGTTACCCCCATCAAATGACCGTTGAAAACCACCATCACTCCCATTGAGAATATAATTTGGATTTTGTGGATCTATCCATAGCGCTTGATGATCACCGTGGACAGTTGTGGCGATTTGTTCCCAACTGGCGCCACTGTCTTTAGAACGGCTTAACCTTCCTGAGATGGAAAATAAAATATTGGGACGTTTCGGATCCACCCGAACATCACTGTAATAAAAGGGTCTAAAATTAATATTGGGATCGTCATTTACTAAAGTCCAATGGGCTCCCTTGTCTTCAGAACGGAAAGCGGTTCCGCCTCCTTCAAACTCGGTCATTAGATAGACAATATTTGGATCACTCTGTGCAATGTGTATACCTGGACGCGCCATATCGGTCTGGGGGAGTCCGTTCATAATTTTTTTCCATGTAGCACCACCATCTGTTGTTTTATAAATTGCGGTATTTTGACCTCCATCGTCAAAGCGCCAAGGCTTTCTTCTAAAGGTCCACATCCCCGCATACATGATTCTTGGATTTTCATTTTCCATGGCAAGATCTGCGCAGCCTGTATTTTCGTCTATATACAGAATTTTATCCCAAGTTTTTCCACCATCTGTGGTTTTAAATACCCCTCTTTCTTTATTGGGTCCCCATTCTTTTCCGAGGGCACAAATACAGGCGGTATCGGGATCATTGGGGTCTACTACGATGCGTTTTATTCTTTCCGTCTCTTTGAGGCCAAGGTGTTCCCAAGATTCACCATCATTGACAGAACGGTAAACACCCCAACCATAGCCTACACTATTTCTTGGATCTCCTTCACCTGTTCCCACCCAAAGCACGTTTTTATTTGAAGGGGCTAGGGTCAAAGTACCTATTGAATAGGCTCTTTGGTTTTCAAAAATGGGTGTAAAACTGACTCCTCCATCCGTGGTTTTGTGTATACCTCCATCAGCTCCACTCACATAAAAAGTCGAGGCATCTCCAGGGACACCGTCAATATCTGTCACACGGCCACCCATATTTGCTGGTCCAATGGCACGCCAAGAATAATCATTCATTAAGCTTGCTTTTTGAGCAAAGATTGTTGTATTGATTCCCGAATAAAGAATCGTTAAGATTAAAATATAGCTGTATTTAGTTAAATTTTTCATGATTTTATAGTTTCTATTCATTATCAAATTCCCCAATTTTTTAAGCGGTGTTTTTTTGGAGCTGTTTTTTTAAGACGTTCTTTAATTTTATTTAAATACATCGTATTGTATCGCAGTCTAGAGATATAGTTAGGATTTTCTTGGTCGCCATTCCAACAATGCTCAGCCCCATTTCCATAATCTACCTCTCCGCCATAGTAGGGATCCGTTGTTTTTTCTAAAAATGCTTCAGTAAGCACCACAGCATTATTGAGATAGTAGTTATCCATATCACCACAATAAATATTTACCTTTCCTTCGAGGTCTTTACCTATTTTGTCCCAATCTCTTTCCATGATATAGCGAAGGTCATAGTTTTCTTTCCAATAATTGGCAACCTCATGATCAATTTCTCCTGTAAGTTTGTCCCAAATAGGTTTGGGGTAACCATTCTCACCCACTGGGGAGTATACCGCCTGCCAGATGTCCCATTGATCCCCTGAGCGGCTGTTATCTCCAAGGATATATTCTCTCCGATTCATATCTATCAGCTGGGATTTGATATGGCCTTTTCCATCTCTCATTCCGGGCCTCAATGTTTTTTTAAAATCGCCCTCTTTGTAATAGGCATTTTTATCCTTATAAATATCTACTAATGTATAGGCTCGGAAATCGATTGGATCAGGACATGCAGCAAAGCATCCATTATATTCTTTGGGATAAAAAACTTGAACTGCCAGTGCTTCCCATCCGCCTGTTGAGCCTCCATAGAGAAAACGTCCCCAGCCTGCTCCAACGCCATTGAATAATTTTTCTATATGAGGAATTAATTCGTAGGTAATCGCATCACCATAAGGACCCAAATTTGCTGAGTTTACCGCATAAGAATCATCATAATAAGGGTTCTGATGTTGTATTTCAATTACTAAAAATCGAGGAAAGTCTTTGGAGGTCCATTGTGTATAAAAATCATACGCTTCTTTTTCTTGAATGTATTTATAGCCTGTAATACCAAATCTGGGATTAAAAATAGAATCTTCTTTTGCTGCTGTGGGGGGGGTTGTTCTAAAGCCTCCAATGGTTTTTGGGAAATGCCCGTGAAAAACCATTAATGGATAATGGGTCTTTGCTTCTTTGTCAAAGCCCTCAGGGACTAAAACATTGGCTTGTAAATATATAGGGCGCCCCCAAAATTCTGAAAGCAACTCACTTTTAATTTTTATGTGTTTGATATACTCTGTATCCTGAACGGGTTCTATGGGGGAAATTTCTTCAGTAATATTTAGTTTAATAGGCGTCCCTTTTTTATAATTAATTTTTAGCGGCTTGCTGTAAATATTTTTTGGAGAAGTATTCCAATGTTGCCCTTCTCCTTGGTCCATAGGAAGTTTTACTTGATGTCCATTTGCTAGATTAAAAGTTTCATATTTATGGAGTAAGGCTTGCATAAAATAGGTTCCTGTTTCTAGGTCAGCTAAGCTTTCAATCGGATAGGCTTCAGTGGAAGAATTAAAAATTTCAATTTGCCCACTTTCCCATTGACTTACATTTTTACCTATAACTATACCCGAATCATTTGTATCATTAATTTGAAATCGAGGTTCTTTAGAATTATCTTTTGAAATCAAGACGAGCAATCTTCCGTCAAAAGGATCTTCAGAGAGCGTGCTGTTATAGGTAACTTCGATGACAGGAGTGTCATTATAAGTAGTGCAAGAAGCCAATAGAAGCAGAGCGATCACTGTAAAAAGTGAAAGCCTCAGGAATTTATTTTTTTTCATATTTAAAAAAATTGAATAACAATTTAATAAAAAAATCAATGTACCTTGGTTGATGTTGACTATATTGTATTGTTTAAATGGGATAATTATAAACTATGAAAAATTTTTGCTTATTAATACTAAGCATCCTTTGCTTCCAAGGGTATGCACAAGAAAAGTTTGATGGTTTGGCGGCAGGGCCTTATAAAAAACTTGTCATTAGAGGTGCCATGGTAATACCGGGTCATGGAGGTCCTCCAGTGGGTCCTTATGATATTGTAATAAAAGGAGATCAAATTACAGATATGATTCCTTTTGATCCCGTTACAGCTAAAAGCAGAGGGAAGGTAAAAAGAGAAGAGGGAGATCGTGTCATCAATGCTGAAGGGAAATATGTACTACCTGGAATGATTGATCTGCATATGCACCTCAGAACAGATCCTATGCCTTTGGAGTATGTTTACTATTTAAAGCTCGCGCATGGCGTTACCACAATGGTGCCAGGTTCTGACAGAGGGCTTAAATCTGGTATGGAACAAGCAAAACTCAGTAAGCAAAATAAAATATTAGCGCCTAAATTATTTCCTATTTGGTCTTATGGTGCGATGACAAACTTTGATCCAATCGCATTAGATAATCCTAAAAATGCACCAGAGGTAGTCAAACAAATGTTTGCAAAAGGAGCGCATGTAGTAAATGCAGGAAATTTAGGATGGAGTCAAGAATTACTCAAATCGGTATGTGAGGAAGTAACCAAGAATGGGGGTATTACCACCTACCACATTCCTCCGAGTACAACTGCTGTAACCCAGGCGGTGGATGCAGCAAGACTTGGAGTTACTATGATAGAGCATCATTATGCTTATGCGGAATCTGCTTTGGAAAGACAGGTTCAAAATTTTAAGCCTACTTATAACTACAATGATGAAAATGAACGTTTTAGGCAAGCTGGAAAAGTATGGTCGGAGACAAATGAAAAAAGACTTCTTACCGAAATCGCGGATTCACTTTATTATTATGGTGTTACGATGTTGCCTACAAGGGTTGTCTACGAGGCGAATAGAGATATAATCAGAGCGCAAAGCCTCCCTTGGCACAAAAAATACACCCATCAGTTACTCATCGAGCGAAATGGGCCAGACCCTAACTACCATGGTGCCTATCATTATAATTGGACCAGCGATGATGAGTATCATTGGTCTAAAGCATTTGACCTCTGGGGAGATTTGATTTTTGAGTTTAATAAGCGCGGAGGAAGGGTGGCTTATGGGACAGATGACAGCTATATTTTCGCTACCCCAGGATTTTCAAATATTCGAGAATTACAACTTTTAAGAGAAACGGGCATGCATACTTTAGAGGTTTTAAAATCAGCAACTCTTAATAGTGCAAAAACATTAAGACAAGAAAAATTAGGATTGGTCAGACCCGGCTATATTGCGGACCTGATTATTGTGAATGAAAGTCCGTTATACAATTTGAGAAATATGTATAGTTTTGGA
>CACCLB010000022.1 GCA_902546725.1 uncultured Bacteroidota bacterium | reverse complement strand
TCTTTTGGACTTATATAAGAAATCAAATAGTTCAATATATAATATTAATAAAGGTTATATTAACCTAATCAATATCAGCAAGATTAAATTAATTAATAAGGCAATTAATTTAACAGAAAAGTTTGAAAGTTTTTTAGACATCGGGGCTTCTAATCATGAATTTTCAGAGTTATTAATTAATAAAGGATTTTCAAAAGGACACGCTGTAGAAATAATTCCAACATCCAGTCTAAAAAACTTCAGTAAAGAAACATCGAATTTTTTTCTTTTTGAGGGGTTAATTCAAGATTTTGATGAAACCCATTTTTTTGATTTTGTCTTGATGAGTGAAGTTTTTGAACATATTCCTATTAATGACATAGGCCTAGTAATTAAAAAACTAGAATCTCTAACAAAAAAAAATTCTATAGTTTTTATTTCTACCCCTGACCCTATATTTTGTGGACCTGCCACCAGATCTGATATTTATTTTGAAAAATCTCAATATGGTCATTATAAACATTACTTAAAAGATGAGATAGTTAAGTATTTTAAAAACTTTGATTTAGTAATTTATGAAAAGATTGAAGGAAAACTTGAAGTAAAGTTCAATGACAAGCTAATATCATTTAGAAGAAGAACAAAAAATTTGCCATTTTCTTTAAAAAAACTATTAAATAAAATTCTTTTTCCAATACAATTAATGATTATAAAATGGGGAAAATCAAAAAATAATAATCGAACACAGGTTTTAGTTTTCAAAAGAAAATGATTAATAAACTACGAAGAAGGCTTTTTAAGTTATTGAAGATAAGACCTTCAAGTGAGCCATTTATTTCTGGAGATACATTTAGAAAGCACTCAGACTATGTAATTGAAAGCATTGATAAAATAGACGTTTCCAGAATTAAAGAAAAAAATGTAGTTTTTGTAAACTCTAGTTTACTAATATATTTTTTTACAAAAATTCATCCGAAAATTAGAGTTAAGTATATTTTGATCTCTCATAATAGTGACGAAAATATAACCTCTAATTATAAAAAATTTATTGACGATAAGATTATTCATTGGTATTCTCAAAACTTATGTTTTAAAAGCGAAAAGGTTTCGTATTTACCTATTGGAATAGAAAATTTAAAATATTTTAATTCAGGATTACTAAAATATTTCAATCGCAATAATAGTCCATTTTTGAACAGAATTTTTATGTCTTTTAACTTGAACACAAATTTTAAAAAGAGAAAATTGTGTTATGATAAATTAATTGAAGTAAACATTGTTGACACCCCCCCTTTTTTTTTACACCATAAAACTTATTTTAGCAAATTAAAACAATACAAATTTATAGTTTCGCCAGAGGGTAATGGAATTGATTGTCACAGAACCTGGGAAGCAATTTATTTAAATATAGTTCCTATTGTTAAAAAATCTGATTTTTCAGATAATCTAGAAAATCTACCAGTCTTCATTGTTGATGAATGGGAAGAAATAAGTTTACTAAGTGAAAAAGATTTAAATTTAATTTATTCTCAAAAAATAAAAATGCTTAAAGAAAAGGCTTTTTTCCAACATTATAAAAATACTTTATATGCTGTTTGACTTAAATAAATTAATTAAAAGATATAATTTAGAAATTAATGGGGTAATACATATAGGGGCACATTATGGCGAAGAGGATAGTGATTATAACGCCGCAAATATCAAAAAAAAAATATACATAGAAGCATCCTCAAAAAATTTCAGGGTCCTTTGTGAAAACTTAAAAAATAATAAAGAAATAATTCTATTAAATAAAGCCATTGGTAATTTTGAGGGAGAAATTGATCTGAATATAGAAGAAAAAAATAATGGCCAATCAAATTCAATTTTAAGGCCACTAAAACATCTTGAGCAATATCCTGACATAAAATTTGAAAAAAAAGAAAGGGTAAAAATGATAAAACTTAATAGCCTTCATTTAAATGCAAAATATAATTTTTTAAATATTGACATTCAAGGTTACGAATTAGAAGCTTTAAAGGGAGCTAATGAATTACTTGATAAAATTGATGTAATTATTTGTGAGATTAACAGAGAAGAACTTTACGAAAATTGTCCTAATTACAAGGACATTTCAAATTATTTAAAAAAATTTGGATTTAAGTTGGTAGAAGAAAGATGGATCGGGGGTTCATGGGGAGATGGACTTTATTTAAAAAAAGATTTAACATTAATTCAAAAAATAAGCTCAAGTATATTTAACCTTATTTATTCTAATAATCATCTAATAAATAAAATATTAGGTAAACTTTTTAATTAAAATAATGAAATACGATTTATCAATTATTATTCCATCATTTAATTCAGAACAAACAATTCTAGAATCTATTGACAGTATTTTACTTCAAAACTTATCAATTCCATATGAAGTGATAATAGTTGATGATTGTTCAACTGACAATAGCCTAGAGTTAATAAGAAATAAAATAAGAGATTATAAAAATTTTAAAGTATATAAAAACAAATTAAATCTAGGAGGAGGTGCAACAAGGAATATAGCAATTTCAAAGACTAATTCAAATATTATTTATTGTCTAGATAGTGATAATATGATAGGCGAAAAATCTTTAGAAAAAATGTACTATTTATTAAAAGAAAATGATTTAGATGCTGTAACAGTAGAATTTAGCCAAAGATTTTATGACAAATTAAAAAAGGGTTCTTTTAAATGGCAATTTAACACATATGATGGTGAATTAATTCCATTTGAAGCAATGTTATCACTAAATGATTGCCCTTTAAATATTACATTTATGCATACTAAAAGAGTTTTCGAAATAACTGGAGGTTATCCTGAAAACCATGGTTTTGATACTCAACATTTTGCAGTTAAATTTCTTACTAATGATCTTAAAGCTAAAGTTTGTATCGGTGCTTTTGACTATCATAGATTACACAGTAAAAAAAACAGTTATTATCATAGAGAATTTTTTTCTGGGAAAAGTAATTACAATTGGCTAAATATATATTCAGAAATCATTCATTTATTTAACGAAAAAACTTTTAAGGACCTTGTGAATTTTAATTTTTATAAAGTACATGATATATCTTTAAGCCAAAAAATATCGAAAAATAATTTAATTGAAGGTTATCAAAATTTTATAACCAATAATTCTAGGGAAATTTATAGGGAAACTTTAAAAAACAAACCCCACCTTTCTTCTAAGGATATATATTTTTTATTTCATTATGAAAAAGAACTTTTAGCTATATTAAGTTACGGGATTAAACTTCATGGTGAATTCGAAGACTCTTTTTACCTAGAAAATAAAATAATCGAAATTTTAGAAAAACTAGGTTTAAAAATCGAAAAATTAAAAAAAAGAAGCTTTAAAAAAATCACTTTAACTAATAGAATACTTAATAAATTAAAAAATTTACTTGAATGATAATTGTTTATCCAAAGGGAAGACTAGGGAATCATACGTTCATTTATAATTTTGTGTTTAGCAATTCTTCTCAAGACGAATTGATTTTAACTATTGAATCTGACTTTTTTAAAATCTTTGAAACTGAGAGAAAAAACGTAATTCAAATACCTAAATAAATTTTTAGAATTTTTTATAAAGTAATTTATTTTTTTAGAGTTTTTTTCACACAAATTTACTGTGAGAAAAAAAGAAATGGAATAGAAGTTTTTGAAACTAATGTAATTACCCAAAAAGGTTTATTCAGTAAGATAAAAATTTATGATGGTTTTTTTTCAGCACTATAACGCTAGAATATTACCAATTAATAAACTTACTATTAGAAGGATAAGAGAGAAACAAAAATTATTGTTTAAAAAAAATAAAAATTTGATTTTTATTCATCAAAGGAATGGGGATTACAAAGAATTTATATTTGAGGGCACAAAATTTTTATTAAATCTTTTAAAATTGATAAAAAAACAAGTACTATGAATTTTAAGGTTTTAGTAATTACAATTTCTATTGGTTCAGATTATCAAAAGATATATGAGAAATATTTTATTGAAAACCATAAAAAGTTTTGTGAAGCATTTAATTTTGATTTTAAAAATATCACAAATTTTATTGATAAAAAGACAACAAAAAAAAGTCTAATTTCTGCTCAGAAAATTTTAATATGTAATTGTGAAAATGCAGATAATTATGATTATTTAATTTTTTTAGACTGCGACATTTTCATTAATATAGAAAACGCTAAAAAACATATTAATGATTTATTTAAGTTTCCTGAAAAAATAATGATCGTTGATGAGTATGATCAACATGGATTTGAAAATAGAATTAACATAAACAAAACCATGGGTTGGGAATCCTCGGCATCTGAATACTATGTTATTAACTGTGGGCATAAAATAAAAACATCAAAAGTTTTAAACTCAGGTTTTTTTGTTCTTAGCCCAAAATTTCATAAAAAATTTATGGAGAAGATTTATCTTTTTGTTTCGTTGAATGTTAAAATGCATTCAAATTATTTTCATTTTGAACAAAGTACTTTTGGATACAATTTACAAAATGAGAAAAAATTCTCCTTATTGAATAATAAATGGAACTATTTATTTACAATAGATGAATTATTCAAAAAAAAGAGTTTGTTAAATAAAATTTTCTACAGCAGAAAAAAAAATCTTAAATCTATATTTAAATCTAATATTATGATCCATTTTGCTGGAGGGTCTTACAAATATTTTAAACCTCACTTTTTAAAGAAATTAAATTAAAAATCATATTCAATTAAAATTTTTTAATATTTCTTTAAGGTAGTATTGGATTCTAGAAAAAGCCATTCCATAATTTCAGGTCTATATTCTGAAACAATTGGCATTCGTTCTTCTAGAGTTATTTTATTTAAAGGAGGATCTCTATATAATCTAGCTTTTTTTCTATCCGAAATACTGAATTTTGAATGCATTTTATGAGTTTTTTTTAAATAACATTTTTAATTTCCTTGAAGCTTCATTATCGCCTTCAAACATAAAATCATGAACTTCTATTAATAAATCAGTATGTATTAAGTTTTTAATATTATTTGTGTTGAATAAATCGAGTTCAGTACCTTCTATATCACATATTATTAATGTTTTTTGCATAAAAGAATAGTTTTCAATATGATATGATGTAATCTCTCCTTTGATTTCAATTTTATTTAAAACATTGTTATAAATGGCATTTAGTCTACATAAATCTCTTCCAATAGGGTCAATATCATAAGCTATTACATTTGCTTTTGTTTTAAGAGCTAGACCCACAGCATAATATCCCTCAGCGCATCCAATATCATGAATAAATTTATAGTTTTTTTGATTATTGTTTCTATAAAAGGAGTAATTTCTCTTTCATAAGTACCAAGCAATTTATTAAATATTGAGGTCCCAAAGGTATTTACTTGTTTAGAATATTTCATCCCTTTAAATGGACCTTCTATAACGACTTTATTTTTTAAAATATCAGATGATTCAGGTCCTTTTTTTAAATAGTCAAAATGATTCCGAGCATTTTGTAATTTGATTTATCTCATTGAAACATATTTTAAATGCTCCATGAAAAATTCCATTTAACTAACAAAACAATAAATTTACACAACATAATTAACCTTATCTTATTAATAAATAAAGCTTAAATTTATTATTTAAAATTTCAAAATTTGAAAAAAGCATTAATAACTGGAGTAACTGGTCAAGATGGAGCTTATCTAAGCGAATTTCTTCTTGAAAAAGGGTATGAAGTACATGGAATAAAAAGAAGAGCTTCACTTTTAAATACTGAAAGAGTTGATCATTTATATCAAGACCCCCATTTAGATAACCAAAACTTTATTTTGCATTATGGTGATTTAACGGATAGCACTAATCTTATTCGATTAATACAAGAAATAAAGCCAGATGAAATTTACAACCTTGCAGCCATGAGTCATGTTAAGGTTTCATTTGAAATGCCAGAATACACAGCCAATACTGACGCTTTAGGAACATTAAGAGTATTAGAAGCTGTTAGGCTCTTAAACTTAGAGAAGAAAACAAAAATTTATCAGGCTTCAACTTCAGAACTTTACGGTAAAGTTCAAGAGGTGCCCCAAACAGAAAAAACACCTTTTTATCCAAGATCTCCTTATGGAGTGGCAAAACTTTATGGCTACTGGATTACTATAAATTATAGAGAGGCTTACAATATGTTTGCTTGTAATGGAATTTTATTTAATCATGAATCACCTCTTAGAGGAGAAACTTTTGTCACTAGAAAAATTACAAGAGCTACAGCTAAAATAGTTCTTGGTAAACAAGAAAAACTTTATCTAGGAAATCTAGATGCTAAAAGAGATTGGGGACATGCAAAAGATTATGTGAGAATGATGTGGATGATCCTTCAAGCAAAAGAAGCAGAGGATTGGGTAATAGCAACAGGAATAACAACTACAGTTAGAGATTTTGTCAAAAAAAGTTTTAAGGTTTTAGGAATTGACATTGCGTTTAAAGGGAAAGGTGTAAATGAAATAGGCTACGTAGAAAAATCAAGCAACTCTAAATTTCAAATTCCAGTTGGAAAGGAAATAATCAATATTGACCCCACTTATTATAGACCTACCGAGGTAGATCTATTAGTTGGGGATGCTTCTAAAGCTAAAGAAAAATTAGGTTGGACACCTCAAATTACTTTAGACCAAATGATAGAAGAAATGGTATTGAGTGATCTGAAGTTATTTTCTTAATAGATGATAAATAAAGATGAAATAATATTTGTTGCTGGTCATAACGGAATGGTTGGGAATGCTGTTATTAGAGAATTAAATAAAAATGGTTATTCTAATATCTTAACTAAAGATAGAAAGGAGCTTGATTTAACTAATCAAAATAAAGTAGAGGTGTTTTTTAAAACCGCCAAACCCAAAATAGTAATTGATGCTGCTGCAAAAGTTGGAGGAATCCTAGCAAATCATGAAAACCCATATGATTTTCTGCTAATAAACACTCAAATTCAGAATAATCTTATTCAATCAAGTTTTAAAAACAATACCGAAACTTTTGTGTTTTTGGGAAGCTCTTGTATTTACCCTAAATTTTCTAAACAGCCTATAAAAGAAGAATATCTTTTGACTGATGAGTTAGAACCTACAAATCAGTGGTACGCCCTGGCTAAAATTCAAGGGGTAAAACTATGTGAGGCTATAAATAGACAATTTGGGAAAAATTATTATTCATTAATGCCAACAAATCTGTATGGTCCAAATGACAATTTTGATCTTCACACCTCTCACGTAATTCCGGCTCTTGTAAGAAAATTTCATGAAGCAAAGGTCAATAAAAGTGGTAAGGTTGTTTTATGGGGAACAGGGAAACCTTTTAGAGAATTCCTCCATGTAGATGATCTTGCCAGTTCGATAATTTTTTCTTTAGAAAATAAAATAAATCATAATCTTTTAAACGTTGGCTCTTCAGAGGAAATAACGATAAAGAATCTTGCTCTTTTAATTTCAGAAATTACTGAATTTGATGGCGAAATAATTTGGGACGAAAATAAACCCGATGGAACCCCCAAAAAATTAATGGATAGCAGCAAACTTTTTAGTTTAGGATGGAAGCCTAAAATTGATTTAAAATCAGGATTACAAGCTACTTATGAGTACTATAAAAGCACCTTAAAGTGATTATCGTAAGAGTTTTTGGAGGGTTAGGCAACCAATTATTTCAGTATGCGTTTGGACAGTTTATGTCTAAAAAATTAAACAGAAAAGTTCTATATGATTTTAGTTATTTTGAAATGGATAATCATAGACAACCTTCAATCTTATCATATGATCTTGAAATAAACAAAGTTTCATTTGAGCAAGTAAAAAAATATCATCCTTTTAAAAGCTTTAGATTAAATAGTTTTTTCAATAAAATATTTAATCCTAAAACTTTTTGTGAAAATGAAATGCATATAGATTCTAATCAACCAGTTTTATATTTTCACAATTATTGGCAAGATAAAAAGTACACTGAAAACACAAAAAACATTATAAGAAGTGGCCTTATTTTAAATAATAATTCAAAAAAATTTGTTGATCTAAAATTGAAAATATCTAATACCATTTCAGTATCGATACATATAAGAAGAGATGATTATCTACTTAAAAAGAATCAAAAAAAATTCACCCAATTAAAATCTATTTATTTTTTTAAATCTATAGACTTTATAAAAAAGCATTTAAAAGAGGAGTTAAATTTTTTTATTTTTTCAGATGATTTAATTTGGGCAAAATCACATTTCTTTAGTTTAAAAAACTGTCAGTTTATTTCAGGTAATAAAGATTTCGAAGATCTTTTTTTAATGAGCCTTTGCAAACACAATATTATTTCTAACAGTACTTTTAGTTGGTGGGCAGCAGTTTTGAACAAAAATCCTAATAAAATTACCATTGCACCAACTGATTGGTTTAATGGGAATTTATTAAAAACCAATAAGCTGGTTTTTGATGGGTGGTATAAGATTTAAATAAATATTCAAAATCAAATTTTAATGCAATTTACAATAGAATCTAATTTAATACTTCTGAAGTAACGGAGAGTTCTTAATTTTAAAAAAACACTAAGTTTACGTGAATACGGGAAGAAATGTCTAAAAAAGATTTTTACTTAGGAATTTTGTGAATCTTAAACTTCCATTTGAATTTAAATGTGATCCGTCTCTAAAAAAAATATGATCTGAATTCTCTGAGTCATAAAATTTTGAAAAATCATAGAATTCATGATTACTATTTTTTTTCATAAAAATTAGATCTTCTTTCCATACATTATTTTCATCTAACATTTTATTAAAATTTTTCGGAAATGGAAAAACTATAAACACGAGTCTTATTTTATGTTTTTCACAGAATTTTCTTATTAAATTAAAGAATTTTAAACCATAAAACCCATTATTATCAACTGTGTTTTTATAATATTCAGATATCGAACTTATATCAATTTGTTTTTTTGACATTTGTTTTTTTGAGATGGTTTTTAGGTCTGGATTATGAAATGTGAACTCCTTCCTTGTAGGATTTTTAAAAAAACTAATAAAAACATTATCTCCATATTCCATATTTAAATCAAAAACAATATTTGTTTTTTTAGGTTTTTTATTTGTTCTATGAAGAGAAAATGGACTAAATGATATTAAAACTGTTTTTAAATTATTATGATTTTTTTCAAGTTTTAGTAATTCTAGGTAGGTTTCCTCAAGACTAAATCCTGCATTTGCCAAATTATAAGAATTTTTAATTATGTTTTTGTAAATATCATCTCTTGCATGAGAAGATCCAAGAATTAAAATTTCTTCATTATTATAATTCAGTCTTTTTCTAGTTTGAATATTTTTTTTAATGTTTATACCATATAAATAAATTAAAGGCGAAATAAACAATAATATTATTTTTAGTAACCTAAATATTAATAACAAAAAAGATCTCATTAAAATTGAAAATAAATAAAATTTACTTGTGCTCTTCCAAAATTAAAAATAATTAAAATGACAAGTATAGTAAGAAATACGAGATCAAAAATGTATTGATTTCTAAACTTAAAATTAAGCCTTGGATAATGCCTCATTAAATATTCCAAAACTATTAATGGCAGCACGTAAAATATTAAAGGAGATCTAATTTGATTTGGAAAACTAAAGTCTAAAAACATTTTAAAAATAAAATCAAAAGATTCACTTATATTTTCACTTCTAAAAAAAATCCACCCCACTGTTACCAAAAAAAATGTAAAAACTGTTTGTAAAAAATCAATCGGTGTTGGAAAAAATGTTTTTTCTCCAATTATTGACGATTTGTATTTTCTGTTTGTATTTAATAAAAATGACGGGATAAATAGTAAGGAATGAAATAACCCCCAAAACACAAAACTAAAATTTGCTCCATGCCAAAAACCACTAACTGTAAAAATCAAAAAGATATTTCTAATAGATTTAAGTTTACCCTCTTTTGATCCCCCAAGGGGTATATATATATAATCTCTAAACCAAGTGGAAAGTGAAATATGCCATCTTCTCCAAAATTCTCCAATATTTCTAGAGAAATATGGAAATTCAAAATTTGACATTAATTTAAAGCCTAGAAGCTTAGATACACCAATTGCAATATCTGAGTATCCACTAAAATCATAATAGATTTGGAAAGCAAAATAAATTGCACCTAACCATAGAATCCCTCCTCCTAAATACTGATAATTACTAAAAATATCATCAACTACTGGAGCAAGTGAATCCGCAATTACTACTTTCTTAAACATTCCCCAAATAATTAATCTTAACCCTTGCACTCCATATTCATATTGGAATTTTCGTTTTTTTTGAATTTGTGGAAGTAAATTAGAGGCTCTTTCAATTGGACCAGCAACTAACTGAGGGAAAAAACAGACAAAAGAAGCAAATGATATAAAGTCTTTAGTAGGTTTTATTTTTTTCTATATATATCAATAGTATAAGACATTGTTTGAAAAGTGTAGAATGATATTCCTACAGGCAGAATAATATTCAATGTCCTAAAACTATTTATTTCAATCCCAATTGAATTTAAAAATTCAACCAAAGAAATAATAAAGAAATTGTAATACTTGAAGTATCCTAAAACACCTATATTAAATAAAATTGAACTCCAAAGAAGTAATTTTTTTAGTTTTTCTGAATTTGATTTTGGAATATTTAAACCAATAATAAAATCTACAATAGTAGAAAGAAAAATTAGAGACAAAAACCTATAATCCCACCATCCATAAAAAATATAAGAACAGCAAAGTATAAGTGAATTTTGATACTTTAGATTTTTATTAAATACAAACCAATAAAAAATAAAAAATAAAGGTAAAAACAATAAAAATTCTAAAGAGTTAAATAGCATAATATTTAATTTATAACTAATTAAAATATTAGTTGTTCAAAAAGTATCAAAACTAGAAATTTATTTTGGTACATTTAAAAATTATTAGTGGTTAAAGTATAAAACAATATCCTAATTTATATTTATTGAGAAGGATTGCACTTCTAAATATTTGCAAACAATAGTTTTGAAAAATTTAAATTTAAATAATACAAGCCCAATCACTATAACTGTTATTATTCCTTGTTATAATTCCAAGAGTACAATTGCTAAATGCTTAGAATCAATTTTTTATCAAACGGAATTACCGGATGAAATTATTCTAATAGATGATAATAGTAACGATAAAACCCTATCCCAAATAGAGCTTTCAAAGGAAAAATCTCCAATAACAATTAAGACTTTAAAAAATGATGAAAATAAAGGTCCTGGATATTGTAGAAATAAAGGATGGGAAGCCGCAGAATCTACCTATATTGCTTTTCTAGACAGTGATGACGTTTGGGTTAAAGACAAAATCAAGATTCAAAAAAAGCTTTTAACAAAATTAAATTATCCTGAAATTTTAGGAGCTACATGTAATCTTAAAAAAAAATACACAAACAAGATCTATAAAGTATCAATTAGTAAACTGCTTTGGAAAAATCCTTTTTGTACCAGCACAGTCCTTTTGAAAAAAGCAATAAATCATAGGTTTGAAAACAATTATTATTCAGAGGATTTTATGCTGTGGGCTAAAATAATTTCAGAAAACAATTCCTCCTACTTTGGGGATGTTTTACTTGCTAAGCCTATTGATAAAAGAGGGCTTTCTAGAAATAATACTCAAATGTATAAAGGGGAAATAGAGGTAATAAAGTTTATTTCATCAAAAAAAAATAGAATTCTATTTTTACCAAGTTATTTATGGGTTACTTTAAAATTCATTAAACGAGCACTAGGGTTTTGAAAAAAAAAATTACTTATTTCGTAAATGACATTAGTTTTTTTAAAAACCATTTTCTTCCATTTGCCTTAAAGGCCGCAGAGCAATTTAATGTCTCAATTATTTCAGACAAAATTGATTTAGATTTAGAAAAAAGTTATCCAGTATTAAAGCAGTATTCCATTTCGATAAAAAGATCTTCTGTAAATCCATTTAGTGATCTCTTATTGTTTTTCAAGCTGAGAAAACTTCTTAATCAAATTAAACCTGACCTAATTCATAACATAACAATAAAACCAATCCTTTACGGCTCTTTATTCAGTAAATTTTCTAAAAGAAAAATTAAGACAATTAATTCTGTAACGGGACTGGGTTATGCAATAACCAATAACCATTTGTTAATTAAGACAATTATGAAAAGTCTCATAAGACTTTTCGTTTCTAAAGAACCCTATTTTCTTTTTTTAAATAGACACGACAAAAAGTTTTATGAAGATTTAGGAAAAGTAACTACTCAAAATTTTAAAATGATTGGAGGCTCAGGAGTAGATGAAAAAGAATTTTCATTCACTAAGCCCTTAAAAAAAAGGAAAATTGAAATTGTTTATACCGGTAGAATATTAAAAGATAAAGGGGTAATAGATTTAATTAGGGCGACAGAATTATTCCCTAATTTTATAAAATCTAAAGTTACATTAAATCTTTATGGGAAAATTGATTTAGAAAACCCAGCCTATATTCCTGAAAATAAGCTAAAAAAGTTATTAAAACCCAATTTTATTGTTTGGCATGGTAATTCTGATGATATAAAAAGCGTATTAGCTCTTTCGGACATTTACTGTCTTCCATCTTACAGAGAAGGTCTTCCTAAATCTACTTTAGAGGCAATGGCAATAGGAAGACCGATTGTCACTACTAATGCTCCTGGCTGTGAGGATACAGTATTAGAGGGATTGAACGGTTTTAAAGTGGATATTAAGGATTATAAAGCCCTCTCAGAAAAACTTCAACTACTAATAGAAGAC
>CACCLB010000021.1 GCA_902546725.1 uncultured Bacteroidota bacterium | reverse complement strand
TAGTTGAAGTGGGATAGTCGCAAATAATGGAGTGAATATCTCATCTGATTCAGGTATTTCAATACAATGATCAGATAAGCTTTTTATCGTTTGATCTCCTTCTGTCACTATAGAAATTATTTTTGCTCCTCTGGATTTAATTTCTTGGACGTTGGAGACTATTTTATCGTAATACCCTTTTTTTGTTGCAATAACGATTACGGGCATTTCCTTATCAATTAAAGCTATGGGTCCGTGTTTCATTTCTGCAGCAGGATATCCCTCAGCGTGTATGTAAGAGATCTCTTTTAATTTAAGAGCTCCCTCCAAGGCTACTGGGAAGTTAAATCCTCGACCTAAATAAAGCATATTTGGGGCTTGATGATAAATTTTGGCAATTTTTTTAACCTGAGAGATGCCTTTTAAAAAAGTTCCAATTCGTTCTGGGATCAGCTCGAGTTCATTGATTAACCGCCTATTTTCTTCGGTATTTATAGTTTCTTTTATAGCGGCAATTTTAAGCGATAGAAGAATTAGAACTGTGATTTGAGTGGTAAACGCTTTTGTGGAGGCAACACCAATTTCAGGACCAGCGTGAGTGTACATTCCAGAATCTGTTTCCCTAGAAATAGATGATCCTACAACATTACAAATTCCAAAAATAAATGCACCTCTTTCTTTTGCGAGTTTAAGAGCAGCCATAGTATCAGCAGTTTCACCAGATTGAGATATGGGTATGATGACATCGTCTTTTTCAATGATGGGATCTCTATATCTAAATTCAGATGCGTATTCAACTTCTGTAGGTATTCGTGTTATTTTTTCTAAAAGGTATTCTCCTACTAAGCCAGCATGCCACGAAGTTCCACAGCCAAGTATAATTATTCGTTTTCTTTTTTAAATATTGAGTTGTGTTTTTGGACACTGTCTAGTTGTACTTCTTGGTTGTCAAGATTAATTCTTCCTCTTAATGTATTCTCTATCGCTTTTGGTTGTTCAAAAATTTCTTTAAGCATAAAATGCTCAAAACCATCTTTTTGTATATGTTCAATATCAAAGGCTAGTTGATTGATAACTGTAGCTATAGGTTTATTTTCTTTAAATTTGGCAATTTGAATTTCTTTACCCACTGATAGTTGTGCTATTTCAAAATCATTTAGATACACAACATCTTTAGTGTATTCTATAAATGGTGTGGCATCCGAGCCTACAAAAAATTCATTTTTCCCTATACCAATAGCCAGTGGTGGGCTTCCTAATCTTGCAGCAATTAATTCGTTAGGATTTTTGATATCAAAAACAACGATTCCATACGCACCAATTACCTTATTAAGGCCAATTTGAACCGCTTGTTCAAGGGGGATTTGATTTGTTTTTTGGATCTCCTCAAATAAATTTACTAGTACTTCAGAGTCTGTATCTGAATGAAAATTATACCCTCTTTGGATTAAATCTTTTTTTAGAGTCTCATAATTTTCAATTATTCCATTGTGAATTAAAACGAGTTCTTGGTTGTTCGATAAATGAGGATGGGCATTGATTTCGTTTGGCTTCCCATGAGTTGCCCAACGAGTATGTCCCATTCCAATGGGATAGTTTTTACCAGCTTCTTTCTTTTCACTTAGTCTACGAAGGTCGATGACTTTGCCTTTTACCTTGTATATTTTATTTTCACTTGTGTTACTCATAAAAATACCAGCACTGTCGTACCCCCTGTATTCAAGCCTTTGAAGACCTTCTAAAAGAATTGGAAGTGCATTATTTAAGCCTGTATATGCTACTATTCCACACATAGTTTAATGTCTAAAAGTAAATTGAAATTGTTCCTTGTTGAATCCTAATTTTGAATAAAAACCAGCATTTTCCTCACTAGTATTGAGAATAGTTTTATAACAACCTAGTTCTACTGCTTTTTGAATTATTTCTTTAATCATAAGTTTTCCTACCCCCTTAGCTTGAGCCTTTGGAGTAACAACAACATCTTCGATAAGCCCCATTTTTCTGTTGCTTTTTTGAATGATATGTAAACTGGAAGTTCCGATAACAACGTCATTTAATACAGCAACTATGCAATGAATATTCGGATTTGAAAAGAATTAGGGATGATGGGAATTGGATTGAATGTTAAAAGCTTCGCAGATGATTGTATTGACAATTGTATATTCGACCTCTTGGGGAGGTCTAATTTTGATTTGTTTCATTTAGGTGGGTAGATTAAAAAGACAATTTCTTTTTTCGAAGTTCAAAATTTTGACCGAGATAGACTTTTCTGACCATTTCATCTTCAGCGAGTTCTTCTGGAGTACCGGCTTTTAAAATACTCCCTTCAAACATAAGGTAAGTTTTATCTGTAATAGCAAGTGTTTCTTGTACATTGTGATCAGTGATTAAAATCCCGATATTTTTCTTTTTAAGATGGGCAACGATTCTTTGGATATCCTCTACAGCCACTGGATCTACTCCTGCAAAAGGTTCGTCAAGTAATACAAACTTTGGGTCAGTAGCTAAAGCACGCGCAATCTCAGTTCGTCTTCGCTCTCCTCCTGAAAGTAAGTCTCCACGGTTTTTTCGAATGTGATTCAGTCCAAATTCTTCCAACAGCGATTCCATTTTTTCTTTTTGAGCCGTTTTGCTCATGTCGGTCATTTGCAGTACACTTAAAATATTTTCCTCGACACTCAACTTCCTAAAAACTGAAGCTTCTTGGGCTAAATAGCCAATACCTTGTTGGGCTCTACGGTACATAGGAAATTTTGTAATTTCTTGGTCATCGAGAAAAATAGTACCGTTATTGGGTTTGATAAGCCCTACGATCATATAAAAAGAAGTTGTTTTTCCAGCACCGTTTGGACCTAATAATCCAACGATTTCTCCTTGTGAAACCTCTAAAGAAATTCCCTTGACTACTTTACGTCCTTTATAGGCTTTTTCAATGTTTAACGCTTTTAACTTCATCGCATTTATTTGGCATTCAGTTCAATTTGTTCCCAGTACTCATAAGCTTTCCTGAGGTGAGGGATAACAATGCTTCCCCCTACAACAGTTGCTATTTCCAGAGCCTCCATTACGGCTTTTTTAGTTAGTTTCTCCTGATAACATCGTTCTAGATGGTATCTGATGCAATCGTCACATCGGAGTACGGTTGAGGCTACAAGACCCAAAAGTTCTTTAGTAGCTATATCGAGCTCGCCTTTTTGAAAGGTGCTTTGATCCAGATTAAAAATACGCTTTAAAGTGGTAGATGCTTCAGAAAGCAATTCTTTATTCATTCTACTTCTGTAGTCGTTGAATTCTTGAACAGGATTAGACATCTTGGAGGGCTTTATTTTGTCGACGGGTAACAATTTTTGCAATCATAATACTCACTTCATAAAGTATGAGTATAGGAATACTCACTATAATTTGACTAGCAATATCAGGAGGAGTGATGATGGCTGATAAACTCAACACCAGCACAAGAGAAATTTTCCTGTTTTTTCTTAAAAATTCGGGTGTCACTATCCCAACTCGTGTTAAAAAATAAATGATGATAGGCAATTCAAATATAATTCCTGACGCAAGTACGGAGGCTCTTAGCAGACCGATATAGCTGCTTAAATCAAAATCGTTAAAAATTTCTCTACTTACCGAGTAGTTTCCTAAAAAGTTGATGGAAAGAGGAGTGACAATATAGTATCCGAAAAGTACTCCAATAAAAAACAACAAGGAAGCTATAAAAATAAACCCACGTGCATTTTTCCGCTCTTTTTCGTAAAGTCCAGGACTGATAAATTTCCAAAATTCAAAAATGATATACGGAAAAGAAACGATGAACCCTGCTAATACTGAGGTCCACAAATGGGCAGAGAATTGGCCAGCCATGGTCCTACTTTGTATTCTAAAGGGCAATTCTTCTATACAAAAACTACTTCCTTGCCCCAAGTTTTGAGACAATGAACAGAACCAACGATAGGTTACAAAGTCTTTATTTTTAGGCCCAAAGAGCAATACGTCAAAAATAAAATCTTTAAAAATAAAGGCTGCTGTGGCAACAATTACAATGGCTAAAACAGAACGAATTAAATGCCAACGCAATTCCTCCAAATGATCTAAAAAAGACATTTCATCCTTGGACGAACCTTTACTCATAATCAAGCTTTTACTCCTTAAACTAGGAAGAGCAAAAATATCAAAAACAAACGGGAAGTTTGTTTTTTTTGATTCAAACTTTTACATCCATAATATGCTTTTTTGATATTATATTTTTTTGACTAGCTCTCAAAATTGTAGTATATTAGAATGAAAAAGAAATTTAACTCACTCAAATTTTAATGAATGCAGATGAAATAAAAAATAAGCTGAAAGAATATTTCGGCTTTTCATCGTTTAAAGGTTTACAAGAATCGGTAGTTAAAAATGTATTAGAGCAAAACGACAGTTTTGTAATCATGCCTACTGGAGGAGGAAAATCCCTGTGTTATCAGCTTCCAGCACTAATTCAAGAGGGCACTTCCATAGTGGTTTCCCCTTTGATTGCCTTAATGAAAGACCAAGTGGATACCATTAGAGGAATTTCTTCTGAAGACGGTGTCGCTCACGTGCTGAATTCTTCTCTTAACAAAACAGCCATTGCTCAGGTGAAAAGTGATATTCGTGCTGGCATAACTAAACTGCTTTATGTAGCCCCTGAGTCCTTATCCAAACAAGAAAATATTGATTTTTTTAAATCGATAAAAATCTCTTTTCTAGCAATAGATGAAGCCCACTGTATCTCAGAATGGGGTCACGATTTTAGACCTGAATACAGAAATTTACGTATTATTCTGGAACAGTTCAATCAGCGGATACCAATAATAGCCTTAACTGCTACAGCCACTCCCAAAGTACAGGAGGATATTATGAAAAACCTTCGTATTACGGACGCTAAAGTTTTTAAGGCCTCATTCAATCGGCCAAATCTATATTATGAAGTTCGACCAAAAACGGTTCAGGTTGATTCAGACATTATTCGTTTTGTAAAGCAAAACCCGAATAAATCAGGCATTATTTATTGTCTCTCACGAAAACGAGTAGAAGAATTAGCACAAACACTTCAGGTTAACGGAATTAATGCTTTACCGTATCATGCAGGTTTAGATGCTAAATCTCGTGTAAGTCATCAGGATCAATTTTTAAAAGATGAATGCGATATCATCGTAGCAACGATTGCCTTCGGAATGGGTATTGACAAACCGGATGTTCGCTTTGTGATTCATCACGATATTCCAAAAAGTATAGAAAGTTATTACCAGGAGACGGGTCGAGCTGGGCGCGACGGTGGAGAAGGTCATTGCCTGGCATTTTATGCCTACAAGGATATTGAAAAGCTCGAGAAATTTATGTCAGGAAAGCCCTTAGCAGAGCAAGAAATTGGCATGGCTTTACTCGCAGATATGGTTGCATATGCCGAAACTTCTTTATCCAGGCGAAAATTTATTCTGCATTATTTTGGTGAAGCCTTTGATAATAAAACTGGAGATGGAGGGGATATGGACGATAATATGCGCCACCCTAAAAAGCAAGTTGAAGCTCAAAATGAACTCGAAATTCTACTCCAAACTGTACGTGAAACTAAAGAAAAATTTAAAGCCAAAGAGCTAGTAAAAACGCTGCTTGGAGAATCGAATGCCCTGATTAGTTCTAATAAAATTAACGAACTGTCCATCTTTGGTAGCGGAAAGGAGCACGATAACTTTTACTGGATGGCGCTTATTCGGCAAAGTTTGGTGGCTGGCTTTTTAGCCAAAGAGATCGAAACCTATGGAGTGATTCGTTTGACTGATAAAGGGAAGCAATTTTTAGAGTCGCCCGTTAGCTTTAAAATGACAGAAGATCACAAATACGATTCCTTAGATTCTCAACCTATCGTTCGAGCACACTCAAAAGGGGTTGACAATGCTTTAATGAAACTTTTGATAAGCCTTAGAAAAGAGGTTGCTAAAGCCGGAGAAGTGCCGCCTTACGCTGTTTTCCAAGAATACTCTCTGGAAGATATGTGTTTAAAATATCCCATCACTCAAGAAGAGTTGGTTAATATTAACGGAGTTGGAGAAGGCAAAGCAAAGCGGTACGGGAAGAAATTTCTTGAGCTTATCCAGAATTATATTGAAGAAAACCAAATTTTAAGACCGGACGACTTGGTTGTTAAGAGTACGGGAATCAATTCTTCACTAAAGCTATTTTTAATTCAAAGTGTTGATAGAAAACTTCCCTTTGAAGATATTGCCTCAGCAAAGGGCATGGAAATGAATAAATTAATTTCTCAAATGGAAACCATAGTCTTTGCAGGTACAAAACTTAATATTGATTATTATTTAGAAGATCTGTTTGATGAAGATCAAATGGAAGAACTTTACGATTACTTTATCGAATCAGAGTCAGATTCCATAGAGGAAGCACTTGATGAATTTGAGGGAGATTATGAGGAAGAAGAGCTTCGACTTTACAGGATAAAGTTCATGAGTGAAATTGCTAATTAAACTTTTTGGTCTGAGAGGGATTCTTATCTTTGCCACTTAATTCAATTTTATGGAAGGTATTTACGCAAAGTTTGAGACATCTAAAGGTGCAATAGTTCTTCAGCTTACTTATAAAGAAACTCCTGGAACCGTTGGGAATTTTGTGAGTTTAGCAGAGGGAAATCAAAAAAATGAGCACAAAAATGAGGGAGAACCTTATTACGATGGTCTGACGTTTCACCGTGTAATTCCAGATTTTATGATTCAAGGAGGCTGTCCTCAGGGAACAGGAGTTGGAGGTCCTGGATATCAGTTTGACGACGAGTTTCACCCTGACCTCAAGCACAACAAAGCAGGAACACTTTCCATGGCAAATGCAGGCCCTGCGACGAACGGCAGCCAGTTTTTTATCACCCATGGACCTACAGATTGGCTCGACGGTAAACATACTGTTTTTGGTTATGTAGTAGAAGGTCAAGAGGTGGTAAATCAGGTTGCTCAAGGAGATATTATTGAGTCTTTAACCATAGAAAGACATGGAAAAGAAGCAGAACAATGGGATGCCAACGCCGCTTTTAGTTCGTTTAATTCATCTGGTGAAGAAAGAAAAAAAGCAGCAGCTGAGGAAGCTAAAAAAGCCGTTGCTGGTCTAACAGAAGGTATGAAAGAAACCCCTAGTGGCTTATTTTATAACATCACTAAAGAAGGATCAGGAGCAACCCCTGAAAAAGGAGCCCAGGTAGCTGTTCATTATAAAGGCACTTTAGTCGATGGAACAGTTTTCGATTCTTCTTACCAAAGAGATGAGCCTATCAAATTTAAAGTAGGAGTAGGTCAGGTTATTCCAGGTTGGGATGAAGGTATTCTACTTTTGACCAAAGGGGCAGGTGCTCGTCTTGTTATTCCAAGTCATTTGGCTTATGGTGCTCAAGGAGCAGGTGGAGTCATTCCTCCTGATGCCACATTGATTTTTGATGTAGAATTGGTCGATTTTTAAGATCGCTTTTCAGGACTATTACCTTCAAACCATTTTATATTACAACCCATACTAGGGTATTGCAATGACTCTGTGGGTTCTCCCTTTAACATGGAAGTACAAGCTTGATGCAGATCTTTGCCGGTAATGGGTTGATCATTTCCAGGTCTTGAGTCATCGTATCTACCTCTGTAGTAAAGACTTAACTCAGAATCAAACAAATAAAAATCTGGAGTACAAGCTGCTTTGTAGGCATGCGCGACCTCTTGAGTGTCGTCAAAGAGGTAGGGAAATGAGAACTCTTTTTCTAAGGCGAGATTTTTCATGTTTTCAGGTCCGTCTTGTGGATGACTGATAATACTGTTACTCGAAATGGCAATTGTATTGACACCAATTTTGGAAAATTTACTAGCAGTATTTACGATGGCATCCATCAAATGAACGACATAAGGACAGTGGTTACACATAAAAATAATCAAGGTACCTGAAGAACCTTTGAGTTGTTTCAAAGACTCTTTTTGACCAGAGACTACATTTGTCAGAGAAAAAGAGGGTGCTTCTGTCTTTAAAGGAAGCATATAAGATTCTGTGAGTGCCATAAAGATTCAATTTAAATGCTGAATTAAAAGTAGTATTTTTGAGGCAATCAAAATAGCTTTATGATTGATTTTACCACTTTTGAAGGATTGGATATCAGAGTCGGAACTGTATTGGAGGCAAAGGATTTTCCTGAAGCTATAAAGCCAGCCTACCAACTGCAAATTGATTTTGGACCACTTGGAAAACTAAACTCTTCAGCGCAGATCACTAAACGATACAAAAAAGAAGATTTAGTAGGAAGACAGATCATAGCGGTGGTAAACCTTGGCACTAAAAAGATTGCACATTTTGAAAGCCAATGCCTCGTTTTGGGAGCCCAAGATCAAGAGGATGTGATCTTATTAGCTCCCGAAAATGATTTGCCGAACGGTCAACAAATTTTATAAACTACATCTTATCTGATAAGAACAATGCATTGGTAAGTATGCGATTGGTTCCATACCAGAAAGCTCTAAAATTAGTGTTGTCTGTCAATACAATGACGCGACCCCTCCCCATACGCTGAACTTGAAAAGGAACTGTATTTTTCAGTAATTCTAAATTTTCTTCTGAAATATATCCACTTAACAGGGGGTTATTCGTATACTTTATTGGGTTGTTATAACTTTGTTTATCTGGTTTGATATAAAGATTTGTATTTCTAAATACGGCTAAGTTTTCATTTTGAAACCCAAAATTAATCGGATGACTTCTGTCAATTTTTGTATTGAATATTGCACCACTTGTAAGCTGAGCACCTCTAAACAATTCTTTATTTTCAAAACTCACGTCTTCCGCAACCAGTTCTTGACTTAAGAATTCGAGTTCAATAAAATCGTTTTTCTCCAGCCATCTAGTCGTATTTCGATACCCGATGATGGTCCCTCCCTCACTGACAAATTCTTTGAGTTTTTCGACATGTGCGTTGAGTCCTGATCCAGAAAAACTGGGAATAATAAAATGGGTATATCGACTTAAGTCTGTTCTGCTTAGGTTACGAATATCAATTTTAGAAATGGAAATATGGTGTCTCGTATCCAACAAATGCCATATTTCTCCAGCGTCATAGCTCCGAACTCCATCGCCTACTAAAAGTGCAATTTCTGGTTTTTTTACAGAAGTAAAGTCCCTTGATCCGAGATCTATTCCATCCGTGTAACCTGTTTTTGAGCTGTGGATAGTAATATGGCTTGCCTGAGCTCCTTCTTGAAGGATACTGAATAACGCATCTTCTGTAACCTCTTGATTTTTTACTGGAATCATATAAGTTCCGTAGTCATATCGCTTACCGTTTAGTGTAAAAGGTGTTAGTCCTACCTTAACACGAACATTATTTTGATGCAAATGGTTCAGCAATTTTGGTGTGTAGTAATTGTGAGCTTCAAACAAATAGGCATAAGTTGCTTTGGAAGTTACTTTTCCTTCGGGAGGAGTAATTTCATCAATTGGAGCTCCTATTAATGAAGAATTGCTTTCTATGCTGTGGTTGAGGTTAAAGGCATAAGGAAAGGTCCATGCAGAAATATCATAAAAGAGACTGTCCCTAAAAGTGGATTGCTTTGTAAACATTGCTTGGATCAACTGATGTTTTTTTTGTTCTAAGGGAATGACATAACTTTCTTCTGAGGTGTACTGATTTCCATTTCTACTTAGATTTCCATTCAACTTGTGAACTTTAATTTTATGGCGTTCTAGCATTTTGGCAAAATGATAGCTTTTAGCAGCGTCTTTACCACTGCTAAATACGATTGCTTTTTGTTTGCTTTTAGAAGCCTTATTTCTCATATCAGCGTAGAAATTTTTAAAATAACTTAAAATTTCTAAACGCAGTGATGTCGCAGCCTTTAGGGTAGAAAATCCTGCGGTTAGCTGATTCCGAATCGTAAAGGGAAAGCTGAGAAGTCCATTGTCGCTTTCTTGTAAATGGCCCCTTGAGCTGGCTTGTTCAAACAAAATACCAATACTTCCATTAACATCTGGATAGGTTGACCCTTTTCCGTAGTAAAAATCATCGTAATCTTCTTCAGAATAATAAAGAGACCCCAATTTGTTAAAGGCTTCAACGTGGAATGCACCTATCTTTTGTGTCAACTTCTGATTCATATCAGGGGTTAAAGGATTGACTCTTGAAGGGATACCAGGCTGGAAAAAGAAACTGGAATTGGTTCCCATTTCGTGATGGTCAGTAAGGATGTTTGGAAGCCAATCAGTAAATGTCTTAATCCTCGCTTGAGATTCTGGCAGCTGGGTAGGGAGCCAGTCGCGGTTTAAGTCAAACCAATAGTGATTTGTCCGTCCTCGTGGCCAAACTTCATTGTATTCTCTGTCATTTGGATCAGCGGTAAGTTTTTGATTTTTATTTGTATTCGCCCAATAAGCAAAACGCTGTAAGCCATCTGGATTAAAGCTGGGGTCAAATAAGATGACCAATTCATCGAGCATTTTTATTGTCTCCGGAGCATTACTCGCAGCAAGATGGTAAGCAAGTAACAAGCCTGAGTTGGCTCCACTTGGCTCATTCCCATGGATTGAAAATCCTTGATAAACTACTAAGGGTTGATCTTCAATAGAAATTTGATCAGCCCCTGACTCTGTGAGTGCTATATGGTTACTTTTAATTTCTTCTATTCTACTGTGATTCTCGGGACTGGTTATGGTTAAAAGTAAAATGGGACGCCCTTCATATGTACTTCCTCTGTTTTCAATCTGAATTCGATCCGAACTCTCTGCAAGACGGTGCATGTAATGGACTAATTTATCATGAGAAACATGCCAAGTCCCTACCTCATAGCCCAATAGTGTTTGAGGTTGTGGTATGCTTTGATCATAAGGGTGGTCTGCCTCTAAATAATAGTCTAAAGAAACTTGACCAAAAATGGAATTGTATGCAATTAATGCAACTAGAGAAATTAAATTTTTCATAAAGTGATTGTTTTGAACAGCTAAAGGTTCAAAATATTACCAACATAAAAAATTAAATTTGCTATTTTTTGGATGAGGGTACAGAAGTAGTTTACTCCTGTTCAGAATTGACGTTATCTGGGGAGTAATCTTTTTGGTGACGTTCACTGATGACCTCATGGCCTCTATTTTCAAAAATAAAGGAAATGGAGTCCTGAAGACAAGAAGTGAAGTTTTCAAAATCTTCCTTGTAAAGGTAAATCTTGTGCTTTTTGTAATAATAGGAGCCGTCCTCGTTTGTAAACTTTTTGCTTTCAGTAATGGTCAAATAATAATCACTTGCTTTAGTTTCCCTTACATCAAAAAAGTAAGTTCTTCTCCCAGCTCTTAAAATTTTAGAGTAAATCTCCTCAATATTATCTTCTTCGTAACCACGCATTTTGTCTAAACTAATCTAATGTTATTCGACAATTTTATTAAAAAAATTAAACAATACCAATTATTTGGAGCTGTTGGCCTGTTGAATTTCAAATAATTCTTTGTAGTAGCCCTCAACCTCAATTAAATCAGTGTGTTGGCCTTGTTGAACTATTTTGCCATTTTCGAAAACAACGATCTGGTCTGCGTGTTTTAAGGATGAAATTCGATGACTGACAATCAGGGTCGTTTTATCTTTAGTGATCGATTTTAGGTGTTTTAAAATTTCTTCTTCTGTATCTGTATCTACAGCTGAAAGACAATCGTCCAGTAAAAGTATCTGAGGATCTTTAATTAATGCACGAGCAATGGAAACCCTTTGAATTTGTCCACCAGAAAGGGTAACACCACGTTCTCCTAAAAGTGTCTTATAGCCCTCTTTAAACTTGACGATGTTGTTGTGTACAACTGCCTTTTTAGCGATCGCTTGTATAGCTTCGTCTGAAGCATTGGGGTTGCCAAAGCGAATGTTGTCTTCTATACTTTCGGAAAATAAAAATGCGTTTTGTGGGACGTATCCTATGGCATCACGGAGTTCAGAAAGGGTATATTCTTTTAAGTCATGCCCATCTATTTCTATAGACCCTTGTGAAGGATCGTATAGTCGTAAAATGGCGTCTAATAGGGTCGATTTACCTGATCCAATATTTCCAATAATACCTAATGTACTTCCTGAGGGTATGCTTAAATTAACATTGTCAAGTGCCTTGATACCTGTTTCGGGATAGCTAAGACTGACATTTTTAAACTCTATATTTCCTGTAACTTTTTGAGTTACGTCCTTACCAGACTCTATTTCGGGTTGTTCTTTTAGAAAGGCATTGATTCTTTTTTGCGAAGCTTCTGCCTGCTGAACTATATTGGTAATCCAGCCGACCACAGCCACTGGCCAAGTAAGCATATTGACATAAATGATAAATTCTGCCAGCACCCCAATTTCTATAGTGCCGTTGATGTACTGATTTCCTCCAACTAGAATGACAATGAGATTACTGCAGCCTATCAGTAAAACCATAAGTGGGAAAAACCAGGCTTGAACCTTTACCAAATCCATATTCTTATCGTAACTCTCTGTGGCCAGAGAATTAAAATCAGAGGATGCCTGTGTTTGAAGATTATAAGATTTGATTACTGCAATCCCGCTAAAGCTCTCTTGAGCATAGGAGGACATTTTAGATAACATCTCCTGAACTAATGTGCTTTTTTGATTGATGATTCTACTTATCTTATAAATTGTAATGGACAATATTGGGAGGGGAAGAACGGTGTAAAGGGTCAATTCGGGGGCTATACTAATCATGTAAGAGATGACAATAATAAAAAGGGCAACAGTGTTGGTACTGTACATAAATGCGGGGCCTACATACATTCTTACTTTACCCACATCCTCGCTGATTCGGTTCATTAAATCACCTGTTCTATTGTTTTTATAAAAGCGTTGAGTTAACCGTTGGTAATGCCAAAAGATCTCATTCTTAAGGTCGAATTCGATATAACGAGAAACATTGATGATCGTTTGCCTCATTAAAAAAGTCAAAAATCCTGAAGCTAATGTGGTGCCTACGATCACCAATATATTAATCAAAAGGATTTGCTTAATTGCTGAAAGATCACCGCTTTCGGATTGCAAATAATTTTCCACAGCTGTGAGAGAGTTTCCAATCAGTCTAGGAGCTACCAAGGAAAATATTCTTGCAATGACGGTAATTAAAAACCCCAAAAGAAGTTTGGTGCGGTATTTTAAAAAGTATTTATTTAAGTAGCGAAGCTCTTTCATAATTTATCTGAACAAATGTAATCAAATGCCAACGCTTAAAAGGAAAGCTCATTGAAAGTTTTCAATCGGTAGAGCTTGGGATTCATTTTAATAAATTATTTTTGTGCCACTAAAGTTCTGAAACATGCTCACAAGACGACATATTCGCATTAAAGTTATGCAATCTGTGTACTCTTTTTCTCAACGAGAAAACAGTAAACTCGAAGACGAACTCAAGTTTTTCGATACCAGTGTTTCACAATCTTTTGACCTTTATATCTCTATATTAGGCTTGATAAAAGCACTAATGGACTTTATTCAAGATCAGTCGAAGACCTATGAGAAGTTAGGCTCGGATGAACTAAAGTTTAAACACCTCAAGTTGCTTTCTCAAAACAAGGTCTTGTTAATGATTCAACAGCACCCCGTTTTAGAAAAAAAAATAAAGTCTAAAAATGTCTTAAAGTGGGATTTGCAATTTGTTTTTTTAAAAGAACTCCTCCGTAAAATTTCCTCAGATAGTGCTTTTAGTGAATATCAAAAAATTTCAGAGCCAAATTGGGAAAAAGATTTAAATTGGTTTTCAAAGTGTTTTAAAAAACACATCGCCTCTTCTGATTTCTTATATGATTATCTTGAAGATCAAAACATTACTTGGATAGACGATTTACCTCTTGTCAACACATTTTTATCAAAAACGTTTAAGCAACTCAGCGCTGACCAGCAAAGTGGACTTCCTTTTCCAGACTTCGCAAAAA
>CACCLB010000020.1 GCA_902546725.1 uncultured Bacteroidota bacterium | reverse complement strand
GATATAGTATGGTGAGGCGATCGAAATTGGCGTACACTAATCAAACCCTGATTTTTAACCTTACCTACTACGGAGTGAATTTTAGTCGTTTCGAGCGCTTCTTGTAAGCTCATAGGAGGTAAAATACTCGGTAAGCGTTTGGCTAGCATGGTTTTTCCTGCTCCTGGTGGACCGATTAAAATAATATTGTGTCCGCCAGCAGCAGCAATTTCCATACAGCGTTTGATGGTTTCTTGACCCTTCACATCTGCAAAATCGTGTTCTGGATATTTGAGTTGCTTTTGAAATTCAGCTCAGGTATTCACTCGAGTTGGTTTGAGTGTTTCCTTGCCCTCAAAAAAAGAAATAACCTCATTCAGGTGAGCAACTCCATAGACGTCTAAATCTTTAACTATTGCCGCCTCTAAGGCATTTTCTTTTGGAAGAATAAAGCCTTTAAACCCATCCTTCAAGGCTTGAATGGCGATTGGCAAGGCTCCTTTGATTGGGCGAATACCCCCATCTAAGGCCAGTTCACCCATGATGATATAGTGTTTTAAATCCGCTGCCTGAATTTGTTTGGAAGCTGCCAATATACCCATAGCCAGTGGGAGATCATAAGCAGAGCCTTCCTTGCGTACATCTGCAGGTGCCATATTGATGGTGATTTTTTTGCCAGGGAGTTTGTATTCGATATTGGTTAATGCTGCAGCAATACGGTAATTGCTTTCTTTTACCGCATTGTCTGGTAAACCGACTAAATGGTAACCGATTCCTTTTCCTATATTAACTTCAATAGTAATGAGATTGGCCTCAACGCCAAAAACCGAAGATCCATAGACAGAAACAAGCATGAGGTAAGTTTGGAATTTTAAAAATACAGAAATATTTTAAGTTTTAAAATTACAATCAAGTAATCAAAAGACTATTTCAAAATCCCTACTTTTATAATTAATATTACTACTTAAATGAAACTTATTGCACTCCTTACCGGTCTTTTACTTTTCAATAGTTGCACAGTAAGCTCTACTAAAAAAAATGAGCTTAATTCTGAAGCCTGGGCCTTCCCCTATTTCAAAAAAGTAGATTCCATCAACCCCATTTTAAAGCCAACTAAAAGTCAAAGCTTTACAGACCCAATCACTCAACAAAAGGTTTTTTGGGAGGAACGCAATGTTTTAAACCCAGCAGCTGTTGTAAAAAATGATACTGTTTTTATGCTGTATCGAGCACAGGATCAATGGGGAACATCACGAATTGGTTTGGCCTATAGTACTGACGGGCTCCATTTTGAAAAAAAAGAAAATCCCGTTTTTTACCCTGACAAAGACAATCAAAAGGATCTGGAATGGAATTTCAGAAAGCAAGAAGGAGTCCCTTATAGTCTGGATTGTAAGTCCTGCTATTTTGATGGAGTTGAAGATCCTCGTATTGTACAATCCAAAGAAGGAGAATACATCATGACGTACACCGCCTATGACGGTAAAACAGCACGTATGTGTATAGCCTCATCTAAAGATTTGATTCACTGGAAAAAACACGGCTTGATTTTAAAAGGAGAAAAATATAAAAATCATTGGTCAAAATCCGCAGCAATAGTCACTCAGAGAGAAGGTAATCATCAAATTGCAAAAAAAATAAATGGAAAATACTGGCTCTATTTTGGTGATACCAACTTGTTTATGGCTTCTTCCGATAATTTGATTGAATGGACTCCTCTTGAAGATGCTGAAAAAGGTACATTGATTAGTGTACTTCACCCGCGCAGAGGGTATTTTGACAGCCGACTGGTTGAACCTGGACCCTATGCATTATACGATGAAAATAAAGGAATTCTTTTGATGTATAACGCGAGTAATGCAGCTAACTACAACGATGTTGAACTTCCTAAATTTACTTATGCTGCTGGACAGGCTTTATTCAATCCACAATTTCCTTATAAACTCGAAAAAAGAACCCAATCGTACTTTATTTATCCTGATAAAGACTATGAAAAAGTTGGGGAGGTCAATGAGGTATGTTTTGTAGAAGGATTGGTTTTCTTCAAAAACAAATGGTTTTTATACTACGGTACAGCAGATTCTAAAATTGCCGTAGCAGTATTTGATCCAAAAGCTAAAAATTAAAATATTGGGCTTTAGTGGGCTTATTTGGCAAACGTTCTAGGCCCAGTTTTAACCAATTCTCAAAAGTGACTTTATCGGTATATTGAATTGGGGTATTCAGCAATTCTCCATCTGATGACATTTGAATATAAAAAGGCTGAGAAGCAGTATTGAAGTTGATCGCTTGAAAAGTAGCCCACTTTTTACCTATGGTGTTAATTTCCTTAATACGCCCATCTGGATATTGAAAATTAAACTGTGATTCAGGAGCCAGAGTTTCTCTATCATCTACATAAAGCGAAATGATGATGTAACGTTCATTTAGCAATTCGTAAACGGCAGGATCTGCCCAGACATTTTCCTCCATTCGGCGACAGTTGACACAGGCCCATCCGGTAAAATCTAACAGTATTGGCTTGTTTGCTAGCGCTGCAGCTTGTTTTCCTAGCTCAAAGTCCTTATAACACTCCAAGCCCAAAGGACAATCAGATTCTTGGGTATTAAGACTGTAAAATTCGGGTGGAGGGAAACCACTGAACAATCGGAGTTTATTTTCCTCTGAAACAAAACCAAGAAATAAGTAGCTAGTGAGAATTAAAACTCCTACTGCGACTAATTTACGACCCTTACTCAAAGGCATTTTAACCTCATGTGGAAAACGGAAAATTCCAAAGAGATAGAGGGTAAGTCCGAGTGAAATAAGTGTCCATATTCCTACAAAAACCTCTCGCTTTAAAATTCCCCAATGAGCCACAAGGTCCGCATTGGATAAAAATTTAAGCGCCAGTGCCAATTCCAAAAAGCCCAATACTACTTTGACGGTAGTCATCCATCCTCCTGATTTTGGAAGTGCCTTTAAGGCATTGGGAAATAAAGCAAACAGTCCAAAGGGTAATCCCAAGGCAACACCAAAGCCCAGCATACCTATACTCAACTGAAAAGCACCTCCCTCGGCAGTAAGTGATCCTGCCAATAGTGACCCAAGAATAGGGCCTGTACAGGAAAATGATACTATGGCTAGGGTAAGCGCCATAAAAAAAATTCCAAGACCACCTCGAACAGCTGAAGCCTCATCCGTCTTACTTCCCCAAACGGTTGGAAGCGTGAGTTCGTAAAAACCAAAAAACGATAAGGCAAAAAACACAAAGACTACAAAAAAGAAAATATTCAACCCAACATTAGTCGCCAAATTGTTCAGTATCTCTGGATTTAAAGAATCGATAAAATGAAAGGGTAAACTCAGCAATATATAAATCAACACTATGAAGAAGGTATAAAGCAACGCGTTAAAAATACCTTTTGATTTTGTGGTACTTTGCTTTAAAAAGAAAGAAACAGTTAAGGGGATCATGGGGAATACACATGGTGTCAATAAGGCAAGTAATCCACCAAAAAAGCCTAATAAAAAGATATTTAAAGGAGCATTAGTACCCTCTTTGACCGTAGCACTTTCCAAATATTGAGTCTCTGTGAGGGCTAATTTTAGCTCAGCCGATAAGGCTTGGCTTTTTTCATCTACATCCAACTCCACAGCTGCAACTGAACCGTCTAATGAGAGTGCAAAAGTTTCTGTTCTAAAAATACAGAGTTCGTCATCACAGGCTTGATAATTGATTTCTACTTTAATTTGAGTCAAACGATCATCCAGAACTTGAATTTGCTGTTGAAATATCGCACTGTCATTAAAATAAGTAAGGTCCATGTCAAACACCTGATCATAGTCAACAACAGACTCGCTTTCTGTGACATTTCCCACAAGCTTAAAACTGTCAGTTTGATCGAATACAAATTCAGTCGGGATAGCCCCTTCGGGATCAGAAAACTGTGAATACAAATGCCAGTTGGGTGCAATATCTGCTTCAAATATCAGCTGATAGCGATCTTCTGCAAGTTGTTCAACCTTACTTTCCCAAACTACTGGCTCTTCAAATTGCGCCTGTAAAGTGAGGATTCCGAATAAAAAGAGTAAGCATGTTTTCATTGCTCCAACTGCATTAATAAAATTTCACTTGCCGATGCTTTTGCTGTAAATCGATCATCGCATCGCTTACCGATAACCCAAACTATAGCCTCTCCAGAACACAAAAGCCATTGAGACTCTTTTTGCAGGGTAGTGTACTTTTCGTCTTTAAAAAACTTACTCAACAATTTTTTACCGTTCATTCCGCTGGGGTAAAAGTAATCTCCTTTTTTGTATTTCCTAAGGCATAGAGGCTTTTTTAATAGACTTTTATCCAAAGCTGCTTGATGGCTCTTCCAATTAATTTTGGAAGTTGGATTTACAGTTTCCCATATTAATGAAATTGGGAGTTTGTGCTCCTTTGAACTTAAATCCAAAACAAACCGTTGTGTGTTCATTTCTTTTAAAGTGGTCAAGACCAAACGTTCACGCTCTCGAATCAGACGATGGGTAGAGGAATACAACACTTTACCCTTTGAAGCTTGAAGGAGTTTTAAAACCTCATCTGCTGAAAACCCCAAGGGTGCAAACCAATGATGAATACAAAAATGCTTTTGAGGTAATTGATTCAACAGGGCTACTTCAATTTCTAGCCCAGAATCCTGTTCTACAAAAAATTGCTTTTTTAAAGAATCCAGTTGAGATTGAATAAATGAACTTGCAGCAGTCAAGTGCTGTAGAGTTGTTTTAAAGTTGGTAAGACTCTCTGGATGGAGTTCTAGCCAAGGTTCTAGCAATTGATGGCGAACTTCATTCCTCAAATAATCATCTGTTGCATTGGAGGCATCCTCACGCCACTTGATTTTATGTTCTTGGGCATAAGCACGGATTTCAGCTTTGGGAGTATTTTTTAAAGGACGCTGAATCCAGTCCCGTTCTTGAATCCCTAACAAACCTGAGATACCTGTGCCTCGTGTTGCATGCATAAAAAAAGTTTCAAACTGATCATTGAGGTGATGTGCCGTAAGGAGTACACTAAATCCGTGAGCATTTCTAAGCTCTTCAAACCACTGGTAACGCAAGGTTCGAGCTGCGAGTTGAGTGCTTTGTTTGTGCTCTTTTTTAAAGGAGAGGGTATCAAAACGCTTGATAAAAAATGGGATTTTATACTGCTTACACCAAGTTCTAACAAATTCTTCATCAGCAATACTGGCTGAGTCACGTAATTGAAAATTACAATGAGCTACACTAAACGGAATTTTTTCTTCAAGAAGTATTTGAGCCATGACACAGCTGTCTACCCCACCACTATGAGCGAGGAGGAGCTTTTCAGAGGCAAGACTTGATAGGTCTTGTCGGGTATTTTCAATTTCTTTAAATTCCACAGTGCAAAGGTAAGGATAACCTTAATGAACTCACAGCATTACATTTATAACTGAAATGCTTGCCCAAATAAAAAAAATAATTGAAATTTGCGTTTCTATGTTCGAGATGATTCAACATACTTTCTTTATAAGTAACGCAACACTCCCGTTGTGCAGCATCCGTCGTCGCCCCTTTTGGGTATAAAAATTTATGGAGTATGGTGAGCCCTTCTCCCTTGACGAACAAAACTCAATTTATTTTTTTCAATAATATTTACAATGAACATTATTCGCGCTAAAGCGGAACATATTACATACGCCAAAACAATCAGTGCTTGCATAGATGAATCTGCAAAATCTCGAGGTACTGGAATTGCCAGGCGAAGCCCTTCCTACATCCATACCAAGATGCAGAATGGAAATGCAGTTATTGCCCTGGAGGAGGGAGTTTTCGCTGGATTTTGCTACATAGAGGTTTGGGGACATGGAAAGTACGTCGCTCACTCTGGACTAATCGTAGCACCAAAATTTAGAGGAAAAGGATTGGCTAAAAAAATTAAAAAAGAAGTGTTTGAACTGTCTTTAGAAAAATATCCTAAGGCAAAGGTATTTGGAATCACCACAGGAATGGCTGTGATGAAAATCAATTCTCATTTAGGATACAAGCCTGTCCACTTTTCAGAATTGACTGATGACCCTGAATTTTGGAAGGGATGCCAGACCTGTAAGAACTATGATGTTTTGACCCGAACTGAGCGAAAAATGTGTTTGTGTACAGGCATGCTTTACGACCCAAAGGATAAAAGCGCCACTAAAAAAATAAATGATAAAGTTGTACGACGCCTTAAACAAATCAAAGAATCACTTTTACTCAAAAAGAAAAACTCATGAAAAAAGAAACATTAGTGTTGGCCTACAGCGGTGGATTAGACACTTCCTATTCCTTAAAAAAATTATCCCAAGATAGATATGAAATTCATGCAGTGAGTGTCAATACGGGTGGTTTTTCAAAAGATGAAATTAATACCATAGAGGCAAAAGCCTACCAAATGGGTGCTTTTACCTATCAAAACATCAACGCTCTTGAAGATTTTTATCAAAAAATTGTCAAATATTTACTGTTTGGTAATGTGCTGAAAAACAATACTTACCCACTTTCTGTAAGTGCAGAGCGTATCATCCAAGCCATCGAAATAGTCAACTACGCCAAAAAAGTTGGTGCCAAATATATTGCCCATGGGAGTACGGGAGCAGGAAACGATCAAGTTCGTTTTGATCTAATCTTTCAAGTCATGGCTCCTGAAATGCAAATCGTTACACTAATACGTGACAATCAATTGTCTAGAGAGGATGAGATCAATTACCTGAAATCTGAAGGCATAGACATTCCATGGGAAAAAGTACAGTATTCCATCAACCAAGGACTTTGGGGAACCAGTGTAGGCGGTGCTGAGACCTTAACTTCTGATTTACCCCTTCCAGACGCTGCTTATCCAAACCAATTAACAGAAAAAGAGCCCATCAAAGTTGAGCTGGACTTTAAGAAAGGAGAGTTAGTTGGGTTAAACGGAACTAAATCAGATCCAGTTTCACTGATCCAACAGCTGCAAGAACTTGCAAAAAAATATGCCATAGGTCGAGACATACACGTAGGAGATACCATTATAGGGATCAAAGGACGTGTTGGCTTTGAAGCAGCAGCCCCTTTAATACTCATTAAAGCGCATCATCTACTTGAAAAACACACCTTAAGTAAGTGGCAGCAATTTCAAAAAGAACAATTGGCTAATTTTTACGGAATGCAGTTGCACGAAGGCCAATATTTGGATCCAGCGATGCGTGACATTGAAGCCTTTATGGAAAGTAGTCAAGAGCGAGTTAGCGGAAAGGTCTTTGTGGAGCTTCACCCCTACCGATTTGAATTACTCGGTATTGAATCTCCTTTTGACCTGATGCAGGCTGAATTTGGTAGCTATGGTGAAATGAATAAAGGATGGACAGCTGATGACGCCAAAGGCTTTATTAAATTGACCGCCAATTCCACAAAAATCTATCAACATTTAAATTCTAAAAAATGAAAAAGGTCGGAATCATTGGAGGCTCAGGATATACTGGTGGTGAACTCATCCGGTTAATCCTTCAACATCCTGCATTGGAAATTGATTTTGTATACAGTACCACTCGAGCGGGAAAACCTGTAAGTTCTGCCCACCCTGATGTTTTGGGGAGAACGGACTTGCTTTTTACTGGAACTGTCAAGCCAGAGGTTGACGTATTATACCTTTGTCTAGGTCATGGGAAGTCCAGAGACTTTTTACATAATCACAGCTTTTCTGAAACAACTTTAATTGTCGATCTTGGTAATGATTTCAGACTTGAAGACAGTTGCGAATTTCAGGGAAAATCATTTGTTTACGGATTACCAGAACTTCAAAAGGAACAAATTGAAAAAGCAACTGCCATCGCCAATCCTGGCTGCTTTGCAACAGCTATTCAATTGGCATTATTGCCTTTGGCAAAAAACAAAAAATACACCGAAGCCATTCATATAAATGCGACCACAGGAAGCACTGGAGCAGGTGTAAGCCTGAGTCCAACTACACATTTTAGCTGGAGAAACAACAACCTTTCCTGGTACAAGCCTTTTACGCATCAGCATTTAGGGGAAATCCACAGAACGTTAAATCAGATGGACGCACCTGCAGAACTTTTCTTTATGCCTCAAAGAGGAGATTTTACAAGGGGGATCTTTGCTACTGCCTATACTACTTATGACGGCAGCTTGGAAGATGCACAATACATCTATCAAGACTTTTACCAAAGCGCTCCTTTTACCCATATTGCAACTGAGCCCATCAGTTTAAAGTCAGTGGTGAATACGAATAACTGTTTCATTCACCTCCACTTACACGAAAAAACACTGTTAATCACCAGTTGCATAGATAATTTAGTCAAGGGAGCTTCAGGACAAGCCCTTCAAAATACCAATCTTATAATGGGATGGGAGGAGACCTTAGGATTGGAACTTAAAGCCACAGTATTTTAAAAATAGAACAAATGAAAATAGCCATTATCGGAGCCGGAAATTTAGGATTGAGTATTGCCAAGGGGCTTATCATCAATAATACCTATACGGATCTTTACCTCACTAAAAGAAACTTAGATACCATTAGAGAATTTGAAGAGTACAAGAGTGTATTTCTGACGACCAATAATAACGAGGCAATCAAAAATGCTGATATTCTAATTTTTGCTGTACAACCCAGTCAGTTTGAGTCGATTCTAAATGAGGTGAAGCCACATCTCAATGAAAAACATGTCATCATATCAACCATTACTGGTTTTCCAATTTCAAGGATTGAAACACAAATCAGCAGCGATTACTCAATCATTCGAGCGATGCCTAATACCGCTATTTCTGTAGCAAAATCGATGACTTGCCTCTGTAGTAACCAAGAAGGAGAATCCAAACTTCCTATAGCTGAGGCTATTTTTAATGGCCTGGGAACCAATCTAATAATCGAAGAGGAGTTGATGCAAGCTGCTACGGTACTTTGCGCAAGCGGTATTGCCTTTTGGATGCGTTTAATCAGAGCGACCACTCAGGGCGGAGTACAAATGGGCTTTGATGCAGATGTTGCACTAAAAATGTCTATGCACACCGCTATGGGTGCTGCAAGTCTATTGATCGAAGCTGGCACCCATCCTGAAGAGGAAATTGATCGAGTAACTACACCAAGAGGATGTACAATTACCGGTCTAAATGAAATGGAACATCAAGGATTGAGTTCTTCTCTTATTAGAGGACTGAACGCCTCATTTGACAAAATCAACGAAATAGCAAAACAGTAAATGAATTTATTCGACGTTTATCCACTGTATGAAGTAACCCCTGTAAAGGCTAGAGATGTCTATGTCTATGACCAAAATGAAGAAGAATATCTAGATCTATACGGAGGACATGCAGTAATCAGTATAGGACACTCACATCCACATTTTGTGAGAAAGATCAGCAGTCAATTAAACCGAATCGCATTTTATTCTAATGCTGTACAAAATCCACTCCAAAAACAATTAGCCTCCTCCATCGGAGAACAATCCTGTTTACATGAATATGAATTATTTCTTTGTAGTACAGGTGCTGAAGCCATTGAAAACGCATTAAAACTGAGTTCGTTTCACACTCAAAGAAAAAAAGTAATTGCCTTTCATGGAGCCTTCCACGGAAGAACTTCTGCAGCTGTAGCAGTCACAGACAATGCCACTATCAATGCACCCCTGAACAGCCAGCATCAGGTTACTTTTCTTCCGTTTAATGATACTAAAGCACTTGAAAAAGAATTGGCTACTGAGGACTATTGTGCGGTGATTTTTGAAGCCATTCAAGGAGTTGGCGGGCTGGACGAACCCGATGAAGAATTTGTGTATGCAATGGAAAAACTGTGCAAAAAATACGGCAGTTGTCTTATTGCTGATGAAGTACAGTCAGGCTTTGGCCGTTCGGGAACCTTCTTTGCATATCAAAAATACCAGATTACACCAGACATCATAACCATGGCAAAAGGAATGGGCAACGGTTTTCCAATAGGTGGAATCTTAATACATCCGGATATTAAAGCGAAATACGGAATGCTAGGTACTACTTTTGGAGGAAATCATCTTGCTTGTACAGCATCTCTAGCTGTTCTTGATGTACTGAAGAAAGACCGACTTCAAGAAAAAACTAAAACCTTGGAAGCCTATTTTAGAGAAAAAGCTTCTGAAATTTCAAAAATTAAAAAAGTTAAGGGTCGTGGATTGATGCTTGGACTTGAATTTGATTTTGAAGTTAGTGGTTTGCGCAAACAACTGATTTACGATCATCACATCTTTACCGGAGGTAGTAGCAATAAAAAATTGATCCGTATTTTACCACCACTAACCGTTAAGGAAAAGCATTTTGACTACTTGTTTGATGCACTTAAAGAAATTTTGGAGAACAACTAAACTGAATCGATGAAGAATTATTTGACTTTAGAAGATATACCAAACTTACAACAAGCTGTAAATCAAGTCATTGCTTTAAAAAAAGAACCTTATTCAAACGAGCATTTAGGGCGACAAAAAACTTTGGGAATGTTATTTTTTAATCCCAGTTTAAGAACGCGTTTAAGTACTCAAAAAGCAGCGCAACACTTGGGACTTAAAACCATGGTCATGAATTTTTCAAATGAAGCCTGGGCTTTGGAATTTGAAGATGGAACCAAAATGAGTGGGTTGCGCTCTGAGCATATCAAAGAAGCTGCTGCCGTAGTATCCCAATACTGTGATATGGTAGCTATTCGCGCATTTGCCTCATTAAGTGATAAAAATAAAGATGAAGAGGAACAAGTGCTCAATAATTTTGCACGCTACGCCAGTATTCCTGTAATTAATATGGAAAGTGCAACAGCGCACCCTTTACAAGCATTAGCTGACGCAGTAACGATCAATGAGCAAGGACTTACTAAACGTCCAAAAATAGTATTGACGTGGGCTCCACACCCTAAGGCACTCCCCCATGCTGTAGGAAATTCTTTCAGCCGAATGGTACAACAATTGGATGCTGACTTTGTAATCGCTCAACCACAAGGATATGAACTCAACCCTGAAATAACTAAAAACACCCCCCTAATGTACGATCAAGAAGAAGCTTTAAAAGATGCTGATTTTGTCTATGCAAAAAATTGGTGTTCCTACAGTGACTATGGAAATATTTTAAGAACGGATGAGCAATGGATGTTGACTGCCAAAAAAATGAAATTAACACATAATGCAAAATTTATGCATTGTTTACCGATCAGAAGAAATGTAGTGGTTTCTGATGATGTCCTAGATCATTCCAATTCACTCGTTATAGAACAAGCTAATAACCGAACCTATGCTGCCCAATGGGTTTTGAAACAACTTTTGGAAAATGGCTGAGCTTAAACTTGTTAAAATTGGGGGAAATGTGATAGAGAATCGTGAAGCACTTGCTGATTTTCTAGAAGATTTTGCTGCTTTAAACGGACCTAAAGTGCTAGTTCACGGTGGAGGTAAGGAAGCTACTCAAATGGCGAAAAAACTGGGGGTTAATGTTCAGTTAATAGAGGGTAGAAGAGTTACTGATGCTAAAAATCTAGAACTCATAACCATGCTGTATGCGGGTAAACTCAACAAAAATATTGTTGCTCAACTCCAAGCTTTAGGATGCAATAGTCTTGGGCTTACAGGGGCTGATGGCAATAGTATTTTGGCAGAAAAAAGGCCAAGTAAACCCATAGATTTTGGCTTTGTAGGTGACCTTACTGAGGTCAATCAATCTTTTTTTAAAATGTTATTGGATTCGGGGATTAGTCCTGTATGCTGTGCCTTGTCACACGATGGCAAAGGGCAATTACTCAATACCAATGCAGATACTATCGCAGCTACCTTAGCTAGTGGACTTTCTGATCATTTTGATGTAAGCCTAAACTATTGCTTTGAAAAAAATGGAGTGCTTTTAGACCTAGAAGATGATCGTTCTGTGATTCAAACATTGGATGAAACAAACTATCTTAAATTAAAATCAGAAGGGGTACTGCATACTGGAATGCTTCCCAAGCTTGAAAACTGTTTTACAGCACTCAAAGCAGGGGTTAAACAGGTTAGAATCGGAAGTCCAAAAATAATTACTGAATCCGTAAACTATACTCAAATTATAAACTGATGCTTACACAAAATGCCATAGCTTTACTACAAGATTTAATTCGACTGGAGTCTTTTTCAGGGGCTGAAGATCGAACCGCGACAAGAATTGAAGAATGGTTTTCAAGCTATGAAATTCCTTTTCAGAGAAAGGACAACAACATCTGGGCGACAAATAAGCACTTTGATATTCAAAAACCCACTCTTTTTTTAAATTCACATCACGATACGGTTCATCCCAACCAAGGCTATACGCGAAATCCTTACAGTCCAGATATTGAGGATGGGAAGCTTTACGGATTGGGAAGTAATGACGCTGGAGGTGCACTGGTCTCTTTAATCGCATGTTTTACCCATTTTTACAATCAAGAAAATCTCGACTATAATCTATTGATGGTGGCTTCTGCAGAAGAAGAGAGTGCTGGTAAGAAAAGCTTGAGATACCTCATTCCCGATCTTCCTAAGATTGATGTTGCCATAGTTGGAGAACCTACCTTGATGGATTTGGCAATAGCAGAAAAAGGCTTAGTTGTTTTTGATTTAAGCTTAAAAGGAACTGCAAGTCATGCCGCACATCCAAACGAAGATAACCCCTTGATGAAACTCCCTAAACTCCTTAAAGCTATTGATGAACTTGAGTTCGATAAGGTTTCCCCTTTACTTGGTCCAGTAAAAGCTACTTTAACTCAGGTAAACGCTGGCAGCCAACACAATGTAGTCCCTTCAGAGGTGAATATGGTACTTGACGTTAGGGTTAATGAATGCTACTCCAATAAAGAGATAGAGCAAATTATAAAATCAAGTCTGGATTGTGAAGTCAAGGCACGTTCTTTAAGACTTAGAAGTTCTTCAATAAATCCTGATCACCCCCTCGTAAAAGCGGGTATTACACTAGGTCAAAAAACCTATGGCTCACCCACCCTTTCAGATCAAGCTGGATTGGATTGTCCTTCTTTAAAATTAGGTCCTGGTGACTCTACTCGGTCACATTCTGCAAATGAGTTTATTTTTGTCAGGGAAATTGAAGAGGGCATAACTTTTTATATCAACTTGTTAAATCAAATTTTATAAGCTTATGAAACTGTGGCAAAAAGACACTTCGACCAATGAAAAAATTGACCATTTTACCGTAGGCAATGACCGTACCTATGATTTGGCATTGGCTCCCTACGACTGCATCGCTTCTAAAGCTCACGCAAAAATGCTAGGTGAGATTGGAATGCTGACCTCAAAAGAGGTAAAAGATTTAACAGATGCTTTGGAAGGTATATTAAAGTCTACCCAAAAAGGAGACTTTGTAATTGAAAAGGAATTCGAGGATATGCATTCTAAAATTGAATTTTTACTAACCCAAAAGCTGGGAGATTTAGGTAAAAAAATTCATACGGCTCGCTCTCGAAACGATCAAGTTCTAGTGGCGCTTCAATTATACATTAAAGAAGAATTATCTCAAATCAAAAAGGAAGTAGTCAAATTATTCGACTTACTTCTCAAACTTGCTGAAACACATCAAAAAGACTTACTCCCCGGTTATACGCATATGCAAGTTGCCATGCCCTCTTCTTTTGGTTTGTGGTTTTCAGCCTATGCTGAAAGCCTGGTAGATGACGTCGCTTTTCTCAATACTGCCTTCCGATTAGCTGATCAGAATCCCTTAGGCAGTGCTGCCGGCTTCGGTAGTTCTTTTCCCATTGATCGAGAACTGACATCCAAAGAGTTAGGATTTAAAACTTTAAAATACAATGTAGTAGCTGCTCAAATGGGGCGTGGTAAAGTTGAAAAAGCCTCTGCAACTGCTATTGGCATGCTGGGTGGCACACTTGCTAAACTCGCAATGGACATCTGCATGTATATGGGGCAGGATTTTGATTTTTTTCACTTCCCAGAAGAATTGACAACAGGGTCAAGCATTATGCCCCACAAAAAAAATCCAGATGTATTTGAATTGATCAGAGGAAAATGCAATCTTTTACAAGGACTCCCCCAACAACTCGCCTTACTAACTTCTAATCTTCCGAGCGGATACCACCGAGAAATGCAGCTAGCAAAAGCACCGCTTGTAGAGGCCTTTCAGGAAATCAAAGCTTGTCTGGAAATGATGCATTTCAGCTTATCAAAAATTGAAGTCCGGAAAAACATAACCGATGACTCAAAATACGATTACCTCTTTAGCGTTGATACACTTAACGAATGGGTAAAACAAGGAATTCCCTTTCGTGAAGCCTATCAAAAGATGGGTAAGGAGATAGCATCGGGAAATTACACTCCAAAACGCGATTTAAGCCACAGCCACTTGGGGAGCATAGGCAACCTTCAATTGGATGCAATCAGAGACAAAATGAAATCCGTAGGCTCTTAAAAGTCGCGATAATTCCACTGACCTCTATAGGTGCGGTCAAGCATTAAATTTGCTCCTGGATCATCTACAAATTGCTCTCTAACGGGATTCCATTCCAAAGGTCTTTGTAAAGCGTAGGCTATATTGGCAATATTACAGACAGAAGCTGTTCGATGCCCAACTTCCACATCGCAAATTGGACGTGTTCTATTGCGGATTGCATCCAACCAATCTTCGTGATGATTTTCACTCTTATAGACCCTGTTGGTATCCGAGTCTTTTAGTGGGGTGTCAGCTAAAGCCTTATTTGGATACGTTTTTAAATAAGATCGGCTAACTTCCAAACGACCCTCACTTCCAATAAATTGGATTTCGTTATTCCCATCACCCCATTTGGTGTGTGTAACTTTAATTCCATTGTCATAAGTATAAGTCAAACCACTTTCTGCCGGGCTAGATGGTGGAGTGAATACTGTAGGTCCTGAATGGTCTTTATCCAATGCCCATTGGATAATATCAAACATATGAGCACCCCAATCCGTTATCATACCACCTCCAAAAGGTTTATAATCTCTCCATTGTCCCCAGCGTTTATCTTCCAAAGGACAAGCTAAGTCCATATGATATCCTCTATAAGGTGCTGGTCCTATCCATGCATCCCAATCAATAGTATCTGGGGTTTCTTGAGTCGGTAAATCACAGGCTTTATAGGGAGCTCCTACAGCAACATTAATTTCCTTAATCTCACCGATATAGCCGTTG
>CACCLB010000019.1 GCA_902546725.1 uncultured Bacteroidota bacterium | reverse complement strand
GTTTATGTTGAGAAAGAAGATAATGTGTTTCCAATGATCCCCTCAGGTGCGAGTGTTTCTGATATAAGATTAGAATAAGATGGAGCAAAAAACATTTACCATTTCCGTATATACAGAAAACAACGTTGGCCTCTTGAATAGGGTCTCAGCAATTTTCTTAAAGCGACACATCAATATTGAGAGTTTTTCGACTTCACAATCTGAAATTAAAGATGTTTTTCGGTTTGTGATTGTTGTGCAAATGACGACTGAAAAAGTCGCTAAAGTAGTGAAGCAGATCGAAAAGCAAATCGATGTGATCAAAGCATTTTACCATACTGATGAGGAAACGATTTTTCAAGAGAATGCCTTGTATAAGGTAAAATCAAGCGCTTTATTTGAAGAACGTCAAATACAAAACATTATCAAGGACAGTCATTCTAATATAGTCACTGTTTCTCCTGACTTTTTTGTCATTGAAAAAACAGGATTTAGAGCTGAAACAGAACAGTTACGTAAAGACTTAGAGCCTTATGGTTTACTTCAATTTGTTCGGTCGGGAAGAATATCGGTAACCAAAGCAAAAATGGGAATCTCAGAAATATTAAATACTTTTAAAAACAACAATAAATAGAATCATGTCAAATTATTTTAATCAATTATCACTGCGTCAACAATTGGATCAACTGGGTCAATGTCGTTTTATGGACGCATCAGAATTCGAGGAGGGTATTAGTGCACTCGAAGGGAAAAAAATTGTAATCGTAGGTTGTGGGGCTCAAGGGTTAAATCAAGGTCTTAACATGCGAGATTCGGGATTAAACATCGCCTATGCTCTTCGTCAAGGAGCTATACAACAGAAAAGAGCTTCCTACCAAAATGCGGTAAGTCATGATTTTCAAGTAGGCACTTATGAAGAATTAATTCCCTCAGCTGATGTAGTAATCAACCTTACGCCGGATAAAAATCACAGTTCTGTGGTAGAGGCTGTAATGCCTTTGATGCAGAATGGAGCTACACTTTCTTATTCACACGGATTTAATATTGTGGAAGAAGGGATGAAAATCCGTGAAGATTTAACTGTAATCATGGTAGCACCAAAGTGTCCAGGATCCGAAGTCCGTGAAGAATACAAACGCGGGTTTGGAGTTCCTACCCTGATCGCGGTTCATCCAGAAAACGATCCTCAAGGCCATGGTTTGGCTCAGGCAAAAGCCTATGCATTTGCTACAGGAGGTCATCGTGCAGGAGTATTGGAATCCTCTTTTGTGGCTGAAGTAAAATCAGATTTGATGGGAGAACAAACCATACTTTGCGGTGTTTTACAAACAGGTTCCATCTTAAGTTTTGATAAAATGGTTGCGGAAGGAGTCGATCCAGGATATGCTGCAAAATTGATTCAATACGGATGGGAAACCATAACCGAAGCATTAAAACACGGTGGGATTACCAATATGATGGATCGCTTGTCTAATCCAGCCAAAATCAAAGCCTTTGAACTTTCAGAGCAATTAAAAGAGATTTTACAGCCGCTTTTTGAAAAGCATATGGACGATATCATGTCGGGTCATTTTTCAAAAACCATGATGGAAGATTGGGCTAACGACGATAAAAATCTATTGACTTGGAGAGCAGCCACAGGAGAAACTGCTTTTGAAAAAACAGCCATTACTGATAAGGAGATTTCTGAGCAGGAATTTTTTGACAATGGAATATTAATGGTAGCCTTTGTTAGAGCTGGGGTAGAAATGGCTTTTGACACTATGGTAGCAGCAGGTATTAAAGAGGAGTCTGCCTATTACGAATCCTTACACGAAACGCCTTTGATTGCCAATACCATTGCAAGAAAGAAATTATTTGAAATGAATCGTATCATTTCTGATACAGCAGAATACGGTTGTTATTTATTTGACCATGCTGCAAAACCGATGTTGACTGACTTTATGAAAGGGATTAAGACAGATGTGATCGGTGCCGGACTTCAAGTTAATGACAATGGGGTAGATAATAAGCAGTTGATCGATATCAACGAAATTATTCGTTACCATCCAGTAGAAATGGTGGGTTATGAACTTCGCGCTTCCATGACCGCAATGACTAAAATAGTATAGGGTGAAAAACCTGCCTTCACTTGAAGGAGTTCAACAAGCTGTGTCGCGTTTGAATAATGTGATCAGAAAAACTCCTTGGGAATTTAACAAGCGTTTGTCAGCAAAGACAAACGCTTCTGTTTTTATCAAACGTGAGGATTTACAACAAATTCGCTCGTTTAAAATCCGTGGTGCTTATAACAAAATCAGTTCGTTAAATCAGTCCGAGCGAGGAGAAGGAATTGTTTGTGCAAGTGCAGGAAACCACGCTCAAGGCTTTGCTTTTTCCTGTAAAAAATTGGAGATTCAAGGTACAGTATACATGCCTGCAACGACCCCACAGCAAAAAGTAACTCAAGTGCGTATGTTTGGCGAAGACTTTGTCGAAATAGTCCTTACTGGTGATACTTATGATGCCTGTCAAAAGCAAGCTATAAAAGCTGCAAAAAAGGAGGGAAAAACCTTTATTCATCCTTTTGATGATAAAGAAGTTATCGAAGGTCAAGCTACGGTTGCTCTTGAAATTCTAGAGCATACGTCCGCCCCTCTAGATTATATTTTTGTACCTGTTGGAGGAGGTGGTTTGATTTCAGGAATCGCCACAGTATTGAAGTCCCATTCTCCAAAAACTAAAATCATAGGAGTGGAGCCCAAAGGGGCACCATCTATGCAACAAGCCCTAGTATCAGGAGAACGTATAGCGCTAAAGAAGATGGATCGTTTTGTAGACGGCGCTGCTGTGCGTCAGGTAGGGGTTATTCCTTACGAGATTTGTAAATCATCTCTTGAAAAAGTCATCACTGTACATGAAGGGAAAATATGTCAAACCATACTCGACTTATACAACAAAGAAGGTATAGTAGCCGAACCAGCTGGAGCACTTGCCATTGCAGGACTAGAACAAATGCAAGATGAGCTTGAAGGTAAGCGAATAGCAGTTTTATTGTGTGGAGGGAATAACGACATTTTAAGAATGCCAGAAATTAGTGAGCGCGCTCTACTCTACGCCAGTTTAAAGCATTATTTTCTCATTGATTTTCCTCAACGAGAAGGCGCACTTAAAGAATTTGTAACGGAGATTTTGGGACCCAATGATGACATTACACATTTTGAGTTTTCCAAAAAAAGTTACCGAACGAATGCACCAGCAGTCGTTGGAATCCAATTAAAAGAAGCAGCAGATTTTTCGCTTTTGGTAGAACGGATGAAAATCCATAACTTCAAATTCGATTATTTGAACGAAAAGCAAAATTTGTTTCAATTTTTAATCTAAAAACGCTAAGAAAAAGAAGACATTATGACTATTAAAATTTCTGAAATTCCTAAGGAAGTTCAAGTAACCCCCCATGTATGTGACCGATACCTTGTGGACGGTGAATTAAAAACATGGAAAGGAAATACCACTGAAGTTTTTTCAACCATACAATCACCCAACGGTTCAGGTCAAATGGCTCCTACACTGTTGGGATCAATACCAGATATGGAAACTCCAGACGCTTTAGAGGCTTTAAATGCAGCCGAAAAAGCATTCAAAAGAGGTCAAGGTCTATGGCCTACCATGCGTGTTGGAGAACGCTTGAAATGCATGGAAACTTTTGTCGAAAAAATGAAACTTCACAGAGAAGAGGTCGTCAAGTTGCTGATGTGGGAGATCTGTAAGAATAAATCAGATTCCTATAAAGAATTTGATCGAACAGTGGACTATATCGTTGATACCATTGAAGCTTATAAAAACCTTGATCGAAAAGGAGCCAAATTTGACAAACAGGGGAGTGTCTACGCACATATCCGTAGGGGTCCTTTGGGTGTTGTATTGTGTCTAGGCCCTTACAATTATCCTTTAAATGAAACTTTTTGCCTTTTGATTCCTGCAATCATCATGGGAAATACGGCCATTTTTAAGCCTGCAAAGCACGGTGTACTCTTAATTGCTCCACTATTAAAGGCTTTTCAAGAAAGTTTCCCACCGGGTGTAGTTAATATTTTGTTCGGTCGTGGACGTAAAATTGCAACTCCCATCATGCAAACGGGAGCTGTAGATGTTTTGGCACTTATTGGCCATAGTTCCTCAGCAGTTTCTCTACAAGATCAGCACCCAAACAAAAACAGATTGCGTTTAGTACTTGGTTTAGAGGCGAAAAACCCTGGAATTATTTTACCCGATGCAGATTTAGACCTGACCATCAAGGAATGTATATCAGGAACACTTTCCTACAACGGCCAGCGGTGTACAGCACTTAAAGTACTTTATGTACACGAGTCTATAGTCGATGAATTCAATCGTCGCTTTTCTAAAGCTGTTGATGAATTAAAGTTTGGAATGCCTTGGGAAGATACCTTTTTAACACCACTTCCAGAGCCTAGTAAACCTGACTATATTGAAGAGCTTATCGAAGATGCCAAAGCAAAAGGAGCTAAAGTTTTAAATAAAAAAGGTGGAGAAAAGTCAACAAATTATACTTTTCCTGCAGTATTATACCCGGTAACTGAAGAGATGAAAGTGTACCAAGAGGAGCAATTTGGACCTGTCATTCCTATAGTTTCTTACAAAGAAATCGATGAACCACTAGATGCTATGGCAGCTTCTGAATACGGTCAGCAAGTAAGTTTATTCGGTAGGGATATTAGAAAAATTGGTCCCCTAATTGATACGTTAGCGAACTTGGTATGTCGTGTGAATTTAAATTCCGCATGCCAACGTGGGCCGGATGTTTATCCTTTTACAGGTAGAAAAAATTCAGCGGTGAGTACATTGAGTGTCTATGATGCTTTGCGTTCTTTTTCGATTCGAACTTTTGTAGCATCCAAAGACACGGCCTACAATAAAGAAATTCTGGAAAGTTTACTCAATTCTGAAACATCTAATTTTGTTTCAACTGAATATTTATTGTGATCGATTATAAATTCGTCTGCTAAGTTTTATTGTAAAAAAAATAGGGGCAAATGAATTGAATTGTTTAATTTAAGACGTATTAATTTTATACTAAATCCGTTTTGTTTAAGAACTCTATTTTCTCCTTTTGCTTTTTGTTTTGTACTACAGTACTTTTTATTTCTTGCTCACCATTAAAAAAATACGATGCTAAAGATCGCGCTTGGGCAATGCCCGAGATCGAGGCTTTTGAAAAGTTAGACGCAAGTAAAGACTATTCAGATGATGCCATTCTTTTTATAGGGAGTTCTAGTATTCGTTTATGGAAGACATTGGAAGAAGATATGGAGCCTTTTAATGTTATTCAAAGAGGTTATGGTGGAGCGCATTTTAGGGACATGGTCTTTTTTACAGAACGAATCTTGGCTGATCACAAATTGAGTATGGTGGTTTGTTTTGTAGCTAACGATATCAGTGGCTCATCTAGAGATGGAACTCCTAAAGAGGTTTTGGGCTTATTCAAACTTTTTGTTAAACAAGTCAGAGAGAAACATCCTACAATTCCGATACTTCAAATTGCTGTTACCCCTACTAAAAGCCGCTGGAAGCTTTGGGACAAAATCAATCAAGTCAACGAATTGATAAAGGCGTATTGCGAAAAAACAGAAAACCTTTATTTTATCGATACTGTTCCTACGTATTTAGATGCAGACGGTCAGCCAAAACCAGAATGGTTCGTCAGTGATCAATTGCATCTAAATACCAAAGGTTATGAGGTCTGGAATGGACTTATTAAGTCTGAAATTGAGCGTGTTAAGGCTCTAAATTAATTTTTTACTAAATCTGGAAAAGACAAATGCTTGGCTGGTGTCAAAGGGTGTCTGGTGATTTACTTCAATACATTCATCTTGACTGTGGCGGTCTCTAAAGCAGTGTTCTAAACTATTACAATCGTATTGTGAAATTGATAAACCACTGCATTTTTCAGGCCCTGAGGTAGAAAAAGTACCTATGACCAAATGTTGAGCATTGGATTGATTAACAATACTACCGTATTTAATGATATGCTTTTTTTGGGTTAAAAAGTGAAATGAAGCTCTATCATGCCACAGACTGTATTTTGCTGTTGGATTGAAGTCAAGTACATCGCTTTCAATCCACTCCACTTTGTTTGCAAGAGGGCCTAATCTTTCCTTAGCCCTTTCAAGAGCTTTAGCTGAAATATCTAACACACTTAAGTTGGAGAAACCCAGTTCGAGGAGTGCATCGACAAGTAAACTGTCTCCACCTCCTACATCTATGATGGGTGCAGATTTTTTTAATCCAAAGCGGAGAATACAATCCACAGAAGTTTGAGGATAAGTCTCGGTCCAGCTGACCTGTTCTGCTGTTTTAGTTTGGAAGACCTTTTCCCAATGTTGCTTATTTTGATTCATCGATTAGAGGTTTAGCCAATAGTTAACTTTTAAGGTGAGGTTCCATCCGGAAGCAAGTTCGGGAATTTTCATTTCGTTGCTGTTAAAAACTAAAAAGATATCTGAAGCGGGTTTGTAACGCCATTGAAATCTTGAATTGAAATTCCAGAGTCCTAATTGTTCGTTGTACTGATAGAGATTAGAGAAAAACAGTTTATTGCTAAGAGTCAAGTTTGCTTTAATCCCTAAGAGCCAAAATGAATTGGTATTCCAGGGATAGGGTAATTCTATTCGATTGTAATTGGCTACCGTATTGATTTCAAGTATCGGTTGGAAACGGTACCCCAATTCGCTTAAAAAAGCACTTCGTTTTCCTTGATTGTAATAACCACCAGTCAGGGCACCAAGAGAATAGGTAAACCTATTTTGAGGTTTGGAATCGTATGCTGCGCTAAAACTCGACCATTGGTGCTGGCTTCCTGCTTTTAAGCTGGCTATTCGGGTGCGTATTGGATCAAAATCCGAAAGTAATTCAACAAAATTCTCACTCCAGCTCAATGAAAAACGACTTCTATTTTTAAAATTGAAGAGGTATTTAAATTGATCGGTCTGATCTTTTTTACCAAAGTCGGTGTCGAAGAAATAAGTTCTTCCCACTTGAGGACCATGAGATAGCAAAGGGGTGTCAGAATCGGTATAAAACAAATGCCCCCCAACAGCCTCTAGCTTGATGTAATTTTTTCTCGGCACAAAACCTACTTCAGCATCGTAATTTCCTGCCACATATTCCTGTTGTACTCTCCAGTTCCATCGGGTCGATTGGTATTCAAGATGGGAAGCTAAAACACCTCCTCTGTTGTCTTTCATTGTATCAAAGGACCGGAGTAAGAGTATTTTACTGTCCAAAAGATTGTCAGTTGAAAAATAATTGTATTCTAAACCCAGATTGCGATTGTATGACGACGAGGCTGTTTGATCTGCTGAATTTATGCCTTGTTTATTTACAAATATCATACTGATGTTTGATCGATCTAACACTTTCCGTTGAACCGTTAAAACTCCAAAATTCTCAGCCGCTAAACCGAGGCTTTCATCTTTTTGTGTTTGGATATCCATCACCCCAATACGCCAGTTTTCATTCACATTTCCGCTTAGACGAACTCCACCAATGATGGGTACATTAAGACCAATTCTGCGAGAGAAAAACGGACGAATAGTTTTGTAACCAAAATTAGAGAACAGATCGGCATTCTCAAGAAAGAACTGTCTTCGCTCAGGGAAAAATAACTCAAATCGGTCCAGATTCGTCACTTGTTGATCCACTTCTGCTTGAGAAAAGTCAGGATTAATGGTAAGGTCTAAATTCAAAGCTGAGGTTAGATTGTATTTGATATCTCCACCCAATTTAAATGCGTTGTCAGTATCGTTCGAATTTGTTCTAACGGCATTGTTCGACAAATAGGGGATAAGCGAAATATTACTTCCCTGGGGAGGTGGAGGGGTATTCCAAATCAGGGCCCCTGCATACGCGAGAGAAACGGAGGGAAACTGTCTTGGCACAGGAGCCCAGCTCGACTTTTCGCTTGCTTTAAGATCGAGTCTGCTGAAATTAATCCCCCACCGACGATTACCTTCTTCATAGCGGATGGATTTAAAAGGAATCGCAATTTCACAGACCCATTGATCTCGATCAAATTTGACTTCAGAATACCATTTGGTATCCCAATTTAAGTCTACATTTCTACCGTTGTACATTGTACCGTCCCACTGTGCTCCATAAGCATTTAATCCAAATGCAAAGCCTGTACTTTGATTGTCAAAAGGATCGAGCGCAACCAGAAAATTATCGTTTTTCCCAAATGAAAAATCTCGCTGCAGAGATTCTACAACATAGTCGCCTTGGACTGCATTGTTAAAAAAAATTATTGAGATATAAAGGAATTCATCATCAAAGGCTACTCGAGCTTCTGAAAATTGAGTTGCTTTTCCAGTATCTATGGGAGTGATCATAAAAAAATCTTTCCCTACCGAAGCTTCTTTCCAAGTATTTTCGTCAAGTATCCCATCGATGAGGATTGGCTCGTTTGTTTTTTTGATTTCAATTTGGAAATCTTCAAAATTAATTTGGGCGGTAGAGTAGTTAGCGGTAAGAAGTATACATACCACTAAAGCAAAAGATCTAAGTTTCAATATCAATTTGTAGGTGACGTTTAAGTTGGACTTTAAAAATACTGTTTTAATACGAGATTCAAGCATACAAATTTTCAATAAAATCTGACCATTGCTCAACCCAAACCTTCCATTGGTAGTTTGGAAGGGATTTTTTTAAGTTGTCTTTCGCTTTTTGATACTTATTGTGATCCAACAGTTTAATGATACCTTCGGCGATTGCTTTTGGAGTCTTTTGGACACATACACCTGTTTTATCTTTTTTAATTGGTGCATTAAGACCGTCAATATCAGATACTACTAGGGGTTTATTGTAAAAATAAGCTAAGGGTGTCACTCCGCTTTGAGTCGCTGTATGATAGGTTTGAGCGACAAGATCACAGGCTGAGAAAAGTGTCTGAATATCACTCAATGATTTGTATTCAAAATCAAATGAGACCGTATCCTCTAGCCCTAATTGGGAAACTAAATCCGTGTATTTTTTTTGATTTTCATAGCATTCCCCTACTATTTTAAGGACGGTATTATGACTGTCTAATGCTTTGTCAGTAAAGGATTGAATCAGCAGTTCCAAGCCCTTGTATTGGCGAATAAGTCCAAAAAATAAAACTGTTGTTTGTTGTTGATTCCAGCCCAATCTTTTTCGGGCTTCTAATTTAGAAATTGGAGGGAGTAACTGAGTATTGATAGGATGAAATCCCTCCCATACAGCTTGTTTAAAGTCAATTTTGATTTGAGTCGCCACAGCTGTTGATAAGGTAGTAAAAGCCTGCATTTGCTTTCCGAAAAAGCGGTTTAAAATCCTATCTAAAGCTCTTCTTTCGTGTGGGATCCAATTGTCTACCAAAGCTATTTTATTGATTTGAGAGGCCGTTTTTTTTGCTAGCCAGCCGTAAACAGGAGCTAGAAAGGGAGTGTAATACCGAAAGATTAGATTTCGTGGATTTAGTTGGTTGATTTCACGAACAACCTTTGTCCATTGCAAAGGATTATAGGCGTGAATAGATTCTGAGATCTTTAGAGAACGCTGCTGTTTTTCTTTAGTTTTTTGATTTTTTCCTGGAAATAGGATTTTAGGATAAAGTTTAGAAAAAGTAAGTAGTTGTACTTTTTTCCCACTCATTTGAAGATGCGTAGCTAGTTCGTATTGGGTTTCAGCGATTCCTCCCCTAAAAGGAGCGACAGGTCCAATGATAAGGTAATCAAGTCGTTGTTCAGGCATTTAATTCAGAACTAATCTTCGTTGGGGAGCTTGTTTCCTTGCCCAGAAGCCAATAATAAGTGAACTGATAAAATACAAAGTAAAAATCACCTGACTGAGTGGGTAGGCTTCTAAGAGGAGTTGGTGTTGAGGTATAAACAGAAATACAAGCCCTATGATTCCTCTGAATTGTTCGAACCTCGGTGCCCAAGTATGAAAATCCATTAGTGCAGTAAATCCGAAAATGGAAAACATAAGCAATAGGCCATAGCTCAACTGAAAAGAGGCTTCAAATTCGCTAAATCGACAGAGCAAAAAAATCAGCATATAAACCAACAAGCTAAAGTGGAAAAGCGCAACCCCTTTCCAGTTTTTGTTGTAATGTGGGTTGAAGCGTAATTCGGGATTATTTTCTCGTGTAGTCAATGGAAACCGATCTTTGACATCAATTGGTCGCCAGCCAGTTGGCATAAACCAGATTTTTAATTTACTCGTCCAGCTCTTAGTATGCCAAGCATCTTGTAAAAGCACCCAAAAGTGTTGAAAATTGATCCAAATAGGATTCCAACTCTGTACGGGTTTTAAGGTTCCATAAACAGGGGGTTCTGATTCTAATTCCTCTTGAAAAGTTCCAAACATACGGTCCCAAACACAAAAAATCGCCGCTAAGTTTTTGTCAATATAAATCGGGTTAATGGCATGATGAACTCGATGTTGAGAAGGGGTAACCAGAATGTATTCCAATATCCCAAGCTTTCCTATATGACGGGTGTGGTACCAAAACTGAGCGAATAAGTGAAGAGGGCTTAAGGTCATGATCACTTCAGCGGGGATTCCTAAAAAAGCAGCCGGTATTAAAAAAAGCGCACTAAACCCAATTAAGTTAGAGATGCTTTGCCTTAACGCACAGGCAAGATTAAATTCTTCGCTACTGTGATGAATTAGGTGTTGGTTCCAGAAGATGTTGATTTTGTGATTCAGTCTGTGAATCCAATAAGAGGCAAAATCAATAGCAATAAATGCAGCGATATAAACCCCGAGTGACGATTCCAATTCGATCAGACTCAAGTATTTTAAAAGAAAGGGATAGGAAATTAAGATAAAAGCCAGTCCGAGTACATCCTTGATAACATTGGTCATCCCGGAGCTTAAACTTGCCAGAGTATCCATCAGGGTATAGGTCTGTTTTTTGCTGAAATGGCCATAAGCTATTTCAATTAATACAAGGACAAAAAATCCAGGTATTGCCCATAAAAGTACTGCTGCATACGCCTCCATATCATAAACTTTGATCTAAAGTTAATGATTTAGGAACTAATCACCCAACTTCCTTGCTTAATGAGAGGTTCCGCTTGTTTGAACTTTACTGTTTTGGTCTCTCCAGTGGTTACATTCTTGATAGTAACTCTTTCATTTCGTCCAATTTTGGGTTGCTCTCTTATGATGGTTTCTATGAGTTGTCGTTGCTGTTGACTTGCTCCTGCACCTACCGCTCTAGTTCGTTGAGCCATTTCTTCCGTGTTGAGCACTTCGTCTTTGGAGATATTTAGTTTTTGTCTGGGCTTAGGTCGTTTAGCCTCTTGGATGCTCGATGGGCTTTGTGAGGGTAAACTACCCTTAATTAAGAATGAAAGTACTTCTTTGTTTAAATTGTTCAGCATGGATTTAAAAAGCTCAAAAGCCTCAAACTTATAAATCAATAAAGGATCTTTTTGCTCGTGAACAGCCAATTGAACGGACTGTTTTAATTCATCCATTTTTCTTAGATGTACCTTCCATGCCTCATCAATTAGAGCAAGTGTAATATTGCGTTCGAAGTCTTCTATTAAACTACTTCCCTTGGATTCGTAGGCGTCTTTAAGATTGGTTACAACGTTAAGTGATTTGACACCATCGGTAAATGGAACAACTATGCGCTCAAAACTATTTCCAGGACGTTTATAGACATCTTTGATCACAGGAAAGGCTTGCTGAGCATTTTGAACCTGTTTCTCTTCGTAAAAATCTAAAAGCGCTTTGTAAAGATTTTGAATCAATTCAGTTTCAGTGAGTTCTTCAAATTCTTCTACTGAAATTGGTGCAGTCATTGAGAAGTTACTGATGATTTCAAACTCAAAGTTTTTGTAGTCTTTGGCACCTTTGTTTTGAAGAACGATATCCTCACAGGTATCGTACAGCATGTTGAGGACGTCTAATTTCAATCGAGAACCTTCTAAGGCATGCTTTCTTCTTTTGTAAATGACTTCTCTTTGCGCACTCATGACGTCGTCGTATTCTAAGAGACGCTTTCGTATTCCAAAATTATTTTCCTCAACTTTCTTTTGTGCACGTTCAATAGATTTGGTCATCATGGAATGTTGAATGACCTCTCCGTCTTCTAATCCCATACGGTCCATAACTTTGGCTACTCTTTCAGAGCCAAACAATCGCATGAGGTTGTCTTCTAAAGAAACGTAAAATTGTGAACTTCCTGGATCTCCTTGACGTCCTGACCGACCTCTCAGCTGGCGATCAACACGTCTTGAGTCGTGTCGTTCTGTTCCGATTATTGCGAGTCCTCCTGCGTCTTTGACTTCCTGAGAGAGTTTGATATCTGTACCTCTTCCAGCCATATTGGTAGCTATGGTTACTACTCCAGGATTCCCTGCCTCAGCAACTATATCAGCCTCTTTTTTATGCATTTTGGCATTGAGTACGTTGTGCTTGATCTTGCGAATATTGAGCATTTTACTCAGTAATTCTGAAATTTCTACTGAAGTGGTTCCGATTAGTATAGGTCTTCCTGCCTGAGAAAGCTCGGTTACTTTTTCAATAACCGCATTGTATTTCTCTCTTTTAGTTTTGTAGATAAGATCGTTTTCGTCTTTTCTGGCAATTGGTCGGTTAGTGGGAATTTCAATTACATCCAACTCGTAAATCTCCCAAAACTCTCCAGCTTCTGTTATGGCTGTACCCGTCATACCAGATAACTTATGGTACATTCTAAAATAGTTTTGAAGGGTTATGGTTGCATAGGTTTGTGTAGCCGCTTCAATTTTCACATTTTCCTTTGCTTCAATGGCTTGATGCAATCCGTCAGAATATCGTCGGCCTTCCATAATACGACCTGTTTGCTCGTCGACAATTTTAACTTTATTATCCATCAAGACATATTCTACGTCTTTTTCAAACAAGGTATAGGCTTTGAGCAATTGGTTCATACTGTGAATACGTTCGCTCTTGATGTCAAATTCTTTGAACAAGGATTCTTTTTCTTGAGCTTCTTTTTTAGAATCCAATTCTTTGGCCTCAATTTTAGCTATTTCCCCACCAATTTCGGGCAGTACAAAAAAGTTCTTGTCTTCATTTCCTTCGGAAAGCATTTCAATACCTTTTTCCGAAAGGTCGATTTGGTTATTTTTTTCATCGATGACAAAGTAGAGTTCTTTGTCGATTTTATGCATTTCTCTGTTGTTGTCCTGCATATAGAAGTTTTCAGTCTTCTGCAGTAATTGCTTGACTCCTTCCTCACTTAAGAATTTGATAAGAGCCTTGTTTTTTGGAAGCCCTCGAAACACCCTTAGGAGTAAAATACCTCCTTCCTCAGTATCTCCAGCTTTGATTTTTGCTTTGGCTTCTGCCAGCACACTGGTAAGCATACTTCGCTGTTGGGATACGAGATTAGCAACTTTAGACTTTAATGCATCAAACTCATGACGATCGCCTTCGGGGGTAGGACCCGATATGATGAGTGGTGTTCGTGCGTCATCGATCAATACAGAATCAACCTCATCAACTATGGCATAGTTGTGTTTCCTTTGAACTAAATCAGAGGAGGTATGTGCCATATTATCTCTCAAGTAATCAAATCCAAACTCGTTATTTGTTCCGTAGGTAATATCGGCCTGATAGGCTTTTCTTCTTTCGGGGCTATTGGGTTGGTGGTAGTCAATACAATCAACGCTTAATCCGTGAAATTCAAATAGGGGAGCCATCCAAGCACTATCTCTTTTTGCCAAATAATCATTTACGGTTACTAGATGTACTCCTTTACCTGTCAAGGCATTGAGGTAAACCGGTAATGTGGCTACCAGCGTTTTACCTTCCCCAGTTTGCATCTCGGCAATTTTACCTTGATGAAGTACGATTCCTCCTATGAGCTGAACATCATAATGAACCATGTCCCAGGTAATTGGTTTTCCTGCAGCATCCCAGGAGTTAGACCATAATGCCTTATCTCCTTTGAGTTGAACATATGTTTTAGTATTTGTAAGCTCTCTGTCGTTTTCTGAGGCTGTTACCTCAAGGGTTTGATTTTCTTTAAATCGTTTAGCAGTTTCTTTAACCACTGCAAAAGCTTCGGGGAGTATTTGATTGAGAATATTCTCTGAAGCCTGTTGTGCAGCTTCATTTTGATCATCTACTTGTTGATAGATGTTTTCTTTTTCATCTAAGTCCTGTATTTTCTTTACTTCTTGAAGTAGGGTATTGATATTGTCATCAAAAGGGGCTCTGGCTTTGGCTATTTGTTCTTTAAAAGCAGCTGTTTTTAGCCTTAATTCGTCATTTGTGAGGCTTTCCAATTGCTTTTCATAGGTTTTGATTTCAGCAACTAATGGAGTGATGTTATTGAGGTCTTTTTTGGTTTTGTCACCAACAAAGGTCTTTAGGATGTTATTTAAAATACTCATACAGTTTGTTAGGGGTGTCTTAACATTTATTTCCCTCAAAAGTAATTAAAAAAAAAGCCTCTTTAAAGAGACTTTTAAAAGCTTTAATACTGCCCATTAATATTCATCTTCGTTCCAGAGGTAATCTTCCTCAGTTGGGAAGTCGGGCCAAATTTCCTCTATCGATTCATAAATATCCTCCTCGTCTTCCATGGCTTGTAAATTCTCAACAACTTCAAGCGGGGCGCCAGTACGGATTGAAAAGTCAATAAGCTCATCTTTTGTGGCCGGCCAAGGGGCATCGCTGAGATAAGAAGCGAGTTCAAGTGTCCAATACATAATACTGTTATTTTATTTTTGCAAAAATAAATTTTTATAGAGAGTATGCAACTTTTTTAAAGATTTAGTTTCCATTCCATTTTACCTCTTCAATTTCTAAATCTAAGGCAAACATTCTCGAGAGGGTGAAAAAATAGTCCGATAATCTGTTTATATACGCTACAAGTGTAGCAGAGACAGGTGCTTGATGGTCTAATTCCGTTACATAGCGTTCTGCTCTTCTGCATACTGAACGGGCTAAATGAGTGTAGGATATCAGCACGTGACCTCCAGGGATAATAAAGTTTCTCAGTGGTGGTAACTTTTCTGTCAATTGATCGATCTCGTGTTCTATGAATTGTACTTCTTCTGGTTGCAGTGGAGTCAAATTTTTAGGAAAATCTTCTTGTGATTCGGCTGCCAATTGAGAAGCTACAGTCATAAGTTGTTTTTGAATTCTGACCAGAGGGGCAATGGCGTAATCAAAACTTGTGGTGTCTCGGATTAATCCCAGCCAAGCGATGAGCTCGTCTATAGTTCCATATGCCTTTATTCGGATATCGTGTTTGGGGACTCTTTTTCCGGAAACTAAGCTGGTTATACCGTTATCACCGGTCTTGGTATATACTTTAAACTCTTTCATAATCTCGCTTCATCGTTCTATGCAGGTGTTACTGAGATATAACAAAGATATTAAATAATAATTATACCTCTAAGGTATGAGAGGGTTAATTTACTCTTTTCATAAGCCTCCCACTTAGCGCGAGAAGAAAATAGATTCCGCTAATAAATATAGCCCATCGACCAATAATATCACCGTAACGCACATAAAATGTCAAGTTTGACCTAGAAGAAACTTTTCCTTCTAAGACAGTTTTAGTATTGTATTGAGTTTGTTTTAGGATTTCGCCTCTAGCATCTATGATGGCGGAAATACCTGTATTGGCGGAGCGAGCAATATCACGTCTTGTCTCAATTGCTCTGAGTCGGGTGTAGCTCAATAGCTGCCTGTGACCTGGAGTATTCCCCCACCAGGCATCGTTTGAAATAATAGCAAGAAAATTTGCTCCCTCTTTAACATAAGCTGTCATAAATTCACCAAAGACAGACTCCCAACATATAACGGGTCCTGTTTTGACATTGAGTTTGGGATGGCTAAATACCGATCGATTTTTTTGAGTTACCCTACTGGCAACAGTCCCACCTAGATCAATCAAAATATCCCCCAATAATGGTTTCAACATGGACTTAAAAGGCATATTTTCTATGCCAACCACGAGTTTTGATTTGTGGTAAATTTGGGCTTTTTCTCTCGACTGAATCCCTAAAGCACTGTTGTAATAATCTACCCATAATCCATCTCTTACTTTATTAGCAGTCAATGATGGAGCATCAGTTTGTCTGTAAATGTCATAAAATTGCATTCCAGTAATCCATTGGAGATTAGGATATTGAACCATTTCTCTCAGCATTTTCTGATAGAGTACAGATTGTTCAAAACCTTTGAGTTGTTCTCCGTAACCCTCCGCAAAATAGGTTTCTGGACTTAAAACATAATCAGTATTTGAGTTAAGATAAGGTTTTAGTTGGGTTTTAAATTCTGTTAAAAATTGAGTATTGATTAAATTGTATTTGGAGTTGTAAGGGTCAATATTAGGCTGATGCATTACTACCTCGATAGTAGGCTCTATCCTTTCTACCTTTTGGTATAAAACTAGAGAGTAGGCGATCGGTAGGCCAATTGCGATTAGAGGGACTGCAATTTTTTTCAGCAGTAGTGGAATTCCCTCATTGAAACGGTAATCTTTAAATTTTGAAAAGAGCCAAATATTGATTCCCAACACCCATAAGGTTCCTCCAAATGTACCTGTATATTCATACCATTGTATCCAGTAAATTTTTTCAGAGAAAACATTTCCAAGGTTGAGCCATGTCCAAGAAAAATCCCAGGTCAAATGAAGTTTTTCAAAAGCAAGCCAAAGCGTTATAAGAAATAAATGTGCAGCACGAAGTGGAAGTCTGCCCTTAGCCCAATAAAAAAGCCAAAATAAAATAGCGTAAAACAGACTGTTGCACAAATTCGCAAAAGCCATTCCAAAAAAAGTAGAATTGATTAGCCACCAAGTAGTGATAAGGTTCCAGATTAAAAAACTCAAATAGGAATAGGCAAAGACCCGCAAGCCTTTATAATTATTCGCATCGTTTCGAATGGAATTTTCAAGAAATAAAAGAGGAATTAATGCAATGAAAATAAGCAGTGTAAAACCATTGGTAGGCCATGCTAATCCCAGAGAAATTCCAGAAGCTAAGGCAAGGGATAGATGAAGTTTAGTCTTAGACATTTCTGCGAATTTATATTTTTTTGATGCCATTGCAATCACTATCTTGTCAAAAATATTTTTTTTCTAGTGAACCTTATCAAACGGAATATTCCCAACTTTTTTACCGCTTTAAACTTTTTATGTGGCTGTTTTGCAGTTTATTTAGCATTTAAAAATCTTTTTGAAGCTGCATTTTTAATGGTTTTTTTGGGTGCTTTTTTTGATTTATTTGATGGGTTTTTTGCTCGACTTCTAAGGGTAGAAAGCCAATTTGGCTTGCAATTTGATTCAATGGCTGACCTGATTACTAGTGGATTGGCGCCTGGTATGGTCATGTATAAATTATTTTTAGAAACAGGAGTACGGGAAATGGACATCAGTTTTATGCTGCTTCGCAGTGATTTCACTTTTTCTTTTGCTCCCTATGCTCTGATTGGATTCCTCATCCCTCTAGGGGCTGGAATTCGTTTGGCAAATTTCAATATCGACACTAAGCAGCAATTTGAGTTTAGGGGCTTACCTGCACCTGCAAATGCATTGTTTATAGTCTCTTTGCCTTTATTGTTGGAACATCCGCTTCTTTCTGGAGTACATCCTTTTATTGCTTCATATCAAGCTTTAATAGTTATCTGTCTGGTATCAGCTCTTTTAATGAATATTCGTTTACCTCTTTTTTCATTTAAAATCAAATCACTTAATTTTCAAGAATATGGTTAT
>CACCLB010000018.1 GCA_902546725.1 uncultured Bacteroidota bacterium | reverse complement strand
AATCGCAATTTTATAAGTGATTTCATGCGTATTCTTTTCTCAAGAATATTAATATCAAACCAATCACTATAAAAGGAATGCTTAAGATTTGACCCATATTCAGGATCATTAGCTCTTCAAATCTGACTTGATTTTCTTTAAAAAATTCTACTAAAAATCTGGCAGTAAAAATTAAGATCAAACAGACTCCTAAGAGCAATCCGTTGTGCTTTTTTTGACCAATTCGTGTATAGATGGTTATTAAAACTCCAAATATTAAAAGGTATAAGAATGCTTCGTAAAGCTGGGTAGGATGTCTAGGAATTAAATCAGCCCTTTGAAATACGACCCCCCAATTTCCGTTGGTTGGTTTTCCGTAGATTTCTGAATTCATAAAGTTTCCAAACCTTATAAAAGCAGCAACTAGTGGAGCTACTATAGCAATCTTGTCTAATAGCCATAAAAAATTTATTTTGAATTTTTTACAGTAGATTCCAAGTGCAATCAAAACCCCAAGGGTTCCTCCATGACTAGCCAAGCCCTGAAATCCAATAAACCTATAAGTCTCTCCAATTTTTTTAATAGGTAAGAAAATTTCAATTGGATTATGAAAATAATATGAAGGCTCATAAAAAAACAATGCCCTAGCCTTGCACCCACTAATATTCCAATGAGAATATAAATAAATAGCTTCTCTAAGTTTTCAACTGGGATATTTTCTTTTGAAAAAATTCTTTTTTCAATTTGAAAAGCTAAAAGGATACCTAAAGCGAATAGTAAACCGTAATACTTTAAAGGGAAGGTGTTCGAGATCCAAAAAATTTCAGGTTCTATATTCCAAATAATAATACCATCGTCCATTTATAGATTTTAAATCCAAAACCATTCAAAACGAACTTTGCCAAAAAGTTATAAATAATAGAAAGATGAATAGACTCGGGTATGTTTCGAGCCTAAAATTATAAAATTATGTATAAAGTATGCTGCTTTATATGTTAGTAAAGTTCACTTCGGCACGGGTTGAGAGCCTCGCCAAACTAAGCTCAATGAATATCAAAAAATTGATTGAATAAAAAAAAGGCCCTTGGGGTAAAGGCCTTTTCAGCAAAAAAATAAACATAAATCAAAATAAAACCAAGGTTAAGTTCGGTTTACTATACTCAAAAGTTAAGAGGCATTCAGAAGGTTTTTAGTGTTGAAGCACGGTTTATAGTCTGGTGCAAGAGTGGAGTTATCAACGAAAAGAGTTAACCTTCCTCGCCTCGCGAAGGGACGTTTTATTATTTTGTGGTTTTCTACTAGATTCGTAAGCATTATTTTAACTTTTTCTATTACCAAAACTGACAAAAAAATGTCTTATCCTAAACTGAATTGCAGTTAACGGCTATGAAAAAGTAATAAAAGGTTATAAAAAAGTAATAAACGGTATTTATAGTGAATAAGAAAGCCCAAAACCAAGTAAGATTATACCTAATTTACGGATATTAAAAGCATGTCCTTGATTACTTTCATATAGAATGGTGGTTGCAATATGGAGCAGCATTCCTATTACTAGTGAGGTAAAAGCAGTTTTCCAAAGTTCTAATCCATGGGAGTTTGAAAGAATAAAACTACCAGCAGGACTCATCAGCGCAAAGAAAACCAGACAGGACACTTTTAAGAATAAGGAAACCCTAAGCTGCCAAATCATTAAAAACAAAACCATCCCTATGGGTATTTTATGAATAAAAATTCCCCAGACCAGTGCTTTTTGATCAGCCATAGGAATACCTTCAATAAAAGCATGTAAACATAAACTTATAAAGAGTACCCATGGAAGTCTCGTATTAGAATGCTTGTGTGTATGCCCGTGTTCTGCCCCCTGAGAGAGAAATTCTAGTATAATTTGAAGAATCAAGCCTGCAACAATCCATATTCCTGCATTAAAGCCTGTTACTTCAAAGACAGAGGGTAAAAGATGGAAAATCGTTATCCCCAATAAAAATGCTCCACTAAAAGAGAGAATTAGTTTTAGCCCCTTAGGTGCTTTTGGTTTTACAATATAAGCGATTCCCATACCTAAAAGAGCCCCTGAAAAGGGAAGAAAATAGTTAAATAGATAGGCTGAGTACATATACGAGTGGTCTAGAGACATATTAGTCGTTAAAATTAAAGTATTTTTGAGGCTTTAAATAGAGGATGGAAGAAAATTTTAAGATGGTAGCCAAAACCTTTTTTGGTTTTGAAGAAATTTTAGCTAAAGAATTGTTGCAGTTAGGTGCTCAACAAATCAAGCCTGGAAATCGGATGGTTTCTTTTGTGGGCGATTTGGGTTTTTTGTACAAAGCCAACCTTTGTTTGCGTACCGCTTTAAAAATTCTCAAACCCATCCATACTGCTAGGGTTCAAGATGAAGATGCCTTATACCAATTGTTTTATGATTTTCCATGGGAGGATTTCTTGGATGTGGACTCTAAATTTGTCATTGACAGTGTAGTTCACGGGACGCTATTCACCCACTCTCAATTTGCTTCTCAAAAAGCCAAAGACGGTTTGGTAGATCAATTTAGAGATCGATATAACGAACGTCCAAGCGTTGATTTGAATCGCCCCGACCTTCGTATCAACTTGCATATACAAGAAGATTTTTGCACTGTTTCCCTAGACAGTTCAGGCGCCTCACTCCACCATAGGGGGTATCGTACAGCAACTAATATAGCACCGCTGAATGAAGTTCTGGCTGCTGGTTTGATTCAGCTTTCGGGTTGGAAAGGAAATACGGATTTTTTAGACCCCATGTGTGGCAGTGGAACGATAGTAATTGAAGCCGCTATGTTTGCTTCCAATATCCCTGCCAATATCAACAGAAAACAATTTGCCTTTGAAAAGTGGACAGATTGGGATGCCGATTTGTTTGAAAAAATTCAAGAAAGTCAACTAAAAAGAATTAAGAATCCTGGAATCCAAATTAAAGGATCTGACAAAGCTCCTTCTGCAATAGAAAAAGCCACTATCAATGTTGAAAATGCCAATTTGAGTGAGTTTATTACCCTTGAAAAAAAGGATTTCTTTCAAATTGATAAAGAAACTTCAGGCCCTTTACATCTGTTAACTAATCCACCCTACGGTGAGCGTTTGGAAGGTGATATGAATGCTCTTTATCAAGGAATAGGTGATGCCTTTAAGCAAAGTTTTCCCAATACCCAAGCCTGGTTAATCAGCTCCAATATGGAAGCACTAAAATGCGTTGGTCTTCGGCCAAGCAGGAAAATCAAACTCTTTAACGGTAAATTAGAATCGAGATTAATGTTTTACCCCATTTACGAGGGAACAAAGCGAGTTCACAAGCTTCAAAAGGACTAGTTATTTTTTAAACTGAAAGGGATTCTATAAGTGAGGGTATAGTTAAAACTCGCACTAAATTTATTTTCCTCTGTTTTTTTATTAAATCCTGGGATATGGATGTTGTCAAAATTATCTGGTACAGTATCACTAATCAACCGATTGAGTCTTAAACTTAAACCAAGATAGATATTGTTGAGGAGTTGGACTTTAAATCCAATGATGATTTCCAGCCAATAGGCGTTTAAATTTAAACGTTCTCCACTAGCAAAGCCAGAAGTAATTTCTGTTTCAGGATCTTGCCAAAACGGAGCTCGATCTAGTAGGGTGTACGAGTTCAGGAATTGGCTATGACTACTCGAGGCTAAGCGAAGACCGAGTATGACATGATTGTCCATTCCTTCCCAATTATCATACATATTCAAGTCAAATCCCACTTTGTAATAGGTTCCTTTAGTCGTAAAGTTGACTTGTTCGAACTGCTTGGTGATTTCTTCATTTCCAACTTCTGCGGCTAAAAATAAATTCTCACGAATTCTCAAGTCGGCAACAGCCTCGAAACCTTGGTAATCATCACTAGCTCTTGATCGAATAATACGGTACAAGTCTGCACCAAAGCGTAAGCTTATGGGAGTTTTTTGCTTGATGTCTAAACTATCCAACACTACAGTTTGAAGAGAATCAGCAACCGCCACCTCTTGTCCGCTAACTGAATGTGCTCCAGTAAGTAGACTAATGTAAAATACCCAAGTGCGCAGCAGTTTCATCTGAAATGGTGTCTTTTAATATTACAGCCCCTTTAATCCAATTATCTCCCGAGTTTAATATAAAAACAGGTGTTTGATCTAGCACAAAATTGGCTCGAAATCCACAAGCTCCGTTGATGAATTGGTCTTGACGTTGGTAATTGATTTGAAGCGTATCGATATTTTCGTTTTCACTACCCCCATTTAAAATAAATTCAAATTGAGTAATCGCCTCTGTGATTTGAAGTGGTAAGGCTAAGGAATCACCCGTACTTCTAACTAATTCTTTTTCTGTCCCTATAGGGCGAATACTAAAACCAGAAGGGCTTTGTCGTGTGCCTGTATCCTTATCCAAAAGAAGAATGACTAAATCAGGTGTTCCAACCACTGTGGAAAGGCAGATGTCATCTTTTTCACATCCAGCAAAAATCCCAAAACAGACAAAAGCAAAAAGAAGTTTATTTTTAAGCGTGTTCATCAGTAGTCTTAGATTGCAAAAGTACAACATTTTCTACATGATGAGTTTGTGGAAACATATCGACTGCTTGACTTTTTATCAAGTTGTAGCTTTCTTTCATGAGTTCTAAATCTCTTGCCTGGGTGGCACTGTTGCAACTGATGTATACAATTCGCTTTGGCGCAATTTTGAGTAATTGAGCTACAACATCTTTATGCATACCGTCACGAGGAGGATCGGTAATCACCACATCCGGCTTGCCGTGTCGTTTGATAAATGCATCGTTAAAACACGCTTTCATATCACCCACTTCAAAGGAGGCATTTTTTATACCGTTAAGTGACGCATTTTCATTAGCTGCACCAATGGCTTCAGCAACGGACTCTACTCCAATAATTTTTTTACAATCTTTTGCTAAGCTCAGTGCAATAGTACCCGTTCCCGTGTACAAATCATAAACTGTATCTTCTGGTTTGAGTTGTGCAAAATCTTCTGCTATTGCATATAAAAGTCCTGCCTGTTTGGGGTTGGTTTGATAAAATGACTTAGCGGTAATTCGAAACTGTAAATCACCCAAATATTCGGTGATGTAAGTCTTTCCGCTAAAACAATGAATTTCTTGATCGTAAATACTGTCATTGCCCTTTGAATTAATACAGTAGAGTAGGGCACTCACTTGAGGGAATTGTTCCCGAACATAATTCAAAAGTAACTCGATTTCATTTTTCCGTTCTTCAAAAAATTGAATGAGCACCATGACCTCCCCGGCTAAAGTATTTCTGATCATTAGTGTTCGTAAAAAGCCTTGTTGTGCTCTACTGTCGTAAAACTCCATTTTATTTTTTAAGGCGAATTTTTTTATTGCATTTCGAATTTCGTTAGAAGGATCAGCTTGAAGGTAACATTTGTTGACATCTACAATTTTATCCCACATTTGCGGCTTGTGAAAGCCCAAGCCATTGCGTTCAATTTGATTTTCTTGAGCGATTTCTTCCGAAGTTAACCAACGTTTGTTAGAAAAAGAAAACTCCATTTTATTTCGGTAGAAATAAGGATTATCCACTCCAAGAATGGGAATTATTTCATTCGGTAGAACTTTTCCGATATGCTGCAGGTTGTGTAGCACTCCTTTTTCTTTAAAGCTAAGTTGAGCTTCATAAGATAAGTGTTGCCATTTGCAACCACCGCATACACCAAAATGCTCACAGGGCGGTTCGATTCGGTCTTTAGAGGTTTGAACCCACTCAAGAGGCTCTGCTTCGAAATAACCTCTTCGCTTCTTGTACGCACGAACGTTTACTACATCACCAGGAACAACATTTTTGATAAAATAGACAGCACCGTCTTCGGACTTAGCAACACCCACGCCTTTGGCGTTAATATCAATTACCTTTAATCCCTGTTCTATTTTATTTACTCTTTTTCTTGACATGCTGCAAATGTAGGTGGCTTAGGAAAATAAATCACCATTTCCATTGGGTTTTTGAATACCATATTTCTTACTTTTGAGGGGCAAGTAAAACTCCCTACTGGAGTTCAAAATATTTCAACTATGGAAACAACGATCAAAGCATCGCATTTTATAGATTTAGAGCTAGTTAATGGAGCACATGATTATCATCCGATACCGGTGGTATTAGAGCGTGGTGAGGGAGTCTATTTGTGGGATGTTGAGGGTAAAAAGTATTTTGATTTTCTATCTGCCTACTCTGCCGTTAATCAGGGACACTGTCACCCTAGAATTGTAAATGCCTTACAAAAGCAAGCTGAAACACTGACACTTACCTCTAGAGCCTTTCACAATAATAAGTTGGGAGCCTATATGGATTACGTTACAGATTATTTTAATTTCGAGCGATTGTTACCCTCAAATACAGGGGCTGAAGCTGTAGAAGCTGCGATAAAAATTACGCGTAAATGGGGTTATACAATTAAAGGGATACCCGCTAACAAGGCAGAAATTATCGTTTGCTCTCAAAATTTTCACGGTCGAACTTCTACTATTATTTCTTTCTCTAGTGATCCGGGATCAAAAACTAATTTTGGTCCACATGCTAAAGGATTTATTACTATACCCTATAACGATATAGATGCATTAGAAGCAGTTTTAGAAACCCACCCGCATGTAGCAGGATTTTTAGTAGAACCCATACAAGGTGAAGCGGGGGTTTATACACCTGATACTGACTTTATCAAAAAAGCCAAAGCACTGTGTAATGAATTTAACGTATTGCTGATGGCTGACGAAATTCAAACAGGAATTGGTCGAACAGGGTCTTTATTAGCCGTATGCGGTTCGTGCAGCTGCGAAGGACATTGCAAACAACAAGCTGATACTTATACTCGCCCAGATGTACTTATACTAGGAAAAGCAATTAGTGGAGGGACTTATCCCGTTTCAGCGGTATTGTGTGATAGTGAAATTATGGATGTGATACAGCCCGGCCAACACGGAAGTACTTTTGGAGGAAATCCCATGGCTTGTACTGTTGCTATGGAGGCTTTGGAAGTTATCCGAGATGAAAAATTAACACAAAATGCAAGTCGTTTAGGACAACTTTTTAGAGCTGAAATGCAGTCCTATATTGACAAGAGCTCCATAGTCCTTAAAGTACGGGGTAGGGGACTGTTAAATGCCATAGTTATCAATGATACCGAGGAGAGTAAAACAGCATGGAATATTTGCTTGAAACTTATGGAGAATGGACTACTCGCCAAACCAACCCATGGAAATATCATTCGGTTTGCACCACCTTTAGTGATGACGGAGGAGCAGCTAGGTGAATGTATTCAAATCATTAGGTCCACCTTAGCGTGCTTTGAACCCAATAACTAATTTTTCATAGCAGATGAATATTTATTTTGATAATGCAGCGACCACCCCTTTACGAACAGAAGTAATCTCTTCCATTTCTGAAGTGATGCAAGAATGTTTTGGGAATCCGTCTTCTACTCATGCTTTTGGAAGAACTGCAAAAACACATATAGAGACCGCACGAAAGGAAATTGCAAAACAAATTAATGCAGCCCCTCAAGAGATTATTTTTACCTCAGGAGGCACGGAGTCTGACAATATGATACTGCATTGTGCGGTAAAAGACTTAGGTGTAAAGCGTATCATTTCTTCTCCTATTGAACATCATGCTGTTTTACATGCCATGGAAGCATTAGAACAACTGTTTGGTATCAGTACAGCATATGTAAAAACAGACGATAAAGGGGTTGTAGATCTCGGAGACCTGGAAGCTCTCTTAAAAAGCAGTAAAGAAAAAACATTGGTTTCATTAATGCACGTTAATAATGAAATTGGTAATGTATTAGATTTAGAAGTAGTGGGCGAGCTTTGCCATCAATACGGGTCATATTTTCATACCGATGCTGTGCAGGGGATAGGACATTTCACTTTTGATATGGAAACACTTCCAGTTGATTTTTTATCAGCAGCGGCCCATAAATTTCACGGTCCCAAAGGAATTGGTTTTTCTTTCGTGCGAAAAAACTCTGGACTTCAATCCTTCATCCACGGAGGAGCTCAAGAGCGAGGTCTGCGTGCCGGTACTGAGTCTGTCCACAATATAGTAGGTATGAATAAAGCTTTAAAATTGGCTTATGAAAACCTAGAGGTTGAGCGGCAAAAAGTGTTAGACGTTAAAAATCATTTTATCGATCAAATCACCACTGTATTTCCTGAAGTACAGTTTAACGGCTTGTGTGATGACCCTAATAAAAGCACTTATACTCTGGTAAATGTCGCCTTACCTATTCCTAAGGAGAAGGCTTTAATGCTCGATTTCCATCTAGATTTGAATGGAATTGCCTGTTCCAAGGGAAGCGCCTGTCAATCGGGAAGTCAGTCTGGATCTCACGTTCTCAACACCATTCGTTCTCAAAAATCTGAAGACTGGCCTTCGTTGCGATTTTCGTTTTCAATATTGAACTCCAAGAATGAAGTTGATCGTTTGATACAAGTCTTAAAAGACTTTTAGTCTCCTTTTTTTGATTTACGGTAAAACTCCATTTGTAGTTTGGAAACATTTCCAGCCTTATCTTCTGCTTCTATCGTGAGTTGATGTAGCGATTCCTTGAAACTCAAATCATTGAAATCATAAATTAAAGTATTGTTTTTAGGTTCGTATTCAAAGCGAATCCATTTTCCGTTGATTTCACCTCTGTAAGATTTTATTCCAGAATAATCATCAGTGAGTTTTACCCTGAGGTAGTTAAAGGAACTCAGCCATTGTTTATTTTTAAAATTCAGAGGTTTAAGCTTAGGCGCGACACTGTCTCGACTGATGGTAAATCTTCCAAGTGTTTTGGACTTACCAATCCAACTGTTCTCTTTTTTTTGATTGCTAAAAAAGAATGGTTTCCCTTTAGTATTTAGCATAGCGATAAACGATTGACTGTTTTTTAGACTGTCATGAACAGGAATTTGAAATTGAACTTCAAAGGGTTTTTGCAGGGGGTAGTGATTTTCTCCTACTATTAATTCAGTTTCGGTGTTTTCAACCTTTAGCGGGATAGCATCGTAAAAACTGTTTTGAGGAAAATAAACGGACCTGTCATCAAAATCAAAGAGGTAATCCTTGGACGGATCTATTAGATTCGATTTGTCAAAAGAATTAAGATTGGTAGCTGTACCTGTAAGATAAGCTTCAACATAGCTTGTGTTACCTTTATAATCACTAACCTTAATCATGATTTGATAAGATTTATCAGGACTGATTTCCATTTCTCCGTTTGCCGTTGCACCTTTTAAAAAACTAGTTCTTTGTTCAGGATGAGTAATAAATCTTTGAATGCGTCTCTTTTTTTGAGCGTATTCTTTATAATCAATAAGTAGGTTAATGTATTTAGAATCGTTAAAAGATATTTGATCCATTTCCATTTCAAACTGAGGAATTCCATTCAGTCTGACCGTGGCTTTGTAGATTCCATTTTTATTGTAGGATAGATCTTGTCGATCAAATAAACGCAAGCCCACATTAATTTTTCCTCCAGTGTGAATACCAGCTGTGGTATAAACACTATCGTTTTTCTTAACTAGAGGGAATTCCTTTTTTTTACTGTCTGGATGAATCCCATCGTAGATATAGAGGTTTTGAATTTGAGGTCGTTGGCTGTCTTTAATCTCCAATGGATACTCCATAGGATTTATTGGATTTTGGTTAGAGGAATTTCGCACCTCAAAATGTAAATGGGGGCCGTAAGATCCACCTGTATTCCCAGAGAATCCAACGAGCTCTCCTGAATCTACTTTAAGCACCTCAGATTTTGGAAATAAATGAATCGTGTAAGACTCTTTTTGGTATTGCCGCTCTGTAACATAAGCTTCAATTTTAGGAGCAAACTTTTTGAGGTGGGCATATACTGATGTGGTCCCGTCGTAATGCTGTATATAAATTGCCTTGCCATAACCACTCGTGCTGACTCTTATACGATTTACCCAACCATTCTGAACACTTTTTACTTTAAGGCCCTGCCTCCCTTGAGTACGAATGTCCAGCCCAGCATGAAAGTGATTGCTTCTGAATTCACCAAAGGTGCCAGAGAGTTGAATGGGAATGTCTAAAGGGGGAACCCATTGAGCCTTCATCTGACCAAAGTGAATTAGTGGTAATGCACAAAAGAAAAAGAGAAACTTTAACTTCAGATTTTGGGTATTCATCAACATAGGTTTAAATATAAAAATCAATTCTATTTTAATCTAATTTTCAAAACCTTAAAGTTGTGTATTGTTAAAGTTTTTAAAACAGACCCTGAGGAGCAAACACAATAAGAAAAGATTCAATAGATTTGTAATGATAAGTTATTACGCCAATTTTAATATGGATAACAAAACCTCGAGCATAGTAGATTTAGAATCAAAAATCATTTTACTGCTCAATAAGTTGAAGGAGAACCATCTAGATTTGCGAACACTCAAGGAGGAAAATACATCGCTGAGTTTGCAAAATAAGGAATTAGAAGAGGAGCTTAAAGGTTTGAAAGAAGAAAATAAGTCCCTAAAAATTGCAAATAATTTATTAGGCAGTAATGAAGGAAAGACGCAAACGAAAGCAAAAATAAATAGTCTGATCAAAGAAGTAGATTATTGTATTTCTCGGATCACAGAATTGAATTGATATGAGTGACATGCTAAAAATAAAACTGACGATAGCGAACAGGGTTTACCCGCTCACAATAAGTCCAGAGCAGGAAGCTTCCTTGAGGGCATCGGCAAAAAAAATTGAAGCAACCATACATCAATTAGAGAAAAACTATGCAGTTCGTGACAAACAAGATGTTCTTGCCATGTGCTCCCTTCAGTACGCAGCTCAATTGGAAAAGCACAAAAGTCAAGAAGCTTCTGCTCCTTCAAAGTCTGAGGATAAAATGCAAGAACTCATTGATTTAATTGACCTCCATATGGCTGCATATTAAGTTCATATTGACAGCTATACACACTGCCTGTATTAGTATTTTTTGATAAACTCAACGAGCTTTTAATTCAGAGAGGTGAGTTTCTTTTGTAAAAGCAAGCTGCCTTGAGCAGATCCTTGAGCATTAGTGTAGCCTCAAACTTGATTTTTAGGAGTTTATACAAAAAACCCACTGATACAGGTTTTTTTTAAAATGAAACACAATGGAACCTTATCTATTAACAATAATTACCGGAATAGTGGCTCTAGTACTGGGCTTACTGGTTGGTAATAATACGAGAAAAGGGAAAAATAAATCCCTTTTAGAAGAAGCTCAGCGCCAAGCTAAAGCCCTTTTACAAAAAGCAAAAATTGACGCTGAAGCAATTAAAAACGATAAAAAACTCCAGGCTAAGGAACATTTTATTGAGTTAAAATCCAGCCATGAACGTGAAGTACACAAGCGAGAGCAAAAGATTTCTGAAATTGAAAAAAGAGCAAAGCAACGCGAATCGCAACTTCAAAAAGAAATCAACATTAATGTAGAGTTAAAGCGAAAGCTTCAAAAAGAACTTGAGTTTGTGAATACCAAGCAAGAAAAATTAACTTTAAGAGAAAAAGCATTAGAAGATAAACTTGAAATACAGATAGGAAAACTCGAGGAGCTTTCTAAACTTTCTGCTGAAGAAGCAAAAGCAGAATTGATGGACAGTCTTAAAGAAAAAGCAAGGTCTGATGCCATGGGGTATATCCAGCAGCAGATTGAAGAAGCCAAACTCACTGCTCAACAAGAAGCTCAGAAAATTGTTATTAATACCATTCAACGTATTGGAACGGAAGAAGCTATAGACAATTGCGTTTCCATTTTTAACCTTGAGTCTGATGATGTGAAAGGAAGAATTATTGGGAGAGAAGGAAGGAATATTCGAGTTCTTGAAGCTGAGACCGGAGTGGAAATTATCGTGGACGATACTCCTGAGGCCATTATACTTTCATGTTTTGATCCTGTGCGTCGTGAAATTGCTCGCTTATCCCTGCATAAATTAGTAACTGACGGACGAATTCATCCAGCTCGAATTGAGGAAGTGGTCAACAAAACAAGACGGCAGATTGAAAATGAAATTATCGAGGTAGGAAAAAGAACTGTAATTGATTTAGGTATTCACGGACTTCACCCTGAGTTGGTCAAAGTAGTAGGGAGAATGAAATACCGCTCGTCTTATGGCCAAAATTTATTGCAACACTCAAGAGAAGTAGCCAAACTGTGCGGTGTGATGGCAGTGGAATTAGGATTGAACACAAAAATGGCAAAACGTGCCGGCCTGCTTCATGATATCGGCAAAGTACCCGAAGAAGAATCTGAAAAGCCCCACGCTCTATTAGGTATGGAATGGGCTGAAAAATACGGTGAGAAAAACGAGGTATGCAATGCCATTGGCGCACATCACGATGAAATCGAAATGACCTCTTTACTCTCCCCCTTAGTTCAGGTATGTGATGCCATCTCTGGAGCAAGACCAGGAGCTAGAAGACGAGTATTAGACAGTTATGTACAGCGTCTAAAAGACCTCGAGAAAATCGCTTATGATTTTAATGGGGTCAATAAAGCGTATGCCATACAAGCAGGACGTGAACTAAGAGTATTTGTTGAGAGTGAAAAGGTCACTGACGATCACGCTTCGAGACTCTCTTTTGAGATCTCTCAAAAAATTCAAACTGACATGACCTATCCCGGGCAAGTTAAAGTTACAGTCATTAGAGAAACACGAGCTGTAAACGTAGCTAAATAGTTTTACAGTATACTGTAAATAAATCCAGCCAGAGCTCCACCAGTAAATGGTCCTAGGATAGGAATCCAACTGTAAGCCCAATCAGCGTCTTTGTTTTTTCTCGGCAGTAACTGATAAACCAAACGCGGGCCAAAGTCTCGTGCAGGATTTATTGCATAGCCTGTTGTTCCTCCAAGAGCAATCCCAATGACCCAAACAACGATACCTAAAGGAAGGGCATCCAATGCACCCAGACCAAAATTTTCTACTTCAGTACCTTGGATACTGATATTGGGACTTACGATAAATAAAGCTCCAAAAACAAGCATAAAGGTGCCGATGGCCTCACTAAAAAAATTGTTTTTATAATTACGAATGGCTGGCCCTGTACAAAAAGTACTTCGAACAGCATCTTCGTCCGTTGTTGCTCTATAATGATCGATATAAACAAGATAAGCAAGCCAACTTCCAAACATGGCACCCAATAATTGCGCAAGAAAATAGGAGGGGACTAAAGACCAAGAAAACTTACCTGCGAAGGCTAGTCCAAGTGTTACTGCAGGATTCAGATGGGCACCACTGGATTGAGAACTGACAAAAACAGCTACAAAAACAGCAAATCCCCAAGCGCTGGTAATCAATACCCAAGGGGTTTGTCCTGAGGCTATAGTATTTTTTAAATTGACATTCGCTACAACACCTGCTCCGAGGAGAATTAAAATTGCTGTACCGATAAATTCAGCTAAAAAGGGATGTAAAATCATAATTGGTATTTTTTTAAAATTACATTAAATTTTTTCATTTCTTCTTTAGCCCAATTTGTATCTTTTTTTAATCTTTTGCACATAATTTCTAGTACTTGGGGCGCAATTTTTTCAGTTTCATAAGCATCTAAAAACAAACAACGTGTTCTTCTTGCAAGCACATCCTCAAGTGTAATGGCCATTTCTTCTTCTACTGCCCATATCACTTGATTTTCAGAAATAAAAATTTGATCGGAAAGCGATTGATCAGCCGATTTGGGATTCAATGCTTTAATTTTTGGGGTCTCAGTTCCGTAAATATGATACGGATCTGAAAAATCTGAATGAAAATCATTTCCAAAAATGGGGAGATTTTCTGTATTGCATTTGCGATCTGGAAAGCCACCAACCATTTGTACGGTATTGACTGTATCTTCGGCTATTTTTCTATAGGTTGTCCATTTTCCTCCAAGAACACTGACTAAACCACTCGTGCTTACGATGATTTTGTGATGTCTTGAAACTTCCTTTGTACTCTCTTTATTTCTTTCAGTAGCAGCCAAGGGACGCAAGCCTGCGAAGACACTTTTGACGTCCTTACGATGCGGCTTTTTTGTCATGTAGGCACTTGCATTTTCGAGTATAAAGTCTATTTCCTCTTCCAATGGCCTTGGTTCTTCTAGAGCTTCGTCTACTGGTGTATCTGTTGTTCCAACTACTACTTGTCCGTTCCAAGGAACAGCAAATAAGACTCGGCCGTCAGTCGTATGTGGAACCATGATAGCGTAATTCTCTTGCAAAAATGACTTATCGATCACTAAATGCACCCCTTGAGAAGGTCGGATCATGGGTTTTGCATCGGGTTGATCCATACGAATAATATCATCTGAAAATACTCCTGTTGCATTAATGATAACTTTAGCCTTAACAACAGTTTCTGAGCCGTCCAATTGATTCTTAACCCGAACTCCTTTCAGCATATTGTTGTCTTTTTCCACCCCTGTCACTTCCATGTAATTTAGAAGGTTAGCCCCTTCTTTATCTGCAGTAAGGGCAAGACTAATTGCCATACGTGCATCGTCAAACTGACCGTCGTGGTAAATGACTCCACCCCTTAAGCCATCTTTATTGACATTTGGCAGATAGTTTAAGGTCTCATCTCTGCTAAGGATAGTGGATGGACCAAGACCAAGCTTACCAGCCATCATGTCGTATACTTTGAGTCCAATCCCATAAAACGGGCTACTCCACCAATCATAAGACGGAATTACAAAGCTTAAATCACGAACCAAATGCGGAGCGTTTTTTCGCATAATACCCCGCTCTCTGAGTGCTTCAATAACGAGTGAAATATCTCCATTTTGCAAATAACGTACTCCACCGTGAACCAATTTGGTGCTGCGAGATGAAGTTCCTTTAGCAAAGTCATTCTTTTCTAATAAAACTGTTTTGTGTCCGCGGTTTGCAGCATCAACAGCGATACCTAAACCGGATGCGCCTCCACCAATTATGGCAACGTCCCATTCTTCTTCTTGTTGTAGTCTTTCGAGATTTTTTGTTCTATTCATAATGGACTATAGGTGCTTAATTTAGCAATGCGTTTTTTCCATAGGTCAATGGTTTTTTGAGTGTCTGAATTTGAATTGGGTGTAAATTTTTGATCTACAGCCCAAATATTTTCTAAACTTTCAATTGAATCCCAATAGCCGGTTGCAAGTCCAGCAAAGAAAGCGGCACCTAAAGCGGTAGTTTCTGTAGTTTGAGGACGAATAACTTCTGTTTCCAAAAGGTCAGATTGGATTTGCATAAGCAAATCATTATTGCTTGCCCCACCATCAACTTTTAAGGATTTAAAGGTCGTATTCGCATCCTTTTGCATTTCAGTCACAATCTCCATCACTCGAAGTGCAATAGCTTCTAAAGCTGCTCTAGCAATATGTCCTTTGTTTGTTCCTCGTGTTATTCCCAAAATGGATCCAGTGGCTTCGGAGTCCCAATAGGGAGCTCCTAGTCCTGCTAAGGCAGGGATAAAAGTGACCTCACCATTATTTTCCACAGTTTTGGCAAGAGCTTCTATTTCGCTAGCTTCACTTATCATTTGCAATTGATCACGCAACCATTGAACAACAGCACCTGCAATAAAAACGCTCCCTTCAAGAGCATAGGCGACCTTTCCATTGATTTGGTAACCAATGGTGGTTAACATCTTATTTTTAGATATTACAGGAGTGTCTCCAGTATTCATAATACAAAAGCAACCGGTTCCATAAGTGTTTTTTACATCACCAGGTTCGATACATATTTGACCAAAAAGTGCTGCTTGCTGATCGCCAGCAATCCCCGCGATGGGTATGGAATGTCCTAAAAGTTCAGAGCTGCATTCACCTACCTCTTCAGAAGAGGAGACAACCTTTGGGAGTAAGGCCTTTGGCACCTCTAATGTTGTTAAAAGCTCTTCATCCCAATCGAGTGTGTGTATGTTAAATAGTAAGGTTCTACTCGCATTGGTTACGTCTGTGACATGTACTTTTCCATCAGTTAAATTCCAAATAAGCCAACTGTCTACAGTTCCAAAAGCCAATTCACCATTTTCGGCAGCAGTTCTTAACTCAGGATCTTGATCTAAAATCCATTTGATCTTAGTCCCAGAAAAATAGGCATCGAGTATTAACCCAGTTTTTTCGTAGAATTGTTTTTCTTTTCCCTCTTTTTTAAGTTTGTTACAAATAGCTGCAGTTCTTCGGTCTTGCCAAACGATTGCATTATGAACGGGTTTTCCTGTTTTTCGATTCCAAATTAAGGTAGTTTCACGCTGATTGGTAATTCCCATGGCGTGGATTTGTTCTGCCTTAATTTGTGAGCTCTCCAGAACTTCATTGATAGCCTTGAGTTGGGTTTCCCAGATTTCAATTCCATCGTGTTCTACCCAACTCTCTTTGGGAAATATTTGCGTGAACTCGTGTTGAGCAATTCCTTTGGTTTCTCCAGCGTGATCAAAAATGATGGCTCTAGAACTTGTTGTGCCAGCATCAATTGCCAGAATATATTTTTCCATAATTTAATTGTATAGAGTATAAATCTAAGAATTAAATTACTTCTGTATTCAATAAAATGAGTTTAAAAAATTAGGATATTAAATTTCCATTCTCATCCCATTGAGCCAAGTCATTGCGTTTGGATTGGTCTATAAATTTTGGCATCCAGGACTCGTCATAAGACATTCCGTGATCTTTAAGCACATCCTCTGGAACACCATCCCAAACATTGGGTTGGTTTCCTTTATAGCCCAATTCTTTTATTCCTGCTTCTGAAGTAAAATAGCCTGTCATTACAAGGTTTCTCATTAAGGAGAAAAAGCGAACTTCTTGCTTCTGTTCAGAACTGTTGGAATCTGGATAGGCAATGAGATCCAAAACTTGGTGTTGCTCGTCATCACTACAATTGATAAAGTCTTTACCATAGGTCTTGTTGGTGTGGTTGTCCAGCCACATTAAGCCTCCACGCATTTGTGTTTGGATACTTGAGAAATCTTTAGCCATAAATTCTATAAACTCAGGGACCTTGGCATCTTCAATATTACCCTCTTCGTTGGGGGGAAGAATTAGGTTTGCCAATTGTTTGATTTTTGCAAGTTCACTGTTTTCAAAAAATTGCTGGCCTAAAAGCTTTTCATCATAGGCTTGTTCATCAGGAGTTCTTCCGTATTGGTATTCCCAAATTTTTTGCTCTACAGCAGCTTTAGGTTCTGTAACACAACTTTCAAGGGCAAGACCTCCTGCCATACTTCCTAAAAAAAGTGATCGAATACTGTCTCTTCTGTTCATGACTAAATATTTTGTTTTTTTAATTCTTGGATAATGAATTCTGAGGTTCTCCACGAGAGCGCCATGATGGTCCATGTAGGATTTTTATCCGCTTGTGACACAAAAGGACCAGCATCAACGATAAAGACGTTGTCAGCATCGTGTAACTGTTCAAATTCATTGACTACTGATTTTTTAGGATCACTACCCATTCTAGTAGTTCCTACCTCGTGAATAATTCTTCCTGGATTTAATAAGCCGTAATCACGATCAGCACCGGGTTTATCTCCCAGTACAATACCTCCCATATTTTCAATAATTTCTTCAAAGGTATTGTGCATGTGTCTTGCCTGTTTGCGTTCGTGATCAGACCAAGAGTAGTTGAATCGCAATACGGGGATTCCAAACTCATCTACTGTAGTAGGATCAATTTCACAATAGTTTTCTTCTCTAGCAATGGATTCTCCTCTTCCGGACATCCCCATTACAGAACCGTAAAACTTCTTGACATCTTCTCGCAGTTGATTGCCATAACCCCCTACCTTAAGTCCAAGGTATTTATTGAGATCATTTGGATTAAATCCTGTTCCATAACTCGGCATTCCTAATCCTCCCCATACTTCAATATGGTAACCTCTAGGGAAATCGAGTTTTTTGTTGTCTAACCACCAAGGTGAATAGAGGTGCATTCCACCAACTCCGTCTTCGTTATAGCGTTTGCGATTCATTAATTCGGGAACAAAAGCCATACGGTCAGACCCAGTTGAGTCATGTAAGTATTTACCTACCATATTGCTGCTGTTTCCTAAGCCATTAGGATGCTGTGCACTTTTAGAGTTCAATAGGATACGTGCAGTACTACAAGCAGAAGCAGCTAACACTACTACTTTTCCTCTAACACGATATTCTTTGCGATCTTCTTTATTGATGTAGAGTACGCCTTTAGCTTTACCTTCTTCATTGACTTCTACTTCACGCACCATACTGTTTACGTACAAATCAACTTGTCCTCCTGATTTTTGAGCAGGAAAAATCAAACAAGATCCTGCAGAAAAATCTCCATATACTGAACACGATCGACTGCACTGGTTGCAATAGAAGCAAATTCCCCTTTCATTGTTGATTCGTTTGGTCAAAATCGAAAGTCTAGAAGGCATTACTTTTACCCCCGATTTTTCAGCACCCTTTTTATAATACAATTCGTGGAGCCTAGGTTTTGGCGCAGGTAAAAAATAACCATCGGGTTCGTTATACATATTTTCTTTACTGCCAAAGACACCGATCAGTTTATCAACCTTGTCGTAATAAGGTTTAATGTCCTCGTAGCCAATGGGCCAGTTTTCTCCTAAACCATCTCGGTCTTTTCCTTTAAAATCTCTAGGTCCAAAGCGAAGTGAGATTCTTCCCCAGTGGTTTGTTCGTCCTCCAAGCATTCTGGAGCGGAACCAATCGAATTTACTATCCCCGATCTGATTGTAGGGTTCTCCGTCAATTTCCCATCCACCGTAGGCCATATCAAATTCTCCAAAGGCACGAGTGGTCCCAGCACCTCTTCTAGGAGATTCGTAAGGCCATTTGAGTTGGGTTTGTTGATCTGGATTGGCAGGATCAAAAAAGGGTCCGGCTTCGACTACTGCAACTTGAAGCCCGGCATCAGCAAGAATTTTTGTTGCCATTCCACCCCCAGCTCCAGAACCGACGATGACTACATCA
>CACCLB010000017.1:0-15000 GCA_902546725.1 uncultured Bacteroidota bacterium | reverse complement strand
TGCTGGGCTCCTTTAAGTCCCTTTTCTTCATCTGCAAAAAGGGCGAGTAGTACATTTTGTTTCCACTGATATTGAGCTAAAAATTTACCTATCTGTAGAACAGCAGTAGATCCTGAAGCATTGTCATTAGCACCATTGTAAATAGTATCATCCTCTATTCCACGAATGCCAATATGATCCAAATGAGCTCCAATTAAAACCGTTTTTCTTTGAGGGTCATAGTCACCTATCTGACCAACTAAATTATATGAAACCAAGCTATCTGTTACCAAGGAATCTCGGTATTCGGGATAAAAAGGCTGGATATTATTCGACTTTAAATAGTCGGTAACAAAAGCAGCTGCTTTAAAGTATCCTCCGTTTTTTGAGTCACGACCTTTCATGCTGTCAGCTGCCAAAGTAAAAAGGATGTGTTGCGTTTCTTTAGCGGTAATTTGTTGTTGAACAGTCTTATAGTTTAGTGTTTCAACAGGACTCTTAGATGATTTTTTACAGCTTAAAAGTGCTAAAACGAGAAGAAAGGAGAGGACTTTTTGCATTTCTTTTTTTTAATAAGGATAAAGATAAGATTGTATTTTTACTAAATGAAAAATATATTTACCCTCTTTTGTTTAGTCAGCCTGACTGCGTTTGCTCAAAAAGCAGATCGTTCAGAGTTGATTATTCCTCCCAAGCAAGTGGTACAGATTGATTATCCTTTATACCAAGGGTTTAATGTTAAAATTTGGAATCAGTCCAAATACGTTGTTGGGGTTTCTGCTAGGGACAAGCAAACCGATACTGTCCGAAAAAGTTTTGGCCTCGACAAGGGAAGTACAACGCTGTTTGAAGTCAATAAGGGAATGTATTTACAATTTGAAAACCGTTTTATAGCTCCAATTAAAGTAGCCTATACTTTGCGAAAAGGAAGTACAGGGACTACAAAAAAGACAAGACCCTTAACTCCTCAACGGGCTTTTTATTTGGAAAACAATACAGCACAAAGCTTGCCCTTAAGAATCCCTGGTGTGATGAATCCCAATCTAACTCCTTTTTCCCGTAGTGGAGTAGATTTACCCAACGGGCAAAAAATTTATGCCAAAGTAAATGGAAAAAGATTTTTAATTCTTACCGTAACCGACTCCATACCTCACGGTGCTCGGATTGATGTAGCAAGACTTATTGAAAAGGCTTTAAATAAAGAATGAGGGCTAAGAGTGGTGAATTAGTTAAGAAGATTTTTAAAGATCATATCTGATAAAACTTAGACTTTACAAATCAAACAAATACTGGAATTTTAGATAGAGTTGACTGTTTTCTATACTGTAACGGTTTTGGGTATCAATTTGGGAATAGCCATTGGTTCCACCAATATAAAAAATGGTAAAGGGGTTGGGATTCCATTTAAGTAAGGGTTGTAAAAAGAAGGACTTATCAAAATCATTAAACTCCCCAATGATACGAAAAGACAGATTGGGATTGAATTGATAGTTGAGATTGGCTCGGGCAATATATCCTGAAAAATAGAGGCTTTGGTCGTCTTTATTTTTGAGTTGGGAATAGCGGAGAGTAGGGCTGAATCGCAATTTAGGAGTGATTTGAAAATTGTTAAAGGTTCCTATAAAAAAGCTATTGCCGATGGCGGGGTTATCAGCATCATAACGTATGGACTCACCCACTTCGGAGAACATTCCCAAGCGGACAGTTTCAGAAGGGCTGTAGGAGACAAAACCACTGAATTGAGACATGTCTTTGGCGTTAAAGCCCTCAAATTCTTCATTGACGATATAATTAAAACTGATTTCACTATCTACATTTCCACTCAATTGGACATACATAGCCGTTCCAAAATCTAACAACTTTCTCAAATTTGCGTAATTATAATTGAATTCAGTCCCAGCATAAATTCCCAATTGTTTGACAAAATTTTCTTTGTCAAAAAAGTGCTGATAGCCATGTGAAATATCCAATAGGCGAATGCTGTTTTGGGTTACAAACCCCAAAGGGGTCTGGTAATGTGGGGAGTATTGTTCGTATTCGATTTCGGTATTCCAATGTTTGGTATTGCGTTGGAGAGAGAAATAGAGTGCATCTCCGTTGAGAGTTTCACCGTCTAATTGGGTGTTTTTATCTAGTATTTGATCATTTTCCTCTATCCAATCTGCCTGTGGTTCCAATAAAATACTTTTATTAAACTCAAAACTAGCTGTATAGGATTTTTTAAAGCGTTAGCGAGCGTCAACTCCAATGGTATGCCCATAACCTCCGTCTTTAAATATTCTGTTGGTAGTTAAAAAACCAATATTGGTTCCCTGATCATAGGTTCGCTGGTAACGAAATATATTGGAATAAGAGGCTTTCCCTTCACCAAAATAAGAGCGGTTTTCAGCTGCGATTAAATAAGGGGAGGCTTCGTCATAAGCTGAGAGCCAGTAGAATCGTTGTTTTTCTCCCTGACTGATCATTTTAGTAGAGAGCAGTGGCTTGTTAATAGATCGGGTATAGACTGTATTGAGTTCAGTATCTATAATATCGTTTCCTTCGTTAAAATAGGGTCTTCGTTCTCGAAAAAAGATGGCAAAGGTGTTGTTTGCAGTAATACGAGAAACGTCAGCCTCAACTTGTGAAAAGTCGGGATTGATGGCGTATTCAAGTGAGGTGATGTTATTGAGGTCAAACAAACCGCTCAATCCAACAGTTCCTGTAGGTTTGCCATAGCTTAGCTTATTGTTGTCTGTAGTACCGTCTAAGCCACTGTAAACATAAGGCAATAGGTTGACGCGGTTTTTGGATTTGATGTTTTCAAGTTGGATACTTGTGGTAGCTTGGCAGGGCAGGCAAGGGTTGTTTAGATCGATGGGGAAATTGATGTTTTGACTGCGGTTGTTTTCAGTAAAGGTGGATCGGTAAAGTAAAATATTCCATTCCATTTTGGGGGCTTGTTTAAACTGAAGTACACTAAATGGAATTTTAAGTTCTATATGATAACTGTCGTCGTGTTTGCTGGCCTTGGATTCAAAATTGACATCGTAGGAAATATCATCATTGCCGGTTGAAAGAAGTTTTACATCCAGTTGATTCCCTTCTGGGTTTGCACCCAAGCCTACCATATAGCGACCGTCACCATAGGTGTCTATCCCGATAAAAACGTTATCGTCTCTAAAGCCCTCGTCTCGGTTTCTGATGGAAGAACGCAGGTTTTCCATATCCGCATAAGCGATAAAGCCAACATATAAATCAGTTTCGGTATAGGTGATAAAAGCTTTGGTCAAGTGAGGTGAGGGGACATTATTCCCCGGGTTAATCTCGTAATTGATATCAAAACTTTTTGAGTCCTTCAACTCCTCTTCACTAACAATGCCGTCAAAAGTAGGTGCAGGGTTTTGGGCTATTGTACTAAAGGGAAGAAAAAGTAGGCTAAGGGTTATAAGTAGGTGATTATACATTTGATGGGTTTTCCTTAATGACGGTTACCCATTCAAAATGTTACACTAATTCTTTAAATAATTTTAAATAAAAACCCCCTAACTCTAAAGTTAGGGGGTTATATTGATGTTTAAAGCAAATTAGTGAGCGACTAGGTCACCTGCCTTATTTTTTTGAGGGAGTGTAGAACTGCCCATTAAAAAGGCGTCTACTTGATGTGCTGCTTCTCTTCCTTCCGAAATAGCCCAAACGATTAAAGATTGTCCTCTTCTGCAATCACCAGCAGTAAAGATGTTATTTTTTAGGGTTTGGTAATCGCTTTCCCCCTTGATATTTCCTCTTTCGTCAAAAGTTAATCCAAATTGTTCAGGGAGTGTCTTTTCCGGACCTGTAAACCCTAAAGCTAAGAGTACTAAATCACAAGGCCATTCTTTTTCAGAATCCTTTTTTTCAATAAGTTGAGGGCGTTCACCTGGAATCTTCTTCCATTGAACTTCCACTGTCTTTAAAGCTTTTACATGACCTTTAGCATCACCAATAAATTCTTTGGTAAGTATGCTCCACTCACGATGACTTCCTTCTTCATGAGAAGATGAAGTTTTGAGTTTAAAGGGCCAATACGGCCAAGGGTGTTCTTCTGTTCTTGAATCAGCAGGCTTGGGCATGATTTCAAAGTTAGTCACGCTTGTAGCGCCTTGTCTGTTTGAAGTTCCTATACAGTCAGAACCTGTATCACCACCACCAATAACAATGACGTTTTTGTCTTTGGCTAAGTATTTTTTGTCGCGTTGGTGCTGTCCGTCTACAGCTTTGTTGTTATGTGGTAAAAAGTCCATTGCTTGTACCACACCTTCCAAGTCTGAGCCAGGTATAGGCATTTCTCTTTTAATGGTCGCTCCAGTTGCCAAGACTACTACATCAAAGTCTTTTTCCAAATCTGCAGCTTGGATGTCTTTTCCAATTTCCACATTACATTTGAAAACAATTCCTTCGGCTTCTAAAATTTCTAGACGTCTGTCAATGACGTTTTTTTCCATTTTAAAATCTGGAATTCCGTAGCGAAGTAAACCTCCAATTTTGTTGTCTCTCTCAAAAACAGTTACGCTGTGTCCAGCACGGTTTAATTGCTGTGCTGCTGCCAAACCTGCCGGACCTGAACCGACTACGGCTACAGTTTTCCCTGTTCGTTCTGTAGGAGGTTCGGGCTTGATCCATCCTTCTGAAAAACCGCGTTCTACGATATACTTTTCAATCAATTCAATAGAAACGGGTGGATTTACAATACCGAGTACACAGGCCTCCTCACAAGGAGCAGGACACAATCTACCTGTAAATTCTGGGAAGTTGTTGGTAGAGTGAAGTATTGTTAAGGCACGTTGCCATTCATTTTGATAGACGGCATCGTTAAAGTCAGGGATTAAGTTTCCCAACGGACAACCGCTATGGCAAAAAGGAACTCCACAATCCATACATCGGGCTCCTTGCTCCTGAAGCTTTTCAGCTTTTGGAGCTATAGTAAATTCATTGTAATTGCTAATTCGCTCTTGGGGTTCAATTACCGGCTCTTTGAGTCGGTCGTATTCCATAAAACCTTTAATCTTTCCCATATCTTTTAGACTGTTTTTTCAGTTTGTTTTTTTGCCATCATCTCTAAAGCTCGCTTGTAATCTGTCGGCATTACCTTGATAAACTTTTTAGCTGATTTTGGCCAATCGTTTACTATTTCTGTCGCCTTAGGACTTTTGGTATAATCAACGTGATTTTGCAAAAGTTTTTGCAGGCTGTCGTGATCCTCCTTTTGGAGGTCCTCTAGTTCGACCATTTCAAGGTTGAATTTCTTCTCATCGAAAGTACCGTCTTCACTGTAAAGATAAGCAATTCCTCCACTCATTCCTGCAGCAAAATTTCTTCCAAATTCACCTAAGACTGCAGCGATCCCCCCGGTCATGTATTCACATCCGTGATCTCCAATTCCCTCAACAACTGCCTTTGCTCCCGAGTTGCGCACACAAAAACGCTCACCTGCAATACCGTTGATGTAAGCTTCTCCATTAGTTGCACCGTAAAGCGCTACATTTCCAATGATGATATTTTCATGGGGGACAAAAGTTGCTTTTTCTGGAACCTGTGCTACCAAGGTTGCTCCAGAGAGTCCTTTCCCAAAGTAGTCATTTGCTGTTCCGACCACCTTCATATAAAGTCCATTGGTAGCAAAGCCACCAAAGCTTTGTCCTGCAGCTCCGGTGAATTTTAAACTTAAGGTTTTGTTTGGGAGTCCGTCAGCACCGTGGATTTTTGATATTTCATTACTCAAAATTGCCCCAACAGTTCGGTTGGTATTTTTGATACGGTATTCCAAGTGCTGTTCCTCTTTTCTGTACAAGGCTGGGTGAGCTTGTCTGAGAATATCAAAATCCAATACATTTTCTAGTTGGTGATCCTGAGTTTGTGTATTTCGCTCCTGTACGTGAGAAGGAACATCAGGCTTATATAAAATATTAGATAAATCAATACCCTGAGCTTTGTAATGTTGAATCGCTTTTTTCATATTGAGTTTTTGCGATTGACCAACCATCTCGTCAACGGTTCTAAACCCGAGTTCAGCCATAATCTGACGTAATTCTTCAGCGATGAAGTACATATAATTAATCACATGCTCAGGCTTACCTTTAAAGTTTTTACGCAATTCAGGGTCTTGGGTAGCGATGCCCACAGGACAAGTATTTAGGTGACAGGCACGCATCATGATACAGCCCGAAGCAATCAGTGGTGCGGTAGAGAATCCGAATTCTTCTGCACCGAGCAGACAGGCAATGGCTACATCACGTCCAGTTTTCATCTGACCGTCACACTCGAGCACAATTCGACTTCTTAGATCATTCATCACTAGAGTCTGTTGTGCTTCAGCAATTCCGAGTTCCCAGGGAAGACCAGCGTGTTTTAAAGAAGTAAGTGGAGAAGCTCCGGTACCTCCATCAAAACCAGAAATCAAGATGACATCTGCTTTGGCTTTGGCTACCCCAGCAGCAATAGTTCCTACACCAACTTCAGAAACCAATTTGACATTGATACGGGCTTCACGATTGGCATTTTTTAAGTCGTAAATCAATTGAGATAAATCTTCAATTGAGTAAATATCGTGGTGAGGAGGTGGCGAAATCAAACCTACATAAGGAGTTGAGTTTCTGACAGAGGCAATGTAAGGATTGACCTTTGGCCCAGGAAGTTGTCCTCCTTCACCCGGCTTTGCTCCCTGAGCCATTTTGATTTGAATCTCTTTTGCAGAACTTAAGTAATGGCTAGAAACTCCGAAACGACCAGAGGCAACCTGCTTGATGGCGGAGTTTTTCCAATTTCCATCTTGGTCGGGTTGAAAACGACGTACGTCTTCTCCACCCTCTCCAGAATTACTTTTTCCACCTATACGGTTCATAGCTATGGCTAAATTTTCATGAGCCTCTTGACTGATAGATCCCAAAGACATGGCACCTGTTTTAAAGCGTTTTACTATTTCAGTCCAAGGTTCTACTTGATCAATTGGAATAGGATCAAAACTTGAAAATTCAAACAGCCCTCTGAGGGTCATTAGCTTTTCGTTTTGCTCGTTGATCATCTTAGCGAAAGCGTCGTAGCTTTCAGGCTTGTTTTGTCTTACAGCTTGTTGAAGAGAAGCAATAGTTTGTGGGTTGACAACATGTGCCTCGCCGTCTCTTCTCCAGCGATAGTCCCCTCCAATTTCTAAAGGAAGTCCTAGGTTGGATTCGTGTACATAGGCTTTGGAATGGCGACTGCTAATTTCTTTTTCAATTTCATAGAGACCAATTCCTTGAATTCGACTGGCAGTATTACAGAAGAAGCGATCGATAAACTTTTCAGACAAGCCCAAAGCTTCAAAAATCTGAGAGCCTCGGTAAGAGTGTAAAGTCGAAATGCCAATCTTATTCATCACTTTGATAATTCCCTTAGCAATGGCTTTATTGAAGTTTTCTATAGCCGTGTTGGCATCTAATTCAATATGGCCTTCCGTAGCTTGGTGAATGATGATTTCGTTGACCAAGTAGGGGTTAATTGCACTAGCACCATAGCCAAAAAGGAGTGCAAAATGATGCGGTTCTCTAGGTTCAGCAGATTCAATAATGATACCAAATTTCGAGCGTTTTTTAAGACGTTTAAAGGCATGATGTGTATGAGAAGTTGCCAATAGCATGGGGATGGGCGCCATAGATGGGGACACCCCACGATCTGATAAAATAATGATATTGGCTCCTTGGTCAACTGCCTTTTCTATGGATTTTATCATGTCTTCTAAGGCATTTTCAAGCCCGTTTAAACCTGAATAGACTTCATAAAGTGTAGAGATGGTTTGCGCCTTGAAGTCGCTGTGCTCAATAAATTTAATTTTATCTAAATCCTCATTTGAAATTACAGGATTTTGAATACTTAATTTTTTTGCATGTTCAGGAGAAATATCAAACAGATTGAATTCTTGTCCGATGCTCAAACTGGTGTCGGTAACAATCTCCTCACGAATACCATCTAAAGGAGGGTTGGTTACCTGAGCAAAAAGTTGTTTAAAGTAATTGTATAATAGCTGAGGGCGCTCGGAGAGTACAGCCAGTGGTGTGTCAGTCCCCATAGAACCGATAGCTTCTTTCCCCTGAATGGTCATTGGGGTTATGATAGTTTTAAGGTCTTCTTGAGTATAGCCAAAAATTCGCATACGCGTTTCAAAACCTTCGTCTTCGGTAGAGCTCACATTTCCGGTGTAGGGAATGTCTTTTAGTGGAAGTAAATTTTCATCTAACCACTGCTGATATGGTCGACTACTAGTAACTTCTTTTTTGATTTCCTCATCTTCAACAATACGTCCTTCGTCCATGTTTACTAAAAACATTTTTCCGGGCTCTAAACGACCGTGGCGGTCAATGTTTTCAGGCGCAATATCCATAACTCCAGTTTCTGAAGACATGACCACATAACCGTCCTTGGTGACTGAGTATCTTGATGGGCGGAGTCCATTCCTGTCTAGTAATGCTCCAATAAATTTACCATCTGTAAAAGGAATCGAAGCAGGTCCGTCCCATGGTTCCATGATACAGGAATTGTATTTGTAAAAAGCCTTTTTGCCTTCATCCATGGTAGCATGCTTTTCCCAAGCTTCAGGCACAAGCATCATCATTACTTCAGGGAGTGATCGACCAGTAGCCAACAATAATTCTACTACCATATCCATAGAAGATGAATCAGATTTGCCAGGTAAAATTACTGGTAGAATTTTTTTTATGTCTGGACCAAAGAAATCACTTTCTAGCAATTCTTCACGAGCCTGCATTCTACTTACGTTACCTCTGTAAGTATTGATTTCACCATTGTGACACATATAACGGAAAGGCTGAGCTAAATCCCAGGTCGGGAAGGTATTGGTAGAAAACCTTTGATGTACTAAAGCCAGTCGGGTCACAACAGCAGGGTCTGATAAATCTTTATAATAACCTTTGATGTCCTCAGGAATCAAAAGACCTTTGTAGATTAAAGTATGGGTAGAAAGACTTGGGAGGTAAAAATATGAAGCCTCAGAAAGTTTTGAATTTGATATGGTGTGTTCTGCAATCTTGCGTGCGCTAAAAAGTTTGATATTAAATTCGTGATCTGAGATGTCAGTTGCGCCTCTCCCAATAAATGCTTGCATGATGTAAGGCTCGGTTTGTGCAGCAATGCTTCCAACTACCTCTGGATTCACTGGCACTTTGCGCCAGCCAAGTATGTTCAAACCTTGCTTTTCAATTTCCGATTCAAAAACACCGATACAATAGGTTCTTTGATTTTCTTTTTTTGGTAAAAAAACCATTCCTACAGCATATTGGTGCAATGCTGGAAGTGCAAAGTCACATTGAGTGACAAGAAAATCGTGTGGAATTTCAATTAAAATTCCTGCTCCATCACCCGTTTTGCCATCGGCACTAACTGCACCTCTATGCTCTAATTTATCAAGTATATCTAGGGCTTTGTGAATGATATCATTTGTCTTTTTTCCCTGTAGGCTACAGATGAATCCTGCACCACAGTTATCATGTTCATTCTCAGGGTTATATAGTCCTTGTTTTGCTGGCAACATAAAGATGTGTTTTTAAAAGGACAACAAAAATAAGAATCCATTTGCATCTATTAGATTAATTGAAGATCAAAAACCCTAAGCCTAAAGATTTCATAATTTATTCACTATTTCGACCTTGAATTCGTATTAATTAAATTAAAAATTGCAAAAAAGTTAATTTTTGCGTCCTTTGTTGTTGAATCTAAAACAAAGAAAGTGAAATCAAAATACAGGCTAATTGGATCTATGTCAGGTACTTCTTTGGACGGCTTGGATCTGGTTTGTGTAGATTTTAAAAAAAAGAAAAATTGGGATTTTGAAATTTTAAAAGCCAAAACCTATTCGTATTCATCAGAATGGAAAACCTGTCTGTCAGAATTACATCTCCAAAATTCTCAACAAATCAAAGAGGTCGAGAAAGACTACGTCAATTTACTGGCAAAATTTATTCTAGATTTTAAAAGGGATATAGAAGGAATTGACTTTGTAAGTTCTCACGGCCATACGGTATTTCACCAGCCAGATCAGGGGTTTACGCTTCAAATCGGGAATACTCCTCAACTTTCTAAGCTGATAGCACTGCCATTAATATGCGATTTTCGTTCCCAAGATGTTGAATTAGGAGGTCAAGGAGCACCTTTGGTACCCATAGGCGATTTACATTTATTTAAGTCGTATTCTTGTTGCTTGAATTTAGGGGGTTTTGCCAATGTCTCCTTACCTCAAAAAGCCCAAGTTACCGCCTTCGATATCTGCGCCGTAAACACAGTTTTAAATGTCCTAGCGAATGAAGAGGGTTTGGAATATGATTCTGAGGGGAATCTAGCTCGGGCAGGTCATCTTATTCCAGAACTTTTAAGCGCTTTGGAGAATCTTGAATATTATCAAAAAAAAGCACCTAAATCACTGGGAATAGAATGGGTCAATGAAAAGATTTTTCCACTACTTGATCAATACAGAACTAATTTAGTCGAAGATCGAATTCACACTTATACTTACCATATTGCCAAGCAAATTGGATCAATTTTTAAAAATACTGATAGCGTATTAATCACCGGTGGAGGTGCTAAAAATAATTATTTAATCTCCCTGCTTAATAAATTTAGCAAAGCAAAATTTAGTATTCCCGACCCACTAGTTGTTGACTTTAAGGAAGCCCTGATCTTTGCATTTTTAGGCCTATTGCGAATTGAAAATCAAGTGAATTGTTTGTCCTCCGTGACAGGTGCTTCGGCTGACCACAGTAGCGGGAATATTTTTTATCCCTAGAGAGGAAGAAACGTAAGAGTTTTTTATACATTAGCATTCAAACGAAATTGAATACATGGAAACTATCATTATCTCGCTCTTTGTTTTGGGATATTTAGCGATTACGCTTGAACACAATTTAAAAGTAGACAAATTAATTCCAGCCCTTGCAATGATGGCATTGATGTGGGCAATCATTTCCCTCGCTCATTTGCCTGTTTTTGATGTAAATACAGAACTCAAGGAGCTTGAACCCACTCACATTGATGAAATTTTATTGCATCACTTAGGGAAGACTGCAGAGATCATCATTTTCCTTCTCGGAGCGATGACTATAGTCGAAATCATTGATTACTTCAATGGATTTTACACCATAAAAAACTTTATTAAAACCCGAAGCAAAAAGGGCTTACTATGGATTTTTGGGATTTTGGCGTTTATACTTTCAGCCATTATAGACAACCTTACGGCAACCATAGTTTTGATTACCATATTGCAAAAAGTCATCCACGACAGAGATACTCGCCTGTGGTTCGCAGGTTTGATTATTATCTGTGCAAATGCAGGTGGAGCTTGGTCGCCCATTGGTGATGTAACTACTACCATGCTTTGGATAGGAGACAAAGTAACTACGGTAAAATTGATAACTTATGTGCTTGTCCCCTCTGTAGTTTGTTTTGTTTTACCCGTTGGGATTGCCTCTTTATTACCCGCATTTCAAGGAGATATACCAGCAGTCAAAGATGACAGTTCGGTAGAAACTCATAAACGCGGTGGAACCATGCTTTATTTAGGACTTTCAGCTATTGTATTTGTTCCCGTTTTTAAAACCTTGACACACCTTCCACCTTATGTGGGTATGATGCTTTCTTTAGCAGTAGTAGCAACTTTTGCTGAGATCTTTAGTAAGGCTAAGATTAATATTACTTCTTTTGATGAAGAGAGCGACGCACACCAAACAGCGAGCCCAGTTCATAAATCACTGTCCAAAATTGAGTTGCCCAGTATACTTTTCTTTTTAGGGATTCTATTAGCAGTTGCGGCTCTTGAGTCTTTAGGATTGCTCTTTAATTTTGCTGAAGGATTAAACGAAACTATACCGAATACGGACGTTGTGATTGGTTTGTTGGGAATAGGTTCGGCAGTAATCGATAACGTACCTTTAGTAGCTGCAAGTATGGGGATGTTTTCAATGAGTACCGACGATCCAGTATGGCACCTTATCGCCTATTCCGCTGGTACAGGAGGGAGCATGCTCATCATCGGTTCCGCGGCAGGGGTAGTAGCCATGGGAATGGAGAAAATCGATTTCTTTTGGTATTTAAAGAAAATAGCCTGGTTGGCCTTTGTTGGCTTTATTGGTGGATTTATAACTTTTGTCCTTATTCGAGATTTTGTACTTTAGGAGATAGGACAGAGAATTTTTTATAAAAATTTTCGTTGATACTGTATAACTATAGCCTATGTTACTATCCTATATTCAAGATGCTGCTCCTTTACAAACAGAAAAAACACTCTCACTAGTTGAGCTGATTAAAAACGGGGGCCTTGGAGGTCAACTGATTATCGGAGTTCTTTTCGTTTTACTTTTAATGGTGACTTACATCTATTTTGAGCGTTTATTTGCTATTCGTTCAGCAGTAAAAGTCACGCCTAATTTTATGCCTCAAATTCGATCATTTGTGATGAATGGAAAGTTGGATGGGGCACAGCAACTTTGCGTACAAGAAAATGTTCCTGTAGCGAGATTGATATCCAAGGGACTCTCTCGAATAGGAAGGCCTTTGGACGATATCAATACAGCAATTGAAAATGCTGGCCGTTTGGAAGTATATCAACTGGAAAAAAACATAAGTATTTTAGCCACTATATCTGGGGCTGCTCCCATGTTGGGGTTTTTAGGAACCGTGATTGGAATGATCCTATCCATCTTTGAGATTTCAAATGCTGGAGGGAATATTGATATGCAACTACTTGCCGATGGGCTTTACACTGCAATGACTACAACTGTAGCTGGACTTATCGTAGGGATTGTTGGATATATTTGCTACAACCACCTAGTTGTTAAAATCAACAAAGCGGTCTATCAGATGGAGGCCTCTAGTTTGGAGTTTTTAGATCTACTAAACGAACCTGCCTAACAGATGAAACTCAGAGGAAGAAACCAGATTAAACCCGAGTTCAATATGTCGTCGATGACGGATGTTGTCTTTTTGTTGTTGATCTTTTTTATGATTGCCTCTACTTTAGCAAAACAGTTAAACACCATAGAGGTTAAACTACCACAAGGAGAGGGTAAGACTGAAAACCGAAATACGGTTGCAGTAACCATTACAGATAGAGGTCGGTTTTATATCAATGAAAATAGGGTGAATAAAAACAGACTGGAAAACCAGCTTATCCAAGCTTTAGAAGGAGGACAAACCCCTTCTCTGGTATTGAGAGCAGAGGAAAAAGTAGCCATTCAAGAAGTAGTATTTGTAATGAATATTGCCAATAAGAATGGTATCAAGGTAGTATTGGCTGTAGACACCCCTTAAAACGAAAACGAATAAAGATGTTGGATACTCCCCACAAAAAAAAATCAGCTGGACTTACTGCAGTAGTTGCCATACTCCTGTTGCTGTTGTTCTTTATGTTGGGATTGACCTATTACGATCCACCGATCAGTTATGGAATGGAAGTCAATTTTGGCACTTTGGCACAGGGAAGCGGTGAGGTTCAGCCTACCAAAAGCGTTCAAGCCATTGAACAACCAGTGGAAAAACCTGTTGAAGTAGAGGAAAAAGTAGAAGTAACTCCCCCAAAGGAAAGTACTGAAGAATCCATCAAAGAAGTTTTGACCAAAAAAGAATCTACAGTTGTTGTTCCTGATAAGAAAGAGGAAGTAAAACTCAGAGAAGCTGAAGAAAAGGAGCCTGAACCTGAGGTTGAGCCAGAACCCGTAAAAGAAGTTGCAAATGTATCTGAAGCCACAAAAAGTGTGGTCTCTAATTTATTGAAAAATAAAACTGAGGATGGTGAGCAAACTCAAGGCGAAGGAGATGATTTAGTTCAAGGGGACAAAGGCAAACTAGAAGGAAATCCTTACTCGAGTAGCTATTACAATAATTATGGATTGGGGGGGCGAGGAAAAGGATACGGGCTCAATGGAAGAAATTTACAATCCAACGGTAAGGTTGTTCAAGACTGTAACCAAGAGGGAACGGTAGTCGTTCGGATTACGGTAAACAATAATGGTGAGGTTGTACAAGCAGTGCCAGGAGTTAAAGGCAGTACCAATACTCATCCTTGCTTGCTTGAACCTGCTCGGAAAACAGCTTTACTACACAAATGGTTTCCTGACAACAATGCACCCGCAGAGCAAATAGGTTTTGTGGTTATCCAATTTAAATTAGGCGAATAAGGATTGAAAACCTATCAAGATACCCTCGATTGGATGTTTTCTAAACTCCCCATGTACCAAAAAGTTGGTGGGAGTGCCTACCGCCCGGGTTTGGAAAGGATTTTGGCAATGGATGCTCATTTGGATCAACCCCATCGAACATTTAAGTCCATCCACGTAGCGGGTACTAATGGCAAGGGTTCCACCTCACATATACTTGCATCTGTTTTACAAAGTGCCGGCTACAAAGTGGGTCTTTATACATCACCACATTTGTTGGATTTTAGAGAACGAATAAAAGTAAACGGCCAACTTATAACCGAAAAAAAAGTAATTCAGTTTATCGAAAGGCATGCAGACTATTTTGAATCAGAACAGATTTCATTTTTTGAAATGACCGTAGGGATGGCATTCGACCACTTTAGAGAGAGTCAAGTGGATTATGCTATTGTTGAAGTAGGGCTAGGGGGTCGTTTAGATGCCACGAATATCATCATGCCCGTTCTTTCTGTAATTACCAATATTGGTTTAGACCACACAGAGTTTTTAGGCACCACACGCACTCAGATTGCCAAAGAAAAAGCAGGGATTATTAAAAGTGGAACTCCTGTGGTTGTAGGTCAAAAAGACGAGGAGACTCAAAAAGTATTTGAGGAGATTGCCTTACAGCAGTCTTCAAAGTTAACTTTTGTAAAAGTCCAAGACCAAGATTGGGAAACAGATCTTAAAGGAGTCTACCAAGTTCAAAATATTCAAACAGTCCTAACAGCATTAGCGTGTTTGAATGACCCTAAAATTAATTTGCATACCATTAAACAGGGCTTTAAAAATGTAATTTCCAATACAGGCTTGCTAGGGCGTTGGCAAA
>CACCLB010000016.1 GCA_902546725.1 uncultured Bacteroidota bacterium | reverse complement strand
AACTTTAAAAGATTTGGTCAATATCAATGATTTACCGAAAAATAAATTAGATGGATTGAGTCTTAAAGGTTTAATTTATGGAGAAGATATCCCTACGGAAGACAGAACTATTTTTAACTATTGGAGAGGAAGATTAAGTCTTAGAAAACAAAAATTTAGACTTGACCATAACGATAATCTTTTTGATATGGAGAATGATCCAAATCAATATGAAGAGGTCTCTAATGTTTTCCCTGAAATTTTTCAATCCATGAAGAATGAAAAAATAAAATGGAGACAAACAGTTTGGAACGAACTTCCAGAAAAAGATGAAAGACCATTTATAATAGGTCATCCTAAAATGCTGTATACTCAAATTCCAGCGAGAGATGCAAACGCAAATGGAAACATTAAGAGATCAAATTATTATCCAAATTGCAGTTTTATGACGAATTGGATTGACATTAATGATTCAATTACTTGGCAAGTAGAAGTTGCTGAGGATGGAGATTTTGAAGTGGTTATTTATTATAGCTGTGCAGAAGATGCAATTGGCTCTCAATTTGAATTAACTTTTGGGGAATCTAAACTTATAGGTGAAATTAATAATTCTCACGATCCTGAAGAATACGGAAAAAACCAAGATCGTTCTCCAAGAATAGAATCTTATGTTAAAGACTTTAGACCTTTAAATGTTGGAAAAATTAAGTTAAAAAAAGGAATGGGAACCTTGAAGTTAAAAGGCATTAAAAAGACAGGGAAAGAATTAATGGATTTTAGGCTTTTAATGTTAAAAAGAGTTTAATATGCTTATTCAGTAAGTTTCTTTTAAGAAGAAATATAAGAGGTAATTCTATTTCAAGCCTTAACTTTTGATGACAACTGAATTAAATTTCAATAGCTAAGTGAATTACTATCCAAGGTCTAAATCGGGAGGTATATCCTTTTTTATTTAGTAAATTTTGAAAAGTTGCAGCCCAAATGAAAAAAAATGTGTGTTTAGACGGTTTGACTGTAACAATTAACAAGGATAAGTGTCTATAAAATAAAACGCTATGAAAAAATTACTATTTGTATTTACAGTTCTTCTAATTCTTAACTCATGTTTATCCTTTAAATCAGGTCTAATAATTCCTGCCAATCAAACATTCTTGTTGGGAGAATTCAATGATAAAAACTATTCTGCAGAGTTGATCAATAAATCAAACTTGACAGTCATTGTGAAAGCTGTAGACAAGAGTTTTGGAGAGCAAACTCAGAGTTTCGCTTTGGTACCTGAAGAAAAAACCAAAGTATATATCAGTAAAGAGGAAACCGTTTATTTTGAAAATGAGAATGGAACAGAAGTAAAGGTTGATGTGATTCTTAGCAAGGGTGTAGAAGGGATGCGTTATATCAATAATAAATAAAAAACTGCTACACTTTATAAAAGTATAACCGTTTTATTGTTTTAGTAGCGAGGGCATGCCAGTGCGCCTTTGGCGTAACTTGAACCTGCGTCCGCCTCAGGCGGATAAGAGCCCATCAGAGTAAATTTTGATAAATCCATTTTCTACCAACACCAGACTTCAGGAATTTTTCTCTAGCTAGAGCATTTTTCTTAGAATCAAAAAAATCAACGTGAATTACTATCCAAGGTCTAAACCGGGAGGTATATCCTTTTTTACTTAGGAAATTATGCGAATAAAATCGTTGAATCAAATTTGAGGTATACCCTATGTATATTTTTTGATGCTGAGCACTGTGCAATATGTAAACGACAAACTCATTCATGGGGCAAAAAAAAACCCTTCATGTTTGAAGGGTTTAGTAGCGAGGGCAGGACTCGAACCTGCGACCTTCGGGTTATGAGCCCGACGAGCTACCACTGCTCTACCTCGCGATTTGAAATGCAAATTTACAACTTTATCACTTGCTGTGCAACTTCATTAACCTTAGAATTTATGGGGCGTATTTTCATTATTTACTGGAGCTGTCAAAATCTTTAATGATTTGAATCAAACCCTTGCATAGAATAAAGTACTTTTGCACTCAAATAAAGTATATGAGCAGTATTGTTGCCATAGTAGGTAGACCCAATGTAGGAAAATCCACCTTTTTTAACCGGATGATTCAAAAGCGTGAAGCTATTGTTGATGCGGTAAGTGGTGTTACCCGCGACCGCCATTATGGGAAGTCTGACTGGAATGGACGTGTCTTTACTTTAATCGATACTGGGGGATATGTAGAACGCAGCGATGATATTTTCCAAAAAGAAATTGACAAACAGGTCAACTTGGCAATTGATGAAGCCGACGCCATCATTTTTATGGTAGACGCTACTGATGGAGTCACAGGTATGGATGAAACCATGGCGCAACTGCTAAGACGAGCACAAAAGCCAATTTTTCTTGTACTTAACAAGGTTGACAATGCTCTGCATAGGGAAAACACTTTAGAATTTTACGCTTTAGGATTTGAGCAGCTTTACCCCATTTCAAGCATCAACGGGAGCGGAAGTGGAGAATTATTAGATGACCTCATTGAAAGCCTTCCTAAAGAGCAAGAGAATGAGGAAGATGCCCTCCCTCGATTTGCCGTTGTCGGACGACCGAATGCTGGGAAATCATCTTTTATCAATGCACTAATTGGAGAAGACCGATATATAGTTACAGATATTGCAGGGACTACTCGTGACAGCATAGATACTCAGTACAATCGTTTTGGTTTTGACTTTAAACTAGTTGATACTGCTGGAATTAGACGCAAGTCTAAAGTAAAGGAAGATATTGAATTTTATTCCGTTATGCGTTCTGTTCGTGCCATTGAAAATGCTGATGTTTGTCTATTAGTCGTTGATGGGACACGAGGATTTGACGGTCAGGTTCAAAATATTTTTTGGCTGGCTCACCGAAATAATAAGGGGATAGTTATACTGGTTAACAAATGGGACTTAGTGGAAAAAGACACCAACGCAGCCAAGCAATTTGAGGCGGCAATTCAAAAGGAAATTGCTCCCTTTACAGATGTCCCAATACTTTTTATTTCCTCATTGACCAAGCAGCGAATTTTTAAAGCTGTAGAAACGGCAGTAGAGGTCTATAAAAATCGCTCCTACAGAATTCCTACCAAAGAATTCAATAACCAGATGCTTCCCATAATCGAAAAATTTCCACCGCCTTCTTACAAAGGAAAATTTGTAAAAATTAAATTTTGTACTCAACTACCAACGCCATATCCTCAGTTTGCTTTTTTCTGTAATCTTCCTCAATATGTCAAGGATCCTTATAAAAGATTTTTAGAGAATAAATTGCGATCGATTTACGATTTTAAGGGAATTCCGGTACAGATATTTTTTAGAAAAAAATAGTTTACATCTTTTCTTTTAACTGAATTAAAGAAGCTCTTACCCCTTCCAATTTAGCAAGTAGCTCTTCTTTAGAGCCTGGCTTAGACCTCAATTGCAATTGTTTTTTTGCTCCTTCTAGGGTCATGCCTTTTTCTTTGACCAAGTGGTAAATAAACTGGAGTGTTAAAATATTTTCTGGGGTATATTTTCGTGTACCGCTGGTATTTTTTTTAGGCTGAATTTCTTTAAATTCTTTTTCCCAAAAGCGAAGTAAAGAAGGCTGAACATTAAATGCTTTTGCAACCTCACCGATTGAATAATATCTTTTATCAGGAAGGTTTATATGCATTTTAATCCATGGATTGGTTCTCTAGTCTAGACTGGGTAAGAAGCGCGTCAAATTCTTTTTGGGAAAGATTACCATAGTAAAAATTTAAAGGATTGATTTTCTTTTTATCCTTAAATATTTCATAGTGTAAGTGAGGGCCAACAGATCGTCCTGTATTTCCAACATAGCCGATGATGTCTCCCCGTTTTACTCTTTGTCCTCTTCTAACATTGTACTTACTTAAATGAGCGTACAGACTGATATATCCAAAGCCATGATCTATTCGAATATGTTTTCCGTATCCTGAGGAACGGTTGTCAGCACGTTTTACTACACCATTTCCCGTTGCGTAAATGGGAGTCCCTTTGCGTGCACTAAAATCCATACCATAGTGAAAACGTCTTTTTTTAGTAAATGGATCAGTGCGGTAGCCATAACCTGAAGCCATTCGCGTCAAATCCTGATTTTTAATCGGCTGTATGGATGGAATTGCTTCGATAAGTTCGGCCTTATTTTCAGCCAGGCGTTCGATCTCGTCTAAAGATCGAGATTGGACTACTGTTTGCTTAGATAGAACATCAAGTCTTTTGGTTGTATTGATAATTAAATCAGAATTATCATAACCTTCAAGGTTTTTGTAGCGATTGACACCACCAAAACCAGCTCTTCTCTGTTCCTCGGGAATTGGGCTAGCTTCAAAATAAACCCTGTAAATATTATTGTCTCTTTCCTCTATATTTTCAACTACCGCCTCAATTTGATTTAACTTTTTACTTAAAATTTCAAATTGAAGCTCGTAATTCTCAAGAGCTCTTTTTTGGCTAATTTCTGCTGGAGTATTGATCCAGTCAGAATTTAATAAGATAAGCAGAGAGCTCAAGCCAAATACGAAAGAAGCGAGAATGAATAGTACAACATTCGAGATTCGCTTTTTGTTGGTAATTTCTATAGGTCTATAGGAAAGCGTCTCAGGATCGTAATAGTATTTAACTTTACTCATAAAGTTTTATAAATTTTCTTTTCTTTTGCAGTATCAATTTAAATACTCTCAAATTTATCAATTTTGAAAGAGATAAACCAATTATAAACCGTTGCAAAGATAAGCAACTTTAATTTTATAAGAGTAAAGGCATGAAATCCAACGAAGTAAGGCAGCAATTTTTAGATTTTTTTGCTTCAAAAGCACACAGCATCGTTCCTTCCGCGCCTATGGTCATTAAAGACGACCCCACTTTGATGTTTACCAACGCAGGAATGAACCCTTTTAAGGAGTATTTTTTAGGAAATGCCAAGCCGAGCTCAAATAGAATATCCGATACCCAAAAGTGCTTACGTGTATCTGGGAAACACAATGACCTTGAAGAGGTAGGTATAGATACCTATCACCATACTTTTTTCGAAATGCTCGGAAATTGGAGTTTTGGAGATTATTTTAAAAAAGAAGCTATAGAATGGGCATGGGAATTGCTAACCGAAGTTTATAAAATTGACCCTTCAAAATTATACGTAACAATTTTTGAAGGTGCCCCAGAAGAAAATATCGCTAAGGATACCGAAGCGTACGACTTTTGGAAAGCAATTTTACCCGAAGATCGGATTTTGTTGGGTAACAAGAAAGACAACTTCTGGGAAATGGGTGATCAAGGCCCTTGCGGTCCTTGTTCTGAAATCCATGTAGATATTCGCTCAGAAGAGGAAAAAAGTAAAACCCCTGGATCAGAATTGGTAAATAAGGACCATCCTCATGTAGTTGAAGTCTGGAATTTAGTCTTTATAGAATACAACCGTAAAGCCGATGGGAGCCTTGAAAAACTCCCCCAAAAGCATATTGATACAGGTATGGGCTTTGAACGCCTTTGTATGGTACTTCAAGACAAAAACTCCAATTACGACACTGATGTGTTTACACCTTTAATTCGTGAGATAGAGACCTTGACCAATTCTATTTACGGTAAAACTGAAAATACAGATCGAGCAATTCGAGTAATAGCTGATCACTTAAGAACTGTTTATTTTGCGATTGCTGATGGTCAATTACCAAGTAATAATGGAGCAGGCTATGTGATTCGTAGAATTCTTAGAAGAGCAATTCGCTATGGCTTTACTTTTTTAAATCAGAAAGAACCCTTTATTCACAAACTTGTAGAAACTTTAAGCAAGCAAATGGGGAGTGCTTTTCCTGAGCTTATAAAAGAACAGCAATTGGCATTTAATGTGATTCGAGAAGAGGAGAGTTCGTTTTTGAAAACTTTAGACCAGGGCTTACTTCTTTTAGAGAGCATTCTTAAAAACGCAAAAAACAAAACGATTCCCGGAGCAAAAGCCTTTGAATTGTACGATACTTTTGGTTTTCCATGCGATTTGACTGCACTAATTGCTAGTGAAAGAGGATTTGAGGTAGATGAAAAAGGATTTGATTCGGCTATGGAAACCCAGAAATCACGGTCCAGAGCTGCTGCAGCATCCAAAGCAGGAGATTGGGTTGTTTTAAGAGAAGATGATACAGAAGAGTTTGTCGGATATGATCATTTGACGACCCAAGTCAAGATTACTCGATATCGAAAAATGAGTTCGGCTAAAGAAGGTGATTTTTATCAATTGGTTTTTAATTTAACACCATTTTACCCTGAAGGAGGAGGTCAAGTAGGTGACAAAGGTTACTTGCAATCGACTAATGGTGATGTTTTTTATATTCTCAATACCCGTAAAGAAAATAATCTTATACTTCACCAAACAAAAACAATACCCGATCATTTAGATGCTAGCTTTAGTGCTGTAGTAGATGAAAAACAACGCAAGAGAACCTCTTGTAACCACACAGCCACTCACCTTATGCATCAGGCCTTGCGATCCGTTTTAGGAACCCATGTAGAGCAAAAGGGATCCATGGTGCACTCTGGGATGTTCAGATTTGATTTTTCTCATTTTTCAAAAGTAAGTAGTGACGAGCTAAAGGCAGTTGAACAATTTGTCAATGCCAGGATTCAAGAGCATATTGATCTGGAGGAAGATCGCAATACTCCCTATAATAAAGCTATTGAAAAAGGTGCGATGGCTCTTTTTGGAGAAAAGTACGGAGATACCGTTCGAACTATTCAATTTGGCCAGTCTATCGAATTATGCGGTGGAACACATGTAAAAAACACTTCAGAAATATGGCATTTTAAAATCATTTCAGAGGGAGCTGTCGCATCTGGGATTCGACGTATAGAGGCAATTACTGGCGATGCAGTAAAAACCTATTTTGAAAAACAGAGTGAATTGTTAGATAAGGTCAACAAACTGCTCAAGCAAAGTCAAGATCCTTTAAATGCAATTGAATCACTTCAGTCTGAAAACACAGAATTAAAGAAAGAAATCACAGTACTTTCCAAATTAAAGGGGAAGTTACTCCAAGATGAGCTCAAATCTAAAGTTGAAGAGGTTGAGGGTGTATCTTTCGTTGCTGCAGAGGTTGATCTCGATGCCCAAGGAATGAAAGATTTATCATTTGAATTGGGAGGATCACTTGAACGAGCAATAGTCGTTTTAGGTTCCAAAAAATCAGGAAAAGCCTTGTTGAGCTGCTATATTTCAAAAGTATTGGTCAGTGATCAACAAAAAGATGCTGGTGCCATTGTTCGAAATCTTGGGAAGCATATACAGGGAGGAGGAGGAGGTCAAGCCTTTTTCGCAACAGCTGGAGGCAAAAATCCAGAGGGTATTACTGCTGCCCTAGCCGCTGCACGTGATGCTTGTTTTTCTTAGAGACTTTGAGGTGAAATGGGAGGGTAATTCCCAATAATCTCCTGAACAAAAAGAGCGATACTTTCGTCTCTGTTTTTCATGTTTTCTTGTATCCCGCCACGACCTTTTCCTTGCCAGACAAGTTGCTTGCTTACGCCGTCAATCACGTTGATATAAAGGGTTCCTTCTGTTCGTGTACTTACAGTATTGTTTGTAGGTCCCCAAAGCCACGGATTGAAACCCCAGCCCCAATTGCTGATGTTGTTGACGTAAATCTTTTCTTTTGCATGAGTGGTAAATCCAATTAAAATATCGGGTGTTTCAGACTTAATCAATCCTTTAGAGCTAAGCTCATTATCAATGGCCTTTAAAATTCGACGTTTGTCTAAATCAGAGATATCAACTTTATCAATTTGAGGTTTAAAAAAAGCGTAGGTCTTGTATTGAGAGAAGTCCACACTGCTGTCAAAATCAGAGTATACTCGAATAGAAGAACAGGAAACAAATAGTACAATCGCAAAAAAGAAAATTACATACTTCATATCAAATTAATTTATATCTGTTAACTATGTAATCAAAAAGTATGCCGAAAATTTAGTCCTGTCTAGGATCGTATCCGTAAGGACAATGACGGCAATTACTTTGACAACAATAACCTCTTTTTAAATGGTATTGTTGTGTAAAAACTTTGTACCCTTCTTCGGAAAGATAAAAGTCACCTTCTTCTAAAGGAGGTAGGCTCTGTTTCATTTTAATGTATTTTTGAGCATGACTTTTTTTAATGCTATTAAAAGTACTACAAATCAATCTCTTGACATTCTAGAAGGTCACAGGATTACCGTAAAACGTGAAGATTTAATCCATAAAGTGGTTTCAGGGAATAAATTTAGAAAGTTAAGATACAATTTTGAAGATTATCTCTTGAATGATAAGGTGTCTGTTTTGACTTTTGGAGGAGCTTTTTCAAATCATCTAGCAGCCACTGCTTATGCAGGAAAAATGTGTAAAATTCCGACCATAGGTATTGTCAGAGGAGAAGAGTGGGAGAACAAAGTTGAAGGGAGTAGAACACTGAATTTTTGTCGAAGTCAAGGTATGGATTTAAGGTTTGTATCCAGAGCAGTTTACAGAGAAAAAGAAAAGGGCTCTTTAATTAAAGAGCTTCAGTCAAAAATGAGAAATTTAGCCGTACTGCCTGAAGGAGGTACAAATGAGTTAGCTGTAAAAGGATGTGAAGAAATTCTGACAGAAGCAGATCAGCAGTTTGATGCAATTTGCTGCTGTATTGGAACTGGAGGTACTATGGCTGGATTAGTCAACAGCACTTTAAATCAACAGTTTGTACTTGGGTTTAATGCTTTAAACAATCCTGAGGTAAGTAAAACGATTAAAGCTTTTACTCAAAAAGAAAATTGGAGTGTATTTTCCAACTACACTTTTGGTGGTTATGCCAAGGTTTCAGAGGAGTTAATAGTTTTTATGAATAATTTTTATCAACAATATAAGATTCCTTTGGATCCAATCTACACTGGAAAAATGCTTTTTGGTATTTTTGATCTGATTAAAAGCAAGCAATGGTCATGGGGGAAGAATATTTTAGTAATTCACAGTGGAGGACTTCAGGGAATAGAACCGATGAATCTTCAGCTCAAAAAAAAGAGGCTCCCTCTTTTACATTATGGGGAGTGATCGCTCTTTTACTTGCAGTTATAACCTTGACATCATGTGGAGGTTCTAAAAAAGTGATTGAAGAAAGACAAAAACCTACTGTCAAAAAAGAAGTCTCCAAAGAAGTGAATACTAAAGAGAAAAGTCAACAGTCAGTAGCCCCAGTCAAAGTAATGACGAATAAAGACAAGATCAACGCCTATGTAGCGCGCTATGCCCCTATAGCACAAAAGGAGATGAAATCTTATGGAATTCCCGCAAGTATAACCTTGGCTCAAGGGATTTTAGAATCAGGAATGGGTTACGGACGACTTGCTGTTGAGGGGAATAATCATTTTGGAATCAAATGTCATAAAGGGTGGAACGGTAAGCGGATCTATCACGATGACGATGAAAAAGGGGAATGTTTTAGAGTGTATACCAAAGTAGAAAATTCATTCAGAGACCACTCCTTATTTCTAAAGGATCGAAGCCGCTATGCCTTTTTATTTGATATCAAGACCAGTCAATATAAAGCTTGGGCAAAAGGACTAAAAAAGGCAGGTTATGCGACTGATCCAAAATACCCCGACAAATTGATCAGTCTCATCGAACGTTTTGATTTGACTCGTTTTGACAAAAAATATCGAATGCTTGAAAAACCAAAAAAGAAAACTGTAATTCAGCGCGTTCACACTGTAAAAAAAGGGGATACCCTTTACTCGGTTTCTAAGCAGTACAACGTAACTGTTGAAAGAATTATCGAGTTAAATAAAATTCAAAACCAAACAATTTATTTGGGGCAATCCCTTAACATCCCTTCCAATCCCTAGACATGCAATATCAAAGAAGTAGTAGTTTATTTAAAGAAGCCCAAGCTGTAATTCCAGGAGGGGTAAACTCTCCAGTACGTGCTTTTAAATCAGTAGGAGGAACACCAATTTTTGTTGAACGTGCCAAGGGTGCATACCTCTATGATGCAGATGGAAATAAACTCATTGACTACATTTCGAGTTGGGGACCAATGATTTTAGGCCATGCGTTTACTCCAGTAATTGATGCAGTGAAACAAAGAGCAGATAAAGGAACTTCTTTTGGTATGCCCACTGCCTTGGAAACTGAAATAGCCAATTTAGCGCTTGAAATGGTTCCCAATATGGATAAAATCCGTTTTGTCAATTCGGGTACTGAGGCTTGTATGAGTGCTGTACGTTTGGCAAGGGGAGCGAGTGGAAAGGAAAAAATAATCAAATTTGCCGGTTGTTATCACGGACATTCCGATGCCTTTTTAATTCAAGCAGGGAGTGGAGCAATAACATTTGGTAGCCCAAGCAGTCCAGGAGTAACCAAAGGAACAGCTCAAGATACTTTACTAGCTCCCTACAACAATATCGAAGCTGTTGAGCAACTCTTTCAGGAGTATCCAGATGAAATTGCTGCAATCATCATCGAGCCTGTTGCAGGAAATATGGGTTGTATTCCTCCCGCAGAGGGTTTTTTAGACGGGTTGAGAAAATTATGTGATCAGTTTGGATCCTATTTGATTTTTGACGAAGTGATGACGGGTTTTCGCTTGGCAAAAGGTGGAGCACAAGAATTATTAGGTGTAAAAGCAGATATTGTCACCTTTGGTAAGGTGATTGGTGGGGGTCTTCCCGTCGGTGCGTTTGCTGCAAGCGAGGAAATTATGAGTCATTTGGCACCAGAGGGCCCTGTCTATCAAGCAGGAACTTTAAGTGGTAATCCATTGGCTATGGCAGCAGGATTAGCCATGCTTCAAGCCTTAAATTCAGATGATGCATTATTTGACCGTATGGCAAAAAAAACTGAACGTTTACACAAGGGACTTGATAGCGTTCTTAAAGACGCTGGTTTGCCTTACCAGATTAACCGACTGGGATCCATGATTTCGGTTCACTTTACTGAAGTTGCAGTTACTAATTTTGAGAGTGCAGCCCATGGGGATAACGATCGATTTAAAAAGTATTTTCACGGTATGCTCGAACAAGGAATTTATCTTCCCCCCAGTGCTTTTGAAAGTTATTTTCTAAATGATGCATTGTCTAATTCTGACATAGATCAAACGGTTGAGGCTCTTGCGGTCATTGTAAAAAAACTATAGCCTTTTAGATATCTTGATTGCCTTTTTGGATTGTGATATTTTTTATATTTTTGATATCCTAACCAAATATTAAAATCATGAAAAACCTCTACCTCCCCTTGGTATGTGTATGCATCGTTTTTGCGACACAAGCACAAGAGTATTTTGAAAGTCTCCTGAAAACCCGGGTCCCAACGTCTGTTTTGCAAAATGTGTGGTCCCAGATGAATACCGTGAAGAAGTTGTCCGTGTTATGACAAAACCTGAATACACTGTTTTGGAAGTCATACCTGCTGAATATGAAACAAAAACTGAAGAGATAATAGTCAAGCCAGCTTCAATTAAATATTCAAATGTTCCTGCTGTTTATAGAACTGTTTACGATACTGTTTGGACCTTGGAACCTTACGATAAACTTAGCATTCTTCCCGCATCCTTTTCAGACGAATTTGAATCCGTAGAGATCAAACCTAAAACAGGTGCTTGGGTTGCAGGTGAAAAAGATCCAGATTGCCCTTCCATTGATCCAGCAGATTGTAGAATTTTTCATTATGTAGAAAATGAAGCGGTCACCAGAGATGTTCCAATTAAAAAAAGTACTTCAACAAAGTCGAACTTCCTCAGAAAAAATTGACGGAAAATATAGACTCGTTGAGCGTCAAGTTGAGGTAAGCCCTGCAACTACAAAACAAGAGGAAATCCCTGCGAAAAAAAGATCTATAAAGAGAAGTGTTTTGGTAAAAGACGAGACTACTAAAGAAAGAACAATAGCTGCAGAATATACAGAAGTAATGAGAAAAGTCTTGGTAAAAAAAGGAGGGATGACAGCATGGAGACAAGTCCCTTGCGACATCCCTGAAAGAGGAATTATTCTTCCAATTCACTATGCGCTTGGAAGTGCAGCTCTAACGTCAGATTCTCGAAGAATTATAGATACTCATATTTTATCATTAATGCTCAAAGATGAAAATACAACTGTAGAAATCGGCTCTCATACCGACTCCAGAGGAAGTGCGGAATCCAATATGCGCCTCTCTGAAAGAAGAGCAAAATCTGTCGTGGATTACCTCATGTCAAAAGGAATATCACAAGACAGATTAATTGCAGTAGGCTACGGAGAAACAAAACTTTTAAACGACTGCGCCGATGGAGCAGATTGTTCAGAAGCCGCACATCAAGAGAATAGACGAACTGAATTCAAGGTGTTTTAGTTCTGACTAAAATTGCTTTTTATTAGCTTTAGAAGCTTCTTCTCTTCCTCTTGAGTGCATATGCTTGTGGTGTGATTTAGATTGCTTTCCTTGATGAGCCCTTCGACGTTTTTTGGAATGTTGCATTTTTTTCCAAGCAGTAAATTGTTCCTCATTGAGGACGGTTTTTACCTCATTTTGTATTGCAATCTGATGATCTAGATGTTTGAGACGCATTTGATAATGCTCTTCTGAAGAAATATCCTGTTTTTTCTTTGGAGGTTGGGGACGTTGATTTTTTTTAAAAATTTCTGTGAGTAGTTTGCTTTGTTCTTCAGTAAGATCTAAAGCCAATTGCATTTTCTTGACGTGAAGTGTGATTCGCTCTTCTTGAGAGAGTTCTTTGTTCTGATGAAGGCGTTGTGCCGTTCCAATTAACGGTAGGGCAAGGGCAAAAAGGAAAATTAAATGTCTCATAATATTAAGTATTTTGTTTTCTCTTTTGATGGATAAAATACCTAATGGTTTAAAGTATTGAATTTAATTTAACATTTCTATAAAGAGGCCTTCTTCATTTTTGACAACTTTAACCACTTTCTTTTGGGTGAGCCCTTTTATGGAAGTATCCCATTTTTTATTACTTAAGCCCACTGCTGTTTTAACTGCTACTAACTCCTTTGAATCAGACTTTTTTATGGTATCTAACACTAATTTTTCTTCCTCATTAAGAGCTACAGATTGGCGTTCTGGTTTCATTTGAGGGAAAAACAACACCTCCTGTATGGAGCTGTTATTTGTCATTAACATGACCAATCGGTCAATTCCTATTCCTATTCCAGAAGTAGGAGGCATTCCGTATTCTAGTGCTCTGATAAAGTCATGATCGATAAACATGGCTTCATCATCGCCTTTCTCACTCAACGCCAATTGAGCTTCAAAACGTTCTTTTTGTTCGATTGGATCGTTAAGCTCAGAATATGCATTTGCCAATTCTTTTCCGTTTACCATTAATTCAAAACGCTCAGTGAGTTTGGGTTTAGTGCGGTGTTCTTTAGTCAATGGACTCATGGATTTGGGATAATCTATAATAAATGTTGGCTGTACGTAATGGTGTTCACATTTTTCACCAAAAATTTCATCGATTAGTTTTCCTTCTCCCATGGTTTCGTCAACTTCAATACCGAGATCTGTGGCTGTTTTACGCAATTCATTTTCGTTCATGTTAGAAACATCAATTCCTGTATGCGTTTGGATTGCTTCCAAGATTGGAACTCTGGGGTAGGGTGCTTTAAAGTCGATAGTGTGTTCTCCTACTTGAACCTGAGTGTTTTGATTCAAATCAAAAGCGATCTTTTCCAATAAGTTTTCGGTAGTATCCATCATCCAGAAGTAGTCCTTGTATGCAACATACAATTCCATAACGGTAAATTCTGGATTGTGGGTACGATCCATTCCCTCATTTCTAAAATCTTTAGCAAACTCAAACACTCCTTCAAAACCTCCGACAATGAGTCGCTTGAGATATAATTCGTTTGCAATACGCAAATAAAGCGGAATATTGAGTGCATTGTGATGGGTCACAAAAGGACGTGCAGCTGCTCCACCTGGAATAGGTTGTAAAATAGGAGTTTCAACTTCTAGATACCCTTTTTCAGTTAAGAAGTTTCGAATACTGGTGGTAATTTGCGAGCGTTGGATAAAGGTATTTTTTACCTGTGGGTTGACAATCAAATCCACATAGCGTTGGCGGTACCTCAGTTCAGCATCGTTAAATTCATCATAAGTATTCCCATCTGCATCTGTTTTTGGGAGAGGAAGTGGGCGTATGGTTTTGTTTAGAAGGGTAAACTTGCTAACCTTTACCGTTTGTTCTCCAACCATGGTAGTAAAAAGAGTCCCTTCAACTCCAATAATATCACCGATATCAAGTAATTTTTTATACACTTCGTTGTAAAGGGTTTTATCGTCTGAAGGACAAATTTCATCTCGATTAAAGTAGACTTGGATTTTACCTTGGCTATCCTGAAGCTCAGCAAAACTTGCTTTTCCTTGAATTCTTCTAGACATTAGGCGTCCAGCCAACACCACTTTTTTAGCTTCCTGATATTGAACAGGGAGGTCGTTAGAATAAAAATTTACGGGGAAAAGTGCAGCGGGATAAGGGTTGATTCCTAGTTTTTTAAGTTCTTCCAGTTTTTCTCTTCGAATAAGTTCCTGTTCGGAAAGCTTTGCCATATAATCGGTATTTGTCGCAAAGATAAGCAGACTAAAAAAATCTAAGGAGTCAAATTTTATATCTTTGTACCAATAGCATTTTATATGAGTTTTTTTCGCGTATTGTTGTCTATTTTATTTCCCCCTCTTGCCGTCATTGATCAAGGATGCGGTTCGGTATTCATTGTCTTCATCCTGACCTTGTGTGGCTGGGTTCCTGGAGTTATCGCTGCTTTAGTGATTTTGAATAATCCTGAACGTTGGAGCTCCAACAGATAAAGACTTAAATGGGAAAAAATAAGACGATTAAAATTATCGATCTAGGGCACAAGTCCTACAGTGAAAGTCTTGAGGTCCAAGAAAACTATTTCAACGGAACCATTAGCTTAAAACGGTCCAATAGAAAAACGGACAATCCCCAACCTACCCATAATTATTTACTTTGGGTGGAACATCCTCCCGTCTTTACCCTTGGGAAAAGTGGGAAAATGGAGCATTTATTGGTGGATAAGGAGGCCTTAGCTGAAAAAGGAATTGAATTTTACCAAACCAATAGAGGAGGCGATATTACTTTTCACGGTCCAGGTCAATTAGTAGTCTATCCCATTTTTGACTTGGATAATTTTTTTACAGATATTCATAAATACCTCCGCTTTTTAGAGGAGGCTGTAATTGAAACCCTAAAAGAATACGGGCTAAACGGCTCAAGAAGTCAAGGTGAAACTGGAGTTTGGCTAGAAGTAGGTACACCCTTTGCGAGAAAAATATGTGCTATGGGAGTACGAGCGAGTCGTTGGGTAACTATGCATGGACTGGCTTTTAATATCAATACAGACTTGAGTTATTTTGACCACATAGTGCCTTGTGGAATTCAAGGGAAAGGAGTTACCTCTCTATCAAAAGAATTGAGGAGGGAAATTGGTTTAGAAGAAGTCAAAGAAAAATTAAAAACGCATCTCGGGCGTTTATTTGAGGCAGATTGGACTGAGGATTAATTCATTTCGTAGATTATAAATCCATCACTTTCAGACTGTACTACCGTTTCCACAGCACCATCAGCATCAGCATTACTTAAATCTGGGGTTGCAGTTCCATAAACAGGAAAACCACCTACCAAACTACCATTACTTAAATAAGCATAAATTTTTTGAGTATCCAATTCAGTAAAGACAACATAAATGGTGTTTTTGATATAGTGAATTTTAGGACTGGTATAGCGACCAAAAGGAAGTGTTACAGGAATCCCTTTAATGATAAGATTATTGCCATCTAAAGTGACCAAAGATTTGGCGCTCATGTCTATTTGATGATCTTCTCCCAGCGCTAAACTGCTTCTGAGAATATTCCCCTTGGAATCTATTTGATACATATCTCCATTTTCGGTTGTGCCAGCGAAAGTATTGCGGTACTCAAATATCGGATTATTTGATGTTTTGACAGCTTCTTTTAGCTTGATTCTATCAGTCCCTTGGCGGTTAAGGATTCTAACACGTCCTGCTTTAGATTGAAGTACTATGTAGTCCCTTGAACCAAATCGAATGTGTTTTGGAGGATGCATCAATCCATTTTTTAGTGTTTTTAATCGAAAGCCGCTTACGTTTTTACCTCGATTATCAATCATTCTAATCTTTTTACCGTCCACAATTAAAAAGCGGTAATTTCTGTTTAGATCGTAATCAAATACTGCCAAATGTTTTGGGCTTTCTCCAGTCAGTTTCATGTCAAAAGGAGGAACAACTTTTCCGTTTCGGTCTAATATTTGAAAACGGTCAGCAGTTCTAAAAGCCATTTGGAGCCGTCTGTTTTTATAAAGATCTACTTGTTCAATGGAACCAATAATTTGTCCTGAAAGTTGTTTTTTCCAGTATAATTTCCCCGTATTTGAAAATAAATAGAGTACGTTATTTTGATCTTGGACAACCACATCCATGGTTTTATTTCTGTGATTTTTTATCCATTGAGGTGCTCTTGAAGCTGGAGCATCAAGTGAAAAGCTGTACTGACTAACAACACTGTTTTTTTGGGGTGTAGTATTCTTTTTTTGAGCAGTCAAACGAGTTTGAATAAAATTACTTTCAGCGACCCCTTGAAGGACAAGTAGTGGAAAGTCACTGAGTTTAATTTTTTCCCAAGCAGCTCTTCGTTCAGTTGAAACCGCCCCCCATTTTTTTGTAAGGTTAGTGGTTTTTCCTAACCAGAGAAAGGTACTGTTGTCAGCGAGATCCTCACGTAAGGTTTTAAAATCCAGATCATTAAATAATGTTTTGTTGTCTAGATAATTTCCAATAATCTGCTTGAGTCGAGCCTGAGAATTTGAATACACAAGGAAATCGTCTAGTTGTGAACTCCATTTGGCATTGGTGTAAGATCCAATTGCATTTAAAAGGACATCCACATCTTCAGGGAATTCATGGCTAAAAATTGTCACCTCTCGAAAACTACCTTGAGGATCATCTGTTGAAAATAATTTAGGATGAATCGTTTCTGTGTTATTAAGGTGGAAAAGTACCGTTTGGTTTTCCTCTAATTGAATCCAGCCGATTTCATCTACTGCGCTTAGTAAGTCAAAGTTGATCTGGTTTAATGGAATGTTGAGGTGACGACTGTATTTTTTGAACTGGTCTTCCAATGCTTTATAGTCTGCAATTGAAAGTCCCAAGTACCCATCAAAATTTTGAGGGACTATCTGGGGGCTTAAGAGGCGCTGAGCATTTTGCCCTTTTAAGAGGGCAATTTTATCAGGAATGGAATCGTTGATAAAACTCACTCCATCTAGCGTAAAAGGTTCTTTTTTGGTGTTGAAATCAAAAGAGTACCAACTGGATCCCAAAAAGGGGAATAGCGATGTATTAGGGAATAGTTGGGCTAAAGCTTGGTCAAAACCTTGACGAATAAAAAGGTTTGAAGCAGCATTTTCATCGCTGATTTTTGCCAAATCATAAAGAATACCTTCCTGTATTCCTGGGCGGTCGTTTTGAATGTTTCGTATGCTATTTTCCAATATGAGTCTTGAACTACTAATTATTGAAATCCCTTTGATTAGGGTGTGGTAGGTTTTTTTACTATTGACTTCGGTAACTGCGACTTTTACTTTATCGTATTCAAAAGTTTCGCCCTCTGGCAGTTTGATACTGTCTTGAGGTTGAACAGTGTATAAAAAACTCACTCCCATACTTGATTTGCCTTCCAGAGTAAAGCACAGAAGTGCTTTTGATGGAAATTGAGTTGGCAACAGACTTAGGGTTTCGGAGTAGAGGGTTGACTCAAGTGCTAAAATTTGAGTTAAAAACTCGGCACTTGACAGTGCGCTATTTAGCATATTTTGATCGTTAAGTTGAACAACAGCCAAAGTGTTTTGAGGAACACAACTCAACAAATCTGGGGCTTTTTTTTCTGCAGTACTGCAAGAAAAAAACACGGCGATAAAAGCTAGTTTGATTACAAATCGCATAGAGTCCAAAATTAAAAAACTCTGGACTGCTTTTTAATTTTTTTCGTAAATGTTATCAACTACCTTGACACTAATTTGAACTTAAAAATTAAACTTGAGTTGTTTAGGGAGCAATTGAAAAGATGTTCTGTGATACTCTGTAATCCCGTACTTTTGTATCCCCTCTCGATGAGCCGAAGTGGGATATCCTTTATTTTTTTTCCATTGGTACTGTGGATGTTTTAAATCCAATTTCTTCATAAAGTCATCTCTATAGGTTTTTGCCAAGACGGATGCAGCTGCAATATTTAAATATTTTCCATCACCTTTAATCACACATTCATGAGGAATATTCTTGTAGGTTTTAAACCGATTACCATCTACTGCTATGAACGCTGGTTTAAGATTGAGTTTATCGAGGGCAAGATGCATAGCCTTGATGGAAGCATTTAGAATATTGATTTCGTCTATTTCACCTTGAAAAACATGGGCAACCGCAAAACTCAATGCTTGAGCCTCAATCATCGGTCGTAAAGTATAACGTTGACTATCGGTTAGTTTTTTGGAATCGTTGAGATAAGGAAGTTCAAAAGATTCAGGAAGGATTACCGCAGCAGCAGTAACGGGACCTGCTAGACAGCCTCGACCAGCTTCATCTGTACCAGCTTCAAGCAATTGGGAAAGTTGTCTCTCCAGTCTTTTCAAACGAACTGATTTAAGTTTGGCTTCATGTAGAACAAATTACTCACATTTATCATAACTTCGCAAACAAATAATTTAGGCATGCGCATTGGCCTTTCGGTAAGTTTTTTTTTAATTTCTGTGTTGGTTTACAGCCAAGATTTAGTTGTAGAGGCACAAGATAGTTTACCTGCTGCAACTTCTTTGGGAACTACGGTCAAAGATTCTCTTTTTACACCAGCCCCCCCCACTGAAAAAAAAATCGATTCTCTTGTACTCTCAGATAAGCAAAAACAAAAGGAAAAATCCAATCCTAAAAAGCCTAAAAAGAAAAGTTATATCCCCTACATCAAGTCTATGGACGAGGTTATAGTATCGGATTATAAAATCCTTTACTTGGACGAAACTGAAAAATCGGTTGACACTTCTCTTTCCATAGAGGGGGAGTACAGCTTCAACTTTTTGAGAAGGGACTATTTTGAATATTTACCCTTACCCAATATGGGAGAGGGTTTTAACAAGTTGGGATATGATTTCCACGAACAATCATTTACCCCTCAGATGGGGGCTCGGGTAAAACACTTCGGTTATTTCGAAAAGGAAGATGTGCCCTATTACGAAATGCCTTCTGCCTATACAGAACTTTTTTTTAAAACTACTTTTCAGCAAGGCCAACATCTAGATGCCACATTAGCGATCAACACTTCGCCAAAATTTAATATAGCTGTTTCTTTCAAGGGATTTCGTTCAGAAGGAAAATACACTTCATCTCTTAGCAGATCCCGCCAATTTAGGCTAAGTAGCCAATACCAAACCTATAATCATCGTTACAGATTGAGACTTCATCAAACCACGCAGTCTTTAGAAAATGATTTTAATGGAGGGTTAAACAATGACGGTGTTTACTTTTTTGAGAATGCCCCAAATTACGTTGTTGCAGATGAATCCGGACAACCAGTACTCAATGAAAACGGAGAAGAAGAGTTTGTTTTTTATGATGGGTTTTTAGATCGTTCACAATTACCCACTCAGACACAGGGAACTAACATCCTTGAGGGTAAGCGTTACTTTATGGACCACCAATACCGTATGTTTCCCGTTGCAAAAGATACTACAGCCTATGGTATGACTATTGGCTATCGAGCCAACTACGAGAATAAAAATTACCAACTTGGTCAGAAAAGAGTTTCCAGTTATTTCTTCGATACTTATAATGGAACTGTGGCGGACACTACCTACCATACTACTTTCGAAAATTCAGTTTACGCAAAATTTGACAACACCTTTTTAGGTAAGTTAAAGGTTGATTTACATCAAATACAGTGGGATTACACTTTTGCGGAAAACGAATACGAAAAAGATACCCTATTACCTAATAGAATAGATGCCAGTCAGATGGCAATGGAGGCGAATTGGTCCAAATCCATTTTGGGTGTTCAAGCTCAGGCAGGATTTTACAATTCATTTAAGGAGGAGTATGGAACGAAGTCGTGGTATGTCACTGCAAGCAGACCTTTAATTAAAGATATTCATTTAAAAGCGAGTTATAGAGACCGCTCCCATCCTTTAAATTTTAACTATTATCTATTACGAAGTGATTATCGAGAATACGATTGGCACAATCCTGATTTGTTAAATCAAAAGTTTAATACGAAAAGTCTTGTGCTCTCTCATCCAAAATGGGGAAGTATTTCTGGAGAATGGACAGCAATTGACAACTATACCTTTTTTAACAATACCACTCCTTTACGTAATTTAAACAAGAAATTCAAACTAGAGGTACTCCAGCTCGACAAAAAAATCGATTACTTTAAAGCGCGTTTTGATCAGCGGCTCAATTTTGGCAAATTCTCATGGATCAACAATGTCCAATATCAAAAGACTACTCAGGAAGAGAATCTCGATGAACTTCTTTCAGGACCACTGGCATTGAATGTGCCTGAATGGTTGGTTCGCAGCACCCTGATGTTGACTTCCTCCATGTTTAATAGGGCACTATTTTTCCAGTCTGGCGCAACCTTTGTCTTTTTTACAGACTACTATGCGGACCAGTACAATCCTCTTATTGCAGAATTTGTAACACAGAATAACACTAAAATAGGCGAGTATCCTCGTGTAGATTTTTTCTTTAATGCTAAAATCAAAAGTTCGCGCTTATTTGTCAAGCTCGAAAACATCAATGCTCCTATCGAACATTTGATTTTTCCAGACACCCCTTACGACTACTATGCTGCCCCTTTTACACCCTATCGAGATCTTTCACTCCGAGTAGGGTTAATTTGGAATTTTTTTGAGTAGATTTTTTTGTCTGAATGATTGATTTCATTGGGATTAGAGCAGGCGTAATTTTTATTTAGAAAAACAATTCAAAAACTCATTGTTAGTAAGAAAAAGGGTTTTATATTTGCATCCGCTAAAACGCCCAAATGATTTTTAGGAATTGATTTAGGGGATTGTATTAGTTTTAAGTTCATTGAAAACAAAATAATAAGAATGACAGCGCGTATCGAGAGATACAAGTGAATAGAACCATTTTGACCGAGTCAATTTTAGGGGTTGTTACTTTATGATAAGAAACAACAACGAAGAGTTTGATCCTGGCTCAGGATGAACGCTAGCGGCAGGCTTAACACATGCAAGTCGAGGGGTAACAGGGATTGCTTGCAATCCGCTGACGACCGGCGCACGGGTGCGTAACGCGTATGCAACCTACCTTCTACAGGGGGATAGTCAATAGAAATGTTGAATAATACCCCATACGATCATTAATCTGCATGGATTGATGAAGAAAGTTCCGGCGGTAGAAGATGGGCATGCGTCCTATTAGTTAGTTGGTAAGGTAACGGCTTACCAAGACATCGATAGGTAGGGGTCCTGAGAGGGAGATCCCCCACACTGGTACTGAGACACGGACCAGACTCCTACGGGAGGCAGCAGTGAGGAATATTGGACAATGGAGGCAACTCTGATCCAGCCATGCCGCGTGCAGGAAGACTGCCCTATGGGTTGTAAACTGCTTTTATACAGGAAGAATAGTACCTACGTGTAGGTATTTGACGGTACTGTACGAATAAGGATCGGCTAACTCCGTGCCAGC
>CACCLB010000015.1 GCA_902546725.1 uncultured Bacteroidota bacterium | reverse complement strand
GAGGACTATGCCTTTACAATCAAAGCAGCTCTAGATTTATATCAAAATACAGGAGGCCAAGCCTACTTGGATCGAGCAGTCCAACTAACTCAAACTGCCATAAAAAACTTTGAAAATGATGAAAATCCATTTTTTACTTTTACCGAAAACCCTGTTTTGTTCTCTGAAATCATTTCTGTAGATGACAACGTCATTCCCTCAGCCAATGCTATTATGGCTGAAAATCTATGGGCATTAGGACAACTAATTGAAAATGAAGACTACACTACTAAAGCAAAAAAAATGCTAGATGGGGTTGTTTCTTATTTTAGTGAAGGAAGAGGAAGTGATTACAGCCAATGGGCACAACTGCTGGCGAAAGAAGCTTACTCTTACAAGGAAGTAGTGATTGTTGGTTTAGAGGCTCAAAAAACGAGCCGAAATCTTCAACAGCATTACCTCCCTAACGTCCTTTTCCAAATCAGTGAAAAAGAAAGTGAATTACCTCTTTTAAAAGACCGCTATTTTGATGAGGAAACCCTTATTTACGTCTGTGAAAACAAAGTGTGTCTAAGGCCAACTAAAACGGTTGCTGAGGCATTAAAACAAATCAATAATTAAGCAATAACCCCTGAACCCAATAGTTCATTTCCTTGATACCAGGCAACAAATTGACCTGAAGTAATGGAAGATTGTGGAGTATCAAATAATACATACAACCCCTCCTTTGTTTGGTAAAGTCGCGCTTTTTGCAAAGGCTGTCGATAGCGAATTCGAGCTCTTACCTCCAACGTCTCTCCATCAGAAATCATCAAGTCTCTTCGAATCCAATGTATTTCTGAAGAATCAACCTTAAGTGCTTCTCGAAAAAGACCTGGATGTTGCTTTCCTTGACCTACATAGATGGTATTGTTTTCTACGTCAGTATCAATCACAAATAGAGGTTCAACCATTCCTCCTACCCTTAAGCCTTTTCGCTGACCAATAGTAAAAAAGTGAGCACCCTCATGTTCTCCTACCAACACGCCTTCTTCAGGGAGGTAGTAATTTTTTAGAGACTGCTCTTCCAAAGTCTTTTTATGAGTTTCATTATACTTTTCTAAGTCTGCAGGAATTTCAATTATCTCTCCTTTTTTGGGTTTGAGTTGCTGCTGTAAAAAATCAGGAAGACTGACTTTTCCAATAAAACAAAGTCCTTGGGAATCCTTTTTATCTGCTGTAACTAAATTTTGAGCAGTGGCAATCTTTCGAACTTCTGATTTAGCGAGCTGTCCTATTGGAAAGAGTACTTTTGAAAGTTGCTCTTGTGTCAATTGACATAAAAAATACGATTGATCTTTAGTCTTGTCTTCTCCCGCCAATAATTGGTGTACCTCTAGCCCGTCTTCTGATAGGAAATGACTTTTTTGACAATAATGCCCTGTGGCTACATAGTCTGCACCCAATGAGAGTGCAATTTTTAGGAAAACATCAAACTTGATCTCTCTATTACACAATACATCCGGGTTGGGGGTTCTCCCTTTGGCGTATTCGTCAAACATATAATCGACTATGCGCTCCTTGTATTCTTTACTTAAATCTACAGTTTGGAAAGGAATACCGAGTTTTTCAGCCACCAACATGGCATCGTTACTATCTTCCAGCCATGGACACTCATTTGAGATGGTTACGGTCTCGTCATGCCAATTTTTCATAAACAGACCTATAACATCATAGCCAGCCTCTTTAAGCAAATAAGCTGCAACACTGGAATCTACACCACCAGAAAGTCCAATGACTACCCTTTCTCTTTTCATCTTTGCAAAGATAAGCAGTACTTTAAACTTATAAAACTTTGAAAGAATTAGTTTGAACGAGTTAAAAATTTTAAATAATTCTTACTGAAGATTTTTTCTAAAACTGATTTTGAAAGAGCAAGTCCCTTGGTCTGCTGTTTTCTAAGTACCATAGAATCCTGCTTTGTTAAATAGTCGAATAAAAGCTGGTATCGCTCTTCTAAGTTCTTAGCCTCAGCTAGTAGTTCTTCCGAACTTTTTTGATCTTCCGCTTCTCCAGTCCCATAATCTGTTCCAAACAAAATACGAAACTGATACTTATCAAAAAAATTTCTGACCTTATCCGAATCCTGCATGGCTAAATCACCAAAACGAGCACCCAACTCTACACTTAAATTAGGATAAGCCTCCAATCGCTGAGCAACCGCATCAATATCATTGGACATGCTTAAAATATGAGCAGCGATGATTTTTAAATCAGGGTTATTTTTTACCCATTGGTCTCGAGCGCTAATGATAGTCTCATAAGAAGGGATTTCGGGAAAATTGTAAGCATGGTATTGAGGGTTGTTTTTATAGTAATTATAATGTGGATTGTTTGGATCCTCTAATGGACGCCAAGCTTGCTCAGGGTCAGCAATATGAGCGAGAACTGTAATCTCATTTTCGACTAAAAAATCCCATATTGGATTTAACCTCTGATCGTCTATCTGAATGTAATTCCCTTTTGAATCCTTAGTAACCATTCCAAAGTTCTTCCAAACTTTTACCATACGAGCACCTTGAGCTATATTGCTTTTTAACTGTGCAATAGTTTTATCGATATAATCAGGACTATCAATACCCTTAGCAGTAAAGGTTGTACACAAGTAAAAAAGCTCTGGTAAGAGCTCATAATGAGTCAAGTAATTATCAAAATTTTTAACAATACTGTCTCCTTGCTCAATTGCAACATCAACCAACATGGCTTTCATATTCCATCGCTTAAAAAAATTGGGGAGATAACTTCGAGGATATTTATAGTGGGCGTGTACATCAATTTTACGGAGTTGTTTTAAATCTTCTTCACTGACTAGATTTGATGAAACCTTTGCTTGTTGACAACCAATTAAACAAAAGAATAATAACAACCAAATTTGATAAAACAACTCCCGAAAACCTATAAAAAAAATCATATCGATAAGATTAAGTCTATTAAATTTAAGTAAAATAACCAATAATTGGTCAATATATACGTCATACTATACCTATTTTCAGTCAGAAAAAACTATTAAAGTAGCAGTTCCCCCTCAATGTAGATACCTATTCTATGGGTGCGTACCTGAACTGGACTGATACTATCTAGATTTATTTGAATTTTCATCAATTTACTCGACTCTAGGGGCATGTGACAACTCACACAATCGAAAGAATTTTCAGACAATACAGTTCTATGTTTTGGGTTTGGGTGACATTCTACACAGCTTGCATTAAATTTAAGCATACTTTGTTTTTCATTCGAATGAGGATCATGACAGGTCATACAATCCATCTCTTCAAAATTGATGAAACAGGGACTTCTAAGAAGTAAGCCAACCTGATTAGAGTGAACATCAGGTTCATCCGTCGTTTCAGAGGTTAAATATTGATTTAACGCATCTCCTGGAGTGAATGAAAAAGCAGGTTTATTAATGTTTTTTCCAACTCCAGCATGACATAACGCGCACATATCAATTCTTTGTTGTTGATTAAAAGTAGAATAAGAAATGATATTTCTTCCAATACTATCGATAGGATTTTCTCGATGGTACTTAACATGATCTATCACTTCACCATGACATCTTTGACAGTCAATCCCAAACACTATATTCTCTTTGTTATATCGATTCGTCGAAATAGGGCTTTGCCAATTTTCTGATTGGCTAAATGTTGTGTGGCATTCTAAACATCTGGGGAAAATAGGTCGTAAAGATTGGAAATAAGATGGATATCCAGGGCTGTTAATCCACTCTGAACTAGGTTTATAATAGGATCCTTGAAGCTGAAATAAAGAACTTCCCTCCCAACCTAAAAATGAGTTTCCAATTTTATTCCCAGAACCAATACTAATATCTAATGATTTTATAAAAAAAGGTCTTAGGTAGGGCGGTTTATAAGCCTCTTGAAACAAAGTATCTCTCTTAGATGAAAAAATTAAGCGAGTCTCGTCTCTTAAATCAAAAGAGTTCCTCCCTGAGACTAAAAAAGGAAGAATATTTGATGAATTAAGCTTGGAAGAAGTCAACCAATGAGACGTTTTCATATGCGCATTGACCAGATCTAAATGACATTGAGTACAACTTTCCATCCCAATGTAAACAGTCCCGTTAGGATGTACACCAAGTGGTTCGATAGGTATATAATCCGTAGTAAATGAATTGCACCCAATTAAAAATACAGTAATATCAAGTCCTCAAAGAAAGCTTAAACGCATATCTTTTTTGATTTAAAGATAATCAAAAGGAAAGGAAGTGACCTTTACTTCTTTCTCGCATTCTTTTGCTTTTCAGCTTCTTCCATTGCTTTTTGCAAACGAGCTGAAAATCCTCCTGATTTTTTAGGCTTCTTTTTATTCTCCTCAATTTTAGCGTGGATTTTAGTATCGTCAATGATGTAATTTTTGATTACTAACATTAAAAAGATGGTCAAGAGGTTTGAAACAAAATAATACAAACTCAATCCACTGGCGTAATTGTTAAAAAAGAACAGCATCATCAAAGGCATCAAGTAGATGATAATCTTCATGTTTGGCATCCCCGGCTGCTGGGGCATGGGCTGCTGACCTGTGGTCATACGCGTATAAAAGAATATAGCAACGGAGGCTAAAATTGGAAATAAACTAACGTGATCTCCATAAAAGGGAATATTAAATCCAAGATCCAAAATAGAATCGTAAGACGATAGATCGTCTGCCCATAAAAAAGACTTGTCTCTTAATACAAATGCGACTGGGAAAAAAGAAAACAAAGCGTAGAAAACAGGGAGCTGCAATAGCGCAGGGATACAACCCGACATGGGGTTTGCTCCAGCTCGAGAATACAAACTCATCGTCTCCTGCTGACGCTTTACAGCATCGTCTTTATACTTGTTGTTAATTTGCTCAATATCTGGTCGTAAAACCTTCATTTTAATCTGAGAAACATACGATTTGTAGGTTACTGGAGACATTGCCAATCTAACAATAATTGTCATCACTATGATGGCAATTCCGTAAGAGAGGAAAGAGGATAAAAATTCAAAGAGCGGTAAAAAGATCATGCGGTTGATCCATCCAAAAATACCCCACCCCATAGGTATTGAAGTTTCTAAATCACCCTCCAATTTTTTGAGTGCTTTATAGTCGGTAGGACCATAGTAAAACTTTAAATTAGAATTGAGTTCTCCACCTGAATTAAGCGCATAAGTCGTGGTAAATGATTTAGTAAATCGCTCATTTAAAGATGCTTCCCCTGAAAGGTCTGTAGAAGTGATTTTTGCCTCATCTATGGACTGATCTGGTATCATAATAGCACTAAAGAAGTGCTGACGATAGGAAATCCAACGAAGGTCTTGTCGCGTTTCTTCGTCATCGCCACTTAAGGATAGATAATCGACACGATCATCTTCATAACCGAAAGTAAATTCGGTATATCTATTTTCGTAGTCTATACTTCTCGAATTTCTAAAAATATCCGTTTTCCAGTACAGTTCTGGAGCAACTGAAGTATTCAACAGGCTACTCATGCCCACAGTCTTAACTGAAAAAGAGAACATATGTCCATTTTTTGGAAAACTGTATAAAAATGAAATATACTGCTGTAAGTTGAAAGCAGCTCTCATTTCAACCTGTATGGCTTCTTCCCCATCGCGTACAATCGGATTAAAAAACATATCCCGAGTATTCAATACACGACCATCAAGGGTATTTAATTGGATGTTAAAATCTGTATTTCCTTCATTTATTAGAGGTAGAGGTTGATCTTCATAGTTCTCAAAAGCATTTAACGTCAACTTTGAAATTTGACCTCCTTTTGGATTGAGTACTATTGTCATCTGCTCTGTCTCAAGATTTACTGGAGCGAGTTCACTAGAAACAAATAAACTTCCCAAATCACCATAAGAAGCTACTTTTTGCTGCTGAACAATAGAATCGTTTTGAATAGGAGCAGCCACAGTAGTGTTACTTTGTGGAACTGTTTGCTCGGTAGTAGTGTTTTCAGGCTCAGCTTCAGCAGGACCGTTGCGGTAGAGCATCCATGTTAAAATCAATGCTATGAGTATAAACCCAATAAATTGATAAGGATCGAATTTTTTTTCTTCCATAATAAACTCTTAATTACTTCTTAGCTTTTTGCATCAAACTAGCTTGTACAAAAGCTACAAATAAAGGGTGAGGATCCGAAACTGTACTTTTATATTCTGGATGGAATTGTACTCCAACAAACCAAGGGTGATCATTGTATTCAATAATTTCAACCAAACCAGTTTCAGGATTTGTTCCAGCTATGATAAAATTTTCATCAAAAATGCGATCTGCAAAATCGTTGTTAAACTCATAACGATGACGGTGGCGTTCAGAAACTGTTTTTTTCTGATAAGCAGCTGCAGCTTTTGATTCAGCCTGTAGCTCACAATCCCATGCTCCTAAGCGCATAGTTCCTCCCTTTTTAACAATACTCTTCTGAGACTCCATCAAATCAATGACAGCCTCATGGCAATCCGTATCCATCTCGGTTGAATTGGCCTTAGGAATTCCAACATGATTTCGCGCATATTCGATTACTGCCATCTGCATTCCCAAACAAATTCCAAAAAATGGAAGTTTGTGTGCTCGCGCGTGGGCAATAGCGCTAATCTTACCCTCTATTCCTCGTTCTCCAAAACCAGGGGCAACTATCAATCCGTGAAGTTTATCCAATGGCTTTGCCACATTTCCTTCTTCAAGATGTTCCGAATGAATGCTTACTACCTCAATTTCAGTTTCATTTACAGCACCTGCGTGAATTAAAGATTCTAAAATAGATTTGTAGGAATCTTGAAGTTCAACGTATTTCCCAACCAAACCAATTTTTATTCTGTGTTTTGGATTTTTAAATTTATCTAAAAAAACGTTCCAAGGTTTTAAATCAAGGGGCTTTTTTGGGGTCATTTGTAGTTTTTCCAAAACTACCTTATCCAGACCCTCATCTCTCATTTTGAGGGGTACATCATAAATGGTATCCACATCAATAGACTGTATAATGGATTCTGATTTTACATTACAGAATAAAGCCAATTTTTCTCTGAGCTCAGTAGAAAGTTCGTGTTCTGTTCTACACACAATAATATCGGCAGAAATTCCACTTTCCATAAGTGTTTTAACAGAATGTTGAGTAGGCTTGGTTTTTAATTCACCTGCAGCAGCCAGATAGGGTATCAATGTCAGGTGAATGACAAGCGCATTTTCCTTTCCTAAATCCCAAATCAACTGACGTACAGATTCTATATAAGGCAATGATTCAATATCCCCTACTGTTCCTCCAATTTCAGTGATTACAATATCGTATTCTCCTGATTCCCCAAGCAGTTGCATCCGCTCTTTAATCTCGTTTGTAATGTGTGGAATGACTTGAACTGTTTTGCCTAGAAATTCTCCTCTACGCTCCTTTTCAATAACACTTTGGTAAATTCTACCTGTCGTCACATTATTAGCTTGAGAGGTTTTTACATTTAAAAATCGTTCGTAATGCCCCAAATCTAAATCAGTTTCAGCTCCATCATCAGTTACGAAACACTCTCCGTGTTCATATGGATTTAAAGTACCGGGGTCCACATTGATATAGGGGTCAAATTTTTGTATGGTAACCTTAAAGTCTTGAGCCTGAAGAAGTTTAGCCAGTGAGGCTGCAATGATTCCTTTTCCTAATGAAGAAGTTACCCCTCCTGTAACAAAAATATATTTGGTGTTGGACATCCGGTTGATTTAGTTCTTGCTTACCGGACTCAAATTTACAAAATCAATGGGAACTTCAAGGCTTCTCATTCTATTCTTTTATTTCAAAGATTTCATATCCGCGATGCTGTAAAAGAAAAAGAGCCGAATTAATATAAGAACCGTTTGTTTGAGGTTGATATAAGAATCGATTAGATCGGTACTGGGTTTCTCCTAACTCTAGCGAACTTTCCAAATCTTTGGCTACGGCAATTCTCAAAATTAAATCCATTACCAAGTCATATGCGCGAAGTGATTCTTTATTTGGAGGCTTACCATACAGATTTTCATAAGTTTCGATGAATTCTGAGTCGGAAGAATAATCAAGAGGCTTAAAGCCTACTGGATAGGTAAACTGAATTCCACCCAACATTTTTCGGGACAAATTCTCATTATCATAAACATTGCTTCGATAGGTGGTAAAAACTTGTACTTCTCGTTCAGCAGAGTTTTGAGCATTAAACTGAGATAGCGCATTGGCAATCAAAGGAAAAGATTGAGTTTCTAAAATCACTTTGTTTGGCAAGGAATCGATGAGTAAAGAATCTGCAAGCTCTGGAAGGATATAATCCCCCTTTTCAGGACGTAAGCTAATTGCCCAAGGGAATTGGGCTCTCAATTTTTTCTCAATCGATCGATTTAATGAGTCTGCGACAATTACCACGTGTTGAGTGCTGTCTATGACCCGCTCTAGATAGTCGTACATTTTAGCCCTTAAAGTAGCTGGCCGAGTAATCGACTGATAAACATTTTTTCTGAAAACAACCGGATTAGAAGATAGCGGAGCAATTTTCGGAATCTTAATAAGTTCTTTTTTGTTTGACACATAATCGAAGTTGGCCGGAATCAATGGACCAACAATAAAATCTGTTTGAGTTGCTGCCAGCTGATCACTAATCTCGTCAAGCTTTGCATAGCTGTTTTCAGTATCAAAGGTGTTGAGTTCAACCAATATTCCTCTTTCTTTAGCTTGTTTTAAAGCAAACAATACACCCGTGTAAAAATCTAGGGATAAAGTATGCAAGTTACGATCTTGCAATTGGTGTTTGGTATCTTCTATCGAATCAAATTCAATTTCATTGACCTTAAAAGGTAACAACAAGGAGAGATTGATATCCGTTTTTTTAAATACGGAATCGGCCAAATTGACTCGTTCAACCAATAAATCATTTTCGATGATAAAATCACCACTCTGTTCCCCTGGTATCTTTAAAATCATCCCTGCCATCAGTCCAGTCTCCTTTAAATTTGGATTTAAAGAATCTAAGGTTGCCTGATCTACTCCCAATTTCTTTTCAATTCGGTAAAAACCTTCTTTAGGAAGTACTTTGTAATAGTTGAAAAGGGAATCCCTTTCTGGAATGACCTCTTGGATAGCAGCTTGAGGAATTCTAATTTTTTGTCCGATTTTTAACCCCTCTTTAATTTCAGGATTAAGCGAATCCAAAATTTTGATGGTTGTTTTGTATTGATAAGCCAAACGCCACTTGGTTTCCTTAGGAGCAACTTCATGCAAGCTGAAGCTTAGGGTGTCTATTGTAGTTACTTGTCTCTCTGTTTCGACCACTTTTTCCTGATTTGAATAAACAGGAATTCTCAAATTCATTCTTCTTCTAATTCCAAATCGCTCAACAGAGGGATTGTATTCTTTGAGCTGAGCTTCATCAATACCGTATTTATCAATGATAAGTTCCAGAGTCTCTCCTTTCCTTACCTTATGAGTAGTAAATGATACAGGGGTCTGAGCTACTGAAAAGAAGCTTCCTAAAAAGATAAAAACGATAAAAACAAAAAGACGGATTTGTTTCATGAGTATTAGATTATCAAAAACTATTCCCATTCAATTGTTGCTGGGGGTTTTGAACTGATATCATAAACTACGCGGTTCACCCCTTTGACATTATTAATAATTTCATTGGACATTTTTTGCAGGAATGCATAGGGTAAATCGACCCAATCTGCAGTCATACCGTCTGTTGATTGTACTGCTCTTAAGGCAACGCAATTTTCATAAGTTCGTTCATCTCCCATTACTCCAACACTATTGATGGGTAAAAACATTGCTCCTGCCTGCCAAATTTGATCATACAACTCCCATTTTTTGAGCCCTTCTATAAAAATGGCATCTACCTCTTGCAGCATACTTACTTTTTCACGGGTAATTTCACCTAAAATTCGAATTGCCAGACCTGGACCTGGGAAAGGGTGTCTTCCTAAAAGAGCAGCATCCATACCCAAACTCTTTCCAACTCGCCTGACCTCATCTTTAAAAAGCATACGTAACGGCTCTACCAGATCGAGTTTCATAAAGTCTGGCAGCCCTCCTACATTGTGGTGGGATTTAATAGTAGCCGAAGGACCATTTACAGAGATGGATTCAATCACGTCAGGATAAATAGTTCCTTGACCTAACCAGCGCACTCCTTCTACTAGATGGGCTTCGGTATCAAAAACATCAATAAAGGTTTTACCGATAATTTTTCGTTTGGTTTCAGGATCCGAAACCCCTTCTAAGGCGTCGAGAAACTGATCGGAAGCATCCACACCTTTGATGTTTAGTCCCATGCCTTCATATTGATGCAAAACTTGTTCAAACTCATTCTTTCGCAACAAACCGTTGTTTACAAAAATGCAGTTGAGTTGCTTGCCAATGGCTTTGTGCAATAACATGGCTGCTACTGAAGAGTCAACACCCCCTGAAAGTCCCAATAAGACTTGGTCGTCTCCTACTTTTTCTTTCAATTCAGCTAGGGTCATATCCACAAAAGAATCCGGAGTCCAATCTTGTTTGACGCCTGCAATATGTACCAAAAAGTTTTCAAGCACTTGTTTTCCATCTGTAGAATGGTATACCTCAGGATGAAATTGAATGCCATAAGTAGGCTCTCCATTTAATTTGTAAGCTGCATTTTCAACGTCTGAAGTACTCGCTAAACATTCCGCATTTTCAGGTAAGTTGAGGATGGTGTCTGCATGACTCATCCAAACCTGACTGTCTGTGGGCACCCCTTTGAAAAAAGCATCTTCAGCATTAACATATGACAAATTCGCTCTTCCGTATTCTCGCTTATTGGAGGGACTAACCTGTCCACCAAAAAAGTGTGCTAAATATTGAGCGCCATAGCAAACCCCTAAGAGGGGTAATTTCCCCTTAATGGCTTCCAACTCTGGATGTGGAGCGTCGTCAGCTCTTACTGAAAATGGGGAGCCTGACAGTACAACGGCTTTAAATTCAGTAATGTGCTTAGGAAGGTTGTTAAAGGGGTGGATTTCACAGTAAATAAACAGTTCGCGAATACGGCGTGCTATTAATTGAGTGTACTGTGATCCAAAATCTAGAATGAGTACTTTTTCTTGCATGGGCAAAAATACGATTTAATCCTTGCTGTAAAAACTAGCTGGGGAAATTATTCAACATCTTGCTGTTAATATTCGAGCAAAACAAAATCTGGATTTAAAGGATCTAATACCTCAATTAATTCTGGAATAAACTCAGAACCTAATTCCATATAAAAACTCGAAAAATTCAGTACCCGCTCTTGAAGATTATCGTTTGGAAATAATTGCTCGTGAAGAAGGACCAATCTTTCTACCTCGTCTTTCAAAACCCGCTTTTGGGCTTTTAACAATCGTTTTTCCAAATGCTTGATTCCTTTAAGTTGCTTTGTCTGTTGGGCTTCAACAGCACCTTGAAAAGAAGCATCAGTTTTTTTGACCAGTTGCTGTAAACTGTCAAACTGCTTCTTAAGTTGCTCTTTTAAAGGAGAAAGGTCTAGGTCTATATTACTGATTTGTCTTACTTTTTTATTGAGTAGCGCATTGCGTTTCAAAAATAAATCAGGAGTTTCCAAATTCAGCATTTCAATTTTCTTAGCCAGCTTTTTAGAATTCAACAAAGCTGAATTCCTTAATAAAAGCATTGGAAAGGGAAGGCCAAAATGTTCAAAGGTAGAAGTCAGCTGAAACCAATAAGCCAATTCTCCTCCTCCTCCAATATAACAGAGGTTTGGTAAAATACACTCTTGATATACTGGGCGAAGAATTACATTAGGGGAAAATCGCTCGGGGTGAGTGTCTACCAATTTTATAAATTCAGCTTTTGAAAAAGACTGCTCAGTTCCATGTAAATGAAAAGTACTTTCGTTTTTTTCAATACGGTATCGTCCGTTGGGAGTCAAATAAAAAAGATTGATTTCCCTTGGGTTTACCTGAGGGGTGTAGGAGGTATTGTACCCTTTTTTTATATCCTCTACCTGAGAATTAACTGCTTTAAAGGATGGATTAACCTGGAGTTCTTCTTTCAGTATGGGTTTAAAAATTGATTTGAGGGCTGGGTGTTGTGGTTCGATTACTATCAATCCATACTCACCAAAAAGAATGTTCACTAAACGCAAAGTTGCTTCTGATAAGTTTTTAGATTTTAAATAGGATTCATCAATCCATTTCTTAAGCTGCTTAGCGTTAGTACTCTCACCCAAATGTTGCTTAAACAGGTCAAGGGCGGGCTGCAAATCCTCTAAAGACATTTCTCCCACCGCTCCTGCAGCCTCTCTAGGCCACCGAATACTCTTATCTTGATAGCGAAAGGAACTGATTTCTTCAAAATCGTGATCTTCACTCGCCATCCAGTAAACTGGAACAAAATCTGATTTAGGATACGTTTCTTTTAAACGTTTACAAAGATTGATGGTGCTGATGATTTTATACAAAAAATATAGTGGCCCAGTCATCAAACTCAATTGGTGTCCTGTAGTTATCGTAAACGTATTTTCTTTCTCTAATAGCTTTAAGTTTTTAACCACCGCTTTTGAATGGGTGATGGAGGAGTATTGTGCTTTTAGAGTCTCAACTAAAATTTTACGATGCGTATCTGGATAGCTTTCTTTTTTAAGTGCTATTTGCTTTTTAAAGTTCTCAACGGAAGGGTACAAACCATAAAATGGCTTCAGCTGTTCCGCTTGATCCAAATAGCTCGTTATAAGTTTAGAAAAACGCTTGGTCTCTTCAAATGAAATAAACTTCTTTTGCATGCATCCGTTTGTGTAAAGATATTCGTTTTTAAGAAAAAAAAATATAGTTCACCTAGAAAGCGTATTTTAGACTAAAAATAAATTTAATGATACGTATTTTATTCTCAGTTTTTGCTTTACTCTCTCTAATCTCTGTTCAATCACAAGCCCAATCCCCTGATGAGTTTTTGGGTTATGAATTAGGTTCTTATTTTACACGTCATCATCAAGTGGTGGATTATTTTCAAATGTTGGAGGAAAGTTCTCCCCAATTAAAATTACAAGCCTATGGTAAAACAAACGAGGGTCGGTTACTCCAATTGGCTTTTATCTCTACTGAGGAAAACCTTAAAAATCTGGAATCCATTCGCACTGCTCATTTACAGAATAGCGGTGTAATTCCAGGCCCGAAAAACAATGATAAAGCTGTAGTTTGGCTAAGCTATAATGTCCACGGTAACGAGTCTTCAAGTACCGAAGCTGCAATGAAAACTGCATACGCCTTAATAACAAAATATTCAGATTGGCTAAAAGATACTGTCGTGATTATTGATCCTTGCATTAATCCAGACGGAAGAGATCGCTACGTCAACTTATACAATCAAATAAAAAGTACTCCAAACGACACCCAACCTTTTACTCGGGAACATAGAGAAGGTTGGCAAAATGGAAGGACAAACCATTACAGCTTCGATTTAAACCGTGATTGGGCTTGGTTAACACAAGTAGAATCACAGCAACGCATCAAAAAATACAACCAGTGGCTGCCTCATATACATGTTGATTTTCACGAACAAGGAATAAATAGTCCCTACTACTTTGCTCCTGCGGCAGAACCCTTACACGAAATCATAACCCCGTTTCAAAAAAACTTTCAAGATATAATCGGTAAGAATCACGCCAAGTATTTTGACAAGCAGGGATGGTTCTATTTTACTAAACAGCGTTTCGACTTATTGTATCCAAGCTATGGAGATACCTATCCTACATTCTTAGGCGCAATTGGTATGACCTATGAACAAGCTGGTGGCGGACGTGCAGGACTTAGAATAGAAAATGATGAAAATATCACCCTCACCCTAAAGGATCGTATAGAACACCATTACACTACTGGGATTTCAACTGTTGAAATTGCCGCTTTAAATAAAACTGCACTTAACGAAAATTATCAGCAGTTTTATCAAAATGAAACTTTAAAGTTTCAAAATTTTGTTTTGGAAGGGCATGCTGATAAATTAAATGCATTGAACACATTACTGGACAAACACGATATTCAAAGTTACCGTTTGACTAAAGATGTTACAGTCAAGGGATACGATTATCAAAAACAGAGAAATGCTTCTACTTCATTTTCTTCAGATGCACTGGTCGTTCCGACCAATCAACCCAAAGGGAAAATGGCACAAGTTCTTTTAGAACCACAAACTAAACTAAACGATTCATTAACCTATGACATAACCTCTTGGTCCTTACCTTATGCCTTTGGATTAAAAGCTGTAGCAACAAAATCAACCCTAGAGTATTCGCCTTATACCATTGAAAAGTTAAGTGATTTGACTCTTCAAGAGGATATGTATGGTTATGCATTGGAATATAAGAGTTTAGAAGATGGTAAGTTTTTATCAGCACTTTTAAAAGAAGGTTTAGGTGTTCGTTATAATCAAGTTCCCATAACAAATAGTGGCAAAGCTTGGGGTCGGGGAAGTTTATTTATACTTAAAGGTGACAATCAAAAAAAACCAAACCATTTAGAAAAACTAGCTCAACTTGCTGCCAAGTTTAATCGAAAGTTAACTCCCATAGAAACCGGATATTCTTCTTCAGGACCCGATCTTGGTGCAGCCCAACTTGAACTGATTAAATCACCTCGCATAGCCTTATTACGATCTGATAATGCATCAAGCTATAACTACGGAGAGATATGGCATTTCTTTGAACAGGTATTGAATTATCCGCTGATACAGCTTGACAGCAGTCGATTAACTTCGGCACTTGAGCATATTGACCAACTCATAATTCCAAGTGGTTATTACAATAAATGGAACCAGACTAACGCTAACGACCAAGCATTGCTTGATTGGATCAATAAAGGAGGAAAAATCATCGCACTTGCTGGAGCACTTGATCATTTTGCAGATACAGATCCTTTTAAACTGCAAAAGAAAGAAAATGAAGAACTTGATACTACCGAAATTCCATACGGTGATCGGTCTAGAAACGAAATCAGTCTCATGACCACAGGGAGTGTATTTGAGGCAAGCCTCGATCAGTCGCATCCCTTAAGTTTTGGTCTAAATCGATACCATACGCTAAAATTAAATGAGGATGCTTATGAATTCTTAGAGAACGGCAGTAATGCGCTTACTCTAGGAAATAATGCAATGGCTGTAGCTGGTTTTATTGGATTTAAAGCCATTGAAAATCAAAACAAGTCTTTGTTGGTTGGTGAAGAAAGAAAGGGACGTGGTAAGTTGATCTATTTTGTTGACAATGTTCTTTTTAGAGGGTTTTGGTATTCTGGTAAAATGGCATTTACCAACGCACTCTTTTTCTAAAGGACAAGTCTGAGACTTTACACTGGTGTACCAATCAGGTCGTAATCTGAAGCCTCAGTAACCAAAACTTGGATAAACTCTCCCTGCTTTAGGTAGTGTTTTGTAGCATCTATCAGTACTTCATTGTCAACGTCAGGTGAATCCATAAAAGTTCTACCTATGTAGTGGTTCCCTTCTTTTCTATCGATCAGACAACGAAAGGTTTTTCCCACACAACTTTGATTGTGCTCCCAAGAAATTTGAGATTGGATTTCCATGATTGCATTGGAGCGCTGTTGTTTGACTTCTTCTGGCACATCATCTTCCAATTGATGAGCATGCGTATTTTCTTCATGGCTGTAAGTAAAACAACCCAAACGCTCAAAGCGCATGGTTTTGACCCAGCGTTTAAGAGTTTCAAAATCTTCTTCGGTTTCACCTGGATAACCCACTATCAGTGAAGTCCTCAATACTATACCAGGAACTTCTTCCCTAAACTTTTGCAGCAAAGCAGTTGTTTTGGCTTCAGTGGTTCCTCTGCGCATAGACTTAAGAATTGGGTCAGCTATATGTTGCAAAGGAATATCCAAATAATTACAGATTTTATCCTCATCCCTCATCACTTCGAGAACATCCTCAGGAAAACCAGTTGGAAAGGCATAGTGTAAACGTATCCATTCTATCCCTTCTACCTTAACCAAAGCTATTAGTAAATCAGCTAGTCTTCGCTTCTTGTATAAATCAAGTCCGTAATAAGTGAGGTCCTGTGCGATCAAGATCAACTCTTTTGCTCCCTCTTTGGCCAAATGCTCAGCTTGTTTTACAAGATCTTCTATAGGTGTTGATTTGTGCTTTCCTCTCATTAAAGGGATGGCACAAAACGAACAGGGTCGATCACAGCCCTCAGCAATTTTCATGTAAGCATAGTGTTTGGGACTTGTCAAAATTCGTTCTCCTACCAATTCGTGTTGGTAATCTGCTTCTAGAACTTTTAACAGTTGGGGCAAATCTGTAGTCCCAAAATACTGGTCAACTTGTGGGATTTCTTTTTCCAAATCCGGTTTGTAGCGTTCGCTTAAACAGCCTGTAACATAAACTTTGTCTACATCACCCGCTTCTTTTTTCTGTATTTGCTCTAAAATGGTATTGACTGATTCTTCTTTGGCATTGTCAATAAAACCGCAAGTATTGACCACTACAATATTTCCTTCTTTTTCATGGACCACTTCTTTTCCACTTGCACGAAGTTGACCCATCAATACTTCAGAATCATAGATGTTTTTAGAACAGCCTAGAGTAATAACATTTATGGTGTTTTTCTTTAAAGATTTTGTCCGCATAGTTTATTGAAACAGTTGAGGGAGTTGACGTACATTTTCCAAGCGCTCGAATGCAGCTCCCAATTCAAGTAGTAATTGCTCTTTTTTTGAAGGAGCGATAAAGGTCAAGTTTTTTGGTTGCCCCATACTGTCGTAGCCCATGGGAACACCCAAGGCGGGAAAGTGTGCAGCAGCAGCATTTCGTGCTGAATAATTGTCTATAGATAAAAAAGCATCCAAATCATATTCATCCATCGTTTGCTCAAAATAATCTTTAGCAGTTTGCATAAGCTGCTGCTTTTGAGCTTTAAATTCAACCTGAGATCTTTTTTCTTTTGTTATTCTCATAAAAATGCCTTGGCCGTAAGGCGCGTGTAAAAGCGTATCTTTAAGATTAAAAGCAACCACATCTTTAACAGAATCTAACCCAAGTTCTGTGTGCGCAAAAGCATCGAGGTATTGAGGTAAATCAGCACGCATGTCCACATCCAATAATCTTCTAAATTGATCCATCTGAATTTCTGGGGGATCAAATGAAATCACAACAGCACCCTTGGCTTTCATCGCGGTAACAGCCCTTTGCATCAAACTGTCTTTTTGAAACTTGCTGTTAAGTCCGAGGCGCTTTCCTTTTAGGCTGACCGTATCTAGATGGTCAAAACGTATCGGACTGGCTTGATAACTATAACGGTCTCTTTTGTCTTCGCCAATCAAGGCACTCATTAAAATGGCATTATCTATGACGTTTTTAGTCATGGGACCTGCCGTATCTAGACTGCTTGAAATAGGGACAATTCCGCTTCTACTTAAGGCTCCGATAGTAGGTTTTAAACCTACTACACTGTTCTTTCCAGAGGGAGATAGTATAGACCCTGAAGTTTCAGAACCTATAGCGGCTACGGCATAGTTTGCAGCTACAGCTACTCCACTACCCGAACTAGAACCCCCGGTTTCAAAAATTCTCCTCCCGTAAGGGTTTAAAGTTTGCCCCCCTAAGGCACTATAGCCTACAGGACACCCCTGACAAAAATAATAAGCCCATTCACTCATATTGACCTTTCCCAAAATGAGTGCTCCTTTAGCTTTTAGTTTTTCTACGATAAAAGCATCTTGGGCTGGAAAATTATTTACCATAGCTGCAGCGCCAGCTGTTGTTGCCATTGGAGTAGCGTCGATATTGTCTTTCAGGAGAATCGGCATACCGTATAAAGGGTGGTCCATACCTTCCTGGCGATCTCGGTCGTGCTGACGCGCTTGCTCCATTACGTTAGGATTCAGTGAAATAAGCGCATTTAAAAAGCGAGTGCGATCCAATTCAAAACGATACATTCGATAAATGTAAAAGAGCGTCAATTCTTCATAGGTTAAATGACCTGCATTAATGTGTTTTTGTATGCTTGGGATGTCTTGCTCAAGTATATAGGACTTTAAAGCATCGTGATCCTCTTGATTAAATCCACTCAATTCCTTCTTAAAGGGAAGAAAAAGGGCGTTTCGATCGCTGTGTTTGGATTGAATCCTTTTATATCTCATACGAGCTATAGGGTGATCCGTATTGGCAGCCAATTCTTCTGTTTCATTGTAGGCTTCCCATTGATTCAGTGGAGCTGAGTTAGGTGTACAACCTAAGCAAACAACAAGAAAAATAAATAAAAGGGTATAGATCGGTTTCATGGACTATTCGTTTAAAACTCTTTTTAGAAATCGGATTGCTTCCATGGCCACGTCTTCGTATTCATCAGTTGAAAGAGAAGCGGTAAGTACATGATCCCCGATATCTGTAAAGGCCACTTTATGCTTTAACGAATCAGCGGTTCCCAACTGATCAAACATTTTCAGCATGGCGGGAACAGATACAACTTTATCCTGCATGCTGTCATTTTTATAGTAATATCCTAGAAAAACAGGAAGCTCAATTTTTTTAAAAATGGACTTACGCATTTTTAAATCCAAGAATTTTTGCATGTGTGTAGCCGCTTCCAAACGCGATTTAGTTGTCCAATATTTTTTCTTTTCTTCCTTGTCGGTTTGCATATAATGATAATTACCTCCCTTCACCAAACGGGAAATCTGAAGCCCCCAAGGCTTTGACAATAAAATCGCTTTAGGATCATAAACTTTAATGTTGGGACCAAATAAAGCTAAAGCGGACACTTGAGGGTCCTCTGCCAATACCAAACCAAGAGCTCCACCATGTGAGGTTCCAAGGATTATGACTTTTTCACCAAGACGTTTGGCTACTTCTAAAGCCTCTTTTCCAGACTCCCAGAATCCTTCATTATTGAAATTGAGCATGGGCTCTTCCTCTTCCAATCCATGACCGTATAGTCTAGGTATGTATAAATTAGCTCCTAAAGCATTGGCTACCATTTGGTGAACCGGATCTCCTTCTTTACCAGAGGCAGTAAATCCGTGAAGGTAAACTACACTATAAGCTGTTTTTTGAGGGATAGAGTCATAAAAGATAATTTTTGATTCGTTGTCCAATCGGACATTACCAAGTACTTGTTCTTTAGCCTTAATCCAGGGCTGCAGTGAGTCCAAAGCAGTTGGGACATATGGAATTTTATCCGAAAAAACTGGGGTTTCCACCTTAGGACCAACCAAATAGACGGCACCTAGTGCAAGAAAAAAAATGGCTATACCCTTCAATAATTTCATAAATCTATTTTTAACTGAACAAGGTTTGTATAAAATTTCTTTTGTCAAATAGCTGAAGGTCCTCTATACCCTCACCTACACCTATGTATTTTACAGGAATTTGGAATTGATCAGAAATACCTAAGAGTACCCCTCCTTTTGCTGTTCCATCCAACTTAGTAATCGCAAGGCTAGTCACTTCAGTTGCTGCAGTAAATTGTTTTGCTTGTTCAAAGGCATTTTGTCCAGTTGAGCCATCTAAAACCAATAATACCTCGTGAGGTGCTTCTGGAACTACTTTATCCATCACGCGTTTGACCTTAGACAGTTCATTCATCAAATTGATTTTATTGTGAAGACGTCCTGCCGTGTCTATAAAAACAATATCACAAGCTTGTGCCTTTGCTGACTGTAGTGTATCAAAAGCTACAGAAGCAGGATCACTCCCCATCTCCTGACGAACCAAAGGAACATCTACACGATCTGCCCAGATTTGCAGTTGATCAATGGCACCTGCTCTAAAGGTATCCGCTGCACCCAACATCACTTTTTTTCCACTCGATTTAAATTGATGAGCCAACTTTCCAACGGTAGTGGTTTTTCCCACTCCATTGACTCCTACAACCATTACCACATAAGGTTGATGTTTAGTCAATTCCTCTTCAACTGTTGTTGCTTCAGTGTCAGGTGACACCAAGAGATTCATGATTTCTTCCTGCATCATTCGCATCAAGTCTTCCTGGCCTAAATACTTGTCTTTTGCTATTCGGGCTTCTAAGGCTTCTATAATTTTTATGGTAGTTGCAACTCCCACATCTGACTGGATTAAAACATCTTCCAGTTCGTCAAGTACGTCCTCATCTACCTTTGTTTTTCCAACTAGAGCCGTCCCTAATTTGGACAAAAAAGACTTTTTAGTATTGGCTAAACCCTCCTCCAGTTTTTGTTGGTCTTGTTTTGAAAAAAAAGCTCTGAGTTTTCCCATAAATTGAACGCATAAAAAAAGCTACCTAAATGTAGCTTTTATATTTGAGATGGAAGAATAATTATTGCTTATCCAACCATTTGCTAGCCATATCTGGAGCGATAATCGTTTCTACAAAACTGTACGAACTACTCCCGTCTTTCTTGACCATCTTGATGGCTTTGGTTAAACGTTTTGACCCTGTCTGTAATGATGCTACTGATTTCTTTGCCATGACTTACTTAATTTCTTTATGAACCGTCATTTTTTTCAAAATCGGGTTGAATTTTTTTACTTCTAAACGCTCAGGCGTATTTTTTTTATTTTTGGTTGTAATATAACGTGAGGTCCCAGGTTGGCCTGAGTCTTTATGTTCAGTACATTCCAAGATTACTTGTACTCTATTTCCTTTTTTTGCCATGATTTAGCCTTTATAGGTTCCTTTAGCTCTTGCTTCTTTCAATACGGCCGAAATCCCTTTTCTATTAATGGTTTTCAATGTTGAAGTAGAAACATTAAGCGTGATCCACTTTCCTTCTTCTGGAATAAAAAAACGTTTTTTGATGATGTTGGCATCAAAACGACGTTTAGTTCTGTTCAGTGAAAACGAAACATTGTTTCCAAACATTACTCGTTTTCCAGTTATTTCACAAATTTTGGACATGATGGTCTTTTTTTACGTGGGTGCAAATTTACTTTTTTTTATAGAGTATTAAAAATGTTTTTTAAAAATAAACACAGTTTAAATTTTCAATTGTTTAAAAACCAGTTCTAGTGCCTTATTCACTGCTTTTTGAACAACCCGTTCTCGATGATTTCCAAAAAGAAATCGTTCACTAATCAGCTCGTTTTCTGTGGCAATCGTAATCCATACTGTTCCTACCTCAGCAACTGAATCCATACCCTTAGTTGGACCAGCATTACCCGTGGTTGCTATTGCAATACTACTGTCAAACTTCTTTCGAGCATTCGATGCCATCAACTCCGCAACTTCTTGACTCACTACGCTATGTTTGTTGATTAGTTGCTCAGGAATATCCAAAAGATCAATTTTAGTTTGTGTATGATAAGTGACGGCACTACCTTTAAAATAAGCTGAGGCACCGGGAATTTTTGTCAATCGAGCAGCTATTTCCCCACCAGTACAACTCTCTGCTGTGGCCAAGGTCATTTTTTTGGCAATAAAGGCTGACTGTATTTGTTCTTCGAAAGAGCTGTTTCCTTCAAATCCAGTAAAAATATCTTTAATGAGAGGTAAGACCTCATCAAATGCTGAATCGATTTCAATTTCTAATTTTTTTTCATCCAAGGATTTGCCTGAGAGTCTCAGTCGTACTTTACCCAAATTGGGAAGATAGGCCAGTTTGATATGCTCAGGAAGTGAATCTTCCCAAGTAGCGATCCGCTCTGCAATAGCACTTTCTCCCAAACCATAGGTCATGGCTGTTTTGTGAAGGATAAAGGGAGTTTCAAAATGGTCTCTTAAAGCCGGAAGGACTTTGTTGGTCATCAATGACTTCATTTCGAAAGGTACCCCAGGTAAAGAAACAACCACCCTTCCACCGTCCTCAAACCACATTCCAGAGGCCGTACCGTGTTGATTTTTTAAAATTTTCGCTCTGGAGGGCAAAAGCGCCTGGTGCCGATTTTGATCGTTGATGGGGGTAGTGACATATTTTGCAAAAATCTCTTCAATATGATCTAAAATCTCTTGATTTTGCACTAAGGTATCGTTAAAATAATCACAGAGTGTGTGCTTGGTAATATCATCCTTGGTGGGACCTAATCCTCCTGTAATTATCGCAATTTCAGCTCTTTGTTTAGAAGCAT
>CACCLB010000014.1 GCA_902546725.1 uncultured Bacteroidota bacterium | reverse complement strand
CGCTTATATCAAAACACTGACAGATTCTAGAATTCAAGTCACTTATCGAAGATCTAGAGGAGAAGATATTGATGCAGCATGCGGTCAATTGGCAAATAAATAATTCCCAAATCCAAAGTTATATCTATGGAGTAAGTCTCCCTAGAATTGATATCTTTACCTGCCTATGAAAGTTGTTGAGCAAATCAAGAAACCTATTTATGAAGAAATGGATCTTTTTGAAGAAAAGTTCACTGAATCCATGTCCTCCAAAGTTGCCTTACTCAATAGAATTACACACTTTATTGTCAATAGAAAAGGGAAACAAATGCGACCTATGCTTGTTTTTTTGGTCGCTAAACTATTAGGAAAAGGCAAGGTTAACGAACGCACCTATAGGGGAGCATCTGTTATAGAGTTGATCCACACCGCTACTTTAGTCCACGATGATGTGGTTGACGACAGTAATAAGCGCAGAGGTTTCTTTTCAATCAATGCCTTGTGGAAAAATAAAATTGCAGTCTTAGTAGGGGACTACCTCCTTTCGAAAGGCTTGTTATTGTCTATAGAAAATGAAGATTTTGATTTGTTAAAGATCATTTCAGTTGCTGTTAGGGAAATGAGTCAGGGAGAGTTATTACAGATTGAGAAAGCTCGAGATCTAGATATTACAGAGGAAATTTATTACGAAATCATTAGACAAAAAACAGCGACATTGCTGGCAGCTTGTTGTGCGCTTGGAGCACAGTCAGTTGACGCCCCAAAAGAAGAAGTGGAAAACATGCATCGCTTTGGGGAATTTTTGGGTATGGCTTTTCAAATCAAGGATGATTTGTTTGATTATGGAGAGCGTAAAATCGGCAAGCCCATTGGGATTGATATCAAAGAGAAAAAAATGACCCTCCCTTTGATTTACACATTAAATACAGTTAGTACAAAGGAAAAAAGAGCAATAATCAATACGGTTAAAAACCACAACAAAGACAAAAAAAAGGTAAATGATTTGATTGCTTTGGTCAAAGCAAAAGGCGGATTGGATTTTGCGATTCAAAAAATGGAAGAGTATAAAAGTCAGGCAAAACAGTTATTGTCTGATTTTCCAAAAAACGAATACCGAGATGCGCTTGAGCTGATGTTGAATTACGTAACGGAGCGAAAGATTTAAAAACCCTTTATTTAGGATAAATTTTCTCCAAGAATGTATAATTTTATACAAAACACCACTCTTTGATTTCAAGAACTACCATAGATCAAGTATATGAAACCGCTCGTGTAGAGGAGGTCATTGGAGATTTTGTTGCTTTAAAAAAGTCAGGATCTAATTATAAGGGTTTAAGCCCTTTCTCCCAAGAAAGAACCCCAAGTTTTATGGTATCACCTGTCAAACAAATTTGGAAAGATTTTAGTAGTGGCAAAGGCGGAAATGTAGTTGCATTTTTAATGGAACACGAGCACTTTTCTTATCCAGAAGCCATCCGTTTTTTGGCTAAACGTTACAATATTGAAATCGAAGAGACCGAACAAACTCAGGAAGAAAAAGAAAAGGCCAATGCCAAAGAAAGCCTTTATTTAGTTAACCAATATGCCAAAGAGGCGTTTGAAAAAGATTTATGGGAGTTTTCGGAGGGAATGGCTATCGGGCTTTCGTATTTTAGAGAAAGAGGTTTTACGGACGAAACCATACGTTTTTTTGGTTTGGGTTATGCCGCAGAAAAAAAAGATCACTTTTATCAGAAAGCCCTAAAGGCAGGGTATTCTGAAGAGTATTTGGTAGGTACAGGCCTTGTAATTAAAAATGAACATGGGGAGGTAGACCGTTTTAGAGGACGTGTAATTTTCCCCATACGAAGTATGGCTGGTAGGGTTCAAGGTTTTGGCGGTAGAATATTGTCAAATACTGCAAAAAAAGCAAAATATCTAAACTCACCCGAAAGTGAGGTATATCACAAAAGTCAGGTTTTGTATGGCATATTTGAATCTAAAAAAGCAATAGCCAAGGAGGATATTTGTTTTTTAGTTGAAGGATATACGGATGTTATTCAGCTCTTTCAGAGCGGCATCGAAAATGTTGTTTCTTCGTCTGGAACTGCACTAACACCTGAACAAATCAGACTAATCAGAAGGCTGACCTCCAATATTGTCGTTTTGTTTGATGGTGATGCGGCTGGACTTCGAGCAGCGATTAGAGGAGTTGACCTCATCCTTGAGCAAGGTATGAATGTGAAAATCTGTAGTTTCCCCGAAGGAGAAGATCCGGATAGTTTCGCTAAGTCTCATACGGAAGAAGAGATTAAAAGTTATTTGAAAACGGAGGCCAAAGACTTTATCGAATTTAAAACGGACATCCTTTTAAAAGAAGCAGATAAAGATCCTGTAAAAAAAGCAGCTACTGTTAGGGAAATTGTACAAAGTATCTCTAAAATACCCGATGCCATTCAGCAAGAAATTTATATTAAACAGTGTGCTGATGCGATGGAGGTTTCTGAACCTGTACTTTTTAACGCATTGGCGCAGGAACAGAATAAGAAGCAAAAACCAGTTCGTAAAATTGCTACTCCTACCGGAGAAAAAGAAACTCCATTTCAAAAAATGCCCCAACAAGAAGTTGCTTCAAACCCCTTGTTGTATCTCGAAAAGCAAATCATCAGTATTTTAATTCAATACGGCAATCACGAAGCCTCATTTGATGAATTAATAGTGAGTTCCGATGAGGAGGGTAATTTAGTTGAAGAATCTAAAACCATACAAACTAAGGTTTATGAAAAGGTCTTTTTGGATTTACAGCAGGATGAAGTAGAATTTATCCAGCCTGAATTTCGCTCCCTTTACGATCAGTTAATTCAGACCTATCAATTGGAAGGAGAGTTGAAAATTGACAAAGTGCTCCAACAGGAGGATCCAAATTTGGGGAAAATAATTTCAGACATCTTACTAGCAGATGAAGTTCACCAACTTCACGGATGGGAAAAGAAAAATATTTTTGTCAAAGAGCGAGAAAGTGTAGTAGGTCAATTAGTGAGTGAAACCATATTGACCTTTAGGAGGTATTTGATCGATGAAAAGATTCAAAGTCTTCTTCAGGAGTCTAAAGAAGGGGAGGAGATTGAGGAATCATCTGAGTTTTTAGAGGATGTCATGCAGTACCAAGGATTGAAAAAATTGCTCTCTAAAAAGCTTAATCGCGTACTTTAAATTAAATCAAAATTTCGTACTTGCTGAAAGAGGTCTACTGGATTTTCCACTTCCAGCTTCCGCATTAATCTTGTTTTGTAAGTATTGACTGTTTTTTGATTGATCTTCAAGCTGGCTGATATTTCGATATTTCTCTTTCCCTCAATTAAGAGTTTAAGGACTTCTATTTCTCTAGGGGAAAGGGTTTCGTAAGCATTTCTGGGTTTAGATAAATCCACATTATTAGAGATTTTATGGGCGAAATTTGAGGTAATGTGATAGCCGTTTCCAACCACTTTTTCTATGGCCTCCAGCATTACTTTTCTGCTTACTTGTTTAGAGAGGTATCCAGCTGCTCCAGCCTTAAGGAGTGAGACACCGTAAATAGATTGCGGTAGGGAGGTATAGATGATGATTGCTGTTTCTGGGAGTTTTGACTTGACCCATTTGATAACTTGAACTGCACTGTTTCCTTCCAGTTCCATTTCTAAAATAAGGGCGTCAATCTTATTGGTCTCTAAAAAATGGAATAAATCGTTAGCTTGTGAAAATGTTCCGACTACCTTAATGTGTTCTGTTTTTCTAAAAAAGGATTTAAACCCCTTATGAACTACAGGATGAGGATCTAAAAGTGCAACTCTAATCATAAGATGTAAGATTTGGATAACAACATCTTTAACAAGATAGTTATTTTTTAACTAATTTCTGTTGGGATTTCACAAACCGGTATGGGTTGCATTTTGTGTTGATTTTGATTGAAATGTTTTTTAAAAATCTGAAAGACTTCTTTTTGTCGCGGGTTGAATTGATTGTGAGGTGTATTGTTTTCATGAGCCTCCATTGCCCATTCTAATTCAGGGTATGTGGCCCTGAGTTGATCTTCATCGGTTCGGTCATCACCCCAAAGACCGTCAGTTGGGGCAGCATTTTGAATGACATCGATGATGTTCAAATGATTGGCGAGTTTGAAAACCTGTGTTTTGGTAAGATCAGCAATTGGGCTTAAATCAACGCCTCCATCGCCGTACTTAGTGTAAAACCCTACACCAAAATCTTCCACTTTATTGCCAGTTCCAGCAACTAAATAACCTTCCAAAGCTGCGAAATAGTAGAGACTTGTCATTCTAAGTCTTGCCCGAGTATTTGCTAAACTCAATTCATGGGCTTTAGGATCTTGAGGATCAGGGAGAAGCCCGCAAAAAGATTCAAATACACTATCCAAGGTCAGTCGAATTGAGCGCACATTTGAAAAATTCTGTTTTAACCAGTCGATGTGTTCGGATGAGCGTTTCAGTTGATCTTCACCCTGTTTGATCGGCATCTCAAGGCAGAGGACCGCTTTTCCTGTCATGGCACAGAGCGTTGAAGTGAGCGCAGAATCTATACCTCCAGAAATCCCAACTACAAATCCCTTCATATTTGATTTTTCTACATAGTCGGTAAGCCATTGGGAGATGTATTCTGCTACTTTTTCTGGTGATTCCATTCTCAAGTCGTTTTAAGCTAGTAAATTTGTATAAAATTAAAGTATTTAAATGATTAAAGAAAGCCAAATGAAAAGACTCCCTTTATTTTTTTATTATTTTCAAAAAAGTCTGCTTTTTGTTGCTGTTTTTTTCTTTTATAGCGGCTGTCAGAATGGAGTTGAAAATGAAGCCGAAATAGCATCTCTACCTATATCCATCTCATTTGATCGTTTTGATTTGCAATTTTACAATCAGGAGCCTGAAGTGATTCCTGGCTTAAAAAAAAAATACCCCTATTTGTTCCCAAAGCAATTTTCAGACAGTGTGTGGATAGCTAGGCAAAAGGACAGTCTTCAATTGCTACTTCAAAATGCAGTGCAAGAAGTTTTTGAGGACATTACACCTCTGGAGGATGAGTTGACCCATCTTTTCAAACATATTAATTATCACTTTCCTCAAACTAAAATCCCTCAAGTAGTTACTCTGACAAATAATGTGGATTACCAGATTAAGACTGTGTATTCAGACAGCTTGGTCTTGCTATCCTTGGACACCTTTTTAGGTGCTGATCACGAATTGTACGAGGGGATTCCCAGTTATATCAGAAAAGAGTTAGATCAAAAATTTATAGCAAGTCAGCTCGCAGAAAAATTTGGGGCATACGTAATCCCTCCTGTCGAAGACCGAACTTTTTTGGCTCAAATGCTCTATGAGGGTAAAAAAATGTATTTGCAGGATTTACTGTTGCCGCATGAACTGGAGACTACAAAAGCCGCCTATACAGAAGAAGAGTTGAACTGGGTAAAAGAGAATGAACTCTACATCTGGCAGTACTTTGTTGAGCGTCAAGTTTTGTATAAAACTGATCCTGAATTGGTGCAGCGCTTTTTAGAACCGGCGCCTTTTTCAAAATTTTATTTGCAGCTGGACAACGAATCGCCGGGTAGGGTTGGAAGGTGGATTGGATGGCAGATTGTCCGCAGTTTTGTAAGACAAAACCCTGAAATCAATACAGAGGAACTTCTCAGAATGCCTACCCAAAAATTATTTAATTTATCAAAATACAAACCTAAACGCTAATGGCTATTGTAAAAAATACACAGATCACCATAGATGTAAATCTCGATGAAAACAACATCCCAGAACAAATGCAGTGGACAGCTCCAGATGGAGGAGTATCAGAAATGGACACCAAGGCCATGCTGTTGTCTTTTTGGGATGCAGAACAGCAAGAGACACTTAAAATGGATTTGTGGGTTAAAGACATGCCGATGGATCAGATGCAACTCTTTTTTCATCAGACATTAATGTCTTTGAGCGACACTTATTTTCGAGCAACTCAAGATGGGAAAATGACAGCCACTATGAGAGATTTCTGTGATTTTTTTGCAGAGAAATTAGAGCTTAAAAAGGGTTAACCCAGTCGAATCCCTTTCAACTCTTTATTTAGAGCATCAATATACTTTAAAACCTCTTCAACTCCTGATCTATGCAAGGAGGAGGTAATAAATTTTGGGGGTAATTCTTCCCAGCTTTCCAGGAGCTTTTTGCAATATTGATCAACATTTTTTTCAATAGCCTTGGGCTTGAGTTTGTCAGCCTTTGTAAAAATTATTGAAAAGGGAATGGAATTTTCTCCAAGCCATTGCATGAAGTTTAAGTCTATGGGTTGAGGTTCATGACGGATATCAATAAGTAAAAAAGCTGTGACTAGTTGTTTGCGTTCCTTAAAATAATTGGTGATGAATTTTTGAAAAACCTTTTTTTGAGATTTGGAGACTCTAGCATAACCAAAACCGGGTAGGTCAACAAGATGCCAATTTTCGTTAATTAAAAAATGATTGATTAGTTGGGTTTTTCCCGGACGAGAAGAAGTTTTAGCTAATTTTTTTTTGTTGCACAAGGCATTGATTAGGGAGGACTTACCAACATTTGAACGGCCGATAAAGGCGTACTCAGGGAGTTTGCTCTGGGGGCATTTGGCAACTTCTGTGTTGCTTATAACAAAACTTGCAGATTTGACTAACATGGTGTTCTAGAACTTTCTAAGATCAAACCACTTTTCAAGAATTTGATTGAATTGATCGGGGTGTTCCATCATAGGCGCATGCCCACAACACTTTATCCAGTACAAGTTGGAATCAGGAAGTAGTTCGTCAAATTCTTCGGCAACATTAGGAGGCGTCACGGAATCATCAGCACCCCAAATGATGGCCGTTGGGGTCCCCATATTTGGCAATTCCTTGGACATATTATGCCGAATGGCACTTTTTGCAAGCGCTAAGGTTCGAACTAATTTATTTCTGTCATTAACAGATTCGTAAACTTCGTCTACAATTTCTTTGGTTGCAATTTTTGGATCGTAAAATACATCTTGACTTTTCTTTTTAATGTATTCGTAATCACCTCTCTTAGGGTAACCATCACCCATATTGTTCTCGTAAAGACCAGAGCTTCCAGTCAGTACAAGGCCTTTGACAAAATCAGGATGATTTTTGGTATAAAGTAAGCCTACATGACCACCCAAAGAGTTTCCCAGTAAAATCACATCTTTTAATTCCTTATGCAAAATAAAGTCATGCAAAAACTCAGAAAGTGACTTGACAGAAGTGTTTAAAACAGGGAGAGTATAAACGGGTAATTCAGGGATGATCACTCGGTATCCCTTAGGGGGAAAGTAATCTAGAACGCCCTCAAAGTTGCTCAAACCTCCCATTAGGCCGTGTAATATTATAATCGGCTGTCCTTCTCCAGCTTCGATATATCGAAATTCTGCTTCTTGAACAATTTGATTCATCATACCTACCTAAAATTAGTGAACAAAGATAGGCATTTCACATGAAGCACCCTTGTTTTTATTTCTTGCCCACTTTAAGAAGCTAAAAGTGGGGTGGTAAAACTTATTAACAATGTGGTAAATTGTGGTAAAAAGTGGAGAATATCAGTTATATTTGATATCAAATCTCAATAGAAGTGCAACACCTAGTCGGGACATACGAATGTAAGGCAGATACCAAAGGGCGTATCATGATGCCTGTTGCGATAAAGAAGCAATTGGCAGCTGCGATGGCTGAGGGCTTTGTGTTAAAGCGTGCTGTTTTCAATACTTGTCTAGAGCTCTACCCCTTGAAAGAGTGGGAGCAATTGATGGAGAAAGTCAATGCGTTGAATCGATTCAATAAGAAGAATAATGATTTTATTCGTCGTTTTACTGCAGGAGTAAAAACCATTGAGATGGATGCATCGGGACGTCTTTTGATACCAAAAGATTTAGTCAACTATGCCTGTATTAGTAAAGAAGTGGTGGTTTCTTCAACCGTGAACATTCTTGAAATTTGGGATAAATCGCTTTACGAAATTGCGATAGACGAGGCAGCTCTAGATTTTGGAGCCTTGGCCGAAGAAGTTATGGGAGATAAAAATGACGACACAATATCATAAACCGGTTTTGCTCCAATCTAGTTTGGAGGGGCTAAATATAAAGCCCGACGGGGTTTATGTGGATGTTACTTTTGGCGGTGGAGGTCATTCCAGAGCACTTTTAGATCGGCTTGATGAAAACGGACGTTTGTTTGGGTTTGATCAAGATCCAGATGCTTTAAAAAATAAAATTGAAGATTCTCGCTTTGCCTTTATCGCTGCAAATTTTAGTCACCTTTCACAATATTTAAAGTTTTATAAAATAAATGGTGTAGATGGAATTCTGGCCGACTTTGGAGTTTCTTCTCATCAATTTGATACTAGTGAAAGAGGGTTTTCTATCCGCACCGAAGGCCGATTGGATATGCGAATGAATCAAACTCAAGAGCTTGACGCATATACATTGATAAACGAATACGATGAAGCTGCCCTTAGCGATGTCTTCTTTAATTATGGCGAGTTGCGAAATGCCAAAATTTTGGCGAGAAATATCGTTCTTGCCCGCTCTGAAAAGCCAATAGTCACAACTCAGGATTTAATCACAGTTGTCAGGCCACTGGTTCCAGAACGTATTGAAAATAAAATTTTGGCACAGCTTTTTCAGGCAATTCGCATAGAGGTTAACAATGAATTGGAGGTGCTTCAAACCTTTTTACTTCAAGCTGTTGATGCCTTAAATCCAGGAGGAAGGTTGGTATGTATTTCGTATCACTCATTAGAAGACCGTTTGGTCAAGCGTTTTTTTCAATCGGGAAATTTTAATGGTGAGTTAAAAAAGGATTTCTACGGCAATCCATTAGTCCAGCTCGAGCGCATAGGTAAGCTTATTGTTCCCACAGAGCAAGAGATTAAGGAAAATGGACGTGCTAGAAGCGCAAAACTGAGAATAGCAGAGAAGAAATGAAAAAACTACTGTCCATACTCAATATTGAATTTTTGATTCGCAATGATGCATTAAAGAATTGGCGGATGATTTTGTTTTTATCGTTTTTGGCTCTGATTATGATAGCAAGTGGACACAGTGCTGATCATAAAATTTTTAAAATCGCAGCATTAAATACTGAAATCAAAGCACTTAAAAGTGATTTTATCGAGGCGAAAAAGCAACTACTTGTCTTAAAGAAAGAAACTAATATCACTCGACTTTTGGCAGAAAAAGGTGTAGGTCCAGCAAAAACTCCTCCCATAAAAATTATTCTTATCGATGAGTGATTCCAACACACATATAGGTTTTTATAAATCAAGGTTTTATCTCTTGGTTAGCTGTTTGGTCATTTTTGGATTTGTCTTGATAGGTAAACTGGTTTACCTTCAATTTTACACCAATACAGAAGGACTCGGAATTGCCCCAGAAGCACTTGTAAAAAATGTTGTTTTAGAACCGAGTAGAGGAGATATTTATGCAGCAGATGGCAATATATTGGCTACCTCTGTTGCACGTTATGCTTTACATTGGGACGCTGTAACAGCATCTAATAAGCTTTTTCAAGAGCATAAAGCTGCATTGGCAGATTCTATCTCAGCTCTTACAGATACTCCAGCTGTTACAATATTAAATCAATTGGAAATAGCCAGAAAGAAAAAAAGCCGCTATTGGTTGGTGGCAAAAGATGTTTCCTATTCCACGTATAAGCGATACAAGACTTTTCCAATATTTAACAGGAGTACGTATAAAGGAGGGTTGATTGTTGAGCAAGAAATCAAAAGAGAACACCCTCTGGGTAAAATTGCAGAGCGAACCATCGGCTACGAGAAGTTGGATAAGGACGGCACTTATTTTAGAGTGGGCTTAGAAGGTGCATTCTCTCAATATTTACGTGGGGATTCGGGCTTGAGATTAAAGCAAAAAATTGCGAATGGGCAGTGGAAGCCCATTAGTGACTCCAATGAAAAAGAGCCTACACAGGGCTATGACTTGAGAACCACTTTGGATGTTAATATCCAGGATATTGCTCACAATGCTCTTTTGGGACAATTAGAAGCTTACGAAGCGGATCACGGAACTGTTGTAGTTATGGAGGTAGGTACAGGAGCTATAAAAGCCATAGCAAATTTGGGGCGTACCGAGGAGGGAAAATACTTTGAAAAACTGAATTACGCTTTAGGTGAGGCTCATGAACCGGGTTCTACCTTTAAACTGATGGGGATGATAGCTGCTTTAGAAGACAAGGTAATTGATGAAAATACCTTGATCGATACTGGGAATGGTGAATTGACTTTTTACGGAAAATACAAAGTAAAAGATTCTAAGCGTGGAGGATATGGAACCATTACCGCTGCCAAGGCATTTGAAGTTTCTTCCAATGTTGGTTTAGTAAAAATTGTACATGATAATTACAAAGAAAACCCTAAAAAGTTTGTGGATCGACTATACAATATGGGTCTTAATAAAAATTTAGCACTGCCTATCAGAGGTGAGGGTGACCCTAAAATACCCTACCCTACCGATACGGATTGGGATGGATTGGATCTGCCCTGGATGGCCTATGGTTATGGAGTTAGCTTGACACCTTTGCAAACGCTTACTTTTTACAATGCTATTGCAAATCAAGGTGAGATGGTTCAGCCGCGTTTTTTGACTGAGATTGGAAATTTAGGGAACACTCCCTTTAAGGTGTTTTCGAAACAGGTGTTAAATCCCTCTATATGTTCTGAAGAGACTTTGAAAAAAGTTCAAAGCATGATGTTTAATGTGGTAGATAAAAAGTGGGGCACAGGTCATCGAATTAAGGATTCTCTTCTTACCATGGCGGGAAAAACAGGAACCTGTCAGGTGGACTATACCACGGATAGTGTTCAATATGTTTCCAGCTTTGTAGGCTATTTCCCTGCTGAAAAGCCACAATATTCTTGTATAGTGGTCATTCACCGTCCTGATAAATCAAAAGGCTATTACGGGGCAACTGTAGCGGCTCCAGTTTTTAAAACCATAGCTAAAAAAATATTCAACGACATTCCCAAACAAATCCCGCTAGAAGCATCAAGCCTAATGGACTTGATTGAAAACACCAGATCTCAAGGCGATTTAAGTGTCCCAAACCTGACTGGACTTTCAGAACAGGAGGCAATTAAAAAATCCCAAGAGTTGGGTTTAAAGGTGCTTATAAATGGAAAAGGAACCGTTATTGAACAACTACCTGAAGCAGGAGCCAAAATCAGCTATCATCAGCAAGTAATTCTAAAACTCTCGTGAAAAAATTACAAGACATATTGTACGGTGTGGCGATAGAGAGTATTGTGGGGAGTACTGCTATCGAAGTTGAATCCATTGAGTTTGACAGTAGAAAAGTAAAAAAAGAGGCTCTTTTTATTGCTCAAAAAGGAGTGGTTACTGACGGACATGAATTTATTTCAAGTGCCCTCAGCAACGGTGCTGTGGCGATTATTTGCGAACAATTACCAGAGGAATGTAAAAAAGGGATTGTTTATGTTGTAGTTGAGAACGCTTCGAAAGCACTAGGACAAGTGGCAGCAAATTATTACGACAACCCCTCCCAAAAACTGTCCTTAGTAGGAGTGACTGGAACCAACGGAAAAACAACCATAGCCTCCTTACTCTTCGAACTCTTTACTGCATTGGGTTATCCTTGCGGATTGATTTCTACGGTAAAAATTTCATACCAAACTAAAACTTGGGATAATTCGCATACCACACCAGATGCGCTCTCCCTTAATCGTCATTTGTCTAAAATGGTTTTGGCAGGAATTTCACATTGTTTTATGGAAGTTTCCTCTCATGGTATCGCACAACATAGAACAGCAGGGCTCTATTTTACTGGAGGAGTTTTTACCAACTTGACTCATGATCACTTAGATTACCATGGAGATTTTAAAACCTATAGAGACATCAAAAAATTATTTTTTGATCAGTTGCTAAAAACAGCTTTTGCCCTGACCAATCTCGATGATAAAAATGGGGCTTTTATGCTCCAAAATTCAAAAGCCAAAACATACTCTTATGCTTTAAAGCAGCATGCAGATTATAAAGCTCAAATACTTGAATGTGAATTTTCTGGTATGTTAGTAAAAGTACAGGGGCAGGAGGTTTGGACTAATTTAGTTGGAGAATTCAATACCCAAAATTTATTAGCAGTTTATGCTGTAGCTGAACTTTTAGGTGAATCCTCTATGGATATACTCAAAGAATTGAGTTTGTTAAAACCCATACGCGGGCGGTTTGAAACTTTTCAATCAGATGAAAGCATCACGGTTGTCATTGACTATGCCCATTCACCAGATGCTCTTGAAAACGTTTTGGAAACCATCAACAAGATTCGGACAAAAAATGAAACCTTAATAACGATAGTGGGTTGTGGCGGAAATCGAGATCGCGAAAAGCGACCTATGATTGGGAAAAAAGCAGCTGCATTAAGCGATAAAGTGATTTTTACATCAGACAATCCTCGAGATGAGGATCCTGCCCTTATCATTTCAGAGATCATGGAAGGAGTTGCTCCAGAAGATTTTAAAAAAGTCTTAAAAGTAACTCAAAGAGAAGAAGCTATTGCTGTAGCTGGAAACCTTGCAAATCAAGGGGATGTTGTGCTCATCGCGGGTAAAGGACACGAAACCTATCAAGAAATTGAAGGGAAGAAGATTCCTTTTAACGACTTGGAAATTGCTCAGAAAATATTTTTAAACACCAAAGCCTAATGCTCTACTATTTATTTGAATTTTTAGAACAACAGTATGAATTTCCAGGGGCTAGTGTATTCCAATACATTTCATTTAGGGCAGCTATAGCAGTAATTTTTTCTCTCGGTTTTTCGCTTATAACGGGTAGACGCCTTATTGCCTATTTAAAAAGCAAGCAGATTGGTGAATCCGTTCGAGATTTGGGCTTGAAAGGTCAAAAAGAAAAGGAAGGGACTCCAACCATGGGAGGTATCATCATCATTTTGAGTACACTCATTCCAGTCCTGCTTTTAGCACGTCTTGACAACATCTACATTTTACTACTAGTCTTTAGCATGCTGTGTATGGGACTGGTAGGCTGGTTGGATGATTATATTAAAATATTTAAAAAGGATAAGGACGGATTAAAAGGAAAGTTTAAGATACTAGGTCAATTGTTTTTAGGAGCTCTGGTAGGAGCAACACTCTTTTTTCATCCAGATGTAACTGTTAGAACCGAAGTCCAACCCATTGCTCAAACTGTTGAAGTGGACCCTAGTTCAAATCCAAAAGCTGAAAATATCAAAGCAACTTTGACAACTATCCCTCTTGTAAAAAATAATGAGTTTGATTATCACTGGTTAATCGGCTGGATGGGAATCCCTAAAGGTAGTTATACTTGGTTAATCTTTATACCCATAGTCATCTTTATCATCACCGCGGTTTCCAATGGAGCTAATTTAACGGACGGGATCGACGGATTAGCAGCGGGAACTTCAGCAATTATAGTATTTGCCTTAGGAGTATTTGCTTGGGTTTCTGGTAATGTAAACTTTGCTTCTTATCTCAACATCATGTACATCCCTAATGTGGGAGAATTGGCTGTATTTATTGCTGCTTTTTTAGGGGGGCTAATTGGTTTTTTATGGTACAATACTTATCCAGCTACCGTATTTATGGGAGACACGGGGAGTTTATCCATAGGAGCCGTTATATCAGTCATTGCCGTCATTGTGAGAAAAGAGTTGTTGATTCCACTTTTATGCGGTGTCTTTTTTATTGAAACACTATCCGTGATTTTACAGGTTAGTTATTTTAAATACACACGTTCAAAGACAGGGGTAGGCCAACGGATTTTTAAAATGGCACCCCTCCACCATCACTTTCAAAAGTCGGGTTTTCATGAGAGTAAGATTGTAGCTCGTTTTTGGATTTTTGGAATTATACTCGCTGTTCTCAGTATCGTAACTCTAAAGCTTAGATAATGAAAGAAAAGCTGATTGTTTTAGGGGCAGGAGAAAGTGGGATAGGTGCTGCAATATTGGGGAAGCAAAAGGGGTATGATGTGTTTTTATCTGATGCAAATGAAATACCCGTTTCACTTCAAAATATATTAAACGATAAAGGAATTTTATGGGAATCTGGACAGCATTCTCTCTCTTCTATGGAAGGTGCTTCTATCGCCGTAAAGAGTCCAGGTATTCCAGGAAATATACCTTTGCTTAACGGACTAAGAGCAAAGGGAACTCGTATAATTTCAGAGATCGAATTTGCAGCTCAATCTACATCGGCTACCCTCATCGGGATTACGGGTACCAATGGGAAGACAACCACGACCATGATGACCTACGAAATTCTTAAAAATGCTGGATTAAACGTTGGATTAGCTGGCAATATCGGTTCGAGCTTTGCCAAACAAGTTGCAGAGGAAGATTATGAGTTTTATGTATTGGAAATCAGTAGTTTTCAGTTAGATGATATCGATCAGTTTGCACCTCATATAGCCCTTATTACCAACATCACACCCGACCATTTAGACCGTTACGATTACAGTTTTGAGGCTTATATCCAAGCCAAGCTAAAAATCACTAAAAATCAATCATCAAAAAACTTTTTCCTATTCAATGCCGATGACGAGATTCTTGTCAGCGCATTAAAAGATCACAAGACAAATGCACAAACAGTTTCTTTTGGAAGTAATCCAACTGAAACAACCGGGTCTTATCTAAAAGACAATCAACTTATTTTAAAAAATCAAAAAAAAACCACTATGATACAGTCAGTAGAATTTCCATTTTCAGGCAGGCATAATTTACTCAACGCTATGGCAGCAGCGACAATTGGAAATCTGTTGTCCATCAACAAAGAATCGATTCGGGAGAGTTTGACCCACTTTAAGGGAGCTCCCCATCGTATGGAAAACGTAGTGACCATTCAAAGAGTTCAATACATCAATGATTCAAAGGCAACCAATATCAATGCAACCTATTTTGCTGTAGAAAGTATACAAACTCCTTTGATTTGGATAGTAGGTGGGGTTGACAAAGGAAATGATTATGAGATCCTCTTACCCTTGATCAGAAAAAAGGCAAAAGCCATCATCTGTTTGGGTGTAGACAACTCCAAATTGAGAGACGCGTTTGAAGGGACAAGTGAGGTTTTTATAGAGACAGAATCCATGACAGAAGCCGTAAAAATTGCACACAAATTGGCTGAGCCTAAGGACACAGTTCTTTTATCACCAGCATGTGCCAGCTTTGATTTATTTAAGAATTACGAAGATCGAGGAGATCAATTTAAGGCTGCAGTTAGAAATTTATAGACCATGTTTCAATTATTAAAAGGAGATAAAGTTTTATGGGGCATCTTAGCCCTTTTGGCTATATTTTCCTTTTTGCCAGTTTTTAGTGCCAGTTCTAATCTGGTTTACGTAGTGGGAAAAGGAACTCCTTGGGGTTATTTGATAAAGCATTTTGTGATTTTAGTAATTGGATTTGTTTTGATGTATTCGGTGCATAAAATTCCCTTTCATTATTTTAAAGGGATATCCTTATTAATGTTGCCAGTTGTCATCATTTTACTGATCTATACAGCGAGTCAGGGAACAGTAATTGATGGAGCCAATGCCAGCCGTTGGGTTAAAATCCCCTTTATTGGATTGAGTTTTCAAACATCTACTTTAGCGGCAGTGGTCCTTATGGTGTTTACAGCAAACCATCTCTCCAAACCCAATTTGAGGGAAATTAAGTTTTCAAGGTCTTTACTTCAGTTATGGCTGCCCGTACTCACAGTAGTGTTGCTTATTTTCCCATCCAATTTATCTACCGCAGCACTTTTGTTTTCCATGGTTTTAATACTGGCTTTTGTGGCTCACTATCCACTGAAATACCTGCTTACGATCTGTGGGATGGGAGTTGCTTTTGTACTGCTGTTTTTTTTGCTTGTAAAGGCATTCCCCAGTCAATTTCCCAATCGGATTGATACCTGGATGAGTAGGATAGAGAATTTCAGTAGCGGTCAAAGTGATGATGAAAATTATCAGGTGGCTAGAGCTAAAACGGCAATTGTCAGCGGAAAAATATTTGGTCTTGGAGCTGGAAAAAGTCGAATGAAAAATTTCTTACCACAGAGTTCGTCTGATTTTATCTATGCAATTATAGTTGAAGAATTTGGCCTTTTGGGAGGTATTGGATTGATACTACTCTACCTCTTATTGCTTTTTAGAATAGTGGTAATTGCTCACAATACGCTCAATTTATTTGGTAAGCTAACGGTTGTTGGCTTGGGAATCCCAATTATTTTCCAAGCCTTTATCAATATAGGTGTGGCACTTCAGGTGCTGCCTGTTACTGGGCAAAACCTCCCCATGATTAGTAGTGGAGGAACTTCAGCTTGGATGACTTGTATCGCCATGGGAATCATCCTGAGTGTTAGTGCTAAAAGAGCAGAAGCCCAAGAAGTTGAACAAGAAATAGAAACAAATACCAACCCTATAAGCATACTGAGTGAAACCCATTATTAGACTTATTGTTTCCGGAGGGGGTACAGGAGGACATATTTATCCAGCCTTGGCTATTGCGATGCAAGTTCAAAGGCAAGTTAAAGATGTGGATCTACTCTTTGTAGGAGCTAAGGGTAAAATGGAAATGGAAAAAGTACCCAAGGCTGGGTTTCCAATAAAAGGAATTTGGATAAGCGGCTTCCAGCGGTCTTTATCTTTGCAGAATGTACTTTTCCCGCTAAAACTAGTGGTAAGTTTGATTCAGGCGTATAGGATTATCAAACAATTCAAACCTAATCTAGTTGTCGGCACAGGCGGTTTTGCAAGTGGTCCCACCTTGAAAATTGCCCAATGGTTAAATATCCCTACGGTGATTCAGGAACAAAATTCATACCCTGGAGTGACCAATAAATTACTCAGTAAAAAGGTCGATTCGATTTGCGTTGCCTTTGAGGGTATGGAGCGCTATTTTCCTCCAAAAAAAATAAGTATAACAGGAAACCCAATACGATTAACAATTTGGGAAACTGCAGATTCGGAAAAGGCCAAGGCGTTTTTTGGCTTGTATCCTAAAAAACAAACTTTAGCAATTATCGGGGGGAGTCTTGGTGCGAGACGGGTAAATGAATTGATTGCCAGTCAGCTTGAATTATTTCAAAGTCTTGGTTTGCAAGTGTTGTGGCAATGCGGAGAGCTTTATTACAATCAGTATAAAGACCTTGCGCAAGAGGGGGTAGTCATTCATCCCTTTGTGTATGAGATGCAACAATTTTATGCTGCCGCAGATTTTATTATTTCAAGGGCAGGAGCGGGAAGTCTTTCAGAGTTGAGTTGTGTAGCCAAGCCTTTACTGTTAATTCCGTCACCAAATGTTACAGCCAATCATCAATTTCACAACGCTCATGCATTAGAGAAAAAAGGAGCAGCTTTTGTAATTGAGGAAAAAAATCTCAATGCAGATTTTGAAACTGTTTTTAAAAAATTAGTAACTGATCTTGACGTCCAAGAAGGAATGAAAAAGGAACTGAAAGCATTTGCAAAACCATATGCTGCAAAGTCTATTGTTAATGAAATGATCGCACTTTTATGAGCCATCGAGTAATGACATATTATTTTATTGGTATAGGAGGCGTGGGCATGTCGGCTTTAGCTCGTTTGTGTGTCCTTCAGGGACATAAAGTCTTCGGATATGATAGAGTGCATTCAACCGTTACAAACGAATTGGAAAAAGAGGGGATTGCCATAATTTATGACCAAAGCTTGGAGGTCCTTCCCGAAGAAGTACTCAACAAGCGCACTCAAATCATTTATACTGCTGCCATACCTCCTTACCACAAGCAGTTAGACTATTTTATTACAAATGGGTTTACAGTAAAAAAAAGAGCGTTGTTTATGGCGGAATTATGTGCTGACAAAACAACACTAGCGGTAGCTGGAACCCATGGCAAAACAACTACAGCTGCATTTTTAACCCATATATTTTCTGAAACGAATCAAGCATTTACTTCAATAATGGGTGGTTTTTTTCAAAATAATCCTTCTAATTTAATACGAACGGGAGAAGAGTTTATGTTGGTTGAAGCAGATGAATACGACCGCTCTTTTTTACATCTTCACCCTAGTGTTGGAGCCATCACCTCAATAGATTCAGATCACCTGGATATTTACCAAACCAAGAATGCTTTTAAGGAAGCTTTTACTCGCTTTTCTTCACAAGTAGTTCAGCAATTGGTAGTCGCTTTTGGCTTGCCTTTTGAAGGACTGACCTATGGAGTTAATGTTGATGCCGATTATCGGGTCTATAATTTAAGGCTGCTGGCTGACGGTTATGAATTTGACCTGTCAACGCCTTCAGAAAATTTTAGCAAGCTCAAATTAAATCAATTAGGCGAACATAATTTATCCAATATGCTGTGTGCATTGGCAATGGCGGATCAAGTAAACGTTTCAATGACAAAAGCGGTGGAATCATTAGCCTCTTTCCCCGGTGTTTATAGACGAATGAATTTGTTTAGATGTAACGACAAATGGCTAATAGACGATTATGCACATCATCCAACTGAAATTAAAAGTGTTTTAGACACATTGAATAATTTTTATCCTCAGGACCGTAAGGGTGTAATTTTTCAGCCGCATTTATTTTCAAGAACTCAGGATTTTTATCGAGAGTTTTTGGCTGTGCTAGCACAATTTGATGAGGTTGTCTTGTTGGACATTTACCCTGCACGGGAGTTGCCAATAGAGGGTGTTACTTCTAAGAGATTGATTGAAGACCTCAATCACGGCAATAAAAAACTAATTAAAAAAGATGAGATCGCCGAGACGATTCACGCTAGCCAAGCAGCAGTTTTTGCGCTCTTGGGAGCTGGAGATATCGGAGAACAAATTCAATTATTAAAATCAGAAAAACTAGTACAATGAAAGCTTATAAATCAGCAATCTTTTTGACAGTAATGTTTCTTCTTTTAGGAGGAGTTTTTTGGTTTTCACATCATAAAAATAGCACAAGAGAGGTGAGTAATATTAAAATTTCATTCACCCATCCAACCTTGCTTTTAGACAGCTTATTGGTTAATAAATTGTTAACACAAAACTTATACACTCAGTCAAAACTGCTCAAAGAAAGTTTAGATTTGAATATGCTCGAAACCCAGTTGAAACGTACACCAGAGGTCCAAAACATAGAAGTATTCAAACTTCCTCAGGGAGGACTAGCTGTTGAATTGACCGAGCGAAAACCATTGTTTGAAGTAACTTCTGGCAAACGTTATTTTGGAGATGCTGAGGGTGTGCTTTTTACCTATCAATCGATTGATTCATTAAGTTTACCAATCTTTAAAATGGACAGTACTTCAATTTCCATAGCTCCAACCGCAGATTTGATCGCCAAGCTCAAAACGGATCCTTTATTGGAGATGGAGTTAAAACAGATTTCGTTGAGTAATAATCAGTACACTTTGGAGTTAAAATCCTTTCCCTTCGAGGTTGTTTTGGGAGATTCAACTCAGCTTATAAAAAAACTTGAAAAACTAAAAATATTTTGTGCTTTTCAAACCAGTCAAGACAGTTTGAAGGGCTATGATAAAATTAATTTAAGCTATGAAAATCAAGTCGTAGCTACAACACTTTAAATTATGGAAAATTCAAACATTTCAGTAGGACTTGACATCGGAACGACAAAAATTGTTGCTTTGGTTGGTAAAAAAAATGAATTCAATAAAGTTGAAATTTTAGGAGTTGGTAAATCTAAAAGTCTTGGAGTTCACCGTGGTGTGGTAAACAACATTACCCAAACCATCCAATCTATTCAGCAAGCAGTAGAGGACGCCAAACTGAATTCTGGTCATGACATTTCGGATGTGGTAGTTGGTATAGCTGGACAGCACATACGCAGTATACAGCATAGTGATTACATTACACGCGAGCACCCTGAGGAAGTGATTAATGAAGACGACATACAAGAATTGATTCAACAGGTGTACAAACTTGTCATGTTGCCGGGGGAAGAAATAATTCATGTACTTCCACAAGAGTACAAAGTCGATGGTCAGCCTGAAATAAAAGAACCTGTCGGGATGCACGGTGGTCGTTTGGAAGCCAATTTCCATGTCGTCGTAGGTCAGGTATCTTCCATAAAAAATATTGGACGATGCATCAAAAGTGCAGGCCTCAATATGGCAAATATTACACTAGAGCCTTTGGCTTCTTCCGAGGCTGTTTTGAGTTTTGAGGAGAAAGAAGCTGGGGTTGCACTTATTGATATCGGTGGCGGAACAACAGATTTAGCAATCTTTAAAGACGGTATCATTAGGCATACGGCTGTAATTCCTTTTGGAGGGAATGTGATTACTGAGGACATTAAAGAAGGCTGTTCAATCATAGAAAAGCAAGCAGAATTGCTAAAAATCAAATTTGGATCGGCTTGGCCTGGGGAAAACAGAGAAACTGAAATCGTCTCTATACCCGGTCTTAGAGGAAGAGACCCCAAGGAAATTTCTTTAAAAACACTTTCTAAAATCATCAATGCTCGTGTGGTAGAGATCATCGAGCAGGTCTATTTGGAAATCAAAAATTACGGTCATAACGAACAAAAGAAAAAATTAATTGCAGGAATCGTTTTGACTGGTGGTGGTAGCCAACTCAAACATTTAAAGCAATTGGTAGAATACATCACAGGTATGGATACACGTGTAGGTTATCCAAGCGAGCACTTAGCTGGCGATACCCAAGAGGCAGTTTCAAGTCCGCTCTTTGCCACCTCAGTTGGACTCTTGATGAGCGCCCTTGAAGGCGATACGATAGTGGTAGAATCGTCAGAAACCAGAGAAAGTGAAGAACTAACAGAAGAAAATGAGCAGCCGGCTGAGGTTGCTATAAAGCGCAAATCAATTTTTGATCGCTTTGGAGAAAAATTAAAAGAATTTTTAGATAATGCATAATTAGTATTCGATATGGATCAGGAAGAAAATAAAGGAATCAGCTTTGATTTGCCAAAAAATCGCAGTAATGTCATCAAGGTCATGGGTGTTGGTGGCGGTGGAAGTAATGCGATCAATTATATGTTCCAACAAGGAATTAAAGGAGTTGATTTTATCATCAGCAACACTGATGCTCAGGCACTTTCAGAAAGTGGTGTGCCAACAAAAATTCAATTAGGAGCAAGTTTAACAGAAGGTCTAGGGGCAGGAGCCAACCCTGAAGTTGGTGCAAAAGCCGCCCAAGAGAGTCACGAAGAGATCCACAGTATTTTATCAACTCAGACCAAAATGATCTTTATCACAGCAGGTATGGGTGGTGGAACTGGTACCGGTGCAGCTCCTATCATTGCTCAAATGGCAAAGTCAATGGATATACTTACTGTAGGTATAGTTACCATGCCCTTCCAGTTTGAAGGTAAATTACGATTAGAACAAGCACAAAGGGGATTGGAAAAGATCAAAGGAGCTGTTGACGCTCTAATTGTAATCAATAATAACAAGCTGAGAGAGGTTTATGGCAATCTCGGATTTAAAGCTGGTTTTGCTAAGGCTGATGAAGTTTTGGCTACTGCAGCAAGAGGTATCGCAGAGGTGATTACCCATCACTATACCCAAAATATAGATTTAAAGGATGCAAAAACTGTACTGACAAACTCAGGAACAGCTATTATGGGATCGGGCACTGCATCAGGAAGTAATCGTGCGCAAGAGGCGATAGTAAAAGCTTTAGATTCCCCACTTTTAAATGACAATAAAATAACAGGTTGTAAAAATGTACTACTGCTGATCGTATCGGGTTCTGACGAGATTACCATTGATGAAATCGGGGAAATCAACGACTACATCCAAACGGAAGCAGGGAATCACACCAATATCATAATGGGAGTTGGTGAAGATGAGAGTTTGGGTAATGAAGTCTCAGTTACCGTTATTGCAACTGGCTTTGGTCAAGAGCAACAAAATGAAATCTCAAATACTGAGGCAAAAAAAATCATTCATTCCTTAGAAGATGAACAAAAGGTTGTTCACGATCTGAGTGACAAGCCTGTAGAGCCTAACTCAATAGAATTGAAAGAGTCCGAAATCCAAAATGATACCACCCAATTGGATTACAGCAAACCCACCACTCTTGAAAATGAAAATCCATTGATTCAGATGAATGCTTTGCTACAAGATTTAGAAGTGGCCTATGAAGTGGTTTCTTACCCAGTGGAAAGTAGAGAAGAGCCTGAAGCTCCCCAAAATGTAGAAACTGAAGAAACTGTTGTTCAAGAATCAGAAGTCAGTAAAGAAGAAGACTTTGTAGTATCTGAGTTGGACAGGGAAGAAGAGCCAGAACACAGTGTTCCAGCTGAGCCTTTGGCGGAAGTGAAAGCTGTGGAAGAAGTTACTCTTGAACCAAACGAAACAGTGGGCACTATTGAGGATGAGGAAGCCCTTGAACACGCTCCTGATTTTGAATTGAGCTCTTCATTTTTTGATGTAGAAGAAAGCCAAGAAGAGGAGAGCGAAGCTGAATCAATAGCTGAAGAATCAGAAATCCAAGCAGTAACGTCAGAGGAGGAAGCAGAATTTATTTTTAATGAGATAGAGGTCAAAGATCATCTTGAAATGGAAGTGGTTGATCCTGAGCTTGTCGCTCCAGAGAGTCAAATTCAAATGGAATTTGAAATGCCATTGCCTCCAAAAAAAGAGATTGAACACCCCTCAATGGAGCTTGAGGAACTCAAGGATGTAAAACTTGAACAGGAAAAAGCAGTAAAAGATTTTGACGAAGCTGCATTAGAAATAAAATTTGAGGTAAAAGAGTTGGAAGAGACCGACAATACTGAAGTTTTAGCTCAAGAAACGGAGGATGAACCAACCTCTAACACAAAGGAACAAGCTCAGCAAGATCCTTTTAATCAATCTATAGATGAAACTCTTGCCGCTCAAAATGAAAAGAGAAAGGAACATTTAAAAGCATTTAATCACAAGTTTATGCATCAATTAAAGCGAGTAGATGATCTAGAAAAACAGCCTGCATATAAGAGACAGGGATTGGATTTAGATGCTAATTTGCCTGATGAGCCTTCAAGAACAACTTTGGACACTGACAATAACGATGATTTACAAATGCGTTCCAACAACTCATTTTTACACGATAACGTAGATTAAAAAACAGAAAATATGGGAGTACTTAGTACGCTTACAGAGGAAATGAAAAACGCCATGCGCTCTAAAGACAGTTTAAAGCTTGAGTCTTTAAGGGCAATTAAGTCTGCTGTTTTATTGGCACAAACTTCAGGAGGAGCTTCGGGTGAATTGACCGATGAAGAGGCGATTAAGCTACTTCAGCGTTTAGTAAAGCAGCGAAAAGACAGTGCAGCTATTTTTAGGGATCAAAAGCGTCCTGATTTGGCAGAACCAGAGGAGGCTCAGGCAGCTATTATAGAAGCATTCCTCCCCGCACAGATGTTGGATGATGAGTTAGAAACTACCATAGAATCCATCATTGAAACCACAGGAGCATCCGGTATGAAAGATATGGGTAAAGTAATGGGTATGGCCTCTAAACAATTGGCAGGAAAAGCGGATGGTAAAAGGATAGCGGATACCGTTAAGAAAAAACTAGAAGCCTAAAGCCAGAGTTCTGAGCCTCTATGGCTTTCACATTTTCTGCAGATCGTATTTTTTTCCCGCTTAGTGTTGCTACTAATTAAGCGAAACTCTTTTATTGACTTTTCTTGTCTGCATAAATCACATTTTCGCTTTTCCATACTTG
>CACCLB010000013.1 GCA_902546725.1 uncultured Bacteroidota bacterium | reverse complement strand
TCTTAATCACAATTTTTGGAGAAATGAGATTTTTACTTTGGAATTGTGGCTTATTTGATATATTATTCAATTATAGCTAACTTGCACGGACTATAATCATAAATTTAAAAAGATGAAGAAAACAATTTTAGTAACTTTTTTATTGACATTGACAATATCATGTAATCAGCCAGTTGAAAAACAAAGCTCAGATATGTCAGAAGAGTACGCTTCAAATTTAAAGACAGCGCAAACATTTTTTGAATTATTCCTTACGGAAGATTTAGAGGGTCAAAGACCTTTAATTTGCCCAGGCGTTACGCATTATCCTCCTTTTTATGGAGCTGAGCCTGGCAAATACGATGCTTTTATAGCCGCAGGTAAAGGATGGATGGATGCTTTTGACGAAATCACCTATAATGCAGAAGTTTGGCTACCAGGTACAGATTCTCTAGGGAATTCAAACGGAAGTGTAAGAACTTACGGAGTATGGACTGCAAAAAATCCAATGAATGGTAACGTTATAACAACCAATGCTTATCACTCTTTCGAATTTAATGCCAAAGGTCAAATCCATGAAATGAGAGACTACTTTGATGCTTCAGGAGCTATGGCAGCAGCCATGAAGGGAGCGGAGTAAGAAACCAAATTATAATTTCTTAAAAACCCTCCTAATTGGAGGGTTTTATGTTCTAAAAAGAGACACCTTACTCCTTAGTTCAAGCGACTTCTTCGTATATTGTATAAATTCACTGTAAATCAATTGATAATGAGAAAGCTACTATTTGTGTTATGTGTTTGTTTACCTGCAATCGGATCCGCTCAGCAATGGGTAACTCCTGTAATTGAAGGATATGGAAAAATCAAGTATTCGAAAGATGTTGCCGTACAACCGGACACCAATTTAGAATACAAAATGGTTTATAAGATTACGACTAGTGAAACAAGGGAAGGGATTAATAAAGGATTGAATGGGATCGCCCATGCCATAAATATGCTAGGCTGTGTAAATATTTCAAGTGATGCTGTTAAAATTGCTGCAACTATTCAGGGCCCAGCAACCACAATTGTTCTGACAGATAGTGCTTACCAAGAAAAGTTTGGTAAAAAAAATCCAAACACTGAGGTTATAAAACTTTTATCTAACTACGGAGTAAAATTGTTTGTTTGTTCTCAAGCAACAGCCTATAAGAAAATAGAGAATTCCCAAATAAACAAAAATGTGACTGAAGCACTCTCTGGCTCAAGTGTACTTTTAAATTATCAATTGAATGGATACGCTCTAATGCAATAATAAACAATAGACTGTTTGCGTTCGTAAAAAGCAATCTAAATAGTAAATCAATGATGAAAGTTATCAAAAAACTAATCCCCCTATCTCTCTTGTTGTTTTCAAACTGTTTGATATATGGACAGGGAAATATTGAAGATGTCGAGAAGAAAAATGTTTTGACCGTAATAGAATCCTATAAAAATGCTTTACAAAATTTGACCACAAAAGGGACTTTTGAACTTTTTACTGATGATGCTCTTGTTTATGAACAAGGTAAAGTAGAGGGAACTTATACTGACTACATAGACAATCATTTAGGTCCTGAACTAGGTCATTTTAAAAGTTTTACTTTTTCAGATTACAATGTCAATGTTAGCGTAAATCTACCTTATGCATATACTACGGAAGATTATTTATATACCATAGTACTCAAGGAAGATCCGGAAAGGGGTATTACAGAGCGAACGATCAACAGCAAGGGAGTAGCGACTTCTATCCTTCAAAAAATTGACGGAGAATGGAAGATTATTCACTCGCATACATCCTTTAAAAAACTCAAACAATAAGCTCAGTTTTTAAAGAGGCTTAGGTCTTAAGTTGGAGTTTAAATACAAAGGATGTTTCGGTGTTCCTCCTTTGGATAGTTCTATATAAAAAAGAGGTATACTTAAGTTTTTAAGCTGGTAATTTGGGTTTATTTTATTGATAATCGATTGATTTCCCCAAGCGCAGACGCCTATCTTACACAGTTTACTCATTTCTAATAAATGAGTCTGATTTTGTTTTCCTTCTGCATCGTTTAGTTTTAACAATCCTTTTGGTTGTGTTGATCGGTAGGCAAAGAGATTTCCAACATACAACCCACCATAGCCCCAAGATTTAGCAAAACCGATACACCGTTTGATTGTAGGGTCGTCCATAGTTGAACCAGCAGTTGATGGATTCAACATGATAAACAATACCGTTGGTTTTTTAGCATCCCAAATACGCCAAAGGCGATAGCGATAGATTTTACACTTAGAAAAGGTGGCCCCTCTATTTAAATTTTTAACGGATGTTGAATCCACTGAATTCACTTTTCTAATTTTTTTTAATTCCATTATTTTAGAAGCACTTCGTATTTAAATCACAAAAGCCTCAATACCAAAGGTAGCGTAATATGAACTCTTACTTATAGATTAATAATTTGTGGTTTTTTGATATCTTGTAGAACCAAATTTAAAGTTGATAAACATGAAGAAGATTTTATTTTACACCCTACTTATTTCTATAGTTCTTAGCTGCAAAAATCAAACTCAAGGAGCAACTGAACAAGAGCACCAACATACGGTTGGCAAAGCAAATGATACTTCAACAAAGAAGACTTTAAGTCCTCACACCTTTGCGATGAATATGATAGGCGATGCCCATATTCACATAGACTACTCTTCCCCAAGCATGAGAGGGAGAATAATTTTTGGGGGCCTCTTGCCTTTTGGTGAGGTATGGCAGTCAGGAGCTCATAAGGCCACTTGGTTTGAAACCAACAAGGATTTATTGATAGATAATAAAGTTTTAAAGGCTGGAAAATACGGGCTATTTACAATTCCATCTAAGGAGGAATGGACGGTTATTTTTAACACCAATTGTGATCAACATGGAAAAGACGATTACGACCCAAAAGAGGATGTACTTCGATTTAAAGTAAAACCTGAATACACTGAAAAGGCAGTAGAAAACTTGACCTATAAGGTAGCAGGGCTGAGTGAATCAGAGGGCAAAGTTTCCTTAAGCTGGGAAAATGTAAGTATTGGGTTTAAGGTCAAAGTGGAGTAGCCTAAAGTACAATCCTCTGGTTGGAAAAAAGGACTTCTTGATATTTTTATAAACTCAAATAATGAGTGAAGATTAATAAGCGTTGTTCTTTTTTAACTTATCCACTTCCCTTTTTCCAAAATACATGGCGCCTATTTTGTCGATGACTTCATTGGTGAGATCAAGGGCACTAGCATTTGATTTTAGTGGGAAGCGGCTTCCGTCAAAGGAAACCAATAGATTTTCTTTTTGATCGATTACAATCGAGGTATGCAGATATTCGCTGAGGATTTCTTTTAAAGGGTGGGACCATTTTGGATGTTTGGTTTCAAAAACATCAAGTGAATTAATCGTGGTATACAGTATTCGCTTGTTGGTGCTGAAGGAAAGATCTTCTCTCGGTGTGGCTTCTATTTGTTTTTGCGCATTCATTTTAGATACTAGCAGTAGCATTATGACCACAGCTGTACGGACCAAACTCAATTTAGCGATTTGAAGGCTGTAAGTGTATCCGTTAAGCATACGATGGTTAAAAATAGTTTGTTAAATTTAAGGATTATGAAATATACTGTTTTAGTTGGAATTGTCTTAATCGGCACAGGCTTCATTTCTTGTAAATCAAATGCTGACCAAGAGCGTCCCAACATACTTTTTGTGATTGCTGACGATCAGTCCTTTGAGCATACTTCTTATGCCGGCTCCAAATGGGTTCAAACACCTGCATTTGATCGAATTGCAAAAGAGGGGCTTTATTTTTCTCATGCCTATACTCCTAACGCCAAATGCGCTCCATCAAGGGCCATAATTTTGACTGGCAGAAACAGTTGGCAGTTGGAAGCCGCAGCAAATCATTGGCCGTATTTTCCTGAAAAATTTAGAACCTTTCCAGAAGTCTTACAATCAGCGGGCTATTTTATCGGCAGGACAGGAAAAGGATGGGCTCCAGGGATTGCTACAAAAGGGGGAAAGCCCAGAGAGCTGGTTGGACCAAACTTTAGTTCACATCAGCTGAAACCACCTACAAAGGCTATTTCAACAAATAATTACTTTCAAAATTTCCTTAGTTTTTTAGAGGCAAAAGAGGCAAAAAAACCCTTCTTTTTCTGGTTTGGAGCACATGAACCACACAGGAACTACAGCTTTGGATCGGGAGCTGCTTTGGGGGCAAAAAAAGTCGCTATGATCAAGGAAATACCTCCCTTTTTTCCAGAATCGGAAAGTGTAAAAAATGATATGCTGGACTACGCTTTTGAGATTGAACATTTTGATCAACAACTCGAGAAAATAGTCGATCACCTTGATTCCATTGATGTGCTTGACAACACCATCATCATCGTTACCTCAGACAACGGAATGCCTTTCCCAAGAGTAAAAGGGCAGGTTTATCCCTACGACCATCACCTTCCTCTTGCTATTCGATGGGGCAAAGGAATAACAAACCCAGGGCGTGTGGTGGATGAATTGGTAAGCTTTGCCGATTTTGCTCCTACCATTTTAAGCCTTGCCGGAGTGGATATTAAGCAATCCAAAATGCAACCCATGGAAGGGAAAAATTGGAAGGATTTTTTTGATGATAACTTTGATCAGGAGAAATCAGTCCACCGCTCTTTTGTGCTGATTGGCAAAGAAAGACACGATATAGGTCGTGAAAATGATGGCGGTTATCCGGTTCGAGGGATAGTGACTAAAGAGCTCGCCTATACAATCAATTACGAGCCTAACCGTTGGCCTGCGGGAAATCCAGAAACAGGCTACTTAAACACTGACGGTAGCCCTACTAAATCAGAAATACTTAAACGCAACCGAAATAAAGATACCCTTTATTGGCACTGGGCTTTTGGTAAACGTCCACCAGAAGAATTATACGACCTTAAGGCCGATCCATATTGTATGAATAATTTAGCTGAAGTAGCTTCTTTTGCCACAGTTAAAAATGAATTAAAAAGGCTGTTGGAGCAAACTTTAGTGGAGCAACAAGACCCAAGAATGGAAGATCCACAAACTCCAATTTTTGACGCTTATCCCTACGCCGATAAAAACACTCAAAACTATTACACACGTTGGAAAAAAGGAGAGCAAATTAAAACAGGTTGGGTGAATCCAACTGATGCAGAACAAAGGGGTTCTATGCTTGAAGAATAAGGCTTATGGGGACACTTCCGTAAAAGCTGAAATGAAAAGAGGAAATAACAAGCTCCACGAATAAGAATTCTAAAACGTCCCAAAGAGGTGATTTTTTTGTGATTTAATGTTTTGTTTTAAAGACTTATTTGTATTAATGAGGGTATTAACCATAAATCAATCAAAATGAAAAAATTATTTTTTTGTGTTGCGCTTTTCTTTGCAGTTAGCTTAGTAAACGCACAAAGTTTAAAATCTCTAGACAAATTTAAAGCAAGTTTTGAAATGGATTCTGCAGAATCACTGGGAGGGGGAGAGTATAAACTCACTGCTTCAGGAGAAGCAGCACCTTACGGAAGAGTTTTTTGCAACTTCCACTTTACCAATAAGCTCAATAATCAAAATGGATTGGGTGAGTTTACGGGCATGGCATGGAGCCAAGTTGGAGATGTAATATCTGAAGCAACGCTTCAAGGTGCGTCAAAATTTAATGGAAAAACATTTACAGTCTACAGCTTTGATTCAGTAACAGATGGGAAAATCATGATGTGGAAAGGAGAGTTTGATTTTGTAAATAAAACAGTAGAACTGGAAGTTCAACAGATAGAGTAAACTTTAATAAATGATCTAAAAACCCTCCTATTTGGAGGGTTTTTTAATGGTATAAATTCGGTTTTAAGAATTGAACTACTCTGTTTCAAGGTGTAACTCGATTATTTGGATGGTATCGTTTATCTCATGGAGGTATTCGTCGTAATTGACACCATAACTTGCCCTTAGAATAAACACATAGTTTTCAAAAAGATTAATAATGGTTTTCTTTAATTCTGTATTGTCAACCCAAAACATCAGGTCTTTTGAGCTGGGGTTCACTTTAGCTAATTTTTCATTTGCATGATAAAACGACTCCCAGTTTCTAACAAAGTTTGAGTTTATCCATTTGAAATTGTAATGTTTGTGCATCAAAGGCTGTAAGTAATTTAAAAAAAAACTCTTGCTCTCTTTTTTGGCGATTCATAGTTGATAAATTCTGTGATTCCAAGACTCCGATTTGATGTATTAATTCATCATTCCCTAAATAGCGTAAAGCTCCAGAGCTAATTACTTGCTCAATATTTGCCGTATTGGGTTCAAAATAGGTCCAGTTAAAAATAGTCATTGAAAATAATTTTTGTTGTATCAAATCGTCTTTTAACAATCCTCTATTTTCGACATCATCAATAAAACTGTACACATCATTGATAAGTTTTTTTCTTGCATCGGAAAAAGTTTCAAACCTAATGATATCTTCCTGAAGGTCAGTAAGCATAGAGGATAATAGTTCTTTGGCATTTTGTTTTTCAGAGTAATCTTCTCTATAATTTTCAACGACAAAACCCAAGGAGACCGCTATAAAAAGAATCACAAGCTCAATCAGGCGTGATTTTATATTATATTTTTCAATTAAAGAAGCTGTACTTATCTGGTTACAATTTTAAAAAGAGCTTTTAACAAAATATTTTATAGTAAATAAAATTAATTAATTGTTTTAAAAAAGGGGGGGCTGCGTTTTTTTATTTATAAATAATGGCATTTAATAAATCTAATTTGTAAATTTAAAATCACTAACCATAAATCAAAACATATGAATTACGATCGCCGAAAATTTTTCACTTCAATTGCATTAGGCGTTGGAGCCACAGCTTTCCCAAATTTTATAGAAGATTTTGATCAGCTAGATCCTGTCAAAGCAACTTCCGATATCAATCAGGAGGATATCTCACTCTGGTTTAAAAAAATTAAAGGAGACCACCGAGTCGTTTATGATGGAAGTCAACCTCACAATACCCTTCCCATAGTTTGGAATTGGGCTTTTTTAGAATCCAATAAATCTGTTGGGGAAAACGATTCCAACATGACTGCGATGACGGTATTAAGGCACGCAGGGATAGTCTTTGCATTCAATTCTTCTGTATGGGAGAAATTTAATTTGGGAGAATTGGTATCCTTCAACGACAACCAAACAGGAAAGCCATCTTTGAGAAATACCGTTTATGAGCCTATGGAAGGAGACATGCCATTACCCCCAATTCAAGGGATTAAAGATCTGCAAAGTCGCGGGTCGATGTTTTGTGTTTGTGATCTTGCAACAAGAGTTTACGGTTCAGCGGTAGCAAGCAAAATGAACTTAGACCCTGATGATGTTTATGCAGAAATGATAGAAGGCATCTTACCTGGGATTAAACTTGTACCCTCAGGTGTAATGGCTCTAGGACGTGCACAAAATGAAAATTGTGCCTATATTTTTGCAGGCTAAAAAAGCGTAGTATGCTTAAAGATTAAATTGAAAAGTTTTGGGTATCATTTTCTATCCAAGACTTTTTAATACCCCACAAGACAGGGATTTGGCAATCACTTCCAAAGATTGAGTTTACCTCTATTTGGGAGGCGGCTAAATATTCCCTTGTCTTTAAGCTTATGGCTTAGATTCAATCCTGGAAAAAGTACGCAAGTATCCGATTCAGACACAGCAGTAGAAGAAAAGTAGCAGGTCATCAACGCACAATTCTAGCAAAACGTAGCGCGCATATTAAGCCGATTAACGAAAAGCCCACGAGGTAGATAAAAACATATTGATGTCCTATCAGACCGGGGAAACGATCTAGATAATACCCCATGAGAGGTCCTGCAAATATATCAGGGGTGTAGCCTGTAAGGGAAATTATCCCTACTGCTGTTCCAGTTAAAGCCAAAGAAATTTTCCCTTCTTGCATAACGGCAAAATAAAGTGCTCGAATAGCATAAGTCCCTACAGCCAAAATGATGAGAGAAAGAAAAAACATCAGATTTAGATGAGATTTAATGATCCCAGAGGCAAAAAGTACAGAACCTAAAAGCATGATAAGGAATCCTATAGTAATCCAAAATATACTTTTTGATCGGTCGGCTAAAAAGCCAAACAGTACACACGCAATTGGCCTTAGATACAGTTGGAGCGAACCGACATTTGCTGCTTCTATTTCATTATAATTCATTACCTCTGAAGCATATAAGGAGTAAATATCCGTAACCTTATATCCAAAATAAGCACAGAGAATAATCAGCATTAAAAGCCAAACAGATTCCAATTTTAACACTTTTAGGATATCTTTCAATGAATGAGACGAACTCTTTATACCCTGTTCTTCGTCTGGTTTTATGTTGAGGTAAAAATAGACCCATACTCCCGCAAGCGCAACCACTAAGGAAGAAAACAAAATCACGTATTTAAAAGCATGTTGGCGTTCCAAAATATTGGCAGCTTGGACATCAGCTTCTAGAAAGAGGGAATAAATAAATACACCGATTGTTCCCATCAGTGCAGCCACAAGCCCCCTCCCTCCGTCAAGGAATCCAAAAGCTTGCCCTTGGTTTTTTGTACCACCCCAAATACGAGTACCCTTGATCATCGCACTCCAAAAGAGGAATACCGTAGTAAAGCCCCAATAGCCATAAATTAATTGAAGCACAAAAAAGGATGGATAGGTGGCAAGTATAAGGCCTCCCAATGAGGTTAAAAGCAAAGAAATTGCAATCAACTTGCCGGGTAAATATCGATCAGCTAAGGATCCTCCAAAAATGTAAGAAAAAAGCGCAACTGTTGCATAAACTGAAAACAAACTCCCCAATTCAACATTGGTTAAATTAAATACGTCCAAAAAAGTGGGTCTAAAAACCCGAGATAGAAAGTAGGGAAGGATGAAGACTAATTCACCAGATAGAATAAGGAGAAAAATGCTGAGAAAAGAACCTTTGCTTGATGTTGTATTCTTGCTAACTTCGATACTTTAAAGCTACTAAATTTTTTGCTTAACTTGAAATTATGTTAAATAGCCCATGAGTAGAGTCAAATTATGTGACGGTTGTAATAAAGAATACAATGTGATGTATAGAGTGCAATACAAAGCGGAACGTTTGTGGCACTTTTTATGTAAATCTTGCGTGGTAGAAGTTAAACCAAACAACCACCACTATCGTTATGGAGGTACTTGGAAAGGATAATTACAATTAGAATTAATGAAAAAAGAACACCTCTATGCTTTGTTATTTTCAATTGCTCTAGCAGTCTTCTTATATCTAAAATTTGGATTTGTCTTTGTTCTATTTATTCCCCCCCTTTTTCTATATTTTTTTAAAAAAAGGAAATAAAAAAACCTTCTACATTAAGAGTGTTTTATTTTTAAAAATACTTGATAAGCTTATTCTAGCATCATTACTTTTCGAATGACGACGGATTCGCGTAAATCTCGAATATCTAACATTTTTTCATAGTTTTTGTCAGCGTCCCATGCTTGAACACTAGCTGCAGCTTTAATAAAGTCTGTGTAATTTGAAAACCAGTCTACCGTAAAGTAATTCCAATAAATATCGGTTCCCACTTTATCGATTCTTCGTCCTAAAGACCAACCACTACGCGGATCATTTTTAGCTAGACCCCTTTGTACAGTTCTAATTCCATGGTTTCATAGGTCTTGCTTTTTCCCTGTGCAACCTTCATAAAATTAATGACCCCTAAATCATCAGGTAGGCTAACGCCACTTGTTTTTCCGATATCTCTGACTCCCACAAACATGGCTTCAGCGATAATATTTCTCTTTTCTCTCACATCTTCCATAAATGTTCTCCAATCATTATCGGTCATATTCGGAAGTGTTTCAGAACGCATTTTTCTCAAATCTTCCCAATTCCGTTCTTTTTCCATTTGGCTGAAAGTCATGGGCTCAACAATGATATGGCTAAACGCCGCTTGTGGATTACCCACAACTTCCCAAAGATGCATCCAGACTGGTGGTAGCCTACGTCGATACGAGCTTGTGCAAATTTTGAAAACTTTTCTTTTAAATCTTCAGCGTAATTGTTTCCTTCTTCTACCTTAATAAAAGTTTGTCTGAGTACTACTTGTTCCTGTGCATTCACCCCAAAGGCAAATTAAAACAACATACAAAAATAAATGTGTTTCATTTTAATTGATTTATGGTTAATGGTTCAATGATAGTGGTTATTTTAATTAGAGGAATTATTCTCAAAACCATGAGATCAAACTTATTCATAGTCTATTTCGATTATAATTTCATTCCTCCGATTAAAAAATTTATATGGGGAGTTATACCCCAATACAACGGGAGGACCTGTAAATTTGATTTTGTTTTCTTCCAAAGACTCTTGAAGCAGTTTGGTGTAGTAATTTACCTTGGACGTATTGGAGTACCCGCCGTATTCAATCGCTGCAAAATAAGCTTCTTTTGATTGGATGATTTTGACACTTTTATTTTGAGGGCTAGGAGGTTGTTTTATATTGCTAGGGAGTACAAATGACATCTTTTCATTACCCGCTGTTTTTTCCATATGGACAGGGGTAGTCATTGCAATTTTAAGATTGGATTCGTTGGATCCAGAGATGTATTGAAAGAGCTTTCTAAAATTCTGTTCAGACCCAGGACTATTTTGGGTTTGTACCATAGCTACTGAGGGGTAGTATCTGATTTCAAAATTGTCATAGCTTTTAATCATTTTAAAGGGTTGGGACTCATAGCCTTGTAACATAAAGAGTAGAATTATTAATGGAACGAATTTCATAGCATTTAATTTCATATTAAGCTCAAGTTACTAAAAATCTTGCGGCACCTATTCATTCGCAATAATGGGGAGTTTTAAAAATAATAGCCCAAATAGGATCTGTTTACTTATTTAATCTTTACTTTCACAATCGTAGGGCTTCACACCCTACTTTTTTAAAAGGATAACAAGGCTATGGTTGGCTGGACTTATCCTTTTATTTTTTTGAAATGGTTGAAAGAGTCGTTCAATTGTGTATTTTTAGTGTTAAGAACCACTTAAAGTGCAATAATCGTTATGTCAAATTTCAGTCTCAAAGGAAAAACAGCATTAATCACTGGTGGAGGTAGTGGGATTGGAAAAGCAATAGCGACTACTTTTGCAAACCAAGGCGCTAAAGTCCATATTTTTGAAACAGATTCAAATGCTGTAGAGCAAACAGTCAGTGAAATTCAAAAGAAGGGAAATGTTGCTGCTGCACATATAGTGGACGTCACCGAGTTTGACCAAATAAACACCCTAGTTCAATCCATTGCTGAAAAAGATTCTATTGATGTATTAGTAAATAATGCAGGCATCGCTCATATAGGAACGGTTGAATCAACAGAAGAGGCAGATTTTGATCGCTTGTTTAGTGTCAATGTTAAAGGGGTGTTTAATTGTACTAAAGCTTGTATTCCCTACATGAAAAATGCAGGGAAGGCGGCTATTGTCAACATGGCTTCTATCGCAGGATCTATAGGGATAAAAGATCGATTTGCTTATTCCATGACTAAAGGTGCGGTTTTGGCGATGACCTACTCTATAGCCAAAGACTTTTTGGAGTACAACATTCGCTGTAACTCCATTTCACCGGCTCGAGTACATACTCCTTTTGTAGATGGGTTTATCTCAAAAAATTATCCTGGGCAAGAAAAAGAAATGTTTGAAAAACTATCAAAAACTCAACCCATCGGTAGAATGGGAACTCCAGAGGAAATCGCTGCTCTCGCATTGTACTTGAGTTCAGACGAAGCGGGATTCATCACAGGTACGGATTATCCTATAGATGGAGGCTTTATAAAATTAAACGGGAAATAAGTATATGAAACTGATTCGATTTGGAACAAAGGGTAACGAAAAACCAGGAGTACAACTTCAAGACGGTACTCGAATTGATGTAAGTGATTTTGTTGAAGAATACAATGAGGAATTTTTTGGTTCAGGGGGAATTCAAGCTCTTGAGTCATGGTTGATTGACAACCAAACTCATTGTGCTGTTATTGATTCTAGTGTTCGATTGGGGGCTCCTTTAGCAAGGCCTTCAAAGATCGTCTGTGTTGGCTTAAACTATGCCAAGCACGCAGAGGAAAGTGGAATGGAACCACCAAAAGAACCCGTGCTCTTTTTTAAAGCAACATCGGCAATTGTGGGCCCAAATGACAATATTATCATCCCCAAAGGAAGTGTCAAAACAGATTGGGAAGTGGAACTTGCTATAGTAATCGGTGCCAAGGCTTCTTATGTTAGTAAAGCTGATGCATTGAGTCATGTCGCAGGTTACGTATTACACAACGATGTTAGTGAACGCGAATTTCAAATTGAACGATCCGGTCAGTGGGTTAAAGGCAAAAGCTGCGATACGTTTGCACCCCTAGGACCCTTTATTGCAACAGTTGACGAGATTGCGGATCCTAATCAACTGAATTTGTGGCTCAAACTCAACGGAGAAACCATGCAAAACAGCAGTACTGAAGATTTTATTTTTAATGTACAAGAAGTGATTAGCCATATTAGTCAGTTTATGACCTTACTTCCCGGCGATATTATTTCCACAGGTACACCCTTTGGTGTAGGACTGGGATTAAACCCTCCTAAATACCTTGTGCCTGGAGACGAAGTTGAGTTAGGAATAGATGGTTTGGGAGTATCAAAACAAAAGGTTGTTGCATATAAAGACTAAGGATGAAAATCGATTCACATCAGCACTTTTGGAAGTATAATCCCCAGCGAGATGCGTGGATTGATGAATCAATGAAAGTAATCCAAGCAGATTTTTTCCCACCAGATTTAGAATCCCATCTGCGGCAACATAAAATTGATGGCTGTATCGCCGTTCAAGCAGATCAATCAGAGGAAGAAACAGAATTTTTACTTGAACTAGCTAGCCAGTATTCCTTTGTAAAAGGGGTTGTGGGTTGGTTAGATCTACGAGCAGCAAATGTGGAAGAACGTTTGGAATATTATTCTCAGAACAGCTATTTTAAGGGAGTCAGACATATTGTTCAGGCTGAAAAAGAAGATTTTCTTCTTTCTGCTGATTTTCAAAAAGGGATCAGTACGTTGAGTCAATTTAAGCTTCCCTACGATATTTTAATTTTCCCCAATCAATTAGAATCAGCCATCCAAACGGTAAATCAATTTCCCAATCAAGAGTTTGTATTGGACCATATTGCAAAACCGTATATAAAAAATCAAAGTTTACACCCTTGGAAAAGTTTAATTCAAGAATTGGCAAAAGCATCGAATGTGTCCTGTAAAATTTCTGGGCTGATTACAGAGGCTGATTTAAAAAATTGGGAAGCGAGGCAAATCGAACCCTATCTAGATGTAGTTTTTAATGCCTTTGGAGAAGACCGAGTTCTATTTGGATCAGATTGGCCCGTTTGTTTGTTGGCAGGTAGCTATGATGAGGTAGTTGGTTTGGTTTCAAATTACACGGCTGACTTTTCTTCTAAGGCAAAAAATAAACTTTTTGGAGCAAATGCTGCTAGAATTTACAACATTACAGTATAAGGGATATGGATTTACAATTAAAAGGGAAAGTCATAGTGGTAACAGGAGGTTCTAAAGGAATTGGTTACGGGATATGCGAACAGTTGATTCAAGAAGAAGCTCAAGTTGTAATCATCGGTAGAAATAAAGAGACAATACCGGAAGCAGTAAACCAACTTTCCGCCGCAGGGGGAAAAGTGGGTTTTGCTTATGCTGAACTTACAGATGCTGCTGCATGTAAAAAAGCTGTTCAAGAAGTACTTGATCAGTATGGTGTAATTGATGGATTGGTCAACAATGCAGGGGTTAATGATGGCGTGAGTTTGGCTGAGGGAGATTTTGAGACCTTTACCCAATCACTCCATAAAAATCTTACTCATTATTTTATGATGGCTCATTATTGCTTACCTGCCTTAAAAAAATCCAAAGGAGCTATTGTAAATATCGGTTCAAAAACAGCTGTAACTGGACAGGGAGGAACCTCAGGTTATGCAGCTGCAAACGGTGGGAGGAATGCACTCACCCGTGAATGGGCAGTAGAATTGCTTCCCTACTCAATTCGAGTAAATGCTGTCATCGTTGCAGAATCGTTCACCCCATTGTATGAAAAATGGATTCAAACTTTTCCTGACCCTCAGACGAAACTCAAAACGATAGAAGACAACATTCCATTAGAAAACAGAATGACTACTCCAAAAGAGATAGGGAGTACCGTTGCTTTTTTATTGTCTCAACAATCCAGTCATACTACCGGTCAGCTTTTGTATGTTGACGGAGGCTATATACATTTAGATCGATCCCTATAAACAGTATTATATGAATTCAAAAAATAAAATAGCAGTTGTCCCTAAAGAATTGGTGATTCCCTTTGTACTGATTACTTCATTATTTGCACTTTGGGGCTTTGCAAACGACATTACCAATCCGATGGTTTCCGCATTTAAAAAGATATTAGAATTAAACAACACTCAGGCATCATGGGTCCAAGCGGCTTTTTATGGGGGCTATTTTACTATGGCCTTGCCGGCAGCCTATGTAGTAAAAAAATACTCTTACAAGATTGGAATCTTAGTGGGTTTGGGGCTTTATGCTACTGGAGCTTTGTTGTTTTTTCCTGCAGCAGCTTTAGAAAATTACGCCCTCTTTTTAGCAGCACTCTACATACTTACCTTTGGGTTGGCTTTTTTGGAAACTACAGCCAATCCTTTCATCCTCTCCATGGGCGATGAAGCTACTGCTACCCAAAGGCTGAATCTGGCACAAGCATTTAATCCCCTTGGGGCACTTATGGGGCTGCTCGTAGCACAGACTTTTATCTTAGGGTCACTTCAGTCAGACGATGTGGATGCCCAAGGAAATGGAATCTACGAGACGCTTTCATCTACAGCCAAGGCAGCAGTCAAGACCGCAGATCTTGAACTCATACGAAACCCTTATGTTGCACTTGGAATTTTTGTACTTCTTCTTTTGGTGCTGATTACTTTTGTTAAAATGCCAGAAGAATCCAAAAGCCACGAGACTTCAAACATGTGGGAGTCCATCAAAAGAATTTATAAAAAAGAATATTTTGTAGGGGGCGTTATTGCACAGCTTTTTTATGTAGGAGCTCAAATCATGTGCTGGACATACATTTATCAATATGCTGAAAATTTAGGGATCAATAATCAAAAGGCTGTTAATTATGCCTATGCCGCCTTGATCATCTTCTTAACAGGACGTTTTATATTTACTTATGTACTGAAATTCATCAATGCTGGTAGGCTTATAATGTATCTTGGAATATTGGCAGCAGTATGCTGTCTAGGAACAATTTTTATTCCTGGCCGAGGCGGTTTATACGCTTTGGTACTCACCTCTTTTTGTATGTCACTCATGTTCCCGACCATCTATGGAATTGCCCTAAAAGGATTAGGAGAGGATGCAAAACCGGCTTCTGCATTTTTAGTAATGGCTATTGTTGGAGGAGCCTTTATGCCAATTTTACAAGGGATGATTTTAGATATTGGAGGTCAAGGTTATAATGATGTTTTAATCCTTGGAGTACCCGAAGTCAACTTTTCTTTTATACTTCCCTTGGTGTCCTTCTTAGTTGTGATACTTTTTGGGTATCGAAACTTAAACCCTGCAAAATAAAATGGCTGATCAGCGAAAAAAATACTGTTTTGCCCTAGACCTTAAAGAGGATGATACCTTGATGGAAGCTTATATAGAACATCATAAAAAAGTATGGCCTGAGATTCTTCAACAGATTAAAAGTACTGGAGTAGAGCTTATGGAAATTTATCGAGTATCCAACCGCTTATTCATGATCATGGAAACGACAGCAGACTTTTCATTAGAGGCAAAAGCAGCCATGGACAAAAGCAATCCCAAAGTTCAAGAGTGGGAAGAATTGATGTCCAATTACCAGCAAGCCCTTCCCAATGCCAAACCTGGAGAAAAGTGGATCCAAATGGAACAAATTTTTAAGCTTTAAAAGGTGCTGAGCTACTGGGAACAATCTGCAATGCTAGATTACGATTTAGTGGTCTTGGGTGGAGGAATCACGGGCATGTTTTGTGCGTTGTCTTATCGAGAACGTTACCCTAAGGCTCGTGTTGCCATTTTAGAACGCGGCTTGTTTTCATCAGGAGCAAGTACCAAGAACGCTGGCTTTGCTTGTTTTGGATCTTTATCGGAATTGATTGATGATACCCAACACATGGAAGCACAAGCATTACTCGATTTAGTTCAGCTGCGAATAGAAGGACTTACACTTTTAAAAAAGACTTTAGGGGAAAGTGAAATAGGGTTTCAATCCCTAGGTGGTTATGAGCTTTTCTTTGAAGAAGACCCAGAGGCAATTAAAAAAATAGAGGAGATCAATACACTTTTATATCCTTTGTTCGGGCAAGCAGTTTTCCAATTGAATAATTCTAAAATTGAAAGCTTTGGATTCAGTAAGAAACAAGTACATCATTTGATTGAAAACCCCTTTGAGGGTCAGCTTAACAGTGGAAAAATGATGCGTGCACTCAGGTTAAAAGTCAACAGTTGTGAAATCGATTATATGACACTAACTGAAGTCAACGGATTTGACTTGTCAAAGTCCAAGCCTAAAATTGCAGTTCAGTTAAAGGATCAAAATATTGAAATTAATACCCACAAATTAGCTGTTTGTACCAATGCTTTTTCAAAACAGTTTTTCCCCAAACTCAGGCTTAATCCAGGACGAGGATTGGTTGTTTTAACTCATCCGATAGAAGGGTTAAAAGTTAAAGGAGCCTTCCATTACAAAGAAGGATACTATTATTTTAGGAACATAGACAACAGAATCCTTTTTGGTGGGGGGAGAGAGTTGGATTTTAAAGGCGAAACGACTACCGAATTTGGATCTAATTCGAAAATTAAACAGCAGTTAATGGAAGATTTAAGCAAAATCATTCTTCCAGATCAACCGTTTAGTATCGATATGGAATGGTCCGGGATTATGGCATTTGGGAAGAACAAAACCCCTTTAGTAGAAAAGATTGATTCGAATATTGCCCTTGGGGTTCGTCTTGGAGGTATGGGCATAGCTATTGGTAGTAAAATTGGGGAAGCGACAGCAAAGTTATTATTTGATTAAACAAGTCAGCTCTAATCATACCAGACTCTTTTAGTTTTTGTAATTTTAATTTTTCAGCTAATATGGTCAAAAGTGTATTGTATTTTAATGCTTTTAAAAATGATTAAAAAAGTTCATTTACTTTTAATGTTTCTTGTAATTATTAGCTGCAGTCCCAAAAAACAGTTACAAGCTCCCAACATTATTTTTATCTTGACCGATGACCAAGGTTATGGAGATTTAGGTGTTTATGGAGCAGAGGACATTAGCACTCCCAATTTGGACCAAATGGCTGCTGAAGGAGCGTTATTTACTTCTTACTATGCCACTCAACCGGTTTGCTCTGCCTCCAGGGCTTCAATATTAACTGGTTGCTACCCCGACCGTATTGGGATACACAATGCCTATAGCCCAGGGTCAAAAGCGGGACTGAATCCAGAGGAGACAACCCTTGCAGAACTGCTCAAAGAACGAGGTTACGCAACTGGAATTTTTGGTAAATGGCATCTGGGAGATGCCCCAAAGTTTTTACCTCGCAAACACGGTTTTGATGAATTTTACGGCATTCTTTATTCTAATGATATGTGGCCTAAACACCCACAACAAGGAACTGTATTTAACTTTCCAGACATTTCACTTTATGAAAATGAAACTCCTCTTCGCGTATTGGAAGACCAAACCTTTCTAACTGCTGCACTTACTGAAAAAGCGATTAGCTTTATCAAAAAGAACAAGACAACTCCATTTTTTGTTTACCTACCTCATCCCCAACCTCATGTTCCTTTGTTTGCTGCTGAGGCATTTCAGAATACTCAAGCAAGAGGGTTGTATGGAGATGTCATCAGTGAAATTGACAATAGCGTAGGACAAATGCTTAAAACACTTAAGGAGGAGGGCTTAGACGAAAATACCATAGTTATTTTTACCTCAGACAACGGACCTTGGCTTTCTTATGGAGGGCATTCGGGTTCCCCAGGAATCTTTAGAGAAGGGAAAGGAACCAATTGGGAGGGTGGACATCGAGTCCCAGGTATTGTTCGTTACCCAAAAGCAATTCAACCTAATACCAGAATTGATGCGCCTGCTATGGGCATTGATTGGCTACCAACTTTGGCTGAGTTTACGGGGAGTAATTTACCTCAGAAAAAAATAGATGGAGCATCTCTTGTACCGCTTCTAACAGGAAAAACAGTCCAGTCACCACATGATAATTTTTTCTTTTACTACCGTACCAATGAATTGCATGCGGTTCGACATAAGGACTGGAAATTATACGTTCCCCATACCTATCGAAGTTTAAACGGACGTCAAGGAACCAATGATGGATTTCCTGTACCGTATGACATGAATGAAATTAGCGAAGCTGAGTTGTATGATTTAAGTCAAGATCCAGAAGAACAAGTTAATCTCGCAGTAGCCCGTCCAGAATGGGTTGATAAAATCACTAAAATCGCAGATTCAGTTCGCGGGGTATTGGGAGATCGATTAACTGGAGTCAAAGGTTCAGAGGTCCGTCCTGTAGGCAGAATAGATTAAGAAGACCATGGCCCGTGTTTTAGGCCTTGACTTTCATTATCCGTTCTTAAGAAGCCGTGTGCTCCAAAATAATCACGTTGAGCCTGAATAATATTTGCACTACTATTCTGAGTTTTTAATGCAGCGAAATACGTCCAAGCACTTTGCATACAAGGGGTTGGAATTTCATTTGCTACCGCTTGCTGAAGTAGTTCTTTCCAATTCTCTTTTCCATTGGTAAAAAGCTGTTTAAAATCCTCACTCAAAAGCAGCATAGTGTTGTCTTGGAGTAGCTTGATGCAATCATCCATAAGATCAGATTTTATAATGCAGCCTTCAGCCCAAACGGAGGCAACTTGGCTTAAATTCAATGACCATTTGTATTCTTTAGCAGCTAGGGTGAGCATTTCAAATCCTTGATGATGGTTAATCCAGCGCGATAAGTCATAAGCGTTTTTAAGTAGTGCGGAGGAAATATTTAAAGTTGATCTCGGTTTGTCAAAATGTTCTGAAAACTGAGTGCGTTCTTTTTTAAAAAAGGAGAGAAAACGCGCATGGAGTGCAGCCGCCATAAGTGAATTAGGATAGCCTAGTTCTGTGGCTGAAGCTGTTGCCCAAGCCCCTGTTCCTTTGTTGGAAGCCTGATCTTGAATTAATTCTATAAAAGGAGTTTTGTCCTCTCGAAATTTTAATAGCGATGCGGTAATTTCTAAAAGGTAACTTTTACTTTTAGTTGCGCTCCATTGACTTAGAGTTTTTTGAATCTCATCATGTGACATAGTGCAGCTTGCAAGGGCGTATAATTCAGCAAGCAACTGCATTTCAGCATATTCAATTCCATTGTGTACCATTTTGACAAAATGCCCAGCACCTCCTGTTCCAAAATAGGCACAACAAGGAATTTTATTACTGTTTTTTGCAGCGATTTTAAATAAGTCCTCCTTTACAATTTCATAGGCGGTATGATCACCTCCAACCATTAGGGAAGGTCCTTTTAAAGCACCTTCCTCCCCTCCGGACACACCAACTCCCAAAAATAAAATGCCTTCGTCGTCGAGCCTTTTTGCACGTTTCTCAGTTTCTTTATAATGTGCATTACCTCCGTCTATAACAATGTCTCCTTTTGAAAGTAAGGGAATGAGCTGCTTTAAAAAATGGCTTGTCGCTACTCCTGCTGGCAGCGTAATAAATATTTTTCGCGGCCGTTCTATGGCGGAAACAAAGTCCTTCAATTCTTCAAAGGCTTGTGTACGATTAAGTTCAGAGTAAAGTTGCTTTTTTTTCAGAGCAACGTCTTCTTCCTTTCCTTCCACACGTCTGTTAAACAAGGCTAGAGAGATTTCTTTTTGAGAAAAATTTCTACTCAAACTGGTACCCATGACTCCCATTCCAGCAATTCCCCACTGTGTTTTAGTATTCATTGAGATAGGGTTTTAGTTGATCGATCATTTGTTTGATTGGAAGACTACTGTCCAATTTAATTCCTTCTTTTGGGGGTTCTAGCGTATCCAATTGACTCTGTAGTAGGCCAGCGGGCATAAAATGGGTGCGATTTTCCATTCGTTCTTGTAAAACAGCAATATCAGTATCCAGATACACCCAAAGAATTGAATCACGAGGCAAATCATCACTCAAGAGCTGTCTGTACTTCTTTTTTAAGGCCGAACAAGCTAAGACAGTGTTAGTTCCTAAATGATTTTTAAGGCAGGCATTGATTTGCTTTAACCAAGGTAGGCGATCTGTGTCGTTTAGTGGAATTCCATTATTCATTTTCTTTTTGTTTTCCTGAGAATGAAAGTCATCTCCCTCTAAAAAAGTGTAATTGTGAGTGGATGCCAGGACTTTACCTAAGGTGGTTTTTCCACATCCGCTCACACCCATTACAATAATAATTTTAGACACAGTGTAAAGTTAAAAATCCTTATGAAATTAAAGTATTAAAGTGCATTCCAATTCAGTGTTTGATTTGTTTCAGCAGCTTTTTTTGCAAGGCTCAATATTTTAGAAACAATCTGGTTATTTTCAAGACTATACAGACTGAAGGGAGGAAGTTTTTTATTGTATTTAGTTACTTCAAGCAGGAGTCTGAAAGGATCTTTTTGGTTGGAGGCAATCGAGGGGGGCTTATGGGTATAGGATCCCTTTTTTTCACTTTCTAATACGATCATTTCCCTACTGGTTTTGGCATCTATATAACCGTTTGAACCATAGACCTGCATGTCCTTTCTGTTGTGAGACCAGTTCCAGGAGGCTTGAATAAGAACCTGTTGTTTCGGATATTCCAAAATTATTGTGGTGTCATCATCCACATCAGGATAGCGGTCTGGTTTTGCTTGCTTGGCAATACAACTGATCCTTAGAGGGGCTTGTCCTTCTAAAAACCAAGTTGCAATGTTTGCACCATAACATCCAAAATCAGTCAAGGCTCCACCCCCATTTTGAATCGGGTCGGTCAACCATTCTAAAAACTCTGGAGAGCAACCGATTTATTGAGGACCAGGGTGACCCGTATTGAAGACCATTTTTGTCAAACTACCTAGGAGACCATTATCAACCATTTTTTTAGTTTCATAGGTACTTTCATACCAAGAGGTCTCATAATTTGTCAGGACGGGAGTTTGATATTTTAGATGCAAAGCTTCAATTTTTTTTGCCTCTTCATAGTTCGATGCGAGCGGTTTTTCCACCATGATCGGAATTTTAAGAGGGGCAAAAAATTCTAAAACTTCAAAGTGCTTGTTAGTTTGATTAAAAGCGGATACTGCTTCAGGTTTTGCTTTTTGGTACAGACTTTCATAGCTGTCAAAAAACAGCGAATCGGGAAGGTTATATCGCTTTTGATATTTAGCTATCGCTGTTTGGTTGGTTTCAACTATTCCGACTACGATCACATCGTCCCCCTTACGATTAAAAATCCAGTGCACATGATCGTGAACCAACCCTATAATCCCTAGACGAAGAGGTTCCTCCTCATTTATTTTTGACAGCTGTTTGTTCGTGGGGTATGATTTACAAAAGCTCAATAGTAGTAACCCAAAGTAAAACAACCGAAACAGGGATAACGGATTTGGAGACATACTTTTTGTATATTAACTTTAGAATTAGAAACCAATATACTAATTAAATACCCAAGTAGGATGAATAGGATTAAGGCTACGATAACTGTCATTAGTTGTTTATTTGCACTTTCAATATGTGCTCAAGACCGTCCAAAAAGGCTATTAGCAATTTTTGCGCATCCAGATGACGAGCAATCAATAGGCCCTCTTTTAGTAAAATCAGTTGAAGAAGGCGTAGATGTTACTTTAGTTATAGCTACAGACGGTCGTTTGGGTGTAAATGAATACACAGACTATGAGGCTGGTGATGGATTGGCTGCCATACGCAGGGCTGAGATGCAATGTGCTGCAGAAGTTTTAGGGGTTAACTTAATTCATCTTGACTATCATGACCAACTGAAAGCTGCCGAAGGATTTGACGGACATATTCCTCATGTTCAGAGTTTGATTTTAGAGCTTAAAGAAATCATCACTGAAACAGCTCCTGATGCCATTATTACTTGGGGTCCTGATGGTGCAACCACTCATATGGATCACCGCTTAGTAGGCGCCTCTGTAACTCAGGTTTTTGTTTCTCAACTTTGGGATCAACCGATGGATTTATTTTATTTTGGTATCCCTAAAGAATTATTGCCCTCACCCAAAGCAAAGACGCTAAGGGGTCAAGATCCAAGCTATTTAACGACTCGAATCTCTTTTTCAGAGGCGCATTATAATCAAGCTTATAAGGCATTATTATGTCACAAAAGCCAGTATCCTGCTGAGGTGGTTGCTCAAATTAAAAAAGAACGAACTCAGTGGGGCAATACAATTTACCTGCGACAGTTTGCAATTCCCGAAAAGGGAAGGGTTTCGTTATTCTAGACCTCCAACTAGGTCGGTGTCTGGAAATAAAGCTTGTTGACTCTTGATTTGATTACTACTTACAGCAGTATTCCACAAATACAATTTTTTTAAAGCGGGGAGTTGTTTGGCAATATCAAATATTTGCTGATCAACCTGAGTGCTGTGGAGGTTCAAAATTTCAAGATGATCGAGAGAACCCAAAAGATCCAAATTTGTATCCGATAAGTCGTTTTTTTGAAGATATAATCTCGTGAGATTCTCCATTTTTGCAATAGCTTCTAGCGCACTGTTTTGGACATTTGCTTCACTTAAATTTAGCCAAGTGATGTAGGAAGCATAGTCCGCTAAAACAGCTATAGTCTCTTCGGTTAATGCTTTTCCTTGAAAGCGGAGGTCAAGTAAAGAATTATCTGCCGAGAGTTTTCGCCAACTCAACTGCTGTTTTTCAAGACGGGAATAGTCTTTCTCTGAAAGGGGTTTTAAACTCACCTTTTCGTACCAAGGTTTCTCTCGGGAATCAAGACTGTAATGTTTGAGCAGCAGACGCTGAATGTCTGCACTTAAATTTTGCTCTGAAAGCGGTTTGTCAATTTCTGCTCCCTCTAAGACCCACCATTCAATCAATTGAATTTCAGCGTAGGTTAGGGGAATCCCTGCGGGGGGCATGAACTTTTTATCCGATTGTTCTTTGATAATCCGATCGTAAACTAAACTTTTATTTAAGTCTTTTTTTACAATTGCCTTACCGCTGCTACCTCCAGTAAATAAACCTACTGCTGTAGTCATATTAAGCCCTCCTCTTTGGATTTGATCATTGTGGCAAGAGGTACATTTTCTTTCAAACAAGGGTTGAACTAAATCCTTATAGGCATAGATACTATCTAAGGGAACAGCTGTAAAATTTCGCTCAATTTCCTCATCGATAAGTTGTGCTTTAATCCATACTGGGGCATCTTCGAAAAGGTAATTTTCTCCATGAGTTAACGAGCCTCCGTTATGACCGACAAAGAATAGAGAAAGTATAACCAATAGATTGTTTAGTTTTTTAAAATCGGGAATATTGAAAAAGGAAGATCGCATCATCCAACCCAGTCCGCAAAGAAGGGTTAATAGTATTCCTGACCATTGATGAAGCGAAAGCTGAGCTTCAATATAATGTCCACTATTAGACAATAATAGACCGAGAATTACTGCTAGTGCTGAGGAAATAAAAGAAAAAAACCAAAGCAAGGAGGTATTATTCATTCTACTCCGAATGGCAGGTAAATCAAAAAGTAATGCCAGAATCAGAAATCCAATAGGGAGATGTACCATTAAAGGGTGAAACCTACCGATAAATGAACTAAATTCAAGTAAAAGCATCTTTATACACGTCGAAGTTTGACCGGATAGGTTTTACCAGAATTCCATTGGGGTACATAGATATTTTCATCATCATCTATGCAGACGTCGTGGGGGTTTAAAAATGTTTTTTGATCATAAGCAGGCGCTTCGAGCATTCCATTTTTGTAAGCGGGAGTACTCCCTCCAGGCATGGAGACTACCCGATTGTTTTGATCCAGTACAGCGAGCATACCGTCATAGGTTCCCCAGTCTTTGGTTACTATGACAGCAAAGTAAAGGGTGTCATTTTTTAGAACAGGTCGGCAGATATAGCACGAGGGAAGGGATATAGTTTCTATATAGTTGCCGTCAAGGGTAAAACGCTTAAAACAATTTGCGGTCCTGGAAGTGATCAATAAAGAAGGCTGCTTTCCTTTTCTTGTATCCAAGGTAATTCCATGACAGCAATCAAATTGATCATCATCAGTTCCCTTTCCTCCAAAATGACGAATGTAATTTCCTTTCGAATCGTATTGAATGATAAAATCTAAACCGTAACCATCAGCGATATAGATATCCCCATTGGGAGCAATAGCAGTTTCAGTCGGTTTAAATTGAGCAGCTTCTTTATAGTCTTCAATTTCTTTAGGGGTAAAAAATTCAAGTAGTTTTTTTCCATCTAGAGTAGTTTTACAAACCTTGTGAGTATCGGGATCAGTAATAAACAAAAATTCTTCTTCTCCTTCTGTTGAAAGTGTGAGGCCGTGGGCTCCAGGATACTCAGTACCCCAGGCATCTAAAATTTTCCCCGAACGATCGTAGATCAAAATATTATTTTTTGGGTGGGTGGTTGTCATAAAGATCCTGTTTTTTTTGTCAAGAATCATTTCATGACAATCGTTTACAGGAAATTGAGTAGGGTCTTGTATTCCCCATTCCTTATCCACTCGATATTTAAAATCTCCATGACCGACAATTGGATTTTCTTCCACTATTTTTTTTGTTTGGATAAAGATATTTTGAAAGGGTGCTGCTGTTAAGCTGGCTGCAGCAAAAGCTGATTTTTGAATAAATGCTCTTCTAGTTTTTTTCATTGGGCTGATCTTTAACTTAATATTTCCTGAACAACTTTTCCATGAACATCGGTGAGTCTGTAGCGTCTACCCTGAAATTTAAAGGTAAGTTTCTCGTGATTTATTCCAAGCAGATGCATTAGTGTAGCTTGAAAATCGTGAACATGAACAGGGTTTTCAGTGATATTGTATCCAAACTCATCAGTTGCACCTAAAGCAATTCCTTTTTTAATTCCAGCTCCAGCCATAAACAATGTAAAACAGCGTGGATGATGATCTCTTCCAAAGCTTTCTGGAGTGAGCAGACCTTGAGAATAATTAGTTCTTCCAAATTCACCCCCCCAAATCACTAGAGTATCGTCTAGCAAACCTCTTTGTTTAAGATCTTGAATCAAGGCTGCAGTCGTATCTTTACATTGAATTTTCATTTGATTGGGTAAGTCTCCATGCATATCCCACCCTTGATGGTATAGCTGGACAAATTTGACATCTTTTTCAATGAGTTTTCGAGCCAATAAACAATTTGCTGCAAAAGTTCCTGGGGTTTTACTGTCCTCCCCATAGAGGTCAAAAATATAATCAGGCTCGTCCTTAACATCCATTACTTCTGGCACAGAAGTTTGCATTCTAAATGCCATTTCGTATTGTTTCATTCTTGAGAGAATTTCGGGATCTCCGACATCTTGATGTTGGAGTTTTTGTAATTCTTTCAGGTGTTCTAACTGTGTTTTTCTGTTGTCATGGGTTACTCCAGGGGGGTTGTCAAGATACAGAACGGGGTCTTTACCAGAACGAAATTGAACACCCTGATGTTGAGAAGGTAAAAACCCATTACCCCACAATCTAGAATAAAGCGGTTGGCCGTATTTCTCTTTGGTTAGAAGAACCACAAATTCAGGCAGGTTTTTGTTGTCCGTACCCAGACCATAACTCAGCCATGAACCAATCGAAGGGCGTCCTGGGAGTTGAGAACCAGTTTGTAAAAAGGTGATCGCTGGATCGTGATTAATTGCTTCGGTGTACATGGATTTGATAAAGCAGAGTTCATCCACAATTTTTGAGGTATAGGGCATGAGCTCAC
>CACCLB010000012.1 GCA_902546725.1 uncultured Bacteroidota bacterium | reverse complement strand
GGCTAAAACTCGAGGATTAGTTGACCTAAATTGAGCCTCGTCAAAACGATCACCGAAGCGTTTGGCTGCTTTTTGTACCTCCTTTTCAATTTTAGCTTCAATTTTCGCAACATAGTCTTCAACCAAAACGTCAGCACGGTATCTTTTCTTCGATGTTTTGTTATCAATTAAAGGATCATTAAACGCATCAACATGGCCAGAGGCTTTCCAAGTAGTAGGATGCATAAAAATGGCAGCATCAATCCCTACGATATTTTCATTGAGTTGAACCATGGCTTTCCACCAATATTCACGTATGTTGTTCTTTAGCGCAGCTCCATTTTGAGCATAGTCATAAACGGCACTTAATCCGTCATAAATTTCGCTTGAGGGGAAGACAAATCCATACTCTTTTGCATGGGAAATTACTCTCTTGAATTGATCTGTTTGCTGCGTCATGGCGCAAAAATAGTTCTTTTTGTTATTTCTAAAAGGCTCTTTATCTTAATCTATGAAAAAAAACAGCAAAGCAATTTTTCAGACACTCTCTGACTTTATTTTCCCACGACATTGTTATGGTTGTGAAGTACCCTTAGAATTTTATGAAAAGTATTTGTGCTTGAATTGTCAAATTCAACTGCCCCTTACGTTATTTCATCAAACTACTAAAAATCCACTTTTTCAAAAACTTTAAATCCGTTTTCCAACAGTAAGTGCCACTAGCTTGTTCTATTTTGAAAAAGACGGTGTTTTGGCACATTTAATCCATCTTTTTAAATACAACGGAGTTAAAGAAATTGGATCTTTTTTAGGAGCATGGCTAGGAGATCATCTTAAAGAAAGTACTGTAAAGGAGTTGGACGCCATCGTCCCTGTACCACTTCATACTGTAAAAAAAAGGAAAAGAGGCTACAATCAATCAGAGCTTATCGCTAAAGCCCTCTCAAAAAAAACTAAACTACCCTTGCTTTCAGATGTCCTTATTCGGGTAAAAAACACAACTGCTTTAGCACAATTAGGTGAAACTGAACGTGAGCTAGAAGTTCGAAACGCATTTGAATTAAACTTTAAATATAAAGATCAGCCCATGCATCTACTCTTGGTTGACGACGTGCTGACCACCGGAGCTACTCTTGCTGCCTGTGCTTCAGCCTTATTAAAAAATTCCAAAATAAAAATCAGCATCGCAGTACTTGCTTGTAGGTTGTAAGTAGAATATTGCTTTATTTTGTGGGTATATTCTAATGATGAGATTAGGCTTAAATATCCTCCTCTTGGGAGGACTCTTATTAACCACTGTACAATGTGCCAAAAGGGCTTCTCCAACAGGGGGGCCTAGAGACTCTTTACCACCTGTACTGATCAATGCTTCTCCAAAACTCAATACTGTTTTTTTTGACAAAGAGGAATTCAACTTGACCTTTGATGAATATGTAACACTTAAAGACATAAGTAAACAGTTGATTATTTCTCCTCCTTTAAGTTCTTCTCAATACAAAGTTTATCCTGTTACAGGCGCGTCTAAAAAAGTGACCCTAAAACTACTAGACAGTCTTATGGACAATACAACCTATACTTTCAACTTTGGAGAGAGTATCATTGATTTTAATGAATCTAATCCTTCCTCCTATTTGACCTATACCCTTTCTACTGGAGCTACAATTGATTCTCTTTACATCAAGGGAAGGGTAACCGATGCTTTTGAAAGAGAAACAGAGCGTTATATCTCCTTACAACTCTACCCCGTTGATAGCATTTATAAGGATTCTGTTATTTTCACTGAAAAACCACTTTATGTGACCAGTACTTTGGACACAACTATTTTCCGTTTTCAAAATCTCAGGGCGGGTAAATATGCGATTATTGCACTTGAAGATAAAGCTGGAAATTACTTTTTTGATCAAAATATAGACAAAATTGGTTTTGTAGATCGTCTCATTGAATTACCACAAGATTCCATACTCGATTTTAGACTGTTTCAAGAAAAAGCTAACTTTTTTTGGGATAAGCCTTATTTTATCAATGAACACCACATTGCTTTAGCCTATTACGGAGAGCGTGAAGATGAATCTTATAAAATGGTAAGTCAAGTGCCTGAAAGCTTCGAGTCTTTGGTCACTCAAAATAGAGAGACTGATACTTTAGACTATTGGTTTAGAGGAGCTGAACTGGATTCACTTCAATTTGAGTTCAACATTAAGGATTCATTGCAGATTAAAACCGTTTATTTTAAAAATCCCACTCCTGATTCATTAGTCGTGGATAAAAATACTTCTGGTAGTCTTCGGCTTCTGGAAAAATTTGAGCTTAAAACGAATCTCCCCATAACTGAAGTTAATTCTGAGCAGGTAAAAGTTACCAACATCGATACCCTTCCCGTTCCTGCGAGCTTAAAAATTCAAGAAAACTACGATCGTATTACGATTGATTTTGAGGTCATTCCCAATGATCGATATGAAATCACCCTATTGCCTAATGCCCTTGTTGATTTTTGGGGAAACACAAATGATACCCTTGTTTACCGAACCTCAACCAAAAAAATTGAAGACTACGGAAACATATTTTTGAGAGTCCAACATCAAAGTCCACATCCATATATTATAGAATTGCTCAAGGGCGATGAAGTATTTAGAAGGTATGACACTCCATTAGAGGGCGGCAATTACTCGTTTAAATTACTTGATGCAGCGAAATACAGAGTACGTCTGATTGAAGATGCCAATCAAAATAAAAAATGGGATACGGGAAATTACTTAGAAAAAATCCAGCCAGAACAAGTCATTTACTATTGGAAAGAAATAGATGTGAGAGCCAATTGGGATATGAACGAAACCTTTAATACAAGTCAAAATTATCCCGATCTTCCAGAAAGCGCAACCGCTTCCGCTGTGCTTGAAGCTCCAGATAGTCAAGTTCAGCCGTAACCAGTGATTCTATAGCTGAGGGTCCTCCTGAGATACAAAGTCCTAAGGGATCGTAAACAGCTGTATGCCCAGTATACTCATTGTCTTTTTCGTCTTTACCAATTCGATTCACTCCAACAACATAAGATAGGTTTTCTATTGCCCTAGCCTTCAACAGGATGTCCCATGCGTTGATTCTAGGCTTGGGCCAGTTAGCAACATAAAGAAGTAAATCGTAGTCTTGCGTATTTCGAGACCATACTGGGAACCTTAAGTCGTAACAGATTCGCAGACAAATCTTCCATCCTTCATAGTCAAAAATACCCTCATTTTCCCCTGCTCGATAAGCTTTGTGTTCTCCTGCCAATGTAAAAGTATGTCGCTTGTCGTAATACATCAACTCTTCAGTAGGAGTGACCATTATAAACCGATTGTAAAAATATGCGTCTTCCTGAATCACCAAACTCCCTCCCAGAACAGCATTTAATTTTGTTGCCCAAGTCTGCATCCATTGCATACTTGGACCTCCCATTGGCTCGGCTACAGCCTCTGGATTCATTGTAAATCCAGAACTAAACATTTCTGGCAATAAAACCAGATCTGTAGGATTTACGATCTTTTTTAATTGCTTATCAATATAGGCCCTGTTCTCCAGTGGAGATTCCCAAAAAAGTGGAATTTGTAAGGCTGTTAAGTGGAGTTTTGATTTCATAGAATATTATATGCTCAGCAAATTGAATATGTCTAAATTTATGAAGTTTTAAATTTTTTCCCGCTATGCGACTACAAATATTCATCTTAACTTTTTTGTTTATCCAGCTATCTGGTTTTGGACAATCTTATTTTCCACCAGCAAATGAAGTTTGGGAAACAAAAAGTCCAAAAGATTTCAATATCGAAATTGAGACTTTAAATAACGCAATAGAATTTGCGCAATCCAATGAATATTCCGGTGATAGAGATTTGAGGATTGCCATAGTTAAAGGTTTTGCAAGAGAGCCCTATCATAAAATTTTAGGACCTACAAAAAAACGAGGTGGACCTTCAGGTATCATTTTGAAGAACGGGTATCAAATAGCGAGTTGGGGAGATACCAAACGAGTTGATATGACATTTAGTGTGACCAAAAGTTATTTGTCTACTGTTGCAGGTTTGGCCGTTGATCGAGGCTTTTTTAAAACCAAGGATCCCGTTGCAAATAGTGTTTGGGACAGCACTTTTGATGGAGCTCACAACCAGCAAATTACTTGGCAACATTTACTCAACCAATCTTCGGACTGGTCAGGTACACTCTGGGATTCTCACGACTGGGCAGACCGCCCGCCTAGAGAAGGTAGCATCGACGATTGGAAAAACAGAAAATTCCATACTCCAGGCACACATTTTAAATACAACGATGTCCGCGTTAATCTGCTCGCTTATTCGCTTCTCCAAATCTGGCGCAAACCCCTACCACAAATTTTGAAAAAGTACATTATGGACCCCATAGGGGCTAGTAAAACATGGAGATGGTATGGCTATGACAATTCATGGGTAGAGTTAGATGGAAACAGAATGCAGTCTGTTTCTGGAGGTGGTCACTCTGGAGGTGGACTTTTTATCAATACCGAGGATCATGCTCGCTTTGGATTGCTCTTTATAAATGATGGAAATTGGAATGGCACACAACTAATTAGCAACTCATGGATTGAAGAGGCTACAACTCCCTCTCTAGCAAACAATAATTACGGGTATTTGTGGTGGCTCAATAAAAAGGGAAGCGCTCGTTTTTGGAATGGAGTTCCAGAAAATGTTTACTACGCCGCTGGCTTTGGTGGTAATTTTATCATAATAATACCTGATGAGGAGATGGTCATCGTTACCCGTTGGCTTGAACCCAGTGAAATTGGAACATTTGTAAAGCAAGTACTCAATGCCCTACCCTAAAGCACTTATCTTCGATATGGATGGTACTCTAGTGGACAATATGGAGTACCACAAACAATCTTGGATTGAACTTTTTAAGTTTCACCAATTGGATTTGGATTACACAACCTTTGATAACCAATATCACAAAGGGTCTTTGGTTGAAATTATGGCACGACTCTTTCCACATATAGAAGATAACAAAGAACTCTTCAGCATAGGAAGTTACAAGGAAGAGTTGTACCGAGAATTGTATCGCCCTCATGTTAAAGCCATAGACGGTCTGCATCCTTTTTTAAATCTTCAAAAAGAGAAAAAAATTCCAATGGGTATTGCAACTATGGGAGATCAACACAATATTGATTTTATCTTTAAAGCTTTAAAGCTGGAAACTTATTTTCACTCTACTACTGGTGGACATCAAGTAACTAATGGAAAACCCCATCCAGAGATTTTTTTAACAGCTGCCCAAAAATTGGGGGTTGCTCCTGAAGATTGTTTGGTATTTGAAGATACCCGCTCAGGTGTAACAGCAGCTCGTGCTGCAGGAATGCAAGTTATCGGTCTAACTACTATGTTTGACCAAAAAACTTTACTGGAATTAGGCTGTGTTCAGGCGGTCGATGATTTTAATGAAATCGATATTATTTGAGCTTAACTTAAAAAGAAGATTATTAAATCTAATTTTAAATATAACTAATTGAATTTAATAGGAATTTACTAATTTAGTTTTTGTAAATGATAAGTTCGATACTTGAACTTCCCAAAATTTGATTTAATTTTAAAATTAACCCCATGAAAAAATCAATTAAACTTACCGCAATCCTTCTTGTTGCCTTATTCTTTTCAAGTTGTGCGACTATTTTAGGTGGTCCAATTACCGATTATCAAAAAACAAAACCTGCTCCTGGAGAACCTCAAAGAGATGTTAGGGTTGTTGCTTTAATTGCGGATATAATCATATTCTGGCCTGGTGCAGTAGTTGATTTTGCTACAGGAGCCATTTATAAGCCAGCTCCAAAATAATTTCCAGCTATAATCTACTTTTCCTTTACAGTAAAATAAAGGGAGAGTAGATTCCATTTCACGGTCTGAATTTAGTCTAGACGAGACCTAAAATCGATTAAGACCTAACCTACTATATTATATTATTATGTGCCCTAAATCCTACCTACTGCTATTTTTAGCATACTTTCCATTCCAATTATTCTCTCAAAATATCCGCTTTGGGCTCAAAGGGGGGCTCAATCTCTCTAGAGATAAATTCGAACTCTATAGTCAAGGAATACCTTTAAATTTAAACACTGAGGTAGCAGCCTCCTACCACTTTGGTGGTTTGATGGAGTTTTATCTGGAAGATTCAAGAACTGTCCTTCAAATGGAATTTCTCTATACGGGAAACGGTATGCTCATTCGAGAAAATGAACTCTCCAAAAGAAAGCGATTCAACTTAACTCAAATAACCATACCTCTAGTATTTAAATTTGAAGCTAAAGAAGATTTATATTTTAATGGAGGCAGTTATTTTGGTCGTATCCTTACTGCTCAAGAACTAAACAGTCTTGGTCAAACCTCAAATATTAAAGATCGTTTTCAGCTTTTTGATCTCGGTTTTCTCCTTGGATTTGAATTTAAGGTAAACCAACGACTCTCCTTTGATTTGAGATACAATTACGGTCTACTTAATTTTAATAATGCCGATGCCTATGAAGGTTCAGAGACGGAAAGACTGTATAAAAACCGAACGGTAAATTACGGTATGGTCTATAAGTTTTGAAAAGACATTACCCCTTTAAACTCGCATACAGATATTCGCGGTTCATACGAGCGATATTTTCAAGTGATATCCCTTTAGGGCATTCTACTTCACACGCTCCGGTGTTGGTGCAATTTCCAAAGCCTTCTTCATCCATTTGATTTACCATATTCAATACGCGGTCGGTGGCTTCGACTTTCCCTTGGGGAAGCAAAGCGTATTGTGAAACTTTTGCAGAGACAAATAGCATGGCAGAAGCGTTTTTACAAGTAGCTACGCAGGCTCCACAACCGATACAAGTAGCAGCGTCAAAAGCTTTATCCGCATCGTGTTTGTCAATAGGAATAGCATTCGCATCCTGAGTATTTCCAGAAGTATTGACACTTACAAAACCACCTGCCTGTTGAATACGATCAAAAGAGGAACGATCGACAGTAAGATCTTTAATTACAGGAAAAGCTTTAGCTCTAAATGGCTCTATGGTAATGGTATCCCCGTCTTTAAATTTTCGCATATGTAATTGACAGGTAGTAATCAAACGGTCTGGTCCATGTGCTTCACCATTGATAAACATAGAACACATTCCACAAATTCCCTCACGGCAGTCGTGGTCAAAAGCGACAGGATCAATTCCTTTTTCGATTAACTCTTCATTGAGCACATCCATCATTTCAAGAAAAGACATGTCAGGAGAAACCTCGCTCATTTGGTAGGTTTCCATTTTTCCTTTTGCGTCCGCATTGGCTTGCCGCCAAACTTTTAGTGTCAGATTCATCATTCTATTTATAAGATCGTGTTTTTACTTCAATTTCCTCGTAGTCCAACTGCTCTTTATGCAATTTCGCTTTGGAGGGTTCTCCCTTGTATTCCCAAGCGGAGACAAACGTAAAGTTTTCATCATCTCTCAGTGCTTCTCCTTCAGGAGTTTGCGACTCTTCCCTAAAGTGACCACCACAAGATTCGTTGCGTTCTAATGCGTCTTTAGCAAATAATTCACCTAGTTCGAGAAAATCAGCGACTCTAGCTGCCTTTGCTAGTTCTGGATTGAACTCTGAGGTTGTGCCTGGGACTTTTACATTTTTATAAAAATCTTCTCTAAGAGCTTTTATCTCTGTAATCGCTTCTTTAAGCCCTTTTATATTTCGTGACATCCCACATTTGTCCCACATAATTTTACCCAATATTTTGTGGTAATAATCTACAGTATGGGTTCCTTTGTTGTTCACAAAAGCATCTAATTGTGCTTTTACTGAAGCCTCTGCCTTTTCGAATTCAGGGAGGTCAGTATCAATAGTCCCTGCACGAATGTCCTCTGCGAGATAATCTCCTATAGTATAGGGTAAAACAAAATAGCCATCAGCAAGACCTTGCATTAAGGCTGAAGCTCCAAGTCGGTTTGCACCATGATCTGAAAAATTCGCCTCACCTATGGCATAACATCCAGGAATAGAAGTCATTAGATTGTAATCTACCCAAACACCTCCCATGGTATAATGTACCGCTGGATATATCATCATAGGGGTTTCATAAGGGTTTTGATCTACGATTTTCTCATACATCTGGAAAAGATTGCCGTACTTGGCGCGAACTACATCCTGCCCTAACTTTTTGACCAGGGCTGCATCGTTTTCATCGAGACCTTTAACATGTGCTTGTTCTTTACCGTAACGTTCTATGGATGCTGCAAAATCTAAATAAACCGCTTCACCCGTTTTATTTACTCCATAACCTTCGTCACAACGTTCTTTGGCTGCACGAGAAGCTACGTCTCGAGGCACAAGGTTTCCAAAAGCTGGATACCTTCTCTCTAAATAGTAGTCGCGATCTTCCTCCGCGATTTCTGTAGGCTTTAACTTTCCTTCACGTATGGCTTTGACATCATCTAATTTTTTAGGCACCCAAATTCTTCCATCATTCCGTAAAGATTCCGACATGAGGGTCAATTTAGATTGGTGCTCGCCTGAAACAGGAATACAGGTAGGGTGAATTTGAGTAAAACAAGGATTTGCAAAATGCGCTCCTTTTTTATGAATTTTCCAGGCAGCAGAAACATTACTCCCCATAGCATTGGTAGATAAGAAAAATACATTTCCATAACCTCCAGAGGCTATTACTACGGCATGAGCACTGTGTCGTTCTAACTTTCCATTTACTAAATTTCGAGCAATAATTCCTCTCGCTTTTCCGTCAACCAAAACAAGATCCATCATTTCGTGACGGTTGTACATTTTAATTTTACCTCGACCAATTTGACGGTTCATAGCAGAGTAAGCTCCTAACAATAATTGCTGTCCAGTTTGCCCTTTGGCGTAAAACGTTCGGGACACCAATACCCCTCCAAATGATCTGTTGTCTAATAACCCACCGTAATCCCGTGCAAAAGGAACTCCCTGAGCAACACATTGATCGATGATGTTGGTAGAAACTTCAGCTAAACGATGAACATTAGCTTCTCTAGAGCGATAGTCTCCTCCTTTAATAGTATCGTAAAAAAGACGGTAGGTTGAATCCCCATCTCCTTGATAGTTTTTTGCTGCATTAATCCCCCCTTGAGCTGCAATAGAGTGTGCGCGTCTTGGTGAGTCTTGAAAACAAAAAGTTTTTACATTGTAACCTAGTTCAGCTAAAGTAGCCGAAGCAGAGGCTCCTGCCAAACCCGTTCCAACAACAATCACATCTATTAATCGCTTGTTGGCTGGGCTCACCAAATTGATGTTGCTTTTATGTTGTGTCCACTTATCGGTTAAGGGGCCTTTAGGTATTTTAGAATCTAATGCCATATTAAAATGCGGTTAAATGGTGAAACAATGCAATAAATACAAACCCGATTGGGATGACAATAGAAAAGGCTATTGTAATAGATTTTATCGTCTGGGAGTATTTATTGTTTACCCCTACAGTTTGAAATGAGGACGCAAATCCGTGGTACAAATGCAAGGCAAGAAATATAAAGGAAAGTAAATAAATGCCAACTCTTACTGGGCTTTCAAACTTGTGAATCAACTCTTCAAAATAACGCTCTGAATCCAAAGGCAAAACCTCAACGTATTTGTAGTTCATCTCAGGAACCCAAAAATCGTAAAAGTGTAAGGCAAGAAAAGAGAGGATTACAGCTCCAGATAAAATCATATTTCGAGATACCCAAGGAGCATTGGCACCACCCTTGTAACTCTTGTACTTTACTGCTCTTGATTTCCAGTTCTGAAGTTCAAGGACAAATCCCATAGTAAAGTGAAACAAGACTCCTAGGATTAATATCGGCTGAAAAATAAACTGCACTAAAGGGTTATTTCCCATAAAGTGTGAAATTTCATTAAATAAAGAAGGACTAAAGACAGAAGTAATATTGATGGCAAAATGCTGGGTTAAAAAAATCACCAGAAAAAGGCCCGAAAGTGCCATGGTAAGTTTTCTACCAATTGAAGAGGCGATTAAAGTCATAGGTTTTCAATTTGTTGAACAAAATTAAGGCATAAACTCTCAGCGACAAACTGCTTTAACGTATTTTTCCGAATAAGAATAATATGCTCGAGTCTTGAGTAGCCTCTGTTTAAACTTATGCTCTAATTTTTTAGTTAATCTTTAAAAAAGCTAAACAAAACTTGACAATTTCAATCGGCTTGGCTTTTCTGAATTTTAAAAACAGCTATCTTAGTAAAAAACAATCTATGCGTTACCATCCAATTCCAGCTTCAGTTTACAAACAAAACAGAACGCGGTTTGCAAATGCACTTCAGTCCAAGAGTCTAGCTGTTTTCAACTCCAATGACATCTATCCCATCAGTGCGGACAGCACCTTGCCATTCCAGCAACATCGAGATATTTTTTATCTCAGTGGTATTGATCAGGAAGAAAGTATTTTAGTAATCTTTCCTGATGCGCAAGAGGAAAAACACCGAGAGATTCTTTTTGTTAGGGAGACAAATGAGCATATTGCTGTTTGGGAAGGAGCCAAACTCACAAAAGCTCAGGCGCGTGAGCGAAGTGGTATTCAAACCGTCTATTGGCTGGATGAGTTTAAGCGAATATTTCAGGAGTTGAGTGCCCAATGCAACTGTTTTTATTTTAATACCAATGAACACTACAGGCAAGCGGTGGAAACTCAAACAAGAGAGGACCGTTTTATCGATTGGTGTAAAAAAACCTATCCCGCTCACAGTGTTGGGAAGAGTAACCCCATACTTCAGCAATTGAGATCAGTTAAATCTCCAGAGGAAATCGAGCAGATTCAACAAGCTTGTGACATTACTGAAAAAGGATTTAGAAGGATATTGTCTTTTATCAAACCTGGGGTTTGGGAATATGAAATTGAAGCTGAATTTGTTCATGAATTCATTCGTAATCGATCCAAGGGTTTTGCCTATACGCCAATTATTGCTGCAGGTGAAAATGCCAATGTCTTACACTATATTGAAAACAATAAACAGTGTCATAAAGGAGATCTTGTGCTTATGGATGTCGCGGCTGAATACGGAAACTATTCAAGCGATATGACACGTACCGTACCTGTTTCAGGTAGATTTACCTCAAGACAAAAAAAAGTCTATGAATCGGTTTTAAAAGTGAAAAAAGAAGCGACTCAACTCCTTAAACCAGGTGTTATTTGGAAAGAATTTCACATTGAAGTCGGAAAACTGATAACTTCTGAATTGGTAAAGCTAGGCCTTTTAGACAAGGCAGATCTTCAAAACGAAAGTACTGAAAAACCAGCTTATAAAAAGTACTTTATGCATGGTACAGCACATCATATGGGCTTAGACACTCACGATTACGGATTGCTTCACCTACCCATGGAACCCAATATGGTATTTACTGTCGAACCCGGTATTTACATTCCTGAAGAGGGCTTTGGTGTTCGACTTGAAGACGATGTCGTTATCCAAGATGAAGGAGCTCCTCTAAACTTGATGAGCTCAATTCCTATTGAAGCCGAAGAAATTGAAACGCTGATGAACTCATAAAAAAAGCCATCTATACAGATGGCTTTTGAAATTAATTTAGGCTGGTGTTTATCCTGCGACAGGTTTTAAATTACGCTGCCAAAAATACAGGATGGTAAACAATACGATTAAGACTCCTGGGAAACTAATCATATACGTTAGTGTTTGTTGACCAGCAGCTAAATCTAGTGCTGTACCTGTAAGTCCATTTGCGGCTTGTTCAACGGTAGAGTTGTCAATCCATCCTCCGATTATCGGTTGGAAAATTGAAGTAGAAAACATTCCCATACCTCCTACTATAGACATCCCTAGAGCACCACTAGCAGGGATTTTTTCTGCTACAAAGCCAATCATATTGGGCCAAAAATAGCAAACACCTAAGGCAAAGAAAATTGCCGCGACATATACCATTGGTCCTGTTTGTGTACTAAACAAGAAAATTCCAATTGCAGCCAGTACTGCTGAGCCAAGCAAAACTCCTGTTTGATCAAACTTGTGTACGATATCTCCACCAAAGTACCTTCCTACAGCCATAAGGCCTGTAACAAGTGCCAAGATAAGCATGGGCTGAGCTCCACTACTTTGCATGATTAAACTGGTCCACTGTTGTGGTCCAAATTCTGAAATTGCCGTCAATGCCATACATCCTAAAATAAAAATGTAAATCGGAGTAGCCATAGCTTTTAAATTTCCAGTCACTGAGTTTGCTGCTTCCACTTTTGATTTTGGAAATTCTTGCCCGTAAAATAAATAGACATAGATCAAAGTTGGAATCACGATGACCCAAATCTGTGCTTGCCAGCCCAAATCGGCATCAGTCATGAACTTGGAAATTAAACTTCCCAATACGATTCCTCCTGGAAACCACATATGGAAACGATTCAATAAAGTGTTCATTTCTTTACCCTCATAAGCATCTGCTATCATTGGGTTACAAGCGGCTTCGGTACAACCATTTCCAATCCCAATAAGTAGTGTAGAGATTAATAATCCCACATAGCCTCCCGAGTAGATGGTAAGGATGATCCCCAGCATGTGGGTGAGGAAAGCGAATTGCATGATTCTTTTAGGACCGATGGTATGGTAAAATAATCCTCCTAAAATCATGGAAATAGGGAATCCTAAAAACCACATGGAGTTTATAAATCCAAGTTGTTGTCCATTAAGGTCAAATGCCTCTCCTAATTGAGGCAAAATTCCAGCTCGAATACTGAAAGAAAATGCAGTAGTTATTAATGCAAAACAACTTCCGTAAAAAAGTCTGTTTTTATTATTCATAATAGTTTAAGTTTCAATTTTGTTCATCTAAAGATATAATATTTTAGAAAAGGGCAAAACGAAAAAAATTAAAACCAGTCAAAATACACCTAATTGCCTAATGGCAACCGCAATTGGTATCACAGGAACCTCCTTTTTTAGATTTTGATTTGGGCATCCATTTATATATAAGAAAAGCTACAGCAGCTAGTGCTGCAAACAAAACGAATAAGTGCTGAATCCATTCCATTAAGCTAAAATTTGATAGGTTGAGAATGCAATGACATAAGCCAATATTGACATTCCAAACAATTGAATCATGGGCCATTTCCATGAGTTGGTTTCTTTTTTGACTATAGCTAAAGTACTCATACATTGCATAGCAAAAGCGTAAAATAACATTAAAGAAATTCCACTGGGTAGGTTAAAAAGCGGTTTACCGTCTGACCTTACTTCAGATGCCATACGGTTTTTAATGGTCTCTTCAGCATCGCTTTCCACACTGTATATCGTGGCCAGGGTTCCGACAAAAACTTCACGCGCTGCAAAGGAACTGATCAGGGCAATTCCTATTTTCCAATCATAGCCTAAGGGGGTAATGACTGGCTCAATTGATTTTCCTAAAATCCCGATATACGAATGCTCTAACCTATAGGCGTTTACTTTATTTGAAAGTGCTTCACCTTCAAGTTCAGTATGATTTGCTGTTACTATTTGCTCCGCTTCTTCAAAATTTTTCCCCGGTCCGTAGGAAGCCATTACCCATAAAAGAATCGAGATGGCAAGAATTATTTTTCCTGCCTCTGCAACAAAACTTCTCGTTTTTTCCCATACAGTTATCCCTACATTTTTAAGCAAAGGCAGTTTATAATTGGGCATTTCAACAACGAAATAACTCTTCGACTGAATATTTAAGGTTTTACTTAAAATCCAGGCTGAAAGTAAAGCCATACCAAATCCAACTAAGTAAAGGAACATCAGCATCAATCCTTGGTAGTTGAGTCCAATAAAAGAACCTTCTGGAATTACTAAAGCAATTAAAATAGCGTAAACCGGTAGTCGGGCAGAGCAGGTTGTAAATGGAGTTACTAAAATCGTAATCAAGCGTTCTTTCCAGTTTTCAATATTTCGCGTAGCCATTACAGCAGGGATGGCACAAGCTGTTCCTGAAATTAATGGGATGACACTTTTCCCATTTAGCCCAAACCTTCTCAAACCGCGATCCATGAGAAACACTACACGACTCATATAACCCGTCTCCTCGAGAATGGAAATAAAGAAAAATAAAAAGGCTATTTGCGGAATAAAAATAACGATCCCTCCCAAACCAGGAATAATACCCTCTGCCAGTAAACTGGTAAATACTCCCTCAGGAAGTGTAGATTTTACTCGTTCACTTAAAGAAGCAAATGTAGAGTCAATAAAGTCTTGAGGGATACTACTCCAATCAAAAATGGATTGAAAAATTGTCATTAAAATGACAAAAAAGATCACATAGCCCCAAAATTTATGTATCAAAATCCGATCCAGACGACTTCTTAAATCTGTTGCAGATTCCCGATCAATAACCAAGGCTTCTTTTAGAATATTATTGATAAACTGATACCTTTTGACTGTCTCTTTTTGCTGCATCCTTTTTAGATGGGGCTCAGACTGGGTTTTAAAATTAGTAGCATCTGAGACACGATTCCTATCAATTTTTGCAAAATTCACATCTTGAGTAATCACCAGCCATAACTTATATACCTGCTGATTGGGAAAGGTCTTTTTAAGATTGTCAAAATAGGCTTGATCAATACTTTCTAGGGCAATAGTTGGATCCGTAGAAAGTTGACGATAATTAACTAACAGCTCTTTGAGCAAAGCCAAACCTTTGTTTTCCCGCGTGCTTATCAATGCTATATTAGTGTCTAACTTCTCTTCAAGTAAAGGTATATCAATACTGATCCCTTTCTGTTTCATTTGATCAGACATATTGATCACCAAAAGAGTTGGAATTCCCAAGTCCTTTACTTGGGTAAACAATAAAAGATTTCGTTTTAAATTTTCAACATCAGTCACCACCACCGCAACATCTGGAAAATCTTTGCTGTTTTTATTGAGAAGTAATTCAATAACCACACTCTCGTCCATAGAAGATGCATTGAGACTATACGTCCCTGGCAAGTCAATGATATGGGCTTTAGTCGTCCGATTGAGCTTACATACCCCTTCCTTCTTTTCTACTGTAATTCCCGGGTAGTTTCCTACTTTTTGTGAAAGTCCAGTCAATCTATTGAATACCGATGTCTTGCCCGTATTGGGATTTCCTAACAATGCAATATTCAACGACTTGCTCATGAATTATTTTATCAGTCGGACAAAAATGTGTTGTGCAGTTTCCTTCCTGATGGCCAAATGTGATTCGTCAATTTTTAAGTATAATGGATCGTTAAATGGAGCTTTTTGAATCAGAGAGATTTCGTTTCCAGGCAAACAACCCATTTCAATAAGCTTTAAGGGTAATTTATCTGTTTCTATGGTCTCGATTGTGGCAAGTTCTCCCTTCGTAAGTTGATCCAGTGGAATCATTATTTAGAATCATTTTAAAGAACAAAAGTAGGAAAATAACTTCCCTTTTGTATGTAGAGCTGTAAAAAATTATTCCAACGGAAATTCTTCTTTAAGAATTGAGATGTCTGCAATTAAGCTTTGCATGGCTTCCAAATCAGTTCCATCATAAAAACCACGGATGCGCTGTTCGGGGTCTACGAGTATAAAATTTTCTGTATGAATCATATCAAAAGGGCCTGCATCGTCATCCTCTTTTACGGCGAGATAGGATTTTCTAGCCAAGGTGTAAATTTCTTTTTTATCTCCGGTAACTAGGTTCCATTTAGAATCGACAACTCCTTTTTCTAGGGCATATTTTTTGAGTTGAGCTACAGAATCAATTTGTGGGGTAACGCTGTAAGAGAGAAACTTTACTTGAGGATCTTCAAGAAATTCATTTTGAAGTTGCCCCATATTGGCAGTCATCTTAGGACAAATAGATGGGCAAGTGGTAAAGAAAAAATCAGCAACATAAATTTTACCTAAATAATCTCGTTCTGTAATCCGATTCCCGTTTTGATTCGTCATTGAAAAAGGGGCGATTTTATGAAATTTTTTAATGTGTTGAAGTGTGCTGTCAACCAATTCGAAATTGACCATAGAGGGCTGGTAAATGGGTAGGCGCTTTTGGGGTTTTAAAGCCGAATAAAAAAGCGCTAAAATCGCTAGAGAAACAATTGTGAAAATTGCAGCAAAGCTTCTGTATTTTTTAAAAATTGAATTCATCGTATAATTAGACGATGCAAATTTAAAGCTTCTAAAACGATTAGAAAATTTGAAAATGAAAAAAGAACCTTAAAAGCGCTTATGAATTTTTATAATGAGGGCTATTGTGCTACTTTTGCGTGAATTAAAACAAAGCTATGAGTCCATTTGCTGTCAAAGCGATCCAATTATTAATGAGTTTGTCTTTACTGATCATTCTTCATGAATTGGGTCATTTTATACCCGCTCGAATTTTTAAAACACGAGTAGAAAAGTTCTTTTTGTTTTTTGATGTCAAATTCGCATTGTTTCAAAAGAAAATTGGAGAGACAACTTACGGGATCGGCTGGCTTCCTTTGGGTGGTTATGTCAAGATTTCAGGAATGATAGATGAAAGTATGGATACTGAGCAAATGCAACAACCCGCTCAACCATGGGAATTTCGTTCTAAACCTGCTTGGCAAAGGCTAATCATCATGCTTGGTGGAGTTACGGTAAACCTTATACTCGGTTTTTTAATTTATATGATGATTTTGTTTGTCTGGGGTAAAAACACTCTCTACTCCGAAGCATTACCTCTTGGACTTGATCCTTCACCTATTGCTGAAGAAATTGGATTCCAAGCAGGAGACCAACTGATCACAGTAGATGGGAAAGCACTTGACAACGTGTTAGAGATTAATAAATTTCTCTTTTTACGTTCAGTTGAGTCAGTTACCGTTAAACATACAGATGGGAGAACAGAGCAATTGGCAATACCTGACGATTTTGGCAAGCGTATGTTTGAATCGGGTGAACTAATTCCTTTCTCACCAGTGACGATGGCTGTATTAGACAGTGTAATTCCCAACTCACCTGCTGCAACTGCTGGGCTTCTCCCTAATGATAAAATCCTTTCAATTGATGGAATTCAAGTTCAAAATTGGAGTGATTTTAAGGATGAAATGACCGATGAGTCTCGTACTATCAACTTAGTTTATGAACGCAATAGAAGTCAAGACACGCTTCAATTAACAACAGACATCGACGGTACTCTTGGAGTTTTCCCCCAATTTCCAGGTGCAGCGTTTACCAATGAGAAATTAGGTTTAACAGAAAGTATTTCAGAAGGATTTAGCTATGGCTACTGGACATTACACGATTACGTAGCTCAATTCCAATATATATTTACTCAAAAGGGAGCTTCCCAGCTAGGCGGCTTTGGAGCCATTGGAAATATGTTTCCTTCAACTTGGAACTGGAAAGGTTTTTGGGCAAGCACGGCACTGATTTCTATTATTTTAGCCTTTATGAACATCTTACCAATACCCGCTTTGGACGGTGGCCATGTAATGTTTCTAGCTTATGAAATCATTACAGGACGTAAACCCAACGACAAGTTTATGGAATACGCACAAATGTTTGGGTTTTTCCTCCTATTGGCTTTAGTATTATATGCAAATGGGAACGACTTATACCGATTAATCTTTAGTTGATTTTTATAAAAAATAAAAATCATTTTTTGAGTTTGAATAAAATGAAAAACAATTATATTTGCCCACTAATTAAAGCATTCCTCCTTAGCTCAGTTGGTTAGAGCATCTGACTGTTAATCAGAGGGTCCTTGGTTCGAGCCCAAGAGGAGGAGCTAGCCTAACCGCTACACTACACAAGACCTAACAAACAATCAAAGTCCTTCACGCAAGTGAGGGGTTTTTTCTTACAGGCACTTGACACTAAAATCACTCAAAGAACTACTCAAAAGTAATCAAAACTGACAGACATTTGACAGACATTGCGTAAATAGCTTTGAAATAGATTGATTTTTCAAGTTTTTCCCTTTCTAAAAACTCTCTCATTAACCTTTCGTTCTTTACTTGTAATAGGTCTTCATCTTTTATAGACACTATACTGATCTTGAATAACTTGTCTAAATTTTCACTGATTAGTATTGGGAACACCTCTTTCGTTCTTTTTATAAGAAGCTCTTTTATTTCATTTGTATCTTGCTCCAAGCACAAAATACTATCGTGTATAATAAGACAAAACATCTCCTTTGGTATTTTTTTATAGACTTCAACGAATATATCTGCTTCAAGCTTTTGACCTATATGACTTACTGTTTTATAATTGGCTTTTTTTGTTTTATTAATCCAATTGATAAAGTTTGGGAAGAGTGTTTTAAGTGCTTTATTACGATTTGAGCTTATAAACTCTTCATATAAGCCTTGTAGCACCTCTTTCTTTAATTTTCCATATTCCATTGATTTGAAGTAGGTAGTATTTTGTTGTATATGGCTGTATATTTTTCCATTAAGTATTAGACTTCTTATTAGTGACGCTTCCTCACTTTCATTGGCTACTTTAAGCCACTCCAACATTATTAGTGTGGGTTGAGCCGCACTCATATCCACCTCCCATAGATATTGCCCACCAAAAGCTCTCATAGACTTACGTATAAGTCTTGGAATAGATGACACTGTATGATATACCCTTCCTGATTTAGCCACTATTGGTTTTTGATAGACTTTACTATCAATCAACTGCCTAATTTCTTCAACTTTATTAAGTGCTGTAAACTCATCATAAAAGGAAGTGTATCGATTGTATTGATGCCATCTTTCTTTAAGCTTTACATCAGGGTCTATTTCATTATTCATTTCCCCTTCTGTAAGGCTTGATAATTCACTTTTGTAGTAGCCCTCCTCCTCAACTATAATTAGCTTTATAGTGTTCTCTAAAATGAGTTTAAACAAAGGGTTTCTTGTCGTTTCTTGGTAATCTTTGTCGTTAATATCTGATAGTCTTTTGGCAAATGATTTACTTTGAACCTCTACCTGCACCTTATCCATCTTTATTGCCTTTTCTGTAAATGCAAAAGACTTTGAAAACTTACCTTTTGAGTATTTGTCATTCCTTGTAATTATTCCTTTGCTTATCAGCGTTTCTATTATAGGTATGTAATCACGTGTTCCAAGGAATTTCTTCAACTCTTCACTTGATATATTGGCAAAGTAATTATCAGGCTTATCCTTTTGTTTATCATTTAATGTTGTTCTCTTTAAAAGACAGGTAATAAACCAATTATATTTATCATATAACTCTGCTTTATGCTCGGACACATTGAGTATTTCTTTTAATCCATTAAGCGAGTATAGTTGCATTTGTCAATAACTTTTTAAATATATTTTCTCTTTTGGGAACACATATGATATATATGGTTACTTATTTATAAATGATATGTAGTTAATCGTTATATATATAGGTAAAGTTAAATAACATAAATTAACAGTAGTATGTTTCAAGTAGGTAACCAATATGGTAAGATGTCTAAACGTGGTAAAGCGTTAGATAAAGAGATGAGAGAGAGAATAAAGCAGTTAGCAAACGGATTAATAGATAGTATCGATATAGATAAGCTAACGAGTAACCAACGTGCAAATATGCCTAAAGCATTACTTCCCTATTTATTGCCAAAAGAGTTAAGTATCAACGGAGAGATGGTCAACGAAGACGAGCAAGAGATTAAGCCACCTGCGGTAATTATATTCAAAGACACCAAAGAGTATAAAGCGTACAATAAAATGAGCGAAGATGAAAAAGATAAAATGGTAGACGCAGCAACCTAGTTTCTTAAAAGATCTAACCATTAACTTAACAACCCTAATTACTCACTTATTAGCTCACATAATATTTTTATATTTGACAAAACCAATGAAAAATGCTCTTTTTATAATATCATTATTTTGTTTTTGTAGTTGCGCTGTTGATGAGTGTGTAGTAATAACAAGAAAAGAGAATATAGGGGGAAACTTTTTGTTTTTTTTTCAAAATGGTAACGGTGGAATTACAACTAATCAAACAGTATTAGATGAATATGGAGCAATTCCATCAGGTGCTGTAACTGAAGAAGTATTTAATCAATATAAAGTTGGAGATACATACTGTATAGATTAAAGAACGAACTCCCTCCCTCATTTATAAATAGCTTTATAGATATCCTCTACTCTATATTCTTAAAGGACTAAATTTAAATATCGGCATATCCTCTTCATTAAGTTAAGGAAGAAATGCAGTTAGAAAATATCACTGTTTTTTTTATTTTTAAAGGTATGAAAAGAATACAGCTAGTAGAATTTGAAGATTTTAAATGGTTTCCAACTATTTGGCGCTCTACTATGACTAAACTAATCGTAGTAATACACAAAATATTAGGCACAAAATAAGTCATTACAGATTTACTCCTTTACACAAGAGAAAAGTATGATTTTTCTAAAATCGTTGATATGGGGTCTGGTTCTGGTGGGGCTATGCCAGAAGTAATTGACCATTTCAATAAAGAGAATCCTAATTCTAAGGTTGAATTACTCCTCACAGATTTGCATCCTAATTCTAAATTTATTCAATCTTTTAATGAGGAAAAACGGGACAATATATCTTATAGTACTTTCCCCTTAGATGCCTCAAACCTTGTTAAAACCCCTAAAGGGCTTAAAATGATGGTCAATAGTTTTCATCATATGCCACCAAATATTGCTCGAAAAATATTATCTACAGCACAGTCGAATAAACAACCTATATTAATCTATGAAATGGGCGAAAATTTATTACCTGTTTGGGTTTGGGTCTTAACGCTTCCTCTAGGTTTACCATTAGTCGCTCTTATGTCTATTTTTATGTTGCCTTTTATCAAACCTCTTAAGTTTACAGATATCTTATTCACTTGGATAATACCCATTATTCCAATCTTTTATGCTTGGGATGGTCAAGCATCTTCACCAAGAACCTACACTTTAGAAGATATAAATGAGGAGCTATTACCTAAAGTAGAGAATAACTACATTTGGGAAATTAAGCACGCTAAAAAAAGAAATGGTAAAAAATTAGGCTATTATATATTGGGAATACCCAAGTAAAGCTACCTACAACAAAAAAACCTCAACTCTCTGAATGTTATGGTTTTTTAAATAATCGGCACATCCTCTTCATTAAGTTCAAGAAGAAAAACATTGAGAAGAGATATTGTAGATTTTATAACACCAATAGAATCAATTCTTCACGGTATTATAAGTTGAGGTATGAGCTAAATAAGAAGGATTAAAGGTAAATAATGAATTGGTATACTAATTAAAAGATTGTTTGATTTTAATGATATCGTTTTTTGAATATCGTTTATTATTCCAATAAAGAGATTTTATTCCTTCAGCTAAAATTAATTTTTTGAAAAACAACTCTTCTTTTTTATTCATATAATCTAAAAAAAAGTGGGCAAGTACAGAGCCCACTTGTACAAATAATTAACTAACCAATAAAAATTAACTGATGAGAAACAAATTAATCTTTACAAACTAATTTAATTGCATACAGAACAAGTGAAGTTTCTCAATCATTAATGAAAGGTTACGAAAAGTATATATTTATTGAACGTAAACGTTAAAAAGAAAGTAGTCAAGGGTAAATTAGTATTTTTATATCATCGGCATATCCTCTTCATTAAGTTTAGAGGCAGGATAAGAAATTTAGTAGATTTATAGATTATCTTCTAGAATTAAGTTTTGCTAGTAATCTTAATATTTCCAGATATAACCATATCAGAGTTACTAATAAACCAAATGCTCCATACCATTCCATATACTTAGGTGCTCCTTTTTCAGCACCTTCCTCTATAAAATCAAAATCCAAAACTAAATTAAGAGAAGCAATTATAACTACAACTATACTAAAACCAATACTTAAAGGCGAAGCATTATCAACACTCATTACCCCAAGACCTGACCCAAAAAATCCCATAATAAAGTTCACAAAGTAAACTATTGCGAGACCCCCAGTAGCTGCAAATATTCCTAGCTTAAAGTTTTCTGTTGCTTTAATATAACCAGATCTATAAGCCATCAATAAAGAAACTAATATCCCTACAGTTAAAAGGATAGCATTAGTGACTATTCCGTTATATGAAGAATTATACATATAAGAAATACCACCTAACAAAGCACCTTCTAATATTGCGTAAAGAGGAACAGTTATTGGGGCCCATTCTTTTTTGAATATAGTCACTAAAGCTAATATAAACCCTCCTATTCCAGCGCCAATTAATAAAACCGGGCTAATTACATCAAAAGTGAAATAACCTGTCCCTACTAGAAGTAAAAGACTTATTGCTGTTTTATTAACCGTACCCTCGATAGTCATTTTATCAGATGATAAAACTGTATTTGTAAAAGTTTCTTTTGACAGAACAGGATTACCTGATCTTAAGGAAAGATGTCCACTCATAATATTTAACAATTAAAATGAAAACAAATATATTACCTTATAGAATATATGAATATACTTTAAATTAAATTTTGAATCCTGATATTTAAAATCATCTGTATATCCTCTTTATTAGGTTTAGTGAGTAATTGGTATATTGCAATCGCTAACCATAATTCTAAATAATGAAGTTTTCTCTTTCCATATTAACAGTTTATATTTTATCACTCATACTTGTTTATAGCTGTTCTACTGAAGAAGAAGAGTCTGTTGCTCCAGTTGTCCAAACACCTCAACCAGAACCTGAACCAGAGGAAGAAACCCAATCGGAAACTGATAATCAAACTCAAGATGATGCTTCAAATGAAACTTTAGAAGTAGATACAGATGGAGACGGTGTTGTTGATTCAGAGGATGCTTGGCCATTTAATCCTTTTCTTGATGAAGACATATGGGGGCAAGATGTTGAACCTGAATTGTTTTTTGCGAGTGACGTTTCTGAATATATTCAGGAACAATTTAGAAATGATTTGAATTTAGCAATTGAGGAGTTCGGTAACTTTGGTCCTCTTGAAATTTGGGTTTTAGGTACCGATAAAAATGCAATGTTAGAACTTGCTGAAATATATTGTGAAAGAAGAATATCAAGAGGTCAAATTTGGGAAGCTGATGGTCTTCTAAGTCAGAACGAAGGATATGATTTAACTGAAGATTTCTCATTATTTAATTCAGCCTGTTTATCAGAATTAATGCATCCTTATGCTGATGTTAGTTGGTATAATGAAGAATCTAGAGTAGTAAGCCAATATATTGACCAAGCAGGATTGGATAATTATACTGGAGGTTGGTATGAATGGGGTGTTGAACCTCCTATCATATTGGCAGGTGTACAAGGCCACAGAGGATTTGGATTTCACTATTGGCTCAACTCTCTTCCATATATGTATGAAGAAAATGAGTATTTTATAGGTAAAGAGGATATTGCATTTATTATATTTCACGAATATTTTCACGTTATCAATTATTCAAATGTTTTTGAAACAGAATCCGTCGAAGATGAAACAGGTAACAGTGTTGTACCTGACTATGGACCTACTTCTATGAGAGAAGGTTCAGCAGACTATATGGGTTGGTATGCTTTATATAAATTGATTGATGAGGGTGAATATAATAAGAGTGAAGAGTTTCAATCGACACTTAGAGAAGAAATGAAAAATAGAATGAATACAATTCAAGAAAATATTATCAATTGTCCAAACTTTAATTTAACAAATTTAGATGGGGAGATTTGCGACCCTTATATTTTTGGTTCTTGGGCAATTGCTTATCTAAATAATAGAGCTGAAAATCAAAATGCTTATCAAGAATTAATGTTCCCTCTTATTAATGATTTAGGTTACTACGGTGCTTTTGAAGAAGCATTTGGAATTACTTTTGAAACATTTAATCAAGAATTTTTAGAATTTCTAGAACTTCCAATAGAACAACAACTAGAAATCATTCCTGATATTTAAAGTATCGGCATATCCTCTTCATTAAGTTCAGGGAGTAATTTGTATATTTAAAATTGTTAATCATAAGTAATGAAATTTCCCTTTTCTTCATTATCCATTTGTATTTTATCATTTATAATAGTTTTTAGCTGTTCAACTGAAGAAGAAGAGTCTGTTGCTCCAGTTGTTCAAACACCTCAACCAGAACCTGAACCAGAGCCAGTTGAATATGCCTTAACAGTATCAGCAGCAGAGGGAGGAACAGTATCTACTGAAGGAGGTACTTATGAAGAAGGGACTGAACTAACTATTACTGCGACGCCAAGTGAAGGTTACCGTTTTACAGGATGGGAGGGAAACACCTCTACGGAAGAAAGCCTAACAATAACACTAAACTCGAATCAAACTTATCAGGCATTATTCGAATTAGTACCAATTTATACTCTAACTGTAACAATTGGTGAAGGTGGAACCGTTTCAAGTGAAGGTGGTGAATTTGTAGATGGAACAGAAATCGAAATTACAGCTACCGCAAATGAGGGTTACAGATTTGATGGTTGGGAAGGTATTGATTCAAATGAAAATACAATTACACTTACTGTAACTTCAGATACTGAATTAAGTCCAATTTTCAATTTGATTATACATACTCCAACTAGTTATGGTGTTGATGAATACTGGGGTAAAATTGTTGAGTTTGAGCCTGAGTTTTTCTTTTCAAATGACCTTCCAGAATTTGCTAGAGAGGGCCTTAAAGAAACAATAAAATTAGTGTCGAATTACTTCGGTCTTTATGGTCCAATAGAAATATGGTCAGTTGGAAGAGATGCTTCATCTTCTGAAAAAAGACAAATAGAGGCAGTTTTCTGTGAAAGAAGATCTTCTAGGAAAGATCATTGGAATAGATTTACTAATTATGAAACTTGTGTTGCTTTGAATGAATTTGAAGAAATTGGAAGCTCTATTTCAGGGCAAAGATTTTATGGATATCATATTATGTACCATAGAAATGATTTTACTTTTGCCAATAATTCAGATTATAGACATTACGCTATGACTACTATGACTCACGAGTATACGCATATAGTTCAACAAGCAAACTTATTCACAAAAAATGAAGAGGACAGACCTGATGGAGATAGAAGAAGAATTGGTTGGGGGCCTATATTCTTTTCTGAAGGAACAGCTGTTTACTATGCTGAATTCATTCAGCGTAAATTAAGACAAAATGGAACTCCTATTGAGAACGCTCCAAATGTAGACAGTCAAGGAGGTAGCTTAAGAAATAAAATGAGACAATTTAAGGAAAGAGATATTGTTCAATATCTTGATTCTTGTCCTAACTTTAATATCTGGGATGTTAATTATTCTACCAGAGAAACTTGCTCTCCCTACAGATTAGGAGCTTGGGGAGTAGCTTATCTATTGGATAAAGTAAATGACCAAGATGCTTTTTGGAAAACATTATGGCCTAATATAGATGAAATGGGATGGGATGGTGCATTTGAGCATACTTTTGGAATAACAATGGAACAATTTAATCAAGAGTTTTTAGAGTTTCTCGAACTCCCAATTGAACAGCAACTAGAAATCATTCCAGATATTTAAATCATCGGCATATCCTCTTCATTAAGTTCAGGTATTTCTAACCCTCTTAAATAAGTCAAACTAACATTTATAGACGAGTGTCCCATAGCTTTCTGCAGCTTGGTTATACTACCTGTTCTTTTAAATATTTCTATGGCTCCTGAGTGACGAAAAGAGTAAAGTGTTTGGTCTTGTTCGATAAGTTTAGAAACTTTCTTAAAACGCCCCCAAAGGGTGTTAAAATAGCTCTTGTTTAAAGGCTTTTCGTTTCCTGTAAAAATGTTGTGGAGGTCGTGCCCTTTTTGTAGCTCGTTTTGAATATAAACAGGCACAGGTACTATTCTATTCTTTCCTGACTTGTTCCGACTTCCTGATAAGTGAATGTAACTTAAATCATCGCTAAAATCTCTCCACCTTAAACCCCTTACCTCTCTATGTGGTCTTAAAAGGCATCCATACGTTAAAAGGCAGCATATATATAGTTTGTGATTAAACGCCTTTACTTCATAAAGTATAGCACCAATGTCCTTGTAGGGCTTATGCAGTTTTGCCTTTGTTTTCTTGGCTTTCAAGCCCTCCATTGGATTGCCACTCATTCCTATGCTTCGTGCTTCATTTACAAGTACATTTAAATGCCTTTTAAGAGTGTTGTAGGACACGCCTGAAACATATTGAATGAGATACGATTTAACATCGTTAGAAGTGATGTTTTCATTGCGCAAGTGAGATACGAACCCATTAAAAACAAACCTTAACATCTCCTTATATTTATCAGAGTAATCTCCACACAGTTTAGCATCTAATGCCATACTTAAATACTCTACATCTGACTTGTTATATACTTTCGTGGGTTCTCCGATACTTAAACCACTTGACAGGTACTTATAGACCTCCGCAGCTAACAGACTTGCCACTTCATATCGTTTGCCAATCGGATAGGAGTTTGGATAGATATTGGATTTGATTTTACTTCCATTAAAAAGCCTGTAACGCTTTCCATTTTGGTAAAATACGACATAGACACGCTGCTTTTTATCAGACTTAATTTTAGGGTACTTAACACTCATTTTTGACACACTTTTGACAGACATTTTTTTTAAA
>CACCLB010000011.1 GCA_902546725.1 uncultured Bacteroidota bacterium | reverse complement strand
GGTTCTCCATTCAATAGCCTTCCATGAAATCAATAAAATCAGGGACAAGCCAATGACAAAATAGAGACTACTATTTTTACTTAAATCTGCTTTTTCACTTTTTTTGGGTTGCATAATAAACCGATATTTAAATAGCTAAAATAAAAATAAAACTAAAACAAACAACTTATTCTTTAATAGAATAATTAAAAATTCCTTTAATAATGAGCCATGAGACAAGTCCACCAAGCGAATTGGCTATAAGATCTTGCCAGTCAAAATAACGCTGAAAAAAAGGAATCAATTGCAAGATTTCCAAAAATGTGCCTAGTACAACAGCGATCACCAAAAACTTACTCATTGGATTAGTCGTAGTATAAAAGGCAAAAAAATACAATAAAGTCAAGCCAAAATAGCAAATGAAATGAAGAACAAGATCTCCTCTAAATGAGAGAAATACCCATGTATCAGCATCTGGTGAGGGTGGCTTTAAACTTAAATATACAACTACTAGCGTTGCACAAACGGCAAGCGATTTAAAAAAGCGATCAGCCTGTAACCAGCGATGTATACGCTTCTGCATCGAGAAGATTTTCAATCTCATAAGCATTACTGAGTTTAATTTTTATAATCCAACCAGACCCATAAGCATCTTCATTTACGGTTTCGGGGGTATCTTCCAGATCTTCGTTAAAAGCAACAATCGTTCCGGAAAGGGGCATAAAAAGATCAGAAACGGTTTTTACTGCTTCTACTGTTCCAAAAACAGCCTCAGCCTCTAATTCTTCATCTAGAGTTTCAACTTCTATATAAACAATATCTCCAAGTTCGCCTTGAGCAAAATCAGTAATTCCAATAGTTGCTTCATCGCCTTCAATCTTAACCCACTCGTGGTCTTTGGTGTATTTTAAATCTTCTGGTATGTTCATTTTTAGTAATCTTAATTCACAAATGTAAAAGAAATCTTGAATTACAAATGAGTTTAGTTTCCAAAGTTATAACGAACTGTAAAACCAGAACGAATACTCGTTTGCGGGAATGCAGTTGAGATAGCAAACTCAGAAAAATTATGATCGTAAAAAAACAGAGCAGTAAGGTTTCTGGAAAGGGCGTAATCTGCATTAATTTTAATAGCGAGGATGCGTTGTCCTGCAGTAACTTGATTGTTATCGTACTCTAAGTTTCTCAATACGGTTACATTATCTCTGTATGATACATCCGCCCTGATATTTAAATCTCCCTTAAGAATCACTCTTCTTCCTCCAAAATTGGTCCTGAATCGCACATCTTTGACCCGATATCCCAATCCAGCTACGTATTCATCACCACTCGATTCGGTTATCAAATTATTGTCCAAACTCAGAGAAATTGCACGCTCTTTTCTCAATTCAGCAAGCAGCTTTAAGGAGTTATTCATCTCCATATCCAAACGCAGTAGTGGATTGAATTGTTCTACTAGATTGACATTTGAGTATAAGCGTTCAGTAATCACATTCCCCAACTTATCGGTACTGTTAGGCTGATTTGGATCAAAATCAAAGTTGGATTGGAAATTCGTTATGGTATAGCTGGCCCGATAAGCGTGATTGATCGATAAACGGGAAAAGATTTTTGAAAGGGATTTGATATCGGTGAGTCCAGTAAATTTTAAGTTCCAATTCGGCAAGGGGGTTCCTCTCATAGGGGTAAGCTTAATTTTGTTTGGATTTTCACCAGTGTAAGCTGCGAGAAATGAATTGAGTAAGACCTCTTGTTGACTCTTGCCATATCCTACGGGATAGCCCTCCTCGTTAACTCCCATTCCTTCAAAAGGGGTGTTTTGTACCAGACGCTCAGCAATTTTAAGACGATAGGATCTAAAGTTTTCAAAATTACTGCTTTCTGAACCTCTTGCAGGATTAAAAGCCGTTCTAAGTAAAATGGTTGACATCCCAAAATTTCCAAAGACGTTAGAATTTCTAGGCACATAACTTTGACCCTCGACTTTAAAATTCTCCAATCTATTTTCCATAAAATCACGATCCGCATTAAAATCAATGATCAAACCTTTCATGGGAATCAACTGTGCACTTGCCTTAAATTTACTTGAATGCATTTGTGAAAAAGACTGATTGAAGTTTGGAAATCCTGTTAACCATCCTTGCCTAGCTGCTTCATAGCGAATATCAGCTTGGCTACCCAAGGTATATCCCAAAGTTGGCTGTAATCCACCTGCAAAACCTACAGAGGGTAAATAGCCAGGAAGCACAGAACCATTGTTTTCACTATAACTTGCTTGTACCCTTTTTACTAAGGTCATTAAATCAACCAATTTGGTCAATCCAACTTTTAACAAGGAGTTTTTCTTTTTTGAAAGACTGTCATTTACCGCTCTTTCAGTCTGAACCCTTCTGTTAAATGGAGTGTTTGAATTGGATTTTAACCCCAATGCTGAATATAGTTTTGAAAACGAAAATGCAGTAGTTAGGGTTTTGGTATTGTTATTTTGAATGGTATTGACAATACCCAATGGGATTCCATCATCGCTAACTACTTGAGATAAGGCTTCCGACCCTCTTTGCCAATTAAAATTACCTGTATAATTATAAGTTGCGTCAACAAAACTCAAAAAGGGTATGTATTGAAAGGGCAGTTTGTAATTCAGTGAAAAAGTTTGAATGTGGTTGTTGGGTTCTCCTGTATTTAAAATTCCTTGCCAGAGTGCATTTTTATCCTGTTGAAAAGGGTTCATTACTCCAGCCTCTGCCATACCGTTTTTACGTATGATACTGCTCGTTGCAGCATTAAAATTAAAACGAAGAGACTTTGAAAAATTATGATTTATAGCATAATTGTAATCAAATAAAAAATTTCGCTGCTGTAAATTAGGTAAGCTCCGTTGCAAGGAGGCATCCACCCCTTCGAGATAAACTTGCCTGAATTTTTGATTGTTTAATATCCTATTCACGTTGACTGAAGCCTCTAGTGAGCTTGGTAATAAATTGAAGTTGAGCTGCTGAAGCCATTGGAGGTATTTTTTTCGATCAAAAGACTTTACTTTTTTAAAAGGTTCAATGGGTTTGGATGAAAAAGAGTAACCGTAATTTGATCCCATTAGTAAATTAAACTCTTCCTGCTTTTCAATTTCGTAATCTCGATGGATGGATTCATTGTAAGCATAGGAGAAGTCAAAATTTTCAGGACTATAAAATCGTCGCTTACCCCCTCCACTACTGTTTTTACGAACTCCTATCAGACTAACACTTTTTCTTTTGGTGTAGTCAATGGATTGATTTCTTATGGAGTCTCGTTGTGATTGACGTTCTGCGGTATTCAAGCGATCTTCTAGCTTAATATCCTGATAAAATGGATCGTACTCAGGAGTAATAAGCGTTTCACCAGTAGCAAAACTCAAAGGAATCTGCAGCCCCCATTTTTGAGGAGCCAATTGTCCCACATTTACATTTGAAATGATGTCGTACTGGAGTAGTTCTTCCCTAGTACGCTCGTTGGGAGTCATGTCAATACTTCCAAATCCAATACTGGAATAGCGTCCTGTGGCAGAAAAAGTTGCAAAATCTGCAATATTACCATCTAAAGCACCTACAGCAGCCCAACCGTCCTGACTATCGATACCTGAAATTCGCAACTCATTAAACCACACCTCCCCACACAGGGCATCACCTAATTGAGTCGATGGGTTTTTAACTCCAATCATCAAAGTTTTAATATTGCCTAAAGAGGGGTTTCCGCGAATCGCAAACTTGTATTTCTTTTGCCCTGGAAGCTCGCTAATTGATGAAAATTCTTGTATGGAATTCAACTCTTCATCGAAATATAGTGTTTCCCCTAGCCCCAATTGCTGAAGTGCCTTAGCTTTAAGTTTAGCCAATAGATCAATCGAAACTTCTATGGAGTTGGATTCTGGATTCCAAACTTCTTCTGCGCTATATCGATTGGAAGTATTTTCACTGCATGCTGTGGGTTTAAGTGGGATTTCAATCTGATAATAATTGTCTTGATAATCGGTTCCTAATCGAATAAATGCAACCAAACGTTTGTCGAATTCGTCTTCTGAACCCTCTCCAGGAAGAGCTTCTTGCCCAGGAAGTGATTCAGCATGTAAAAACATTCTCAACTTACTGTACTGTCGCATGTCTAAATCCAGTCCTTTGAATATTCCCCGTGAATCTGAAGGCTGAAGATCACATACTCTAAAAGAAAGAGATTGCTCGTTTTGACGTATGATGGTGTTGTTGTTATTGATCTGCTCTCTTTGAATTTCAGGAGGGAGGACATAATTGATTGGAATCCTGTTTTCATTTTCTAATATATTGACCGTACTGATGTCCACCGTGGTATTGTTATTTACCAAGATTTCGTCATTAAGGGGCTTGTTGTATCTTCTCCAATCTCCTCGGACTAAATCCAATGTACCGAAACGAAACACCACTTTTTCCTCAAAACCAGTCAATAGCATTCTCATAAATCGAATGGAACGCAAATCATCAATGGCATTAACTTTGTCAAAATAAGGATCGAACGAAGTGTTTTCGTAGTAACTTTTTTGAATGGGTACTTTAAACTGGATCCAACGGGTCGTATACTCATCCCCATTAGGTGCATTGACTTTAATGTTTTCGCGAACATCTGTTACAAAAGGATGATTGCCTACCTGCATATTTCGAGCTATAGGGACTCTGTATTCAAAATAACTATCAATGGTGTTCATACTTTGATCCCTGTTGATATCTTCTGTATCTGGCTCTGTTGTATTTCCCCTATCGGTATCGCTGAATGCAACTGGTGTATTGTTTTCAAAGCCATTGTACTGCTTGTATCGATCTAAGATTCCCCCTTCAGCTTGAAGAAAATACTTGTAATTATCTCCAGCCGGGTCATTTGCTGGTCCATTGGTAAAAATTGCCGCTTCTTCTTCATCGGATAGTCCGTCTAGACCCACATCTTGTAAAATACGATCTTCTTCTACAGCATTAAATGCATAAACCAAGGATTGATTTGCTGGAACTCTACCCCAGGGGGTCCCATAAGTTGGTGTTTGTTCACTGGTACTTGGCAGCCCGTTTTCAAATTGCTTTCTCCCATCACGGAGGATGTCTTCAGATATATTTCCCAAATGAAAAACTAATTCTCCCAAATCATCTGAAGCTGCCTCGTTTTCTGAAAAGGTATCTAGTAACCAGAATTCGATAAACTCCACATTAGATTGCTCAAAATTTGTCGCATTTAACGAACGACTGATTCCTGCCCATTTATCTTTTATATCAGATGCATAAGCACTGTTAGGAGCATTGTTATAAGGTCCTCTTTCGTCAGGGTAATAGGCTAAATCAAAGGTGGGGAGTGTTCTTGGTGTTCCTTGAACCAAATCTTGCTCAGGAAATAATTCGTCTATAAAAATTCGTCTGGTTTCGTTGGACGAGATATCGTCATTATTTATGCCGTCTGGTTGTCTAGAATAAAAAACTTGATCTATTGAATACCAGGCTAACTTTGATCTACCGTATCCGCTTTCAAGTCCTACTGCATTTGCTCCAGGTACATCATTAATTGGCACACTAGAAAGATTCCAAGCCGTAAACCCTTTGATATCGATATTGGTCTGCGCACCTTCAAAGTCATCGATATAAACATTGGTCTCTCCATTTAATAGAGTATTTCTTGGGTCATTCGCTACAAGATTGGCCATCTCTCCTCTGAATGAAAGTTGAGAAGGAGTATTGGTTTTAATGGTTGGCCATTTATTAACCATTCGAGTCAAAAATGGAATTTCAGTAGAGAAATTGGTGTTGAGACCCATCATGGTATTATTGACAGGTTCTGTCCCGTAATTTGCCTTTTGAGTCAGCGGATTTTCACTGAGGTTGATTAAAGTACCTCCTACATTAATCTTATCTGAAACTCTGTGATTCACATTAAATCCTGAGAAACGCTTGTTTTGCTGATTAAAAAAAGAGTTGTTTTCCACAGAAATATCAATGGGGATATTAGAGGCTTTTAATCCCTCATCCAAAATTTTTACCCGGCCTATTTCATAATTGACAATATAGTCTAATCCTTCTCTTAAAACCCTTCCCCCTGCAGTAACTCGAACCGAGCCTCTGGGCACATTAAATGCCCCAATATTAATCCCATCTCCTCCTTCAGACTTATACCGTCCTTTAAGTTGAAATTTATTTTTCTCTGTAAACTCCAGTGCAGCTGCCTTGGTCAAACTGTACATCTCCCTAAAAACATACCGCTTTTGATTTTTGTTGTATGAGTTTTCCTCAGTATACTTTTCTTTTGCAGACTCTGGGTTGTCTAATAATTTAAATATGAATTCTCCAAAAGGCTCCACTTTAGGGAATATAATCCTACCGTAACGAGGGTCGATGGTTATTCCAGGGATATAATCAAAAAATCCGTCCCCATTGGGGACCAAGTCTTGGTATGCATTCAGTCGATCTAAATCCATGGTATTCAACAAAACTTCTTCGTCTAAGCGTTCAGGCCAAATGGAGGCGTCAACTGGAGTCATGTAATTGATTGGTGAAGGATCAGTATATAAAATACTCAGTCTAAAATCTTCTTCTGATAATTGAAAGGCACCTGTGTTATAAATGTTTTTCATCATCAAATCCCATACAGGTTGACGCACATCGGTCACACTACTCTTGAGCATTTTGACAATTAAATTATTTGTCTGAACAACAGCTTGTTGAGGGTTTTGCTGACCGTTATTTCCTTGGATCAGTGACGTTCCCGGTATATCTCCATTTGCAAATTCTCCCACTTGATAAATCCTACCTTGGAAACTGTATTGATAAGCAATTCCTAAAATTTCATCATTACTAAGCCTCTGATTTAATGAGATATATCCCAACTGGGGGTGAAAGGTAAATTCCTGTTCATTCAATTTTCTCGCACTTTCAAGGATGGCATAATCATAACCCTCATTAACACGAGTAGGGCCAAATCCGTTTTTAACAGTAGCAATATCCCGTATCTCATTGGTCAAAATTCCATCAAAGCCAATTTCATCAGGATCAAGTCTATTGACTTCATTTGTTGGTGGGTAGCTGGGATCATTTACACTAATAAAATTTGAAACTCTGTCGTCTAGAGTAGTTCGCTCTGGGTTGGCTTCTCCTAAATCTTGAAGGGCTATAATATTCCGTACATTTTGAGTTTGATACCCCCTATTGGTTACCCAAACTTCAATCCGTGTGATCTGAACAGGTGAATTGATATAAGGATAGGTTTCTAAAAATTTATCGTAATTGTCTCTAAAATACTGACTGATGAAATAGTGTCTGTCCTCTTCATAATCTAAGGCGTATAAATCAAATTGTTGCAATTTCCCTCCACCCTGGGTAGTGATATTTTGTGATTGAGATCGCTGTTCAGAAAAGACCCCCGAAATTGTGGTATTCCCAAATTTTAAATCTGCACGAACCCCAAAAAGGCTTTGAGCTCCTTGAATCAGATTACTGTTTATGGGCATACTGATATTTCCAATATCAATATTTTGAAGAATCGCATCCTCAGTCACCTTTCCGTTAAGATATTCAGAAACACGATTTCCAGCAGCTAATGGATTTGTTGCCAATTGATTCGCAGTTTGTCGCAAACTTTCAATTTTTTGACGGGCCTGATTTAAAGTGTTTTTTCCTTCGTTAATCAGCCCTTTAACCTCATCTACTTTCTGCTGAACCTGACCCAGCTGATCTTTGACATCTGAGACTTTATCTTGAACTTCTCCAAATTTACTTTGTAAATCATCAAATGATGAACCCAATCTTCCAGGAAGCATGCCTGGAACCACATCTTGAAGCTCAGACAATTGCGGAGGATTGAATTGTATTTTAACGAGGTTTTGAAAATCAAAGGTAGATTCAGTATCGTAATTGGCTGTTATTTGTAGCCGTTCCCCTATCCTCCCCAACAAACTCAAACTGATACGCTGATCAAACTCAAAGCCTGGAGATCTACGGTTGATCACAGAGGCAATCGGATTGTCATTTCTCTGGTACCTGTACCCCAAATCGATTCCTATGGAACCTTGAGGAGCAATATCTATAGCATTACTCCCAAAAATAGATTCAAAAAACTTGTTGTTTACGTACAATTCGGGAAGAAGGTTTTTTTGGGTTTCTTCAACATTCGTTCCCCTACCACTCAATGCCTGAACTTTTTCTTGGAAATAGGTTTGCATCTTTTCCTTAAGCACCAAAGCTTCATATTCCTTGACCGTCAATACTAAAGGAGTACTAATAGGATACCCTCCAATTTCTTGAGAGAAGATATAGCGGTCTGTAGTTGGATCGTAGGTATACTGACTTATGACACCACTAGGATTAGGGAGTTCAATGGTTCCTACATCTCCACTGTCTTGTGCCATAACAAGCCCACAACTAAAAATCACCCATATAAGGATATGGATGAAGGCTTGAAATGATTTTAAAACTACTTTATGAGTCTTTTCAAACAAATGGTTTTACAATTTATTCAAAGCCGCTTTAATAAGCGCTTCCACTGAACTATCTGGACTACTTTGAATGACGTTATCTATTACTTTCTCAGACTGCTTTCTTGAATAACCAAGAACCTCTAAGGCTGATAACGCTTCTTCTTTAATTGTATTGTTTGAAAATGCCTGAATTTCTTCACCTTCAAAGAGGTTTAACATTTTATCTTTTAATTCGATTAATACCCTTTGAGCTGTTTTTAAACCAATTCCTTTTACGGATTTGATAGTTGCTAAATCTTCCGAAACAATCGCTCTTTGAATTTGTTGAGGCTCAAGGGAGGAGAGCATGGTTCGGGCCGTACTAGCTCCGATGCCTGAAACTGAAATCAACTGTTGAAAAACTGCCCTTTCAATGGTAGAAAAAAATCCAAATAAGGTATGGGAATCCTCTTTTACTTGAAGGTGAGTAAATAGCTTGATGTTTTCATCACTGCTCAATTGAGAATAAGTATGCAAGGAAATATGAACCAAATAGCCTACCCCGTTACAATCAATGACTACTTGAGTTGGAGATTTTTCTACTAAACGACCGATAAGCTGTGTAATCATTTCTTTATTTGTTTTTGGATTGGGCATCAATTACTGCTATGGCAGACATATTGACAATTTCTTCAACAGAAGCACCCAGTTGCAACACGTGAATGGGTTCACTCAATCCCATGAGTATAGGACCTATGGAAAGGGCTTCTTTCAACTCTTTCATCAATTTATAGGTAATGTTAGCCGCATCGAGATTGGGGAAAACTAAAACATTCACCTTCATTTTACTCAAACTAGAAAACGGATAACCTTTTTGAAGCATTTCCTTATTTAAGGCAAAATCAGACTGGACTGGACCATCTACCATCAATTCTGGGTTGCTTCTGTGCAACATGGCTACCGCCTGACTTACTTTTTTGGCTTGAGGGAAACGAGAAGATCCGAAATTTGAAAATGACAATAATGCAATGACCGGTTCTAAACCAAAAAGTTTAGAAGTATTGGCTGTCATTTGAGCGATTTTTGCCAGCTCTTTTGCAGTAGGGTCAACATTGATTGTAGTATCGGAAAGGAAAAGAGGACCTGACTTGGTCAACATCAAGTTAGTCGCAGCCACTCTTGAAACTCCTTTCGCCTTTGAAATAGTTTCTAAAATCGGTTTAACTACAGAACGATAATTTCTTGAATAACCTGAAATCATGGCATCTGCATCTCGGTTTTTAATCATCATTGAGGCGTAGTAATTACGCTCTCGCATAAGCCTTTGAGCATCGTATAGTGTATAGCCCTTTCTTCTTTGATCTTTCCAAAAAAGATCAGCATAGTGATCTCTTTGCGCTTTATGAGCTTCTTCTTTTGGGTCAATAATCTCGACCTCATCATCAAAATTGATTGCAGCTCTAAGGTCGTCTATGGTTGCTTTATTTCCAAGTAATATTGGAATTGCGATTCCTTCTTCATGGACAATTTGAGCAGCCTTTAACACATCCATTTGATCTGCTTCAGCAAATACCAAACGCTTAGGAGCCGCCTTTGCTCGATCGTGGAGAAGGCGAACCATTTTTTGACTATTTCCAAGTCGCCCTGAAAGTTCTTCGGTATAACGCTCCCAATCTTTTATAGGTTCTGTTGCAACTCCTGATTCTATAGCAGCTTTAGCTACAGCAACAGGTATGGTTGAAATCAACCGAGGATCAAAAGGTTTTGGGATGATGTATTTTCGTCCGAAAGTTAATCTTGTTTGGTCGTAAACGAGGTTGACCTGTTCAGGTACTGATTCTTTTGCTAAATCAGCAAGTGCTTTTACAGCTGCCATTTTCATGGCTTCATTAATGGTGGTTGCTCTAACGTCTAGTGCTCCTCTAAAAATAAAAGGAAAGCCCAGTACATTATTTACTTGATTGGGATGATCAGAGCGTCCTGTAGCCATAATCACATCATCTCTAGTACTACAAGCTAAGCTGTATTCAATTTCAGGATTGGGATTTGCCATTGCAAAGACAATTGGATTTTTTGCCATCGACAATAGCATTTCTTGGCTAAGAATATCCGCAAGAGACAATCCAATAAACACATCCGACCCTTTGATTGCTTCGTCTAAAGTATTGAGATCTAGTTCTGTAGCAAACTCTTCTTTTTCTGGGCTGAGGGAATCACGATCTTTTCGAATTACCCCTTTGCTGTCCAGCATCACTATGTTTTTAATGTTTGCTCCAAAGGCTCGGTATAATTTTGTACAGGAAATTGCAGCTGCTCCAGCACCAGAGACCACGATTTTTACATCCTCAATTTTTTTATCTGCCAACTCGAGTGCATTTAACAAAGCTGCTGCTGAAATGATCGCGGTTCCATGCTGATCGTCGTGCATAATGGGGATGTCCAATTCTTCCTTAAGTCTTCGCTCTATCTCAAAAGCCTCCGGGGATTTGATGTCCTCTAAATTGATTCCACCAAAAGTCGGTGCTATGGCTTTAACCGCCTCGATAAATTTATCAGGATCCTTAGCATCTACTTCAATATCAAATACATCTATATCAGCAAATATTTTAAAAAGCAGTGCTTTCCCCTCCATTACCGGCTTGGAAGCTTCTGGACCGATATCACCTAAGCCTAGAACTGCAGTTCCGTTAGAGATTACAGCTACTAAATTTCCCTTGTTGGTATATTTATAAAGATTCGATTTATCCTCTTCTATTTCCTTACAGGGTATGGCAACCCCAGGTGAGTAGGCAAGTGCTAAATCTCTTTGAGTATCATAGTTTTTAGTCGGTACAACCTCAGTCTTCCCAGGTCTTGGCTTCGCATGATATACTAAAGCCGCTCTCCTTTGCTGTTCACTACTCATAAAAATGTTTTTCTAATGTAAAGAAATGATTTTTTTTCTGAATCACTCTTGTATTTTACCCTTGGGTTGACTGACAAAAAGAGAAAAGATTCCTCCTATAATCAAAAAAGCTCCTGCCAGTCTAATGATGTTGATGGGGTTTTGCCCTAACAAATCATATACAAAGTACTGTACAGTAAAGATCTGAATGATCATCGGAATAACAATAAACATATTAAAGATCCCCATATATACTCCTGTTTTTCCTTTTGGTATGGAGGAAGCAAGCATTTCATAGGGCATTGCCATCATCGACGCCCAGGTGATCCCCAGTCCAAAAGAAAATAAATAAATTTGTGACACCACTATTCCACTACCAATGGGTATGGTAAATAACACTGTTGTATCATTAAGTAAAGGCATGCAAAGTAAAGCTACTCCTCCTATTGCAAGGCTGATAAAGTGAAGTCTTTTTGCACCCAAGTTTCTGGCTATTGGTATTAATGCAAAAGCTATAACAAAACAAATAATATTATAAGTCCCATTTAAATTACCCGTCAACAATTGAGCCTGATTAAAATATACGGTACTCTGATCCAATGTATCGTATAAAGAAAGAGATAAAGCAGAAGTAAGATACTGCCAATAACAAAACATGGCATACCAAGGAAAAAACATTACGGGTATCAGTTGCTTCATCGGAAGAGGCATCACTTTAAAAGCTTCGACGATGTCCTTAAGCGTTCTAGAAATAACACTTCCCTCTTCTTTTGATTTTTTAATTTCTTCTAACTCTTTCGAGCTTGGTGGATATTCCGAAGTGGTAAATACCGAAATCAATATGGTAATGATAGATGCCGCAGCACCGATACCAAATGCCCAATAGGTGGATACTGGAATACCGTTATCCATCTTATCGGAAAGAGCCAATATTCCAAAGGAAACTAGAATTGCTGGCGTAAAATTAGCCAAGGTAGTACCTAAGCCAGTAAAAAAACTTTGCACTAAAAACCCAAATGAATATTGCTTTTCTGGGAGCTTATCCGAAATAAATGCTCTATAGGGCTCTAGGGCTATATTATTCGCCGCATCTAAAATCCATAACAAGCCTGCTGCCATCCAAATTGAACTTGAATAGGGCATGATAACCAAGCTGATACTGGCTATTATCGCCCCAATTAGAAAAAAGGGCTTTCTACGCCCAAATTTTGGTGACCAGGTTCCATCGCTAATGGCACCGATAATCGGTTGCACAATAAGTCCTGTTACAGGTCCTGCAAGCCACAACAAAGGCAACTCTGCCTCTTCAGCGCCTAAATATTTATATATGGCGCTCATATTACTCTGTTGCAAACCGAAACTGAATTGGACTCCAAAAAATCCAAAATTCATCGTTAAGATTTGCCAGAAATTCAGCCTCTTTTTCTCCATAAATTTAGTTTGGTGAGGCTGTTGATGGTTTCATCGTCTGCAAACGATCAACCACATAGTTTCCAACAGCATGACCTTGATTTACTCCCTCCTCTATGGCCATCATATAATGAATCCCTCCATAAAGTCTTGAAATTGCTGCTTCTTCTGAAGCGTGAATAAATGAGTTGTATTTTCGTTCTGGGAGTCCATAGAGTAGTTCAGTAGTATCAGTAAACGCAAAATTATCACCGTATAAATCTGTTAGGGTAACTGCAGCTGCTCTTGATATTACGGAATGACCACTGGTGTATTCTGGAAAAGGAGGAGTTTGTAACAATGGCAACCATTCCTCATCATAATATTGATTGATTAATGTTTCAGGTCGGACAATTAGAGTATCCCACTTTTCATCCCAACAACTGATAAACGCATCAAACAAGGCAATTGAAACATTAGCATAGGCATTGATAGTTTCATCAAAAGTATTTTCTGCTTGCCTGGTTGCTATGGCTGTAATTCCTATCCAATGCCCTCCAGGAGTGATTTTTTTAGTAGCAAACATCGCATGACCCCTGTGGTGGGTAACATAGGGATTACAATCCCAAAATTTAGCGATTTCTACTTGCTCTTCATTCAATTGGTTGGTTACCTCAAATACTTCCATCAATTGCATTTGAAAAGGGCTCCCTTTTGTTAAATCAAAAGGCAAAGGATCCTTAGGCGCAAATTGGTTGGATGAATCAATGACCATCGTTCTGATTTCATTCCAATGGGGTTCGATACCATCCATATAATCAGGTGGTGTAGGTTTCCAATAACGGTCCTCTTCTTTAATGGTGTATTTTGGAAAGGTTCTGGTTTGATTATACATATCCTTGGATGCCCAATCTAAAATAAAAGCAGCGACTTGATCACCGTAAATTTTTGAAGCTTTAACAACTCGACCGGGAACATCAAATTCATCTAATTTTGCTTCAAATCCCTCTTGAAATGTTTCCATTTTGTCTTCAGAAAAAATCAAAGCCTTTCCCACAGTGTTAAATGCAAATAATGAAGCCAAGTGATGGTTGACATCATCATTAGTCGTTTTTGGAATTGTCATCAGCTCTTTGACCTGACCCACTAAAGAATTGTATTTATCTGGATACCTTAATGCCATAATCTCATAGGCAGCAATAGTCGGGTAGAGATATACTCGCGAAGCTACTGGTGGTGAAAAAATATCATAAACCACAATGTCCGTCAAGTTTTGCATGACATTTTGAAAAAGCTCAGGATCTTGAACCTTATCCAAATAAGCTGTGTTTTTTTCGCTTGAGCAGCGAACAAGTATTAGCGTTAAAATCGCATAAAAGATCGTTCTCATTTTCATTTTCATTTCTATCCGTTTTGGTTCAATAAGGGGTTTAAATAATCTCTTATTTATTTTGTTTTAATATTAGATGCAGAAATATAAGAGCAAAAGTAGTATTTTTAGATGAATGAGTAGTTTTGCAAATGACTTTATGTATGACTGTAGATCAAGCTGGAATTGAAATGGGTAAACAGATTTTTGATGTTTTCTTAAATGAAACATCATTGAAGAAAAAGGGTGAAGATATTAATGCAAATAAAATTATAAATATTAAATCTAAACTGATAACTAGAGAGTCATCATCTAAGTGATAAGTAAATTTGTATCAACTAAAGATTAATCAGAAGAAAAATCATTCCAAACAGAAATTATTCCAACTAAAATCGTCCTAAGAGAATCAACTGCTCTTAAGATAAAAATTTAATGTTTCTTTTTAAACCCTCAAATTTTGTTCTCTTTACAGCACTGTTTTTAAATACCTTATTAAAAACTACTGAAGTCATTTCTTGCCATTCACTTTTAGTAAGGTTGAGCAATTCCTCCTGCGGTTCAAAGGCCGGTTCGTCATGCGGTGTTGCAAATCGGTTCCATGGGCATACCGTCTGACAAATATCACAGCCAAAAGCCCAGTTGTCCATTTGCCCTTTAAACTCAGTGGGGATGTTTTCTTTAAGTTCAATGGTCAGATATGAAATACATTTACTCCCATCAATTTGATAGGGTTGAAGTAAGGCGTCTGTAGGACAAGCATCAATACAGGCAGTACAACTTCCACAATGATCTGTAACGGGTGTGTCATAGTCTAATTCTAAATCGATGATCAATTCTGCAATAAAGAAAAAGGAACCTACTTTTTTAGAAATCAGATTGGTGTTTTTTCCAAGCCAGCCCAAACCGCTTTTTGCGGCCCAAGCTTTGTCCATTACGGGAGCTGAATCTACAAAAACACGTCCATTGACTTCACCTATTTCTCTGTGAATAATTTGCATCAATTCTTTCAGCTTTTCTTTAATCACAAAATGGTAGTCCTTACCATAGGCGTAGCTCGAAATTTTAGGAGCTTTGAGATCAGCTTGCTTTTTGTCGGTGTGGTAATTCAACAAAAGAGAGACCACGCTTTTAGCTCCTGGAACAAGTAACCTTGGATCCAATCTTTTATCAAAATACCGCTCCATATAGCTCATGCTGCCGTGATGTCCTTGATTGAGCCATTGTTCCAAACGCGGTGCCTCATCCTCCAAAAAATCTGCTTTTGATATTCCACACGAAAGAAAGCCTAAAGCATCGGCAGCTGATTTTATTTTGGCAGTGTACTCTGATTTTAAACTCATGAGTACGCCTTTAAAACAAGCCTTCTTGATTGTTTTTGATTCTGCCTAAATGACTGTAGGCTCGGGCAGTTACTTCTCTACCCCGTGGGGTTCGAACTATAAATCCTTGTTGAATCAAAAAAGGCTCGTAAACCTCTTCTATGGTTTCTGAATTTTCAGATACCGCAGTAGCAAGTGTGGTAATACCTACTGGACCCCCCTTGAATTTATCAATCAGTGTAGTCAAAATTTTATTGTCCATTTCGTCTAGACCGTGGGCATCAACCTGCAGCGCTTGGAGGGCGAATTGGGTAATTTTAATATCTATGGATCCGTTGCCTTTGATTTGTGCAAAATCACGAACACGTCTTAACAAACCGTTAGAAATTCGAGGTGTACCTCGGCTTCTTCCAGCAATTTCGATAGCTGCCTCCTCTTTGATAGGAACATTCAGTATGTCTGCACTTCTAGTCACTATGGTCGATAATAATTCGGTAGAATAATACTGCAATCGATTGCTGATTCCAAATCGAGCACGCATGGGTGCGGTGAGTAAACCTGATCGAGTAGTGGCACCAACCAAGGTAAAGGGTTCTAAATTGATTTGAACAGTTCTGGCATTAGGTCCAGACTCAATCATAATGTCAATTTTATAATCCTCCATGGCTGAGTAAAGATATTCTTCTACTATAGGACTCAAACGGTGAATTTCATCGATGAATAGAATATCTTGAGCTTGAAGATTGGTCAATAAACCCGCTAAATCACCTGGCTTATCCAGTACAGGTCCAGAGGTCATTTTGATTCCAACTTCCAATTCGTTTGCTAAAATATGAGCCAATGTAGTTTTCCCAAGACCTGGAGGTCCGTGAAACAAGGTGTGATCCAAAGCTTCGCCTCGCTGTTTGGCTGCTTGAACAAATACCTTAAGGTTTTCGAGTATGGCATCCTGTCCTGCAAAGTCATCAAATTTTAAAGGCCTTAAAGCACGATCAATATCTTGTTCCTCAGGAGAAAATTGGTCGTCGGTAGGATCTAAATATTCGTTCATCTTATCAAAGATAAATGAATTCCTTTGGATTTAGATATTTAATTAACTGAAGCCTGAAGATATTCGCAAAAGTGCCTCCTGATCAAGAATTTTAATTTTTTTTCCTTTGGTCTTTATCCATCCTCTTTTTTGAAATTGCCCTAGCTTGCGAATAAAGGATTCCGTTGCTACTCCAATAAAGTTTGCCATATCCTCCCTACGCAGTAAGACATCGATATAGGATTATTCGTCTAGTTCAAAAAAATCTTTCATGCTGAGGACTAACTTTGCAGCTCTTTGTTCAAGTGTTTTTTGACCCATTTCAAAAATCTTTTCATCCGTTTGCTTGATGTAGTACGACATGATTTGCAAGAGTTCAAATGTAAATTCAGGCTTGCTTTTTAGGGTGTTAAAAAACATCTTTTTGGGAACAAAATACATTTCCAAATCTGAAACTGCATCTGCCTATAATGATGTTCTCTCGTTCTGCTACCCCTACTCTTTGGCATTTGGATTATACTAAGAGGATCAAATTTATCCATACCATTTATTTCACCCCCTTCTTCCAAACTTGAATTAAAACTAAACGAACCCTAGAATCATTTTATCAAAAATAAAAAACCCAACCTTAGGGTTGGGTTTTCAAGTTTAATTCAATTGTTGAGTTTTAGTGTTGGAGTTCTTCTTCTCCTTTTTTAAGTGGAATATGTTGTGGAACAAAGTCTTCTTCATGACCTAGCTTTGAATAGTCGTAAGCCCATCGGTGTACATGAGGAATTTCTCCTTCCCAGTTTCCGTGGAAATGTTCAATTGGAGCTGTCCATTCTAAGGTGTTCGATCTCCATGGATTTTGAACGGTTTTCTTACCGTAGAACATACTGTGGATAAAGTTATATAAGAATACAATTTGAGCAGCCCCTGCAATTAAAGCGAAAACTGTAATCAACACATTGATATCTGCGAGATCATCAAAGTATGGAAATGCGGTATTGGTATAATATCTTCTCGGCAGACCAGCCATTCCGATAAAGTGCATAGGGAAAAAGACTCCATAAGCACAAACCGCTGTAACCCAAAAGTGGACATAACCTAGATTTTTATTTAACATACGGCCAAACATTTTAGGGAACCAATGATATACCCCAGCAAACAATCCATAAAGGGCAGATATTCCCATTACTAAGTGGAAGTGAGCTACTACAAAGTAGGTGTCGTGTACATTAATATCCAAGGTACTGTCTCCTAAAATAATTCCTGTTAAACCTCCTGTGATAAAGGTTGAAACCAAACCAATTGAAAATAGCATGGCTGGGTTCAATTGAAGGTTCCCTTTCCATAAGGTTGTAATGTAGTTGAAAGCTTTAACCGCAGAAGGAATAGCAATCAGCAAAGTTGTAAATGTAAATACAGAGCCCAAAAATGGATTCATCCCTGAAATAAACATATGGTGTCCCCATACTATGGTTGATAAAAAAGCAATTGCTAGGATTGAAGCCACCATGGCGCGATAACCAAAAATTGGTTTGCGTGCATTTGTAGCAATAATTTCGGAAGTAATTCCCAAGGCAGGCAATAAGACTATATAAACTTCAGGGTGTCCTAGAAACCAAAAGAGGTGTTCGTAAAGCACTGGTGATCCGCCCTGATAGTGCAATACTTCTCCTTGAATAAAAATATCGGATAAAAAGAATGAGGTTCCGAAGCTTCGATCCATAATAAGGAGTAAAGCAGCTGATAACAATACTGGGAAAGACACTACTCCAATGATTGCGGTAACAAAAAATGCCCAGATAGTCAATGGCAATCGAGTCATACTCATTCCCTTAGTTCTAAGGTTAATGACTGTTACTATATAATTGAGAGATCCCAATAGTGAGGAAGCAATAAAGATAGCCATCGAAACTAGCCACAGCGTCATTCCTGTTCCAGAACCTGGCTGTGCCTGAGGCAGTGCGCTTAATGGAGGATAAATAGTCCAACCTGCTGCAGCTGGTCCGGCTTCAACAAACAAAGACATAACCATAATAACACTTGAAAGGAAAAACAACCAAAAAGAGATCATGTTTAACAAGCCTGAAGCCATGTCGCGAGCTCCAATCTGTAATGGAATCAAGAGGTTACTAAATGTACCGCTCAATCCCGCTGTTAATACAAAAAAGACCATGATCGTTCCGTGGATAGTAACCAATGCTAAGTAAACATTAGGATCCATTACTCCATCGGGAGCCCACTTCCCTAAAAGAACTTCAAAAATTCCAAAGGGCTGCTCTGGCCAAGCTAATTGTAAGCGAAATAAAAGTGACATTGCGATCCCAATGATTCCCATAAACAAACCTGTAATCAGGTATTGCTTAGAAATCATCTTGTGGTCTTGACTAAAGATGTATTTCGTTACAAAAGTTTCTTTATGATGATGTCCGTGATCCTCCTCTGTGTGTACTGCTGCTGCTGTTGACATAATCTTTATTTTAAGTATTAATTATTGGATGACTTCAGCAAATGTTTGCTGACTATTCATCCATTCTTCAAATTCTTGCTCTGTTTCTACTATTATTTTCATTTGCATATTGTAATGCGACGCACCACAAATTTTATTACAAAGTAAAAGAAAATCAAATTCATAAGGATCTAATGCCATATCTCCACTTGCAACCAGTTCCTTACTTTTTTCAACTCTAATTTTATTAATCTTTTTAACCTTGGCTGTTACATCTGGGTCTTGACGCATTTCCTCTGTAGTTTTATTGGGTGTAAATGCAAACTCAGTAATCATTCCAGGAACACAGTTCATCTGAGCTCTAAAATGAGGCATATAGGCTGAGTGTAACACATCTTGAGAACGCATTTTAAAAATGACCTCTCTCCCTACGGGCAAATGCAATTCTTGTACAACTACATCGTCAAAACCGTTGGGATCAGTAGCGTCAATTCCAACTAAATTTCTTCCTTCGAAATCTTGAAGAAAACGCACATTTGCATCTCCTAGCACTCCATCCTCTCCTGCATATCTAGCTTTCCAGTTGAATTGCTGTGCATAAAGTTCTACTACTAAGGCTTCATCATTTTCTTCAACAGTCATGATGTCTGTCCAGGTGTAAAGGCCGTATAATATAAGTCCTGCTAAAGTGATTACTGGAATAATTGTCCATATCATCTCAAGTTTGTCATTGTCAGCGTAAAACAATGCTTTCTTACCTTTCTCCCCTCTGTATTTATATGAAAAATAGTGAAGTAAAGCTTGGGTGATCGTTTGTACAAAGAAAATAATAGCAAATGAAATCCACATCAAGTTGTCGTAGTCAACTCCGTGTTCAGAGGCTGAGTTAGGCAAAAGTACATCGCCGTAAGACCAAAACGAAAAGATGGTGATTCCGTAGATAAAAATCAAAAATGCAAACATGAGTTTACCATTGAGATTGTTATCATCATCATCAGCTACCTGCGTATTGACTTTCTTTGCCTGAGAGAGTTCAAAAATCTTGGTGATTTGCCAAATTGATATGGCTATCAAAACAAGTACAGAAAGTATCAAAAATATGTTCATTTATCTTTTCGATTAATTTTTAATAATGAAAGCGTTCACTCTCTCCCATATAGGGATCACCCTTGGCTAGCAAGGGGGCTTTTGTTAATTCCTTAAATACAATAAATATGAAAAGACCTAGGAAGAAGAAAAATCCTCCTATCTCTGCTGAACCGATAAACCATTGGTCACCAACGGCAGAGGGCATAATCATATTAAATACGTCCATATAATGTCCTAGTATAATTACTATCCCAGCCATCACTATAAAATAGTTGATCCGTTTGTAATCACTATTCATCAAGATAAGAAGTGGAAAAATAAAGTTCATGACCACCATTCCAAAAAATGGAAGGTTGTAATCTTCGATACGCGTGATGAAGTAAGTAACTTCCTCTGGAATGTTAGAATACCAGATCAACATAAACTGTGAAAACCACAAATAAGTCCAGAACACACTAATACCAAACATGAATTTTCCTAAATCGTGTATGTGGCTGTCATTGACAAACTCCAAATACCCTTTCGACTTTAGATAAATTGTAATGAGAGCGATGGCCGTAATTCCAGAGACAAACATACTGGCAAAAACATACCATCCGAATAAGGTACTGAACCAGTGAGGATCAATTGACATTACCCAATCCCATGACATGATGGATTCTGTGACGATATAGAATACCAAAAATGCAGCTGAGATTCTAAAGTTCTTTTTGTGATTGGAAATATCAGTAGCTGAATCTTGTGCTAAAGAGAATTTTCTAGAAAAATAACGATAGAGTGTCCATCCCGATAAGAAAAATACAGCTCTAATTAAGAAAAAAGGCACATTTAAGAAACCTGTTTTCCCTGCTATTAATTTATCGTGAGCCACTACCTCTGGATCCATCCAAATAAATAAATGGTTCAAATGCATACCAGAAAGTGCTAATATGACAATAACAATAATACCTCCTGGAAGGAGATATGCTGTAATTCCTTCCATTACTCGATACAATACTGGAGACCAACCGGCCTGAGCAGCACGTTGAATCGCATAAAATGCTAATACTCCGAGGGATATCATAAAGAAGAAAAAGGCAGCGACATACAAAGCAGCCCAAGGTTTGTTACTCAACTGATGAAAAACATGTTCGTCATGTTCAGCATCATGTGAATCACCATGAGTTGAATCAGAGTGCGCTTCTTCTTGGTATTCGTCATGCTGCACTGAATGCTGAGTTTCTTCTTGATAGTCGGCATCGGTAGCATGTGATGCTTCATCTGCATGAGTACTTTTTTCTGTGTGAGAGGCATCGGCATCATGAGTTGCATGCGCAGCTGTAGTCTCATGAGATGTTCCGTGTCCCTCCCCGTGATTTGCGGCGACTATAGCTTTAGCCTCTTCTATGGTTGCTGGCGCTGAAATAAACCCGAAGACTAGGCCTATAAAACCAACTGCCATAAAAACGATGGCTAAATTTCTAAGTTTGTTTGGAAAGGTGTACATCATTTATCTTCCTTATTGTTATTTGACTAAGGTGTTTCTTAACTCCATCACATGCTGAGCAATTTGCCAGCGCTCTTCTGCGTTGACCTGTCCTGCATGAGATCCCATTGCATTTTTCCCGTACATCAATACGTGGTAAATACTTCCTGGTGTGATTTCTCTATCGGCATAACTAGGAACTCCAAGAAATTTTTCTCTTGTCATTAAAATTCCCTGTCCGTCTCCTTTACCTCCATGGCATACTGCACAATAAATTCCGTAAAGCTCTTTACCATTTGCCCCGTTTTCATCCGTAAGAGCTAGTGGAGACATCAACTCAGCCTTGGCTGCTTCGTAGCCGTCGTTAGTATCAGGATAATCGTAAGGCTCCCATCCTCTTGCTACTGAACCTTCAACTGGAATCTGTGCTTCTATGCCATTAGCAAATGCATCTGTATCAGCATAAGTTTCATAACCGACAGGTTCATACATATTCGGAAAATACTGGTAATTGGGCTTTGCTGGATCAAAGCAAGATTGAAATCCCAGAGCAACAATTACACAAATCAATAGGCCTTTATAACTCATCTATTCTGACTTTTCTATTATTGAAACATCTATAGCTCCTGATTTTTTTAAGAGTTTTTGAAGTTCTTTTTCGTTATCGTGAATTCCAATTTCTACAAGAAATTTATCATCTGTAGTTAAAGGATTCGGATTTTCAGCTTTTTTAAATGGCCATAATTTACTTCTCATATAAAAAGTAATTACCATTAAGTGGGCTGCAAAAAATACGGTCATCTCAAACATGATAGGGACAAAAGCTGGCATATTTTCCAAATAAGAAAAACTTGGCTTTCCTCCAATATTCTGGGGCCAATCCTCAATCATGATATAGTTCATCATGGCGACAGCAACAGCTAAACCAATACACCCATAAATGAATGCCATTATAGCAATGCGAGTTTCCTCAAGTCCAAGGGCTTTGTCAAGACCATGAACTGGAAATGGGGTGTATACCTCTTCGATGTGGTGCTTCTCAGAACGAATCATTTTGACAGCACTTAAAAGTACATCATCGTCGTCGTAAAGGGCATGTACTACTTTATCACTCATGATTTACCGTCTCTTAATTTTTTATACTTCTCTCCAGAAGATTTTAATATTGTTTTTACTTCAGCCTGAGCAATCACAGGGAAGGTTCTTGCGTACAACAAGAATAACACAAAGAAAAAGCCTATGGTTCCGATGAATATTCCAATATCTACAAAGGTAGGAGAGAACATAGTCCATGAGGAAGGCAAGTAATCTCTGTGCAATGAAGTCACAATAATTACAAAACGCTCAAACCACATTCCAATATTTACCACAATTGAAATTATAAAGGAGAACAAAATACTGGTACGCAGCTTTTTAAACCACATAAACTGTGGTGAAAACACATTACAGGTCATCATTGACCAATACGCCCACCAATAAGGTCCAGTGGCTCTGTTTAAAAATGCATATTGCTCGTATTCTACTCCAGAATACCAAGCGATGAAAAGTTCTGTGATGTAGGCTACTCCAACAATGGAACCCGTAATCATAATGACAATATTCATCAATTCAATATGTTGAACTGTGATGTAATTTTCCAGATTGGATACCTTACGCATAATGATCAAGAGTGTATTTACCATCGCAAATCCTGAGAAAATAGCTCCTGCAACAAAATAAGGTGGAAAAATAGTAGTGTGCCAACCAGGGATTACCGAAGTAGCAAAGTCAAAGGATACAATAGTATGCACTGAAAGTACAAGTGGTGTAGCAAGTCCTGCCAATACTAATGAAACTTCTTCAAATCGTTGCCAATCTTTTGCTCTTCCGGACCATCCAAAACTCAACAAACTGTATATTTTCTTCTGGAAAGGTAATACCGCACGATCGCGAATCATTGCAAAGTCAGGAAGCAATCCTGTCCACCAAAATACAAGAGATACTGATAAATAAGTTGAAATTGCAAATACATCCCAGAGAAGTGGTGAGTTAAAATTCACCCAAAGCGAACCAAATCCATTTGGAATTGGGAGTACCCAATAGGCTAACCATGGTCTTCCCATGTGGATAATTGGGAAAAGTCCAGCTTGAATTACAGAAAAAATAGTCATGGCCTCCGCAGAACGGTTAATCGCCATACGCCATTTTTGTCTGAATAATAAGAGTACTGCAGAAATAAGCGTTCCTGCGTGACCAATACCTACCCACCATACAAAGTTGGTAATGTCCCAAGCCCAACCTACTGTCTTGTTTAATCCCCAAGTTCCAATCCCAGTAGATATGGTATAAATGATACAACCAACTCCCCATAAAAAGGCAGTCAGCGCAATACCAAAAACAATCCACCACTGCTTGTTAGCTACTCCCTCTACAGGTGCGGCAACATCTACAGTAACATCGTGGTAGGTCTTGTCTCCTGTTACCAGTGGTTTTCTAATAGGTGCTTCGTAATGCGATGCCATGGGTCTTTATTTCTAAATTATACCTCGTCGGTATTTCTAACTTTTACTTGATACATTACATTGGGCTTTGTACCGACATGTTCCAATAAATGGTACATACGATCGTCTTCATGTAATGCAGCAACTTTGCTTTCTTTGTCATTCAGGTCTCCAAACACCATTGCCCCTGTGGTACAAGCATTGGAACAAGCGGTTTGGAAAGTCCCATCTTTAATTTCTTCACCTTTGAGTTTGGCGTCTAATATTGTTTTTTGTGTCATCTGTATACACAAAGAACATTTTTCCATGACTCCTCTGGAACGAACAACCACATCAGGGTTTAATACCATTCGACCTAAATCGTTATTCATGTGGTAATCGAACTCGTCATTTTTATTGTACAAGAACCAGTTAAAACGACGTACTTTATAGGGACAGTTATTCGCACAGTAGCGGGTTCCAACGCAGCGATTATAGGCCATATGATTTTGACCTTGTCTCCCATGTGATGAGGCAGCTACAGGGCAAACTGTTTCACAAGGAGCGTGGTTACAGTGCTGACACATTACAGGCTGAAAAGCAACTTGAGGATTGGCTGCTGCTTGCTCCATTTCTCCAAAAGTGTTTAAAGAATCTCCAATTCCTGAAATATTCTCTTTTGTTTCATTGTCTCCTTCAAAAGTAGATGCTGAAGAGTAATAGCGATCTATTCTCAACCAATGCATATCTCTGGATTTACGTACTTCACGTTTACCCACAACAGGGACATTGTTTTCTGCATGACAAGCGACAACACAAGCACCACAACCCGTACATGAATTTAAGTCAATAGAAAGGTTGAAGTGGTGTCCAATACTTCTATCAAATTCTTGCCACATATCCACTTCTGGAGAGGTGACGTCAAATTCAATATGATCTTTTGAAACCTGAGGCATTGGATTCCAATACGCTTTATCTTTTGTGTTAAAGACTTCTAAGGTGGTTTCCTTGACTATATCTCCACGTCCCATCAAAGTATTGTGCAACTGAACACATGCAAATTCGTGCTCTCCATTTGCTAGTTTAACGTCAACATTTTGAACTCGGTTAAAGTTTTGATAAAAAGTGTAGGCATTGACTCCTGTTTGCATTTCATCTTTGAGGCCCATTCGCTCCCCAAAACCAAAAGAAAGACCAACGGTTCCTTTCGCCTGTCCAGGTTGAACAATCACGGGCACTTTCAAGGTCTGAGTACCAACCGTTACAGCGGCATAACTACCGTTCAGTGCACCGTCAGCAGTATTGATGTTTTGTAATCCAAGAGCATTTGCATCACTCATGGATACTGTAAGATAGTTGTCCCAACTTACTCGTGTAATCGGGTCAGGAAACTCTTGCAACCAGGGGTTATTGGCTTGCTGCCCATCACCCATGCCTGTTTTGCTGTACAATACCAAGCTCATTCCTGATGAAGTAGCAGTTCTCAGTTGACTAACATCCAAGGCAGAAAAATCTGGTATTGAATTTTCCACAGAACTTTCTATTGAATAATAACCGTCGTGTAAGGCCTTACTCCAAGAACTTGATCCTAAAATGGATTCATTCCAATGGGCTTTAATTTCGTCGTAGAATTTTGAGTTTTTACCAGCTAGTCTGAGTAAAACATCCTGAAATTGTTGGGTGTCAAACAAAGGACGAATGGTTGGCTGAGCCAAAGCGTAATGTCCTGATTTAAATTCGTAGTCTCCCCATGATTCTAAATAATGAGGTGTCGCTGCAACAAATTGTGAAGCGGCTGCTGTTTCATCTATTTTGGAAGTAAAGCTCAATGAAAATTCCAACTTGCTGATTGCCTCAGCTAATGCATTTCCATTGGCAAAAGAAAATACTGGATTGACTCCAACTGAAATCAAACCACTTACACTACCTGCTTCAATTGCTTGAAATGCTTCTTGTACCTCTTTTGCATTTCCTTGTCTGATCAACTTAGGTTGTTCAGGTTGGAAAGCTGCACTACTTAGGTATGTATTTACAGCAAGAACTACAGCCTGGGCTGCATCATCATCTAATCCAGTAACCAAGACTCCCTGAGAACCTGAACTTTTTAGTGCTGAAATTGCTTTGTCTGCAAACACTTTTAAATCGGCTGATAATTGACCCGCAGATCCTCCTATTAAACGATCGTGAATGTAGGCTAAAATGTTTTTTTGATCTGCTGGAGTACAGGGAATACGATGGTCTGCATTTGCTCCAGTCAGAGACATATTGGATTCAAATTGAAAGTGCTGGGACATCTCTGCTTTGCCATGATCCCTATGAGGTGTTTTAGAGAGGGCATAGCCTTTAGCGTAGCCACCACCTTGCCAATCTCCTAAGAAATCAGCGTCTACAGATACGATGGCTTTTGCTTTAGAAAAGTCATAGTCTGCTAAAGCTCTTTGTCCGTAATAGGTTTCATAAGCATTTAAAGCTGCATCTGACGAAATAGTATCATATACTACAGGACGTACATTTGGGTAAGCGGCAATAAAATCTGCAATGATTTTCTGTGTAGTTGGACTTGGCAAAGTCGGTGTTAATAGAATGATTTCTTTATCGGTGGCTGCTAATGCTTTGAGCATGGCTCCAGCTTGAAGATAAAAGTCATCCCAAGAAACATCTTGTCCATTTGCTGTTGGTCCTTGTAATCGTAAAGTGTCATATAATGAAAGTACAGAAGCATGCATTCTAGCATTTGCAATTCCTAAAGTAGGTGCATCTGGATTACTTTCAACCTTAATGGGTCTTCCTTCTCGAGTCTTAATTAAAACACTTCCAAAATCAAAACCATCCGCAATGGTAGTTGCATAGTAATTGGCAATTCCTGGTCTTATTTGCTCAGGTTGTACGACATAAGGAACCGATTTAATAACTGGTCCTTCACAAGCAGCAATGGTAGCAGCTGCAGTACTAAAACCAACATATTTTAAAAAATCTCTACGAGAGGTACTACTCTCCTCTAGTGTCTTTTCATCACTTAAAAAATCTTCAGGAAGCTTGGAAACAAATTCATTTTGCTCCAATTTTTTAACTGCCTCATCAGAAGGATCTAATTGAGCAATGTTTTTCCAATAAGTTTTATTTGATGCCATATGCTTTTTTTGATCGCCTTTTAATAGTGACATTTTCCACATTCAAGTCCACCCATTTGGGCAACTGTTAATTTTTCTACACCGTATTTTTTAGAAAGGGCTTCATGTATTTTAGCGTAATACTCGTTGCTCTCTACTTTTACATTTGTTTCACGGTGGCAATTGATACACCATCCCATTGTCAAGGGAGAGTATTGATACATAATCTCCATTTCTTCAACTGGTCCATGGCAAGTTTCGCAGGCGATTTCTCCTACCTCAACGTGCTGGGCGTGATTGAAATAAACAAAATCAGGAAGGTTGTGAATTCTAACCCACTTAACCGGTTGTGTTTCTCCTGTATAACGCTGATTGGTCTCATCCCAACCCACGGCAGCGTATAATTTTTTAATCTCTTTAGTATAAAAATCTTTGGTGTATCCGTTTTCAAGATCCTCCTCACCGTTATACTCAGCTATGTTTCTATGGCAATTCATACAAACATTTAACGATGGAATTCCTGAATGTTTGGACACTCGAGCTGAAGAGTGACAATACTTACACTCAATTTGATTTGCTCCAGCGTGAATTTTATGTGAATAGTGAATTGGTTGAACTGGCATATATCCTTGATCAACCCCAACTTGCATAAAGTAACCGTACACAAAATATGCACTACTCAATAATAAGAGTACAACGCTCACCATCACTAAAAGTTGATTTTGGACAAAGGCTAACCAAATGGGTGTTCGCTTTGGTTTGGTCTCTGGTTTGATATCAACACCACTCGCTACTGCAATGCGGAGCAAAGTTTTTTGTACCAAAAACAGCATGACAATAAGAATAAAAAACACCAATGCTAAGGCACCTAAAATAATATTGTTGTTGACTCCTGAAGATCCAGATTGGCCTGGTGCAGCACCTGGAACAGTAGCTGAAGCAACTGGTGCAGGTGGAATATAATCGGTGTAGGCAATGATGTTATCGATGTCCTCATTCGAAAGTTGAGGAAATGATGTCATTACCGAACCGTTGTACTCCTCATAGATGGCAACTGCCTGAGCATCGCCCGACTTCACCATTGCAGTACTGTTTTTGATCCATGTATAAAGCCACTCTCTATCGTACTTTACGGAGACCCCTCTGAGGGCTGGACCCACAGCTCTCTTATTTAGCTTGTGACAAGCTGCACAATTTGCGTTGAATAATTTTTTGCCTGCCTGGACGGCTTCATCATCTTGAGCTATAGCCGTAAACGAGGAAAAAAAGCTTATTAAAACGATTAGGGCTGGAAAAAGGAATTTTATATTATCCTTGATCTTTATTCTTTCAAATAAACGTGTTTGTATGTCCAAAGTTTTGTTCTAAAATCCAGTACAAATTTAAGTCATAGCGCTCTTTTAAAATACCGATTAAAACAAGATTTTATTAATTTATAATGATTCTAAATAACTTATTAGGTTTGTTAAAAAAACATGGTTTAAAAAGAAAAAGTTGTTTTTTTGCAGTATGAAAAATTCTTCTTGGGAACCCTTATTATTAGTGCTTATTTTCAGTATCAGTTCACTGAGCTTTTCGCAAACTGCAGAATTGAACGTTAAACAAGACCCACGGTTGGACAGTTTGTTAAACAAAAAAATTGCTTTAGATCGAGAGCGTTATGCAAACGAATATTATACGCTCCAATTGTATTACGGAAATCTTGAAACAGCCACAGAAACTTTAGAAAATGCTAAGGAAGCCTATCCGAATATACCCGTAGAACTGAGCTTTGAAACACCAAACTACAAAGTGCAGGCAGGTCGATTTAAAGACAAGATCCTAGGATTAAAAACACTAGATACCGTAAAGAGAGATTTCCCGTCTGCCTTTCTTTTGACTCGAAAAATTGAATCCTTAGAGTGATTTTTTAACGGCTACCTCTTGGAAACATTCCAATACATCGCCTACTTTGATATCGTTGTAATTTTTTACCTGTAAACCACAGTCGTATCCTTTGGCTACTTCTTTAACGTCATCCTTAAATCGTTTGAGTGATGTTAATCCACCAGTAAAGATGACTACTCCTTCTCGGATGATTCGTATGCCAGAATTTCGGTAAATCTTTCCACTGGTGACCATACATCCTGCGATGGTTCCAATTTTGGAAATTTTGAAGGTTTCTCTAATTTCAGCATTCCCTGTGATCTCTTCACGCATTTCAGGAGAAAGCATTCCTTCCATTGCATCTTTGATGTCATTAATTGCATCGTAAATAATGGAATAAGAACGGATATCGATTTCTTCTTTATCGGCTATAGTCCGGGCATTACCCATTGGTCTTACATTAAATCCAATTACTATAGCATCAGAGGCAGAGGCCAATAGCACATCGGATTCTGTGATGGCTCCAACACCCTTATGGATGATATTGATTTCGATTTCACCTGTAGATAACTTTTGAAGTGAATCGGTCAAGGCCTCAACTGAACCGTCAACATCCCCTTTAAGGATAATATTCAATTCTTGAAACTCGCCCAAAGCAATTCGTCTTCCTATTTCGTCTAAAGTTATATGACGTTGTGTTCGAACACTTTGCTCTCTTAACAATTGAGTTCTTTTCGCAGCAATTTGTTTTGCTTCACGTTCATCTTCCAAAACGTGAAATGCGTCCCCTGCTTGGGGCGCTCCGTCTAATCCTAAAATGGATACTGGTGTAGATGGTGGAGCTTCTTCTAGGCTCGCTCCTCTTTCGTTAAATATCGCTTTTACCTTTCCACTGTGTTTTCCTGCTAAAAGGTAATCTCCCATTTTAAGTGTCCCATTCTGAACAAGTATGGTGGAAACATAGCCTCGCCCTTTATCTAAAAAGGCTTCTACAACTGTTCCTTTGGCGGCTCTATTCGGGTTTGCCTTAAGTTCAAGTAATTCAGCCTCAAGTAAAACTTTTTCAAGCAGTTCTTTGACACCTGTTCCTTTTAATGCAGAAACATCGTGTGATTGAACTTTACCTCCCCAGTCTTCGACCATAAGGTTCATCCCAGCAAGTGCTTCTTTAATTTTATCTGGATTTGCATTTTCTTTATCAATCTTATTGATGGCAAATACAATGGGAACGCCTGCAGCCTGAGCATGACTTATCGCTTCCTTGGTTTGTGGCATGATGTCGTCATCTGCAGCTACAACGATAATAGCAATATCGGTAACCTGAGCTCCTCTAGCTCTCATCGCGGTAAATGCTTCGTGACCAGGAGTATCTAAAAAGGTTATTTTTTGACCGTTTTCAAGAGTAACGCCGTATGCACCGATGTGCTGGGTGATTCCTCCTGATTCTCCTGCGATTACATTCTCTTCACGAATGTAGTCGAGCAAAGAAGTTTTTCCGTGATCCACGTGACCCATTACAGTTACTATAGGTGCTCTAGCTGTTAGATCTTGTTCAAGATCTTCAACATCTTCTATATTTTCTTCGAGTTCAGCTTTTTCAAAAGTAACCTCATAGCCAAACTCATCAGCAACAATACTCAAAGTCTCCGCATCCAGTCTTTGGTTCATAGTTACCATGATTCCTAAACTCATACAAGCAGAAATAATCTCTGTTGAGGTGATATTCATCATGGTGGCAACTTCCCCCACAGTAATAAACTCAGTAACCTTTAAGACTTTGCTTTCAGCTTCAATCTGGGCCATTTCTTCCTCCGACTTTTGGCGATGTTGAACCCTTTTATCTCTTCTGTATTTTGCACCTTTAGATTTGTTCGATTTACCTTGAAGCTTTTCTAAAGTTTCGCGTATTTGCTTTTGAACTTCTTCTTCACTAGGTTCTTCTTTTTTGACAACAGTATTGGTTCTCCCTTTTCGTTGTTGACCTTGATTGTTGTTTTTATTCTTGTTGGCTGTAGGTTTAGCGTCTTTACTTATTCTCTTTCGCTTACGCTTGCGGGCATCTTCTACCGTTTTTTCTTTTTTATTGACCTCATCAAGATTGATGGTTTGACCTGTTTTCTTAGGTCCACTTAGTTTGGTATATTGAGTCTTAAGTGTCTCTTTTTCAGGTGATTCAGCCTCGGCTTTCTCAGTTGAAGGTGTCACTTTTGTTTCTTGGGTTGTCTTTGGGACAATTGCTTCAGCTTCTTCGGTCTTTGAATCTGTAACAGCCGCGGCAGGCTCTTCAGTAGCCTCTGGCACAGGCACTTCTTTTGGGGCTGGAGCAGGTTTTTTTAAAGCCTCCAAATCAATCTTCCCTAACGTCTTAGGCTTTTCAAGGGCAACCTTATTGGTTTTTAAGGCCTCTCTTTGTGCGATTTGATCCAAGCGTTCTTGCTCTTTCTTTTCCTGAATGATGCGGAGATTTTCCTTTTCTTTTCGCTTTTCCTCACTGATCTCGTGAGAAGCTACTTTCTTGGATTTGTCCGTTTCAAATTCATCCAAAAGTGTGTTGTACACTTCTGTAGTGATTTTTGTCGTCGGACGCGCGTCAACTTCAATTCCTTTTTGATTCAGAAATTCAACAGCACGGTCAAGGGAGATATTTAATTCCCTTAACACTTTGTTTAGTCGAACACTGGGTTGGTCAGCCATATAATTATATCTATTTGCAAAAATAGGAATTATTTTTGCAGTCTATTCTTCAAATTCTGCTTTCAATATTTGTAAAACCTCTTGAATTGTTTCTTCTTCAAGGTCTGTTCTTTTGATTAAGTCGGATTTATCAAGCTCCAAAATACTCTTGGCTGTATCTAAACCGACCTTTTTAAATTCATCAATGATCCACTGCTCGATTTCATCACTGAACTCCTTCAATTCAATATCCTCTTCCACTCCTTCGCGGAAGACATCAATTTCATATCCTGTTAACTTTCCTGCCAGACGAATATTTGTTCCTCCTTTACCGATGGCTTTGGAAACCTCTTCAGGGTTTAAGATTACTTCAACCCTTTTGTTTTCCTCATCAATTTTAAGAGAGTTCACTTTTGCTGGACTCAAGGCTCTAGAGATAAAAAGCTGAAGATTATTGGTATAGTTGATTACATCAATATTTTCATTTCCTAATTCCCGAACAATCCCGTGGATTCTAGATCCTTTCATTCCTACACAAGCCCCTACTGGATCAATACGATCATCGTATGAATCTACAGCTACTTTAGCTTTTTCACCAGGTATTCTAACTGCTTTTTTGATGGTGATAAGCCCGTCAAATACTTCGGGGATTTCTTGTTCAAATAATTTTTCTAGGAACTTGGGAGAAGTCCTGGATAGAATAATTCTTGGCTTGTTTCCTCTGAGTTCAACCAGTTCAATGATTCCTCTTACATTATCTCCTTTTCTAAAAAAGTCGCTTGGTATCTGACGATCTTTTGGCAAGATAATCTCGTTTCCATCATCGTCTAGTAAAATGATTTCACGACTGCGGATATGGTGTAC
>CACCLB010000010.1 GCA_902546725.1 uncultured Bacteroidota bacterium | reverse complement strand
GTAAGGCTTCATTTTTTGCTCCTTGAGGAGTAATTGACCCTTTTAATGCTTTGCCTCCCTCTATTACAAATGATTCCATACTGACTAGTAACGTTTACGTTTGTTTCTTCGTTGTTTGCTAGCGATATTACTTTTGGGACCGTTTCCATTTTTAGATTTGAATTTAAGCAGTTCAGCGGATTCACTTAGAGGCAGCTGTGAGGCGGCTACTTTGAGTTTTCCGTTGGAAAGTTCATCAAGGTGAGCCATGATAACTGCGTCGTCAACAGAATCTTTATTCCAACTTAAAAAGCTTTTTTTCATGTGATTTGCTATGGTAAAAACTAAAACTTCCTTGAGTTCATTTTCTTCCCAGTTGATGGCAACATCAATCATGCGTTTTATATTGTTTCCGTAAAACCGATATTTGGGGTGGTTTTGGGGATAAGCGAGTTTATCTGGCTTGGCTTCTAAAACCTCTTTTTCAGGCTTTTCAAAAGGACAGTCAACGTCTATGTCAAAATCAGCCATGATAAAAAACTGATCCCATAATTTATGTTGGAAATCAGGAACGTCTCTCAGGTGAGGGTTGAGATTACCCATCACACCGATGATGGCTTTGGCCTTTTTGTTTCTTTCCTCGGCATTGGTTTCTGCCTTGGCCTGCTCAATCATCAAGTGAATGTGTCTGCCGTATTCAGGAATAATTAATTGCTCGCGCTTGGTATTATACTGCAAGGTTTCCATAAAAAATAGTTGCTAATGTGGTAGTGAGGTATATAATGATTGCAAAATAGTAAATTCTATCGAATTATGTTGTTTTTTGTTAAAATTAGAGGGTAATAATTCCTTCTAAGGTGCTGGCTTTCTTATAGATTTGAATCACGCTGTCTGGAGTTTCCATTTTGACTTTAACGCTTAAACTGGTAAAGGTTTTTTTACTGGATTGTTTTTCAGAAAACTGAGGTTCATTATTGTCAAAATACGATTTTAAAGTGTTTAGATGCTCGGATTCAGCTTTTACAATAAATTTGAATAAATAAACACCAGGCCATACTTGTGATTCAAGTAGTTGGTCATAAAATCGTGAATAAAAATCGTCAGACTGCGGTTGGGTTTGCGCCAAGGTTTTACTTTTGTATAAAGATACGGTTTTATTTTTTTGTTGCCTTTATGAAAAAAAAAAGAATAGTCATTAGCGGTGGTCCTGGAGCGGGTAAAACATCCCTTATCAATGGTTTGAACAAGCTTGGATACAGTACTTTTGAGGAATATTCTAGGACCTTGATTGAAATTGCAAAAAACGAAGGTAAAAGTCGTTATTTCCTTTCAGAGCCCTATGCGTTTAGCGAAGCACTTTTTACAGGAAGAAAACAGCAATATGAAGACTTAAACAAGCTGAACACAGAGTTTCCACATGTTTTTTTTGATAGGGGTATACACGATATTTACGCCTATCTTAAAGCCATAGGAAAGGATACGAAGTCATGGGAGAAAAGAGTGAATGAATTTCAGTACGATTTAGTTTTCTTATTGAGTCCTTGGAAAGAAATTTACCAAGAAGACGAACAGCGCACAGAAAATTTTGAAGAAGCAGCTCATTATTTTTCATTTATTGAAGCAGTTTATAAGCAATCCCATGAGATTGTCTATGTTCCACAAGATACTGTAGCATCAAGAATTTCATTTATTGAAGATAAATTAAAATTGCATGGATAAAAAAGCAGTTTTAAAATCTTATTGGGGCTTCGATGTATTCAGGCCTCTTCAAGAAGACATCATAGATTCGGTCTTAGCTAAAAAAGACACTCTTGCCTTACTTCCTACTGGAGGAGGAAAGTCTCTTTGTTATCAACTTCCTGCTTTGATGAATCCAGGTTTTGCGCTCGTTGTTTCCCCTTTGATTGCCCTTATGGAAGATCAGGTAAGTGCGTTAAAAGAGCTCGGAGTAAAAGCCATGTATTTTGAATCAGACCCCAAAGGGCTGAGCCTTTCAAAACAATTAGACAATGCGCTTTACGGTAATTATAAAGTAGTTTTTGTTTCGCCAGAGCGTTTGGGTAACCCTTCTTTTTTGCGGCAAATAAAAAGCGCTCCCATTTCATTAATCGCTATCGATGAAGCGCATTGTATTTCAGAATGGGGGCATGATTTTCGTCCGTCTTACAGAAAAATCAACGTATTGAGAGAGATTTTTCCGCAAGTACCCCTGTTGGCATTGACTGCCTCTGCAACAGTTGAAGTGAAAAAGGATATAGAAGTTCTTTTAAAATTAAAATCGCCTTCAAGTTTTACAGCTTCTTTTGAACGAGTCAATCTTGCCTATAAAGTTTGGAATACGGAGGATAAGTTTACTTCCGTACTTCAATTAGTGAAGTATCACAAAGGAAGCAGTATCATCTATTGTTATATAAGAAAGCAAACAGAGCTATTAGCTGAATTTTTAAATCAAAACCAGCACAAGGCTTCTTATTTTCATGCAGGTTTGCTGTCCTCACAAAAGAAAGCACGATTAAAAGCTTGGCAGGAAGGAGTAATAACCCACATGGTTGCTACTACCGCATTTGGAATGGGCATTGATAAAGCGGATGTCAGAACTGTAATCCACACCAGCATAGCGGACAGTATTGAAAATTACTACCAAGAGAGTGGGAGGGCAGGGCGAGACGGCAAAGCAGCCAATAGCTTTTTACTTTACCATAAGGGAGACCTACTCGAATTGGAAAATAAAATTTTAGGTCAAATTCCCCTAGAGGAAGAACTCAAACAAGTCTATAAAGATTTATGTAATTTTTTTCAAATCGCCTATGGTGAAGGTCAGGACCAAACCCACTCTTTGGATGTAGGTGAATTTTGTAAGCGCTATCAACATACTGAAAAAAAACTGCATCAGTGCCTAATTCAACTTGAGAAAACAGGAGTTTTGAATTGGTATGCTTCGAAAACAAAGGAACTTAGTGTAAAATCGAAAAGTTCACCAGAAAGAGCACAGAGTTTTACTGAGTCAGGTACGACCTCCGCAAAGGTAATGGAGTATTTGATGCGTCAGTATCCTCACTTTTTTATTGAAGCAGTTCGAGTAAAGCAGCAAGCCATTTGTGCTGCACTTCGTCTTTCGAAAGACCGCCTTGATTCAGCACTCTATCAATTACAGCAAGAAAACCTCATAGAATATACCGATACTGCTACCAATCTATATATCGCTTTTCAAGTTCCTCGAGAAGATCAATATACACTCCGTCCCGCAAAAGACTTACTTAAAAAGCTAAAAAAGCAAAAAGTAGTAAAACTGAATGCCATCATCTCATTTGTCAAAGAGGAAAAAAAATGCAGACGGAATATGATACTCGATTATTTTGGTGAAACCATGGGGTCTAACTGCCAGCAGTGCTCCTCAGCTTCATGCAAAACGGATTGGGATGCCTGTGCAGATTTTGAATCAAAAGTGATTGAATTACTTAAAAAGCAACCGCATTCAATTCAGGAGCTCAAGCAAAAGTTGTATTTTGAGCCCAAAGCTTTAGAAGCACTTTTTGCAGTATTGATGGAAAGGCAGCAAATAATAAAAAATCCCCAGCACAAATTTTATTGGATTGATGAATAAACACACGCTACCCACTCTAGTTTTTTTTGGTACACCTGAATTTGCTCGTTATTGCTTGGCACATCTTGTAGAAACAGGATTTAATATAAAAGGAGTTGTTACAGCTCCAGATCGAAAGGCCGGTAGGGGTAACAAAGTAACCCATTCAGCGGTAAAAGAGTATGCAATTGCCAAAAAACTCGAAGTCCTACAACCCACCAACCTAAAAAGTCCAGAGTTTATTGGCCAACTTCAGGCTTTAGGAGCTGAGGTTTATGCCGTAGTAGCCTTTCGTATGTTACCCAAGGAAGTTTGGAGCCTTCCCCGCTTAGGGACCATAAATTTACACGCCTCACTTTTACCAGATTACAAGGGTGCTGCACCGATCAATTGGGTTTTAATCAATGGAGAAACTGAAACAGGAGTAACCACATTTTTAATCGATGAGGCAATCGATTCTGGTGCCGTTTTAATGAAAGAGACCACTTCTATAGTTCCAGAGGATAATTTTGAAACTCTCCATAACAGATTGCTTGAAATAGGGGCTCCCCTGTTGGCAGCAACCCTTATCCAACTCTCAAATAAAACCATTACAGCTAAAAAACAGCAAGTCTTAGAGCATACAAATGCAGCTCCTAAACTCAATGCTGAAAATACCCGAATTCAATGGACTTCAACTTTAAAACAACTAGTCAATCATATTCGAGGGCTTAATCCTTATCCAGGTGCTTGGACGTATTTAAAAAATAGCGGACAAGAATTAAGAGTGAAAATTTTGGATGCGGAGGCATTTTATGAATCGCCTAAGGAGGAAAATGGGACTCTAGTAGTCAAAGATTCCAAGTTGATGATTGCAAGTGCTGAGGGCTACCTTATTTGTAAAGAAATTCAGCTACCAAACAAAAAGAGAATGAATGCTAAGGCCTTATTGAACGGCTATACCATTGAGGTTGGAGCCATAGTTTATTGAAAAAACGTCCAGCATTATCAACAAAATGCCCTACTTATCAACAAAATCGGGGATTTAGCGAGTTTTTTCTTTGGTCTTTTGAAAATCCATATAAATTTGTCCTGTAACCTTATAAATTAATAAATATGAACAAAACAGAATTAATAGATGCAATGGCAGCAGATGCTGGCATCTCTAAAGCAGCCGCAAAAAAAGCATTAGAATCATTCCTAGGTAACGTAGGTGGAACTTTGAAAAAAGGCGGACGTGTATCTCTAGTAGGATTTGGATCTTGGTCAGTTTCTAAAAGAGCTGCTCGTGATGGAAGAAACCCACAAACAGGTGCAACAATCAAAATTGCTGCAAAAAATGTTGTGAAGTTTAAAGCGGGTGCTGAATTATCTAGTTCAATAAACTAATTACAACCGACAATATTTAATTAAAGCTCCCTTGTGGAGCTTTTTTTTATACCTTAGTTTTAAGATGAAAGCAGGTGATTTTCTTATTGCAACTCCAACCATTATTGGCGATTATAACTTTCAGCGCTCAGGGATTTTGATGGTCGATTGTAAAACCACTGGAACAGTAGGTTTTATAATCAATAAAAAATTGGAATATACCCTCGATGATTTGATGGAGAATGTAAGTTCACCATTTCCGATGTATTACGGCGGTCCAGTAGAAGAAGACAATCTGTTTTTTATCCATAAGCTGGGCGATCAGATCCCTAATAGTATTCATATTGAAAGAGATTTATATTGGAGTGGAGATTTTGAGTCCGTATTAAAACTAATTGAGTCAAAGAAAGTAAATCCAACTCAAATTCGCTTTTTTTTAGGGTATAGTGGATGGTCCGAAGGGCAACTTGAATCTGAAATCAAAGAAGATTCTTGGGCAGTAATTGAGGCAGAGGAAGTCATAGATTGGATGGACAATTCCAGTGAAGATTTTTGGAAAAATCAAATGAGGGCCATGGGAGGTCGTTTTCTAATCTGGTCTAATGCACCTGAAAATCCACTTTCCAATTAACCCAACTGATCGACAAATGCCCGATATACTTTTTGGGATTGTGCCGAATTATAAGATGTTTTACGGTATTGAGTGATGCTTTGACCCCCGTATTCTATTGAAAGTACGAGAAGCTCTTGTGATTTTTGTAATTCAAATGGATTGATTGGCTGTTCTGCCAATTCCAATCCTGCTGTCCCCTTAAGCAACCATTCATTAAATGCAGTACGAAAAGTGAAATCCTGACAGCCCGATTCTAAATCTGGTGTGAGTATTTTATTTTCTTGAAAAAGGTATAAACTGCCTTGTAGCGTCTCTACAAGATTTTTTTGGTCGTTTAATAAAACACAGTCATCAAGACCGTTTTCTTCTGCATATCGTTTACCAATGGTAAAGACGGTTTTATTTGTGGTAGATAGATTTGATAGATTACTCGCTTGTATTCCAGCCTCTTTAAATAAATCAAGACTGTAGTCATGAGAAGGCTCAGTTTGATCCAATGCAGCTACTTGAGTTGCACTCATCAAAAAGGCAATAGTGTCTTTATAGGGTAGGAATTGCAAATGAATTAAGGCACTTTTGGGTATTGAGTTTTGTGCTTTTATCAATTTATCAATTTCAGCTTGAAGATACTCCATGGTATAAGCGATGGGTATCTCAAACCGATGTCTTCTCAGACTGGCGATCATCCTGAAATAATGTTGCTCCCAAAAGAGAATTCCACCATTTTGGTACCTCAACTTTTCAGTGATTGAAAATTCGGAATGAAGTTTTTGAATAAGGTCAGTAGGGATCTCGCTAAAACTCGAAATCAGTGTACCGTTTGAGTTGATCATGCTGCAATTTAGCTAGCGCCTAAAACTTGTTTTAAATCTGAAACCAAATTGTCCCAAAGCATTTTAGATTCTTCGAGTTCGTCTTCCTCTGCAAAATCAGTAACTATTAAAGAGACGTCTTTAGTGATTTCATCTACTTGAATCTTAAATTCAAAATAATATTCCCCGTCATCTTCTTCATCGTTTTGCCATTGAAACTTGACTTTATCGTTGTTTTTCTTTTGCAACAGCAAAGCGGTTTCCTCAGAATCATCCCAGATAAAGGTAAATCGCTCACCTCTTGAATTTACATTATCTGCAAACCATTCTGAAAGTCCAGAGGGGGTAGAAAGATATTGAAATAATAATTGAGGTGAAGCGTGGAAATCGTATTCTATTGAAAAACTTTTTTTGATACTCATAGGTAGATAATCTGCATCCAATATATTGAAAAAACATTAAGGACCATATTTATTTTAAAATATTTTCAAAAGGTTGTTCGTAGCGGATTATGTTTTTATATTTGCCCACCGAAATGGCGAGGTAGCTCAGCCGGTTAGAGCGTCGGATTCATAACCCGGAGGTCGGGAGTTCAAGTCTCCCTCTCGCTACAACTACTCTTCTTCACGGGCAATCATGAATGAAGAGTTATTTATGCCTGATTCATATCCGCCAGAGGCGGACGGGAGTTCAAGTTACGCCCGAGGCGCACAGGCTCCAGCTTGCTACAACTACTCTTCTTCACGAGCAATTATGAACGAAGAGTTTTTTAATTCGGTAGTCAAGTTACGCCCGAGGCGCACAGACTCCCTGTCGCTACTAAAACAATTAAACGGTTATACTATTATACAGTTAACCGTTTTTTTTATTTCCGAAGCGATAATTTGGTCAAATATTCTGCAGATACTCATATTTTACTGAGAGCAGGAACTTACATCAATTTGGCTGTATAAATTTGGGTCTTGGTTTGGATCTACGACCGTGTTAGCCATCATTGAAATTTTAACAATTTCGTCACTTGTAGAGAAACAAAGTTGATGAAAGTTGTCGTTGTCATTTATATCTACTATGGAAATGGGCACAAGCGGTATTAGATCTCCAGAACAGTAAGAATAGCCAACATAGTACTGAAATAAGTCAGATTCGCTATCACCACTTCTGTAAGGTGTAACGCCACCATTCCAAGCAACTTGAATCGTTTGTGTCCCTGAATTACATTCATTCAGATTGCCATCAATTCTTTGGGCAAAGAATAAACTTGGTCCATCAGCAAGTGGAATAACGTTTGTGGTAGTGACTCCGTTTAGATTTATGATTTCTGAACAAGCGGACTCTCCTGAAAAAGTATCAGTTGTAAATAAATCCACTACAATTCTGACTTCAACAGGTGGTGGATTAGTAACAGCGGTACCAAACTCACCTAACAAAAGCACAGTTCGATTTTCTCCGTTTTCATTAGCTGGGGCTAAAGAAACACAAGTAGGAATATGTATATTCCCAAGGCTATCAAAAACTTCAAAATCGGTTTCCGATAAACTAGATGCATCTAATGGAAATTTAAAATTAACAGGCATACCATCTATCAAGCCTTCTTGTTGATTACACAATAATAGGCTTGGTAGTGCATTATCAAGTCCAAAAAAAGCCGACACAAGAGTATCTTGTATTTCTTCTCTAGCATATTCTCCTTTGCAATCATTAGTAACCTCTTCTTGAGGGTCTTCTTTTTTGTTACACGAAAACAAGAGAATTATGATGGATAATCTCAAAACAGTTTTCATTTTAGTTGTTTAATATTTTAGACCCTAAATATCAAAAAAAGTTTAAGTTGTAATCATGGAAGCTGCAACTTTGAATAATAGGGAGAGGAGAAATCAAAATCATTAGTTCAACTTTTCATAATAAGAGTTATTATGTGATGAGTGTCGATTAAATCCCTTGGAGTAAGACTCATGTTCGATTTTCCAAAAGAATTATCTATAACAATACTTCTTCAGTAGTATTCTATATATTTTCTAAACTCAATTTGGCAGATTTTAGTTGATTCCTATCATTTTCAAAAACGGTCCAAACAATAAAAATATCATCATTGAATTTTTCTAATTGAGGAACTCCTGTATTTCTTCCTCCATCAATTTCAGAAATTGTAATTGGAGCAGATGCTTTTCCATCTATTGAAACTTTTTTTATCCTTAAAAACGTTCCATTATCATCACCTTCTATATAACTAATCAGCACCTCTTTTTCATTTAAAAACTCAACATCTACTCTACCTATAGCATCAAGGGTGTTAATTTTTATAGGGGAGTCGAAAGACTCTCCATTTGATTTTGAAAAAGAAAGATTTACTATTGGCCTGCCATCAGAAACCGTAAACCAACCGACAGCCAGATTATTTAAATTAGAAGCAACTTTAGGTCCATTTACTGGGCATCCATTAATTATCCATCCATCATTATGAACAGGGAATGGAGCATCCCAAACACCATTTATTTTCCGGGTAATGTAGATGTCTCGAACCTCCTTCTCACTTCTGTCTCGATAAACAACCACAGGACCTTTACTCGTTGCTGTTATTGATGTCTGGCAACAATCGCAAGTCGCTGAATCAAGTTCTTTTTCATTTACAATAGCTCCATTAGCAGTGACTTCTGCAAAGCGAATGGTCATTGGCTTATGTTGTCCTTCAGGTCCTTTTTCAATTGTATTTCTTCCGTCCAACCAGGAAACATAAAACCCATTGTTTTTGTTAGAAGTTATACTTACAAAACCGTGCTCTGATTGAGTGCCATCAGTGTGTAAAACAAAATCTTCTTTTATTTTTTCTCCATTTAATTTTTGCAGACTCAATAGAATATCATAGGTATAAGTACCAGAAGCAGATTTCTTTAGGTAGCTGGTTAAAATTAAATCACCATTAATTGCATGAGTTGGAAAATCTGCCCAATTAACAAACCAATCAGAACCCGTTGATACTGTTTGAGGACTATTCCATTTTCCATCTTCGAATTGACTAAAATTTAAGGCTGCTTTCTTCTTTTCGTCAGAGGAAATCCATGATAATGACAAAGAACCATCCCTGGAAACTAAACTAGGCTGTGCATTATTATTTTCATGCAAAAAAGGTATTTTTTCTATTATAATTTCCCTAGATGTACAAGACGAAATTGTTAAAAACAATAAGCAAAGAACTCCTTTTTTCATATTATATTTTTTTTAATTTTTCAATTATTTGTTCTGAATCCCAAGCAATAGTTCCGACAATGGTTTCAATTTTTTTTCCATTTTCATCAAAAATATATGAGGTTGGTAAGCTATATATTCCAAGCGCTTCAATTGATTTAGCAGATTTCAGAAAGTTAAAGTCAAAACTCCTATTAGTTTTAAATTCAGAGATTTTATCAATTGTTTCATCGGAAACTAACAAAAAAGTATAGTTATGGTTTTCTAATATTTCCTCTGCTTTTTTTAACCCAGGCATTTCCTTTATACATGGTCCACACCACGTGGCCCAGTAATTGAGCACTATTCTCTTTCCTTTATATTGGGTTAAATCTACTAGCTTGTTATCTAAATCAACAAATAGAGTTTTTAGTTGGATGGCTTCTAAATCAGAAACATTTTTTCTTTCTTTAATATCAGTATGACAACTCGATAATACTAATAAGCATAATGAATAAAGTATTGTTTTTTTCAATTTTATTGCTTTTGGACTTATAAATTTATTTAAAACTTACTTGTCTCTTACCAAATTGGGAGTCGTATTAAGAAAATAAATTCTAACAAGTTTAATATCGGTCTATCCTTTTTTTCATTTAAGCACCTAATTTACCAGCAATAAATCCCGTACTCCAAGCTGCTTGAAAATTATAACCACCAGTAACCGCATCTATATCCAAGACTTCACCTGCAAAATAAAGACCTTTAGCTGTTTTACTTTGGAGTGTTTTTAAATTGATACTTTTTAAATCCACACCTCCACAGGTTACAAATTCTTCTTTAAATGTTGTTTTACCTGATATGCTATAACTGTCATGAGTAAGCAGTTCAACCAGCTGTCGTGTTTTTTTCTTTCCAAGTTCATTCCAGCGTTTGTCTTTTGGAATACCAGCCTTTTCGATAAGAAATTGCCAAAGTCTTTGAGGGAGCTTAAACCCTTTTTGTTTGTATATAGTTTTTTGAGGATATAGTTTGATAACCTCTTGAAGTTCATCGAATAAAAGCGCTGTATTTTGTTCTTGAAGCCAGTTGACCTCGATTTCAAATTGATAGTTCAGTGCTGCCAAATTTCGTGCTCCCCTGGAGGAAGCTACAAGCACAGCCGGACCGCTAAATCCCCAATGTGTTATGAGCAAGGGTCCTTTTGTGAGGATTCCTTCCCCTTTGATTTTTAATTGAACTGACTCGACGGCTAGGCCCATCAGTTGGGTAATTGGTTCTTTGGGAATATTGAATGTAAAAAAGCGAAGGTACTGGGCTTTGAATTTCATGATCTAAATTCTTTAACCATTCAAAGCCTTTTTCTTTAGGATTTCCTCCTGTGGCAATAATTACTGAGTCAAAACTAATGGTGGGTTGGGTATTGTTAAGGCTAATTTCCCAACCCTCTCCTTTTTTATAAAGTTTATTTACACCCTTATTGTAGTGAATAGAGATTCCCAGTTTTTCTGTTTCGGACAGCAAGCAATCAATAATGGTTTGGGAGCTATTAGAAATCGGGAATACTCTGCTGTCAGCTTCAGTTATAAGTGCTACACCACGACTTTCAAACCAATTGAAGGTATCTTGGGTACTGAAATTGTAAAAGATATTTTTTAATTGTTTTCCACCACGAGGATATGCGTCTACCAAACTATTGACGTCGTGATTCCCATTGGTAACATTGCATCGACCGCCTCCAGAAACTTTCACCTTTGCCAACACCTTTGAAGTTTTTTCAAAAAGGCTTACTGATGCCTTTGGATGGTGGATTTTTGCTGAGATTGCTGCAAAAAATCCTGCAGCACCACCTCCAATCACCGCGATTTGCTTATCCTTTTGATTTTGAGTGGCTTTAAGCATCAGGAGAAGATGCTTTTGAATGCTCTTTAAATAAACTTTGGAGTATTAATCCGAATATAACGGTAAGTATTGCTCCAATTACATTAAGCCATAAAAAGCTAACAACATCAAAGAGAAAGAGGGTAATGATGATACCTTCAGAGAGTATAGCCGCCCAAAAGACCGCTTTCCCCTTGATACTTTTAATGAAAATTGCAATTAAAAATACCCCTAAAATGGTTCCGTAAAATATAGAGCCTATGATGTTCACCAACTGGATTAGGTTTTCAAAAAGACTTCCCACACTAGCAAATAAAATTGCAATAACACCCCAAAGTAGTGTAAACCCTTTGGAGGCATTAACATAGTGTGCTGGAGATTGACCACCCCTGTTTCTTTGGTAGAGGTCAACTGTGGTTGTTGCGGCTAGAGCATTGAGTTCAGAAGCAGTGGAACTCATTGCAGCTGAAAAGATCACTGCCAACAAAAGACCGATCAGCCCTGTTGGGAGGTATTTTAAGATAAAACTAATAAAGACATAATCCTTGTCATTAACTTCTTGATCAGGTGCAGCCAGGGCGATGATTTCCTTTGCGTCTTCTCGCTGCTTTAAATTTTGTTTGCTCAGTACAACAAGCTTTTCATCTTTCTGGAGTAAAGCAGTTTTTATTTGACGTTGAACTTCTAGATTTTCTTTTTCTAACTGATTGAATTCTGTTGCTTTAGTAGATGATTTTACAGCAGCTACAGCCTTGGGATTAAAATGAAGTGGTGCCGGTTCAAACTGATAAAAAACAAAGACCATGACCCCAACCAAAAGGATAAAAAACTGCATAGGCACCTTAAGTACTCCATTCATAATGAGTCCCACCTGACTCTCTTTTACAGACTTACCCGACAGATAGCGTTGTACTTGGGATTGATCGGTGCCAAAATAGGAAAGAGCTAAAAATAAACCTCCGGTCAAGCCGCTCCAAAAAGTATAGCGGTTATTGAGGTCAATACTAAAGTCGATGACATTGAGCTTTCCTGCATTTCCTGCAATGGAGAGGGCTTCTGAAAAGCCAATTCCTTCGGGAAAACGATTTAAAATAAATCCAAAAGCGAGAAACATCCCTAAAAAAATGATAAACATTTGCTGCTTTTGAGTGACATTTACTGCTTTGGTCCCCCCGATCATCGTATAGGAAATTACCAGTACACCAACCAGTACAACCAATATCTTTAAATCCCAACCCAAGACCACACTTAAGATGATTGAGGGTGCGTAAATGGTAATTCCCGCCGCCAGTCCTCTTTGTACCAAAAATAAAATAGCAGTAAGTGTTCGAACACTAAGATCAAATCGATTCTCTAAAAATTCGTAGGCAGTATAAACTTTTAATCTGTAATATACTGGAATAAAAAACAAACAGATGAGCAACATAGCAAAAGGCAGTCCAAAATAAAATTGAACAAAGCCCATACCATCATGATAAGCTTGCCCTGGGGTGGAAAGAAAAGTAATTGCACTGGCTTGGGTTGCCATGACAGAAAGTCCTACTGTCCACCAACGGGCTTGGTTGCCTCCTTTGAGGTAATCGTTAATGTTTTTATGGCTGTTGTTTTTCCAAACACCGTAAAGTACAATGAAGGCTAGGGTTGCAATCAAAATGATCCAATCGAGTAGCTGCATTAACTGTAATTTTGCATAAATAAATAAAACAGTATCCAATAAAGGACATTAGAGCCAATTAAGATGATGTAGGTACTTTGTTTCATTTTCCGTAAGAAATAAGATTGGCAAAAAGACGGAACGCTCCAGGAACTCCAGCAGGAAGCTCTCTAAAAAAACTAAGCCCAGTAAAAATAAACTTACCCTTGCCGTAATCGGCAACCAGTAAGCTTCCTTTTTTTGGAGTTTCTCCACTATCATTCATCGAAAGCAGTGGAGTCAATTCACTACTCCAAGTCGATGCAAAATACAAGCCGCGTTCTTGAACCCAACCTTCAAAATCATTCGTTGAAATTGGATTCGGACTTTTGAAGATGGGGTGCTGTTTATTTAAAAAAGTAACCTCAGAATTTTCGTCAGTGACCCGATCACGGGACAAACTGATGGGATAGGGAGCCACAATTGACGAATCAAGCCCTCTACTGGTATTGTATTGGACAATGACCGTCCCTCCCTGATTCGCGTACTCCCAAAGAATTTTATTTTTAAAGGCTAAATCCTTGTGGACATTAAATGCGCGTATCCCTACAATAAGAGTGGGGAAGGGAGTGATGTTTTCTAATCGCAACTCATCCATACCGAATTCGGTAACCTTTATTCCAATATTCCGAAGACTTTCAGCGACCTTATCACCTGCTCCTTTGAGGTAAGCAACTTCCTTTACTTTGGTTTTAAAATTGATTTTAACCCCTTTAGATGTGTTGGGTTCTAAGAGGTATTGTTTAGGGATATGCGGGTAGTCTATTTCGGTAAGCTTCATCTGATAAGTCCTGCTATTACTCGATACACTTGCAAAAAATTGTCCAGTAGCATTTCCTTTGGGTGGGGAGACTTGAAATTTAAAATCAGTTGTAGCACCAGCAGCCAAGGAGATCAATTTTTGATCTTTTGGGTTTACGCTCCACCCTTTAGGGACATGAAGTTTAACAATTCCATTATTAATCTCAGTATGGGCTTGCACCTTAAGGCGGAGTATCTTTGAGGCTTCACTTTCAAAAAAATAAATCTCGTTGCTCAATTGTGTAGTAAGTCCTGGCAATAATTGAAAATCAGCGACGACCTCACCCTCTACACGATCTGTAGTGCGGTAAGTCAATGGGATGTCAATAGGTATAGGTATTCCTTCTATATTCAAATTGAAAACAGCTCGAATCGGATTGGGGGTTTCAGCCAGTCCTTTTAGGTCTGGATTTGAGACTTTGTAATTACCCAAGCTTCCTTTTTCTGTAAGCCAGTAAGGGGTGGTTATTTTATCCGGTAACGTAAATGAAAGGTTTTCTTCCCAGCTAAGGTTTGTCTCTAGAGGAGTATTGACTTTTAGTTTTAACGCACCCTCGATTTGCTCTAAAGTAACCTTAAGAGGACTGGTGTTGATAGCCCTTAGTGAAGTGCTGAGTTTGTTTCCAGCAACTCCCGTTGGAACTCGACTGTTAAACTGTAATCGCAGACCGAGACACTCCTTTATGATTTGGATAAGTTCTTCCTTTTTGATCAACCGCCAATGAGTATCTTCGATAGAAGAAACCTCATTGTATATTTTGAGTAAGTCCGCCACATTATTGTGGGGTGTTTGAAAATCAAAATTTTCTAAGAGACGCTTAGTTAGTTCATGAATTTGCTCTCCACCATTTATTCGCTTCCAACTGGTATCGATTCCGGAGAGGGGATTGTCTGCAGTAGGCTTTTCACCATTTATCCACTCCAAATATTCCAATTGACTTCCCAATTGGGGTGAACTTCCAAACCCTTGAGATTTGTGCTGACTTCTACTTTTTGCTGCAACTTCAGCATTGGTTCGGCCTAATACAAAATCGGTGGGGTTGCTTTCTAATGCAACCATATTTGACTTATCTGCAGCTTCAAAACGCGCCCTACTTCCGTATGCCCACCAAGAAGTGTTGTAAAACTGTCTTTTGGATTGCCATAAAGTAACTTTGTCCAATTGTTCGGGAAAGGCGTTGGGATCATTTGCTAGATGGAAAGCTTCTTCGCTTAACATGGCTGAGCTGGTATGGTGTCCGTGAGTACTCCCCGGAGTTCTGTGATCAAAACGATGAATAATGATATCGGGTTTAAATTGTCGAATTCTAAAAACAATTTGAGAAAGCACTTCGTTTTTATCCCAAATACTCAGGGTCTCTGTTGGATTTTTGGAATACCCAAAGTCATTGGCTGTAGTGAAAAACTGCTGACCACCATCTATTTTTCGAGCCCCCAAAAGTTCTTGAGTTCGGATGAGTCCTAAACTTTCTCTGAGTTCAGTTCCAATCAGGTTTTGTCCTCCATCTCCTCTGGTCATAGATAAATATGCTGTTCGGGTATTGTAGTGATTGGAAAACAAAGAAATCAATCGGGTGTTTTCATCATCGGGATGAGCAGCTACATAGAGTACCGAGCTTAAGGTGTTGAATTTTTTTAAACGCTTGTAAATCTCACCACTGCTCTGTGGAAAGATAAATTGGACACTAAAAAAGAACAGAGTAATAAATATATTTCGCATAGTTCTCAGTTTAACCCTAATGAGTCTCTAAAACGTTCATCTCCCAAATGATTGAGTTGCCAATAAGGTAATTTTACTGTATTGATTTTAGTAGCTGTAGTTGTTTTGTTTTGGTCATTTAAATCAATCTCTTGCCAACCGATGAGTGCATATGGAGCTGTTTTTTCAAAATCAATTTTCAGTTTGCGATTTAATTCTTTATAGCTAAGGTGATAGCTGTAATGCTTTTCATTGACTTCAACTACTGCTGTTGCTGCATAAAATTTTATAGGTATATGGAGGAGTCTTAAATACTCAAAGGCTGGAAGTACCTCCAATTCTCCTTGAGGAAGAAGTTCAGGATTTGTTCTAATCCAATGCCATAACTCGTCTTCAGTAAGTCCATTTTTTAGATTGATGTTTTGATCTGCTTCTCCTTCAAAGTAGGAATGACTCTCTATTTGAAGTCTGTTTTTTTTGTTGAGTTGAAGATATGCCTGACCACACCATTCCTGAATTGAAGTCGTGATTTTAGCTAAAGGATCTTTTTCTCCTAGATAAGTAAACGAGCTGTTCATGATGGAGTAGGGGTAAATACCCGTTACAAAGTTTTTTGTCCGATTCAGTTTTAAAACAGTTTTCGATTTTTCAGATTTTTGATTTGCTTTAACCTGCTCTTTGGTAAGGAAATCTTCTGTAACAAAGATTAGAACAGCTTCTCCCTCACGGGCTTCACCGTAATGCGATTGAACAAGTTTAAAACTGCTGATTTCAGCGGTTCCGTCAAACCAATAGTTTTTAAAGTATGTAGTAAGCCGAAAGTTTTGATCTGAAGTTGAACTGTTTGTTGGGGATTGGCATCCTAAAATCAATGCCAATAAACAAATGATTAGATGTTTCATGTGTATGAAGGTATTGGATTTTTTAAAATGATTCTCATTTCTTTAAAATTTCTTCTAATTTTTTTTGCACTTGGGCCACTGGTAAGCCGATGATATTCGTATAGCTTCCTTGAATTGAATCAATGTAAAGCATTCCAAACGAGTCTTGGATTCCGTAAGCTCCTGCTTTATCCATGGGGGAACCGGTAGCGATATACTCATCAATTGCTTTGGGGCTGAGTTTGGTAAAACGTACTTCTGAACTACAGCAAATACTGTCCCATTTGTCTTTTTGTAAAAATCCAACCGCTGTCATGACTTGATGGGTACTTCCCGAAAGTGTACTGAGCATTTGTTCAGCTTCTCTTTTATTTTTGGGTTTGCCTAGACATTGGTTTTGATGCCAAACAATAGTATCTGCGGTAATTACAAGCTGCTTTTCTTTAATGATTGACTTAAAAGGTGCTGCTTTCAATTTGACAAGATGTTCCACTATGGCTTTACCTGAAAGCGATTTGGGAAAAACTTCCTCAACTGGAATGACTTTTCGAGTGAAAGGAATTCCCATATCCTCAAAAAAGGCTCTTCTTCTTGGGGAGCCTGAAGCTAGAATAATTTCGTAAGACTTTGTATTCATGCTGTTTAGTCTTTACCCGCTCCTATGTCTAAACTCCATTTTCCTTGTACTCTTAACACCTGTTCAATCAGTTCTCGAACACAGCCCTCTCCTCCTTTTTTGTGGGACACATAGTCTGCCATTGCTTTTACATCAGAGGCAGCATCAGCTGGGCAGCAACCGAGGCCTACTTTTTCCATCACAGGGATGTCAGGTATATCGTCACCGATATATAGAATTTCTTCTGGATTGAGATCGTAATTATCCATGAGGTCTTGATAAGCGTCTAGTTTGTGGTGGGCACCGAGATAAATATCAATAACCCCTAATTCTTTAAAACGTTCACGTACGGCTTCATTTCGCCCACCTGTGATAATTACTATTTTAAATCCTTTAACAAGTGCACATTTCATCGCATAACCGTCTTTGGTGTCAAAAGAGCGAATTAATTCACCGTCCGAATTGATTAAAATTTTTCCATCGGTAAGTACACCATCTACATCAAAAATAAAGGTCTTGATTTTTGGTAACAGATGTTTATAGTTTTTCATTTTTATAGTGATTAGTGATGCTGTTTGTAAAAAGCGTGTAAAGTTTCTTTAATTCTGAGTTTTCAATCATACTGAGGTGAGCACTTATGGTTTTACGATCTTCCCTTAATGCTGGTCCAGTTTGTGCCCTTTTGGGACTCAAATCATCCAATTTATCAACGGTTTCCTTGATGAGGGGTTTTAGCAGCTCAAAAGGAATTTTATTTTCTTCACAGATTTGTGCTGCTTCTGTAAAGAGATGATTGCTAAAATTGTTGACCAAAACAGCCGAAAGGTTTAAGGCTTTTCGTTGAGCTGAATCCAGATGAACAGGCTTGGCTTGAATCGCTAAGGCTAGTTTTTCTAAAAATTTTAAATCCTTGCTGTTGGAAGCTTCTATCCCTATAGGGAGCTCTGAAAAGGCTACACTACGCTCGTAACTAAAGCTTTGGATAGGATAAAAAACACCCCTCCGATTGTGATCTGAAAACACACTTATTTCAGTAGCTCCTGAAGTGTGAATTACTAGAGAATTTGTTGGAAGCTTAGCGGCAAGCATTCCTATAACTTCGTCATTGACTGTGAGTAGGAAACAATCAACTTCGAGCAACTCTTCAACTTGTTTTACAATTGATATGCCTTCAGCAGTTGAGGTCTCAGTAGCAGAACGATCCATCCATTGAACCAATTCAATTTCAGCACATTCTGAAAATACTCGATAGAGTTGTTGTCCTAGCTTCCCTGAACCAATTAAAGATAGTCTCATAGATTGTTGTAAAAATAATAAAACCAAAGGGAGCAGTCCAAACTTTAAATCGATTTATATTCTAATACTGTAAGTTATTCAGACAGCTCTTTTAAGCTGGAATATCCAAAATTTCATTTTTTTTTTTGAGATAAATTCATTAATTTTATGAGACCAAAACTTACCTCATGAAACTCTACAAATCTGTTGAAGACTTTTATCTCAGTCACTTTTATTTAGTCATACCTCTTGCCATCATTCTATTGTCTTGTGTTGGAAGATTTGCGGTTTATTACATTACGCTTAAGGGGATGAGTCTATTCAATTTTACCCAAATGCTCCTATGTGTGGCAGGGGCGATGTTTTATCTAACCAGTATTTTGGGCCAAATGCCAAGAAAAACAAGCTTTGTTTTTTTATTTTATGGCTTGCTTCTTGAGCTTCTTTTACTGGCGTTTAATTTACTTTTTTAATCAGTATTCAGTTCTTTTATTTGGCTGACATACTGTATATTTGCAGCCTGATTGATGCCGTTTTTGATGAAAGATCGCTTAGTAAACTTACTATTCTCAACACGCTTAACTGCCTTATTGTTTTTGTTGTATCCCACCGCTATGGCTTTTGGGACATTTATTGAAAGTTGGTACAGTACTGATACTGCAAAAATTTGGATCTATAATGCTTGGTGGTTTGAGTTGTTGATGGTTTTAATGGCTGTTAATTTTGTCGGTAATATTTTTAAATACCGCCTGTTGAGAAAGGAAAAATGGGCAGTGCTTGCATTGCATCTCTCTTTTTTATTGATTTTACTAGGAGCCTTTGTTACTCGATATTTTGGTTACGAAGGGGTCATGCCCATACGCGAAGGGGTAACTGAAAATCAGTTTCTGTCAGAGAAGACCTACCTTACTGTTTTTGTAGATGGTGAGATCAACGGTCAGCCGAGAAGGAAAAAGCTGGAAGGTGACCTTTTACTTTCAGAACACGTCAACAATAATTTCAGTTGGGAAAACGATTTTAACGGTCAGCAGTTCAGCATTCGCTATGTTGACTTTATGGAAAATGCCACTGAGGGTTTAGTCTTAGATGAGACCGGTGAGCGCTATTTAAAAATTGTTGAAGCTGGTGATGGCAATCGACATGACCACTATATCAAAGAAGGTGAGATTGTGAATATTCACAATATTCTTTTTACCCTAAACAAACGACAAGACGGTGCAATTAACATCAAACTTGAAAATGGACTTTATACAATTGATTCTCCTTTTGCAGGTCAGTTTATGAGGATGGCGGATCAGTTTCAAGGAACACTAGAGGCCAATCAAGAAACTCCATTACAACTCCGATCGCTTTACACTTTGCCCAACTTTCAATTTGTAATTCCAGAGCCTGCTCTTAGAGGTAAATTTGATATTGTAAAGGCGGATACTCAAGGTGAAGCTGTTCAAAACGCTTTGAGACTGGAGGTGACTACAGCGGAAGATACTGCATTAATTACTTTGTTAGGTGGTAAAGGAGTGACCAACGACCCCAAACAATTAAGTGTTGGAGGCTTGGATTTCTACCTGCAATTTGGCTCACTCCCAGTTGAGTTGCCTTTTGCCATTCGTTTAAACGACTTTGTCGCAGAAAAATATCCAGGTACCGAAAATAGCTATGCGTCATTTATGAGTAAGATTACCGTTGAGGATGAGGAGGTATTTGACTACGATATTTATATGAACCATGTTTTGGACTACAAGGGCTATCGATTTTTTCAAGCTTCTTTTAATCCTGATGAAAAAGGTACCATACTCTCTGTTAATCACGATTGGTGGGGAACTTTTTTGACCTATGCCGGCTATATGCTGTTGTACCTCAGTATGATTGGGATTTTCTTTATCGGTAAAACTCGATTTAAAGACCTTTCTCGTAGTTTGGATAAAATTAACCTAAAGAAAAAATTATTTGCTATTGTGCTTCTAGCTTTTGTTTTTTCAAGTAATGCTGCTATAGCTCAAGAACAAACCCATACGCAACAAGCAGCGATAGACTTTGATTCCATTATACTTGCAGATGCCTTTTCACTAGAACATGCTGAAAAATTTGGTTCACTTATTATTCAGGATTCAGGAGGAAGGATGAAGCCTGCCAATACTTTTTCCTCTGAACTGTTGCGTAAAGTGAGTAAGTCAGATACTTATAAAGGGCTTAATTCGGATCAGGTTTTATTGTCCATCATGAATACTCCTGCAGTTTGGTATAATGTACCCATGATTTATTTAAAAAGGGGAAATGACAGCTTGAGAAGCCTCACATCCATGGGAAAAAAAGAAAAGTATGCTCCTTTGCTTTCATTTTTTGATACAGAGGGGAACTACAAAATAGCGACTCAATTAGAGGAGGCCTATCGGGCTGCTGTACCCAATCAGTTCCAAAAGGATTTTATTGAAGTCGATAAACGTGTCAATTTATTGTACTCTGCATTAGAAGGAAAAATCATGCGTATTTTTCCTGTTCCAAATGATCCCAACAATAAATGGGTTTCCTATCCTGAGTTGAATGAAGCTAATTTTAAAGCTAAGGATTCACTTTATGTTAAAAACATCTTACCGCTCTATTTTCAGTCATTGCGACTGGCACAACAAGATGGAGACTACAGCCAGGCAGATAATTTATTAGAGAGTGTTTATGGTTTCCAAAAGAAATTTGGGAGTGAAGTACTGCCCTCTGAAGACAAAGTAAAGGCAGAAATACTTTACAATAAATACGATATTTTTAAGAAACTCTACAGCTGGTATATTTATGCTGGCACCCTCTTTTTTGTTATCCTCATTGTACAAATCTTTCAATCAAACAGACTAATTTCATGGCTGGTACAAACATTTAAAATCATCCTACTTCTGTTGTTTATTCTCCATACTGGAGGATTGGCAGCTCGTTGGTTTATATCGGGCCATGCACCCTGGAGTGACGCATACGAATCCATGATTTATGTAGCTTGGGCAACACAGTTCTTCGGGTTGGTCTTTGGAAGAAAGTCAACACTTACTATGGCCTCAACAGCCTTTGTGGCAGGGATGATACTGATGATAGCACATTGGAACTGGATGGATCCAGCCATTGCGAACTTGCAACCTGTCTTGGACAGCTATTGGCTGATGATACACGTAGCTGTAATCGTGGGAAGTTATGGTCCTTTTGCGTTGGGTATGATCATTGGCGGGGTTTCCTTGCTATTAATGATTATTGCCTCATCCAAGAATAAAAAGAAAATCAAACTTCAGATCAAAGAACTGACCATCATTAACGAGCTGGCTCTGACAGTTGGACTGATCATGCTTACTATAGGAAACTTTTTAGGCGGTATGTGGGCAAATGAAAGTTGGGGCCGTTATTGGGGATGGGATCCTAAAGAAACCTGGGCATTAATCAGCATTATGGTTTACGCCTTTGTGATACATATGCGTTTGATTCCAGGCCTCCGTGGTCCTTGGATTTTTAATTTGATGAGCGTGGTTGCCTTTGCCAGTATTTTAATGACCTACTTTGGTGTCAATTTTTATTTGGTTGGTCTCCATTCTTATGCCAGTGGAGATAAAATCATTACACCCAACTTTGTGTATTATTCTATAGTCGTTGTGGCTGTATTGGCAGTGGTATCTTACTTTAGGTCAAAGAGGTTAGAGGCCTAGCATTCTCTTTTAAATGGCATAATAATTGCCCTTATCTATTAAAATTATCAAGATGAAATGCTTCCGTATTTTTCCAATAGTTTTCTTTTTGTGTTTAAGCTTTTCCTGTGAGAAGGATGATGAATCTTCAAATCTAGGAGCAGAAGCTGAAAAATGGGCTTCCTATGGCTTTAGTAATTACGATTTCACCCTTCAAATCAGTTGTTTTTGTATAGTTGACTATACTCAACCTAAACGTATTCAGGTTCGAGACAACAAAGTAATTAGTGTTGCAGGTGTACCGTTTGAAGAACTAAATGACAGTTCTTTTCGTACAATAGACGGTTTTTTCCTTTATATAGAGGAGCAGCGAAAGTTGAATCCAGTGGTTGAGGAGATTCAGTATGACGATGAATACGGATTTCCTTCGTACATTTATTTTGACATTAGCGAAAGGATTGCTGATGAAGAAATTGGATATACACTAACGGATTTTGTCCCTTATTAATTTTACAAATATGGATTTAGCAAAAAGAAAAAAAACCAAAGTAAACTGGTTACTGTTTTCAATTGGAGGAATGTTGCTTTTAGGCTTAGGCTTGTCTCTTTTGGGAGAGGCAATTATTTTTAAGTCTCAAAATGATTTTAATTGGTTTTATTGGGGAACAGGAGCACTTGCCACTTTTAATGCAGGCATTGGTCTTATTGGAGAGGCAATTGTGATGAAGGTGAAGCTCGAATCTTAAATCAAACTACTTTATTTAAATGAAGCGACAAACTCGTCTTCATCACTTCCTTTTTGAATTTGTTCAAAAGATTGATTGATGATGTCTTCCACCTCTTCATGTGGAAAACCGAGTCCAATGATCAAACGATTCATAATTTTTTTCTCTGCTTCATCAGCTATTTGATCAGCAAAAACCATTCGGGCAAGATCGTAAAGTCTCTCTAAACGTCTTTGTTCAGTTGATGGAGGGTTGATGGGGTAGTTGTCTAAATTGGCTTTTATGGTCTCAACTTCCTGTTCTTCAATTTCTAAATTAATGGCCGTTCTGTTGATAAAGGCTTCTTCTTCTTTGGATATAACACCATCTGAAAGGGCTATTCTTACAATAGAAGCAAAGTGATCTCTGTTTCGTTGTTTAAATCCAGATGAATACAAATTTGAAAAGGACATAGAATATAAATTTCACCAAATATAAAAAATGGAAACGTCAAAGAGTTTTATTTTTGATTGTAATTTTAACAAAAATTCATCTTCAATGAAACCCGTAAAAGTTTTAAAAAATCGATCTGATATTGGTGCCGGTACTAGAGGTTCAGATATGGGTATAGATGCGTTGGAAATTGCAGCTATAAATGCAGCTAGTGATTTTTTTAACCGTTATCCGTACAGCGATATAAAGACCCATAATGAAACGGTATATAACAAAGTCCAGAACAGTACAGCCAAACGGATAAGTTTTGTGGCTCAACAGTGCTTGCGATTGACAGAAGCAACTGCTGAAACATTAGAGCAGGGTTTTTTTCCATTGATACTCTCAGGAGATCATTCTTCTGCTTTGGGTTCATTAGCAGGGATCAAAAGAGCCCATCCTGAAAAGACACTAGCTGCAATTTGGATTGATGCCCATGCAGATTTACATTCCCCTTACAGTACACCTTCTGGTAATGTCCACGGAATGCCTTTGGCAGCGGCATTGGGAAATGACAATATGGAGTTCAAGCGAAATAAGGTCGAACAGCAAGCACTTGACGACTGGGAAACACTCAAGAATATGGGAGGAATAACACCTATAATAAAGCCTGAACACCTGACGTATTTCGGACTACGTGATTATGAAAATGAAGAAGCAGCCATCATGGAAAAATTGCAAATCAGAAACTATCCAGTCCATGAGCTTCGCCAGCGCAGTTTTAAAACTTGTATGGCTGAAACCTTGGAGCGTTTGGCTGAGGTGGATCTAATTTACGTTACTTTCGATGTGGATGCGCTAGATTGTGATTTGATTTCTCGCGGTACGGGAACACCTGTTTCCAAAGGATTTGATCCTCTTGAAGTAATTCAGCTTGTACAAGGTATTCAAGCCAGTGGTAAGCTCTTGGCATTAGAGGTTTGTGAAATCAATCCATTACTTGATGAAAAAGGTAACCGGATGGCGGAAGCAGCGTTTGAGGTAATTCAGGCCGTTTTTTAATTTTTAATTGATCCCAAATCGAATTCCTAAAGACACATTATGCAATGACGAAATCTGATTCCATAGTTGAAGTCGTTAAAGTTGACTTCTTGAACAATTTCACCACTCTCAAAGGGACCTTTAAACCGTTGTTCGTTAAAAACATTTAATCCTGCCTTTACCTTTTTGATGAGTTCCGCTTCTGGGGGTATAAAGCTCGAATCTTCACAATAGTTGTAGGTTCTAATGGTAAGGCGCATCCTTTTGAGAAAAGGTTGCAGTGAGGGGCTATTTTTTAAAAAAATTATGGTTTTATTCCAGTTGTTTAAAGAGGGCTTTAAAATGATTTCGATAAATACTGTTTTTGTTGTTGCGACCCTTTTTTGCACTTTTTTGGACCTTCTCCAAACTTGCAAGTACTGTGGCCTTTACCCTTGGATTTAATTTATCGTCTTCTGAAAGCTCGAGTAGGTGAGAGGTAAAGTGTGCCTGGAGGGCCATAAGGGAGTCGTCTAACAACTTTTGGCGTTTAAATAAACTCTCATATAAATAAGAAAGCAGTTCATCAGGACTAAGTCCCTTTCCAACCAAGACCGTTTGATTGGAAAGCATGCGATTGAGTTGTGTACTACTCAATATTCTATTTAATGCAGCCCGTTGAAGCCCTTGAGCAATTTTAAAAGCATTGTAATCCTCAATTTTGGAAAGTAAATCCTTTTCGAGGATCCAGTTTTGTGTAGCCCATAAGTTGCGGTCTAAAAATGCCAATGCCCTGTATTGTGCGTCAGCAGAAACATTTTGGTAAGGGATATTATCTTGTCCTTTGTTCATAAGGGTTTCATTAACCCCTCCAACTATTTTGATGACGTGATATACATACCTGCGATACACGCTGATCAGCTCTTTGTAGAGCTCCTGCAAATCTTCATAAGACTGCCCCTCGGCTGTAGTCCATGACTCAAGATTTTGGGCTACGACTTTTAGATTCTTTAAACCGTAGTTGCTCGCTTTGACAGGGTCGTCCCCAATATTTTCTGTTTGAGTGTTTGGATCGTAACGGTTATAGCCAAACATATAAATGGGATTCATACTTTTATCATCTACCATTTGCCTTAAGGAAACTTTTTCAGTTTCCGAAGTTTCCCCTGGAAAATATCGATAGCCCCATTCGATTGCATAATCGTCGTACGGTCCCAATTGGCGTACAAAGCGGATGTTTTTATCTCCAGGTTGGGCGATATAATTATAGCGCGCATAATCCATTATGGTGGTAGCAATTCCCATTTTTTGAGTAAAAGTTCCTGAGCGAAGCGAATCGACCGGGTAAGCTGAGCTGGCTTTCATATTGTGAGGTAAACCCAATGCATGTCCTATTTCATGGGAAATGACACGTCGCATCATTTCGCCTATTTCAGACTCAGCTGTATTAAGGGTTCTCGCTTTGGGGTTGGCAGCACCAGTTTCAAGTAAATAACGGTTTCTATATGATCGTAGGTGGTTGTGGTACCAGATGATATCACTTTCAATAATTTCACCTGTCCGCGGATCCGATACGCTGGGACCAGTTGCATTGCGCGTAGTTGAAGCCACATAACGTACAGTAGAGTAGCGGCTGTCTTCCGGGCTAAAGTCTGGATCTTCCTCTTTAGTTGGAGGGTCTTTAGCAATAATTGCATTTTTAAACCCCGCTTTTTCAAAAGCAGTATTCCAATCTTCAATACCTTTTTTAAAATAGGGCCTCCACTTTAATGGTGTAGCTGGGTCAAGGTAGTATACAATAGGTTTTATTGGCTCCACCAATTCCCCATTTTTATAAGCCTCCATATCGGAAGGAACCAAACGCCATCGACGAATTAAATGAAATTCATCTGACTTTAAGGCTTCTGAGCTGTAATTGTATTGTCTTAGGGTAAACCATCCTACACGAGGATCCTCATAGCGAACCTGCATAGGTTCTGAGGGCAGTGCAATAATAGAATGATTGATTTGAAAACTAAGCGTACCTGCACGATTACCTCTTGGTGGACTGGATGCACTGTAGGTCAAAGTATGTCTAATTTCAGTGTTTTCAGGAAAGCTATTTACTGTATCGATAAAACTGCGCTTGCGATCAGCACCCCCCAGACCGTATTCCTTTTTAAGACTCTTTCGTATAATGTTGAATCCAGGACCATCAGAGTTAAAATAGTCACTCACTTGTATCAGATAACGATCGGTCTCTTCATTTTCAATATCAAAGGCTCCTAGTATGGGAGGAAAGTTATTCTGCTCTACACTCAGACTAATTGGATCAGCTGATTCAGCCCTATTGACATAAGAATGTTGGGTCAGTAAAATTCTATCTCCTCGCTTAGAAAAGCGAACCATTAACTGACTGGATTTGGATCCTGCATTGGTATAGGCATTAAAATTAGCTGGCAATTGGACATATCGAGTAACCATAAGCAAATCTTTACCCAATAAGCTGTCTTGAAGCTCCAGGTATAATTTGTCACCCTTGAGGTACGTGGTTAAAAGCCCTTTATCTACTTCATACTTGGAAATAATTGAATCCAAGGGCTTTTTGTCTTGACTGAAAACTACTGTTGAAAAGGCGCAAAAGAGGACCAAAAGACTTAAAGAAACTGTTTTTAGCATACCGTTATTTTTTTTACAATATAGTTTTTCTAATTAACGTTTTCTAGACTTTTCGTAAAGTTTGATCCAATTTTCAGCTGACATTTTACTGCAAAGTTTACCAATTAAGGGATAGGGTATGTCAACAGTATCCTTAAAGCGGATACAACTCTTCCCCATATCCAGTTTACCAGCACCTGACATTTCATATTCAGCTATAAACCAATTTAAGAGTTTTTGATCTGCGTATAATCCCATATGGTAGAGTGAAATATAATTTTTTTGAGACGCCAAATTGATAAAGGGCAAGGGTAGTTCGGGATTGCAATGGTAGCCTTCTGGATAAATTTTATGCGGAACTACATAGCCAATCATTCCATAGCTTAGTGTTTCTTCAAAACCATTGGGCAAGTGCTCTAAAATAGTTTTACGCAATTTAGAGATCACCTTTTTACGTTCAGTAGGGAGCTGATTGATATAGGAGGCTAGGCTAGTGATTTTGGGAGTCATTGTAGGTTTTTGCGATTGCTATAAGGATTTGAGTAAACCACCATCTATGGGGATATTGGTTCCAGTGATATAGCTGGCTTGCTCAGATACGAGAAAGCAAACGGCATTGGCGTATTCTTCTGGTTTTCCGATGCGATTTATGGGAACAGCAGCTTCCATAGCAGCACGGACTTCTGATACTGGTATCCCCATTTTTTGTGCTTTTTGAGCGTTGAGTTGGGCGATACGTTCTGTATCAAAGTATCCAGTTAGCGTATTGTTGATCGTGATATTGTCTTTGGCAATATCTATAGCCAGACTTTTGGCCCAGCTTACTAATGCAGCCCTTAGGCTATTGGATAAAGCTAAATAATTTAAAGGCACTTTAACTGAGATAGAGGCTACATTTACAATCCGCCCCCATTGTTGTTTTTGCATATGGGGTAGGGCAAGACCGGTTGTATGAACTGCACATTTAAAAAGTAAATCAAAGGCTGTTTGATAATCTCCTATTGTTTTGTCTAGGGCTCCTCCAGCAGCAGGTCCTTGGGTGTTGTTGATTAAAATATCTACGCTATGCTCTTTAAAATAACTTTCCATTTGTGCGGCAAAAGCTGGAAAATCGGAAAAGTCAACTACTAAATAATGATGTTGTTGACCGAGACTGCGGTCTAATTTTTCGACGATCTCTTTCAATACTTCTTCACTTCGAGCCATCAGGGTTAGGTTGGCACCCGAAGCGGCCAAACGCTCAGCTATGGCACGTCCAATTCCCTTGCTACTTCCTCCTACTAAGGCATTTTTTCCTTTTAAACTGATTTCCATAATTTATCGGTATTCTTCACGTACAGGACTAAACACATCCATTAATTTACAAGCAGTCAATGCTTTTCCGGAATGGGGAATATTGGAGGGGATAGGTACTATTGCCCCATCTGTATATACTTGTGTTTGACCGTTGAGTGTAAATTCAAACTGACCTTCTACTACGTGCATCATTTGTTCGTGTGGATGGTGGTGTTCAGGCACTTCTGCTCCTTCTTCTACAGTCCAAAAGGCCCAAGTCAGTTGTTTTCCATGAACCATTTTACCGTGATAACCTGGCATGAGTTCTTTACTTTCAAGCGTTGCTAGATTCATAAGTTTAGTTTCCTCTAAAATACAATAAATGAGTCAATGGACTCATTGCTGGATCAACCGATACTGACATTGAATAAATAACCCACTAGAGCAGTGAGTCCCATCGCTGCAGTACCCCAAAAAGTAATACGTATGACAGCCTTTGTTATACTTGAAACTCCAGTTTTGGCAGAGATAGCACCTAATAAGATGAGCGAAATTGTGGTAATTCCATAGACATAATACTCCACAGTGTCCAAAGGGAAAAAGATCGTTACTAAAAAAGGGAGTGCGCCACCGACAGTAAAGGCTGCACCCGACGCCAAGACAGCCTGAAGTGGGTTGGCCTGGCTGATTTCGTTAATCCCCAATTCATCACGAATATGGGCACCTAAAACATCGTGTTCTGTCAGTTCCTTAGCAACGGTTAGAGCAGTTTCTTTTTTTAATCCTCGATTTTCATAAATCGCTGCCAGACGTTCCAGTTCCAGTTCAGGCATTTCCTTCAATTCTTGTTTTTCACGTTCGATATCTGCCTGTTCTATATCCGTCTGGGAGCTTACGGAAACGAACTCCCCAGCGGCCATAGAAAGGGCTCCAGCTACCAAACCAGCTAAGGTTGCCAAGATCAAGGGTTCACGGGTATCACTGGCTGCAGCAACCCCAATAGCAATACTGGCAGTGGACAAGATACGGTCATTGGCACCAAGTACGGCTGCTCGTAACCAATTACTGCGGTGAATGTAGTGGTTGTCCAAATAGGTGTCTAAGTCTTCTTTTTTATTTGACATGGGAACGGGATTGTGTTTTTAAACAAGAATACGTTATATTACTAATTTTTGATTTTACTGTAAATCATCTGTAAATTGACCTTGGTGTTTACCTCTCGAAAACTTTTCTTGATTAAAGTCGTCTGACTTGCCTTTAGGTATGCTTAGGTATTTCCATTTACTTCGTTTAATCAATCGTCCAATATACACTACTTGTCCAACATGATACGCATAATGAGTAAGCTGTCGATTGATTGCTTGGATGACTGAGTGTTCTTGGCTCCTTATATATATTTTGGTATTAAAATTATCTTCATTGATCGAATCTAATGACTTAAAAACACAATCCCAACCTTGCTCCCATCGATTCAGAACTTCCGCCTTAGTTTTTAGTTGATTTTTAAATTCTAAATCTCGTTTTCGCCATTGTTTTTCTCCATCTGAGCTTAAAAAATCAGTCCATATAGATTTCATATTACCGTAAAGGTGATTGACTATAATCGCTATGGAGTTCGATTCACTATCAAATTGCCAAAAGCAATCTTTTTCTTCCAATTGAGAAAATGTTTTTTCACCCAAAGTCTTGTAGTATTGAAAGTCCCTTTTAGCAGTTGTTAAATAATCTGTTATCATAAGAATATGGTATTGATATTAAGAGCTAGTGTTCATACAAAACAGGATTGATCGGTGAGTTTACCACACTCCCCATAGGCACACCCGGGCACCAAGTTTCCCAATCGTTTTGTTGGCCTTCATTTTCTGGGGCTTTGAGTGTAATGTCCTTATCCATATAGATTACGGTCATTACTTTCCGCATTTCTTGAGTTGTATTCGCACCTGCTCGGTGGAATATCCAACCTGAATGAAAGCTCACTTCACCCAAATCGAAGGCCTCGATGATGTGAGGGAAGTCATTGACCCTCAAGTTTTTTTCAATGACGTTTTCACTAGTATCACTAATGGAGAGTTCTCTTCCTGTCAATACCTGCTGACTGCCCGCACTAAATTCTAAAGGACCCATTTCTAGGGGTGTAGCTTGAAGGGGTATCCAGGCGGTTATGGTTTTAGAGGTTGCTAAAGGCCAATAGTATTGATCAGCATGCCATGGAGTTATACCACCCCCAGCTTCTTTAAACAAGGCTTGGTCGTGATATAAACGGACACCTTCAACTTCCATCAAATCTGCAACCAATTGCGCCAAACGCTTACTGAAAATTAAAGTTTGAATTTGGGGATCTTCTCGCCAGAGATTGAATAACTGTAAAAATGCTTTTCCGTAGGTGTCTCTTTTTTCTAATGGGATAGACTGTTGATTCAATTCATCGACCTTGGTTGAAATTACTCGATTGTAATACGCAATGGTATCGCCATCCAATACCTCTTTAAGTTTGATAAAGGCATTCTTTTTATAAAAATCAATCTGGGATTGATTTAAAGAATATTACTGATCTAAAATTGAATGATGCATTATTTAAAATCATTAGATGTATCTTATAAATATAAAAAAAACCGTACAACTAGTTATACGGTTTAATAGGTGTATTTAAAGATGTCCTTTACAGGTGAATAACCTCGTCATAGGCGTCTGCTACGGCTTCCATCACCGCCTCACTCATGGTGGGGTGAGGGTGAACAGCTTTTAAGACTTCATGTCCAGTAGTTTCTAGTTTTCGACCTAAAACTGCTTCGGCTATCATATCGGTTACTCCGGCGCCTATCATGTGGCAGCCTAACCATTCGCCGTATTTGGCATCGAAAATAACTTTTACAAATCCTTCTGAGGTTCCGCCTGCTTGGGCTTTACCTGAGGCTGAAAAAGGGAATTTCCCAACCTTGATATCAAAGCCTTTTTCTTTTGCTTGGGCTTCGGTTAGCCCCACAGAAGCGATTTCAGGCGAACAGTAAGTACAGCCTGGTACGTTTCCATAGTCTAGAGGCTCAACATGCTGACCTGCAATTTTTTCTACACAGAGAATACCCTCTGCTGAAGCGACATGGGCTAAAGCTTGTCCTTGAGTTACGTCTCCAATAGCATAGTAACCCGGGAGGTTAGTTTGGTAAAAATCATTTACTAAAATTTTATCTCGATCAACAGCGATACCAACATCTTCCAACCCAATGTTTTCAATGTTGGTTTTAATACCAACTGCAGAAAGTACAATATCAGCGGAAAGCACTTCTTCTCCTTTGGAAGTCTTGACTGTGGCTTTTACCCCTTTCCCTTTGGTATCTACTGAAGTTACTTCAGCCCCTGTCATGATGTTGATACCACTCTTTTTAAAAGAGCGTTCCAGTTGTTTTGAAATTTCTTCATCTTCTACGGGGACAATACGGTCTAAATACTCCACTACGGTTACTTCTGTACCCATGGCGTTGTAGAAATATGCAAACTCGATACCAATGGCACCAGAGCCGACTACAATTAATTTTTTTGGTTGCTTTGGAAGCGTCATTGCTTTTCTGTATCCAATAACTTTTTTTCCATCTTGAGGTAGGCTGGGGAGTTCACGGGAACGAGCTCCAGTGGCAATAATGATATGCTGAGCTTGATACTCTTCGGTTTTCTTTCCTTGAGTTACAGCGACCTTTTTACCAGCGAGTATTTTACCGTGCCCTTCGATTACATCAATCTTGTTCTTTTTCATCAAAAATTGAACGCCTTTGCTCATGCCAGCAGCGACATTTCTACTTCTGTTGACCACTGCATCAAAGTCCTTATCGTATTCTTTTACTGTAAGACCGTAATCTTCAGCATGCTTTAAGTATTCAAAAACTTGTGCTGATTTTATAAGCGCTTTTGTCGGGATACAGCCCCAATTGAGGCAGACGCCCCCAAGGCTTTCTTTTTCAACGATGGCGGTTTTAAAACCCAATTGTGAAGCACGAATCGCAGTGACGTATCCTCCTGGTCCACTTCCTAAAACTATGATGTCATATGCAGTCATGAAAAGCTGTTTAAATTCTGTGTAAAGTTACAAAACTGAGGGCAATTTTTTAATATTTTATTTTTCCTTGGGCTGAAAATGTACACTGGCTGAATTTACACAGTAGCGTTCACCAGTTGGTGTTGGTCCATCTTGAAATACATGCCCTTGGTGTCCACCACAATTCGCACAAACAATCTCCGTTCGTACCATACCGTGGGTGGTATCCTTAATAAATTCAAGTGCACCTCCTAAAGCAGCATCATAGCTAGGCCAACCGCAACTGCTGTCAAATTTACTGGAGGAATCGTACAAAGGTGCTCCACATCCTTTACACACGTAGGTTCCTTCATCAAAATGATTGTTGTATTCACCAGTAAATGGGTATTCGGTTCCCTTTTCTCTTAAAATACGATAAGATTCAGCATCCAGACTTGCTTTCCACTCCTCTTCTGTTTTTTCTATGGGATAGGTCTTAGGGGTTTTCATCTGCGGGTATAAAGTTTAAAGCTGCCGAATTAATACAATGTCGCATACCCGTTGTTTCTCTTGGGCCATCGTTAAAAGCATGACCAAGGTGACCTCCACATTTGCTACACTTCAGCTCGGTACGTGGATAGCCAATTTTATAATCGACATCATACTCCAAATTGGAATCGATCCCTCGATCAAAAGAAGGCCATCCGCTTTTGGAATCGTATTTGTACTTGGATTGATACAGAGGAGTTTGGCAGCCTGCACAGACATAGGTTCCGGCTTCTTTGTTATTGTTGAGAGGACCGCTAAAGGCGCGCTCAGTTCCTGCCTTGCGTAAAACATAATAGGCCATTTCTGGTAACTCAGCCTTCCATTGTGCATCTGTTTTTTGGACTGGATAAGTTTTATTTTCTTTTTGTTTTGTCTCTTGCGAATTTCCCTTGCAGCCAATCAAGAGTAGCAATAGGATCAAAGGGGTGTATATTTTCATTTCCAAATTTTTATTCAAAGCTAACCAAAGTTTTGCAGCAGTTAAAATTTCAAACTTGCAGCTGCATTATTTAACATTTTTTATAGAACGATTTTGTATTTTTACCAGCAACCCCATTCTTATGAAAAATCTTAACATTCTTCTCTTAATCTTATTCCTCAGCAGTTGTAAAGTCAATCAGCTTACAGGTAAAAAAACATTTAATGCTTTTTCAAACAAGCAGTTATTCCCCATGGCTTTAAGTCAATACGAACAGTTTTTAGATGAACATAAAGTAGTTGAGAATACCAAAGAAAGCAGGCAAATTGTTTCGATCGGTGAGCGAATAGCAAGGGCAGCACAAAAGTACTATGAGTTTAAAGGAGCTCCAGACTATTTAAAGGATTACGTTTGGGAGTATAACTTGGTTCAAGATCCTCAAAGAAATGCTTGGTGTATGCCAGGAGGAAAGATCGTATTTTATACAGGCATACTTCCCGTAGCAGCAAATGAAGATGGCTTGGCTACCATTATGGGTCATGAAGTGGCTCATGCTCTTTTGGATCACGGGTGTCAAAGGATGACGATTAGTTTAGCCCAACAGGGTTTAAATATTATTGCTATAAAATCCACAGAAAATCAGTCAGAGAAAAAACGCAAGGCAATTTTGACTGCTTACGGATTAGGAAGTACAGTTGGAGCCGTTTTACCATTTAGTAGAAAGCTTGAAAAAGAAGCCGATCAAATAGGCTTGGAGTTGATGGCAATTGCAGGTTTTAATCCTGAAGAAGCTCCCAAACTATGGGAACGAATGAAAGCAGCTTCAGGCGGAAAAGCCCCACCTGAAATTTTAAGTACTCATCCTTCCAACAAACGAAGAATCAATGATTTAACCAAATGGATACCCCTGGCTAAAGAACGAGCACAAGAAATCAATGGGAAATGAATCAAATTATCGTTTTGATTTTGCTACATTGAAGGACTAAATTGAATGAATGTTATCACCTAAAGTTCCTCTTGAAAAGGGTAGTAAAAAATTAATTAACGCTTGGGCATTTTACGATTGGGCAAACTCGGTGTATGCATTGGTGATTTCTTCGGCCATCTTTCCCATTTACTTTGGGGCTTTATTTGTTGAGGTCAATACCATCTCTTTTTTTGGTTACGACATTAAAAATACCGCCGTAATAAGTTTTGTAACAGCCTTTGCTTTTGTTATTGTGGCTTTTATTTCACCCTTACTTTCAGGTATAGCAGATTATATTGGCAACAAAAAGCGATTTATGAAAATCTTTGTTTATATGGGTTCCATTTCCTGTATAGGCTTGTATTTTTTTGAATTGGATACGATCTACATCGGTCTCTTCTTTTATTTTCTAGCAATGATTGGTATATGGGCTAGTTTGGTTTTCTACAACTCCTATCTTCCAGATATCGCTTATCCTGAGCAACAAGATCGCGCTAGTGCTCGAGGGTTTTCTATGGGATATATCGGAAGCGTACTCTTATTGTTGGTCAATTTGGCTATGGTAATGCAGCCCGATTGGTTCGGTATTTCAGGGGCTCCTGAAGAAGCCTCCATGAAGGCCATGAGGTATTCTTTTGTTTCTGTGGGTATTTGGTGGTCTTTGTTTAGCCAGTATTCTTTTTACTATTTACCCAAGGGAAATCACGAAGTTAAAGTCACAAAGGATATTTTTTGGAATGGGTTTAAAGAACTCAAACTCGTTTGGAAGCAGTTGGATCACCATCTTGGATTAAAACGATTTTTACCCGCATTTTTTCTTTACAGTATGGCATTGCAGACGGTTTTATTGGTTGCAGCCTATTACGGTGAGGAAGAAATTGCATGGGCAAGTTCAAGTGAAAAGACAATTGGACTGATTGTCAGTATATTGCTAATTCAAATTGTAGCGATTTTTGGAGCCATACTTACTGCAAGAGCTTCAGAACGTTTCGGGAATATCCCTGTTTTGATTGCGATTAATGGAATCTGGGCGGTACTTTGCGTCGTAGCTTATTACACTAGAACCCCAATGCAATTTTATATAGTTGCTGGTTTTGTAGGAATGGTTATGGGAGGAATGCAATCCCTTTCTCGATCGACCTATTCTAAGCTCTTGCCCGAGACCCGAGACACAACTTCATTTTTTAGTTTTTACGATGTAACTGAAAAAATCGGTATTGTCATCGGAATGGTCTGTTTTGGACTGATTGACCATATCTCAGGGAGTATGCGAAACAGCATATTATTCTTTATTGTATTTTTTATTTTGGGAGGAATTATGCTATTGCGCATCCCTTTTAAGCGTTCTTAGTTGGCCACCCTAACATCTCCAGAACCGGTAGTTTTAATCTGTTGTATTTGAGGATTTCCGTAACAGACGATATCCCCAGAGCCAGTTATATTCGCACTGACTTTACTGCTACTGTGCATTTCAATATCTCCCGATCCTGTAATATTAGCTTGCGCTTCAACTGACTCAAATGTTGAGGCTTTAATGTCGCCTGAACCTGTCAATCGGAAAGATGCTGCAGTAGTTTTTCCTCTGAGCTCAATATCTCCTGATCCTGTGAGGACTCCGCCTAGATTCTTAGTTTCAATATTCAGTACGATTTCACCTGAACCCGAAAGGACGATATCAAATTCATCAGCGCTTAATTTGTGGTTCGCACGAATGCTTCCCGAACCGCTCAATACAACTTGATCAATATCTTCTACTGGAATACTAATTTTTACTTTTCCAGAGTTCCAACTGTCAAACCAAGATGATTTTTTTTGTTTGATGATGAGTTCTCCTTTTTTTACATAGGTCTCAATTCTATCCAAATCTTCGGAATCCACTGAGCGTAATGGATCCTTCCGATCCTTGTACTAAAGTAACATCGTAATGTCCAGCAACATTTACACCGTCAAATGCGTCTATATTGCGTGTCTGAGTTTGTGCAAAAAGAATGGTTGAGGCAAAAAGGAGTGCACTAAAAAGGGTTGTAGTTTTCATAAGATAAGTATTAAAGGGTTGATTAAAAGTTTGCATTTTTAAGTTTAACAGTACCGAACTCGGATTTGATAAGGATACTGTTGCTACTATTCTCATTTTTCGAATAGCCTTTGTAGGTTTTTTCTGTACTCTCTTCGCGTTGGATTAAATGTTGAAGAGGGAGAGAACTTTTAAGACTTGCAAATTCAAGATTGATTTTATAAGTAAAATCCCACTCAGAGTCAATTCCAAGAGTGACGCCTGTGTATTCAGAATCGACCATAATCATTTCAGCCGAAGGATTGATGTGATCGACACGAATGGAACCAAATTCTTGGTTGAGATCCAACTTTTTATAAAGCGTGCTCAATTGTAAAGTCAAAAAATCACCTCTTCCATTGAGATGGTTAATACGATCAATATTTAGTTTACCGTAATCGTTTTTAAACTCAAGGCGTTCAATCGTATTGAATTTTGAGTTGGTATAATCTGCTTGAAGCGAAATGGTTCCTGCTTCCATCACTTCAAATCCAGAATAATCTGCCCGGATTTCACCGCCTTTGATAAAATCAATAGTTGAATTTGTGGTATAGTCAAAGGAAAGGGAGTTGTTTTCGTGATGAAGGTCACCGATTAAAAGTTTGCCATAGTCACAATTGATTTTAGCGCTTCCGTCCAATTCATTCAAAAGGATGCTACCGTAATCATTTTCTAAGTCAACGGCACTGCTTCTCGGAAGCTTGACTGTATAATCAATTTCATAACGAAGTTTAGAACTGTTAAACCAAAAATAACCCCAACCTTCATCAATCTGAGTTCGAGCACTGACCAAATCAGAGGATAAATTAAAAACTACATCGATTTCATCGAGTTTTTCATCCACGCGTTTTTGATTAGAGCCTTTGACTGTGATGACAACATCTATAACCACTTTGTTCTCATCCCAACTACTAATATTGAGGTCTCCAAATTGGTTTTTGATTTCAACTAAAACATCTGGATTCACTATAATTTCTCTGTGAATTTCCTTGCTGTTACTTTGAGCAGCAAAGGATAAAAGGCTAGTCCCGAGGAAAAGGAGTCCGAGGAATTTAAATTTTAAGGTTTTCATAATTTGTTTCGTTTATTGTTTTGAGGGTAGTATTGATTTCTGTAAGCAGGTTGATTTGCGTATTGAGGTTTGCTATTAAAGCTTGTATAAGTTGAGGTTGACTAGGATGAGCCTCCCACTCTTGATACAATCGATAGTAATCGGCTTGAATGAGTTGGAGTTGATTTTTACTGCGTTCTAAAGCCTCTTGAGTTTCAGGAGAGTTGAGGTTTTCAAAGGCGTTCATTTGCTCGTCAATCATTTGCATTAAATAAAACTCTGCCTTTTGAAATTGTACCACTTCGTTAGGCACATCTTGCTGAGCAAATTGAAAGGCCCCACCAAGACCGATACAAACCAAGGCGATTGCAGCCCATTGTATTATTCTTTTTCGGCCTGTCTTTTGTTTTTGCTTGTTTAATCGCAATAAAAATTCAGTAGCATGATCTGATTTAAGGGGAGGGGCTTGTTGCTTTTGCTCCCACAGCTGAAACTGTTTTTTAAGCTCTTGCTCCTTCATTGAGTATTTTTTTAGTTGTGTTTTTGCTCTTGAAAGCGTCGTTCTACAATTGTTATAACTCCAATCAAGGAGTTCACTGAGTTCTTCATGGGTATATCCTTCCAGATAGTACAATTTTAAAATTAGACTGTATCTTTCGTTTAATTGTGCAAGTGCATGATCCAATTGTTCCGGTTTAAAAGAAGGAAAACTGCTGTTGTCTTCCTCTGGGTCTACACTCAATTCCTCTTTATTTTCAAGATAAATATCGCCTAGCATACGCTTATTGTAGTGGTAGTAGGCAATGCTTTTTCTGACAACAATTTTCCGAAGCCATCCTCCAAAATTTCCCTCGCCTTGAAATTGATCTAACTTTTCAAAAGCTTTGATCATTCCTTCTTGCATGGCGTCTTGAGCATCATCGCGATTTTTTAAGATACTATAAGCCGCTTGATAAAGGGGTTGATGATAACGTTGGTACAATTCCATTTGAGCGTTTTGATCGTTCTTTTTGCAAGCCTTAATTAAGGCATCAATATGTAATTCTTTATATTTCAATTGAGGACGTCTTCATTTATATGAGGCTGAAACTTTTAAATTGTTACACTTAATTTACTTTTTTGTGGCATAACTATTGTCCCTATTAAAGTGAAGTTATTTTAAAACGTTTTAAAAGTTGTTCGAGCTTTATACGCCAGCTTTTATTGTTTAAAAAATGACAAGATGACCTAAAAAAGCAATATGGCGCGATCTCTTTTCAACACAATTGACAACTTGTCACTGCAAGATATAGAATCTGATGCGGATTTAATTCCCTTAATGACCACAGAAGATGAAGAGGCTTTAGAAAATGAAGCCCTTCCCAATGCAGTACCTATACTTCCTCTTAGAAACACAGTACTTTTTCCAGGAGTAGTAATCCCAATTACGGCAGGGCGTGACAAATCGATTAAGTTGATCAAAGACGCAAATAAAGCCGATAAGATAATCGGGGTAGTGGCTCAACGTAATGAAGATGTAGAAAACCCAGGCGCACAAGACATCCATCAGATGGGAACAGTAGCGCAAATTTTACGGGTTTTAAAAATGCCAGACGGGAATACAACCATTATTATTCAGGGGAAAAAGCGCTTTAAGATCCAATCAATAATCGAAGAGCAACCTTACCTCAAGGCTGAAATTGATCCTGTTCAAGATGAGCTTCCCCTCAAAAATGATAAAGAATTCTTGACTATCATTGATTCGATCAAAGATTTGGCTTTGCAAATTATACAAGAAAATCCAAACATTCCGACTGAAGCAGCTTTTGCAATTAAGAACATACAAACACCTTCTTTTTTGATCAATTTTGTGGCTTCTAATATGAATGTTTCGGTCAATGAAAAGCAAAAAATATTAACTGAAGTAAGCTTGCATCAACGTGCTTTAACTTGTTTGAAGCACATGAATGAAGAATATCAGAAGTTGGCTTTAAAAAATGATATTCAATCTCGTGTCCGCTCTGAAATGGATACTCAACAGCGCGAATACTATCTCCATCAACAAATGAAGACCATACAAGAGGAGTTGGGAGGTGTTTCATATGAAGAAGAGGTTGAAGAAATGCGTGCACGAGCCAAAGAAAAGCAATGGACTGAGGAGGTTGCACAGCATTTTGATAAAGAGTTGATGAAATTGCAACGCATGAATCCTCAAGTAGCGGAGTATTCTGTTCAGCGCAATTATTTGGATTTGGTACTTGACCTTCCTTGGGAAACCTATTCCAAGGATAATTTTGATTTAAAACGCGCCCAAAGAATTTTAGATCGCGATCATTTTGGATTGGAAGAAGTAAAAAAGCGAGTGATAGAATACCTTGCTGTTTTAAAGTTGCGAAACGACATGAAATCCCCGATTTTGTGCTTACACGGTCCTCCAGGAGTGGGGAAAACTTCATTAGGAAAGTCAATAGCCGAAGCCCTGGGGCGTGAGTATGTTCGTATCTCTTTAGGAGGTATGCGTGATGAAGCGGAGATTAGAGGGCATCGTAAAACTTATATCGGTGCGTTACCAGGACGTATTATTCAAAGTTTGAAAAAAGCGGGAACTTCAAATCCTGTATTTGTACTAGATGAAATCGATAAGTTGGCTACTGGAGCTCAAGGTGATCCTGCTGCGGCCTTATTGGAAGTCTTAGACCCTGAACAAAACACTAGCTTTTATGATAATTTCCTTGAAATGGGCTATGACCTATCAAAAGTTATGTTTATTGCAACAGCTAATAGCTTAGCTCCTGTACATAGAGCATTGAGAGATCGCATGGAAATGATTTCCGTTAGCGGTTATACCATAGAAGAGAAGTCTGCTATTGGCCAAAAGTTTTTATTACCAAAACAGTTAAAGGAGCACGGGATGAAAAAAACTCAATTAAATTTAAAGAAAGCTGTTTTAGAAAAAATAGTTGAGGGATATACCCGAGAATCTGGGGTCAGAGGTTTAGAAAAACAAGTGGCAAAAGCAGTGCGTTTTGCAGCCAAATCTCTAGCGATGGAGGAGGATTACAACAGTTCCCCAGCTATTGAGGATTTGACCGAGATACTTGGTCCAGTAAAGATTCATAGAGATCTCTATGAAAACAACCATGTAGCTGGTGTGGTCACTGGTTTGGCATGGACATCCGTTGGGGGTGATATCCTTTTTATCGAGTCGGCAATCTCCAAAGGAAAGGGAAGCTTAAGTATAACTGGTAATTTGGGTAAAATCATGAAAGAATCGGCAACCATTGCCATGGAATACATTAAGGCAAATGCTGATCTTATGGGTCTTTCAGAATTCAAATTTGACGAATATAATATTCATATACACGTACCTGAAGGAGCTACCCCTAAAGATGGACCTAGTGCAGGAATAACCATGTTGACTTCTTTAGTTTCTCTCTTTACACAAAAAAGGGTAAAGAAAAATTTAGCAATGACAGGTGAAATTACCTTAAGAGGCAAAGTGCTCCCTGTGGGAGGAATTAAAGAAAAAATACTTGTTGCTAAACGTTCTAAAATCAAAGAAATCATCTTGTGTAAGGAAAATAAAAAAGACATTGAAGAGATCAATGCCAGATATCTCAAAGGGTTGAAATTTTATTATGTATCTGAAATGCATGAGGTCATATCCATAGCTGTAACCACCCAAAAGGTAGTCAACGCCAAGCGTTTAATCTCATCCTAGAAATTAAATGCTATTTTTAAGCTATGAATAAACTGATCATTGCGATAGACGGTTTTGCTGCAACAGGCAAAAGCACTCAGGCAAAACGTCTTGCAAAAGCCTTAGATTACACCTATGTGGATACAGGTGCGATGTATCGAGCTGTCACTTTCTTTGCACTAGAGCAGGAACCCAAAGGAAGTGTAGATCTAAAATTATTGTGTCGGTCACTGGATCAGATCAAAATTCATTTTGAAGGTAGTGCGGGCAAACAACAGACTTTTTTAAATGGAGTTAATGTAAGTCAGGCCATTCGTGATCCAAAAATTAATGAATACGTAAGTAAGGTTGCCGCTCAAGAAGCTGTACGATCTTTTTTAAGCAAACAGCAGAAAGCACTCGGTGCCGATAAAGGCATCGTCATGGACGGCCGAGATATTGGAACTGTAGTTTTTCCACTAGCAGAATGTAAGTTTTTTTTGACAGCAACTCCAGAAGTCCGTGCTAAACGAAGACACCAAGAACAATTGCAAGCCGGTCTTCAAGAATCCTACGACGAGGTGCTTTCAAGTGTTAAAGATCGTGATAATCAGGATACTAACAGGGCATTTGCTCCTTTGATAAAGGCTGAGGATGCTGTTGAGATTGACGTAAGCGACCTCACTATAAATGAGGTGTTTGAACTATTGTACGCACAGGTACAAAAACGGATCAATTGAGCATTGATAAAAAACAGATAAAATATTTGTTTATCAAGCCATTAGAGGTATATTTGCAAGCTTTTTGTTGGTAGGAAAAACCGAAAAGCAATAGATAAATCACGATAACAGCTTCTGTAATCGCAACTAAGGTTTTCCCTTTTACAGAATACAAAACCCTCGGAAATGGCCAAAAAACCAACCGAAAAATCAGCTGCCGAAGAAAGCGCTGAAACCAAGAAACCCGCAGCAAAAAAAGCAACTGCAAAAAAAGCTGCTCCCAAAAAGACTACTGCAAAAAAAGAGACTACTGCTAAAGCTACAAAAGCTGCTCCTAAAAAAGAAGCTGCGAAAAAGACAGCTACCAAAAAAGCATCTCCTAAAAAGGAAAAAGTAGAAGCTCCAAAAGAAGAAGTAAGTTTTGAAGCAACCGAGGCTGTAGCTGAAGTTCAAGTAGCAGATACAACTGAAGATATTGCAGTAAAAGACGACAACAAGCCTTCTGCTCAAGATACAGCAGCAGCACAAGCTGAATTTTTATCCAACTTTAACTGGTACAATTATCAAGAAGGAATTGATGTTATTGAAGACAAGCAATTGGATGAATTTGAAAAATTAGTAAAAGATAACTTTGTAGATACCGCAGATGATGACGTCATCGAAGGAGAGGTTGTTTACATGACCGACCGCGAGGCGATCATTGACATTAACGCCAAGTCAGAAGGGGTAATCTCACTTAACGAATTCCGTTACAACCCTGATTTAAAAGTAGGGGATAAGGTTGAGGTTATTGTTGACATGCGAGAGGACAGAACCGGCCAACTGGTTTTATCTCACAGAAAAGCACGTGTCATTAAAGCTTGGGATCGAGTAAATAATGCCCACGACAATGGAGAAATCGTAAGTGGATTTGTAAAATGTAGAACTAAAGGAGGAATGATAGTCGATGTTTTCGGTATCGAAGCCTTCTTACCAGGTTCTCAAATTGATGTTAAACCAATTCGTGATTACGATCAATACGTTAACAAAACAATGGAATTCAAAGTGGTTAAAATCAACCACGAATTTAAAAACGTTGTAGTTTCTCACAAAGCATTGATTGAAGCTGATATTGAAGAACAGAAAAAAGAAATTATTGGTCAGCTTGAAAAAGGACAAGTACTCGAAGGAACTGTTAAAAACATCACTTCTTACGGCGTATTTATTGACCTTGGAGGGGTAGATGGATTAATCCACATTACCGACCTCTCTTGGAGCCGTATCAATCACCCAAGTGAAATTCTAGAATTGGATCAGAAGTTAAATGTTGTAATACTCGACTTTGACGACAATAAATCAAGGATTCAACTGGGTCTCAAGCAATTGAGTGCTCACCCATGGGATCAACTATCAGAGACTCTTAAAGAAGGAGACAAGGTTAAAGGAAAAGTTGTTGTAATCGCTGATTACGGTGCTTTTGTTGAAATTGAAGAGGGTGTTGAAGGATTGATACACGTATCTGAAATGTCTTGGTCAACACACTTAAGATCTGCTCAAGATTTTGTCAATGTAGGTGATGAGGTTGAAGCTATAATTTTAACCTTGGATCGTGAGTCTAGAAAAATGTCACTCGGGATCAAGCAGATTACACCAGACCCATGGACAGATATTACATCAAAATACCCAATCGGGTCTAAGCATTCTGGACTGGTAAGAAATTTTACCAACTTTGGAGTCTTTATAGAACTGGAAGAAGGTATTGATGGTTTGGTTTATATTTCTGACCTATCTTGGACTAAGAAAGTAAAACACCCTTCTGAGGTTTTAACCCTAGGAGATAAAATCGATGTAATTGTTCTTGAATTGGATGTGGAAGGTCGTAAACTGAGTTTAGGTCACAAACAAACCATGGATAATCCTTGGGATAAATACGAAAAGGAGTTTGCAGTCGATTCAACTCATACAGTTGCAATCACTGAAATCGTTGATAAAGGTGCTACCATTCACTTTAATGATGATATAGTTGCATTTGTTCCATCACGTCATCTTGAAAAAGAAGACGGGAATAAACTCAAGAAGGGGGAAGAAGCAGAATTTAAAATCATTGAATTTTCAAAAGAATTCAAAAGAGTTGTTGCTTCTCATACTGTAACCTTTAGAGAACAAGAGATGAAAAATGTAAAGCGTGCTACTAAAAAAGTAGCTGCTTCTAATGCAGACAAAGCAACTCTTGGAGATTTAGACGCCTTAGCGAATTTAAAAGAGCAAATGGATAACGAATAATTATATTCTTTTTCCGGCTTATTGAATTAAAACCCTCCTTTTGGAGGGTTTTTTTTATCGTGCAGAAACACCTATTTTTGTACCATTATTCAGAAGATGAAGCCAAAAGTGCTACTTAGCGATAAAAAGATTAACATCATTCTAAACCGGCTTTGTTATCAACTGATAGAACGACACGGTGATTTTTCAAATGCTGTACTCGTAGGATTGCAACCCAGAGGAACTTTATTACTCGACCGCTTAGTTGAATTGTTAATCAAGTCAGGTATAGACCAGCCTAAAATAGGTAAATTAGACACTACCTTTTTCCGAGATGATTTTAGACGTAGTGAGCGCCCATTAAACGCTAACGCTACAGTGATGAATCAATCTGTAGAGGGAAAAGATGTGGTCTTGATAGATGACGTACTGTTTACCGGAAGGAGTATACGATCAGCATTAACCGCAATTGATACTTATGGCAGACCAAAATCAATTGAGCTATTGGTTCTAGTAGATAGGCGATTCAGCAGACATTTGCCTATACAACCGGATTATCTCGGAGCTCAAATTGACGCGCTACAAGGGGATAAAGTAAAAGTTGTATGGTCTGAAAAAGAAACAGAAAATACCGTTTACCTAGAAAAACACCTCGAATGAAAGCATTAAGTGTTTCACATCTTTTGGGAATAAAATACCTTCAGGAGGAAGACTTACATTTGATTTTTGAAACAGCCAAGCATTTTAAAGAGGTAATCAATAGACCAATCAAAAAAGTACCCAGCTTAAGGGACATCACTATTGCTAATTTATTCTTCGAAAACAGTACCCGTACCAAACTGTCTTTTGAACTGGCAGAAAAAAGACTGAGTGCTGATGTACTCAATTTTTCAGCCAATCAATCTTCTGTCAAAAAAGGGGAAACCCTAGTAGACACAGTAAACAATATCCTAGCGATGAAGGTGGATATGGTCGTTATACGTCACCCTCACCCAGGAGCTGCACACTTTTTATCTAAACGTGTCGATTCTTGTATCATCAATGCTGGGGATGGAACTCATGAGCATCCCTCACAAGCTCTATTAGATGCTTTTTCTCTGCAAGAGAAGTTTGGCAACCTTTCAGGCAAGAGAATCGCTATAGTAGGGGATATTTTGCACTCAAGGGTAGCTTTATCAAATATTTATGCGCTTAAAATGCTGAATGCTGAAGTGCAGGTATGTGCACCAAAATCCTTGCTTCCGAAACATATAGAGTCTTTAGGAATTAAGGTTTCTACAGACTTTTCTCAAACATTGAAATGGTGTGATGCTGTCAATATGTTAAGGGTTCAAAACGAAAGAATGGATTTGAATTATTTTCCTTCAACCAGAGAATATAGCCAAAACTTTGGATTGACGAGTGAACGTATTAAACCGCTGCGTAAAGAGATAGTAATCTTACATCCAGGACCTATCAATAGGGGGGTTGAGATTAGTAGTGAAGTTGCCGATTCAGACCACGCCATCATCTTAGACCAAGTGGAAAATGGAGTTGCTATTCGTATGGCTATAATTTATTTGCTAGCTTCCAAACTCAATATTCCAATAGCATGATTCACGTAGACGATAATGAGATCGGAAATGTGACAGCAGAACAACTCGATCAAGAGAAAAATGCTTGTATGGAGTATCTCAGTGGAGACCAAGCGTTTGATTTGATAATTGATTGCACGAACAGCCTTTTAGACTTAGCTGATTTGGAGAATATAAAAGCTATGATTGAGTCCAAGGGCAGGACCTTGGTAGTGTTGGTTTCAAAATCAGACCTAGATAGTTTGGCTATGAATTGGAATGTAGTTCCCACTCGAGAAGAAGCACAAGATTTTATTTCTTTTGAAAGAATGCAACGTGATTTAGGCTTTTAAAGATGATGAAACTCACTATTTTAGGATGTCATTCAGCTACACCAAGAGAAAATAAGCACACCACTTCCCAACTCCTAGAGGTAAAAGGTAATTTATTTTTAATTGACTGTGGAGAAGGTACCCAAATGCAATTGAGAAAATCAAAGATTAAGTTTTCACGAGTGCAACATATTTTTATTTCCCATTTACACGGAGATCACTTCTATGGACTCATAGGATTGATTAGTACATTCCGTCTTTTAGGAAGAACTGCTCCCCTAACAGTCTACGGACCAAAAGGGATTAAAGAGATCATTACCCTCCAACTGAAACTGGCAAAGTCATGGACTGATTACGAGCTCCGCTTTATTGAGCTTGAGGCTAAAGAAGCTGTATCCCTTTACGAAGACGAAAATATTAGTGTAAGTACACTACCCCTTGACCATAGAGTATATGCAAATGGATTTCTTTTTACTACCAAGTCCAGTACGAGAAAAATCGATTCGGAAGCAATTAATGGCTTGGAGTTAAAGCCCTTTCATTTTGCCCAATTACAAGAAGGTAAGGACATAAGTTTGGAGGATGGGAAGACATTTACAAATAGTCAATTAACACTTCCTCCTGAAGTGCCCAAAAGATATGCCTTTTGTAGTGATACGGCCTATAATGAAGCGCTGGTTCAGCGAATTAAGGGAGTCGATGTGTTGTATCATGAGTCAACCTTTTTAGAACAGCATAAAGAATTAGCAGCAAAGACAAAGCACAGTACTGCAAAAGAAGCAGCGATAATAGCGAATAAAGCGGGAGTAAAACAATTAATTTTAGGGCATTATTCGAATCGCTACAGCGATAAAAATGAATTTATTGAGGAAGCTTCTCCAATTTTTGAAAACGTAATTTTATCTGAAGATTTAAAAAGCTATTCCATATAAGTTAAATGGGTTGTAAATTGCACTTCCAATGAAAGAAAAAGACCTAGGACATCTCCGAAAAAGTTATACCAAGAATGAGTTGACAGCAGAGGACATTACCAATGATCCCTTGCAGTTTTTTAGGACTTGGTTTGATGAAGCAGACCACCATCCAGAAATTGAGGAAGCAAATGCGATGATGCTTGCCACTCTTGGTTTGGATGACTTTCCCAAGGCGCGAGTCGTTTTACTCAAGGCGTTGACGGAACAAGGTTTTGTGTTTTACACCAACTACCAAAGTGAAAAAGGTCTTTCCATAGCTCATCACGGCAAAGTAGGACTCAGCTTTTTCTGGCCTGCCTTGGAACGTCAAGTCATTGTCAAGGGTGTGGCTGAACGGTTGGAAGCCTCAACCTCGGATGATTATTTTAAAAGTCGTCCAAAAGGAAGTCAGTTGGGTGCTATAGTTTCAGAGCAGAGCAAGGTCATTACAGACCGCTCTATTTTAGAAGCCAAATTAGTGGCTTTAGAGATAGAATATCAAGATAAAGCTGTCGATCGTCCATCACACTGGGGAGGTTATGTTATAATACCAAAATGTATTGAATTTTGGCAGGGACGGCCTAATCGTTTACACGACCGTATCCGCTGCCAATGGCAGGGTAGCTTTTGGAGTATTGAACGTTTAGCACCCTAAGAATGAAAGAATTACTCCTTTTACGACATGCAAAATCATCTTGGGAATCTTTAGTCGAGGATCGAAATAGAAGCCTTACTGAAGGAGGAGTCAATAGAATAAAAAGAATGGCAACAGCCTCTTCTGAGCTTTTTAAAAGCTTTGAAGTAGTGTTTTCAAGTCCAGCTAATAGGGCGATGCATACAGCTTGTATTATAATGCACGAAGTCCAAATGCCTTTTGAGTTTCTCAATTTGAGAGAACAGCTTTATACTTTTGAAGTTTCACAATTAATTAATTTCATAAAATCTTTACCCGATCACTATTCCAAAGTTATTTGTGTTGGACACAACCCTGCATTTACCTATGCAGTAAGTACTTTGTCGACAACCAACTTGGATCACCTACCTACTGCCGCTTGGGCTCAAATTCAGTTTGAACAAAACCAGTGGAATCTTATTGATAAGGGTCAGGCACGAATCGGACTTCCTAAAGATATTTTGAAATGAGTAAAGCAAAGCAGCCGCGATTTATAAATAGAGAAATGAGTTGGTTAGATTTTAATGCCCGAGTTCTCCAAGAGGCAGCGCATCAAAATGTACCATTGTTAGATCGATTGCGTTTTATCGGGATTTTTTCGAATAACTTGGATGAATTTTTTCAGGTTCGTTATGCTACTGTTCAGCGAATTGCACAATCTGAAAAAACAGGGAAAAAGATTTTTGGAGGTGAAAATGCTACTGAATTGTTGAAAATGATTACTCAAAAAGTAATCGAACAGCAAAAAGAAAGTGTTCAAATCCTCAGTGGAATTGAAAAGGAATTAGAAAAAGAGCAGATCTATCTTGTCAATGAAAATCAGGTATTAGAGGAGCACAAAGCTTTTTTAAAAGAATATTTTATACAAAAAGTGAGTCCTGCCCTTATGACTATCATGATTTCCGATAAAGAAAGCCAGGATTTTTCTGACAATCAAGCCTTTTTAGCGGTTAAATTATCGTTCGAAAATGGTGAAACTTCAAAAACCAAGTTTGCACTGATTGAAATCCCAAAAGATTTGGATCGCTTTATTGTTTTACCCCAATTGGGTGAAAAGCAATATGTGATATTTTTGGACGACTTGATTCGCTATCATTTTGATTTAATTTTTAATTTCTTTGATTTTACTTCAATTTCTGCACATATGATTAAGGTAACTCGTGATGCAGAATTGGATATGGAAGGGGATGTTTCCAAGAGTTATATCAATAAAATTGTGGAAAGTGTAAGAGAGCGAATTTTAGCTGAACCGGTTCGTATGGTGTTTGACAAAGAAATTGCCGAAGATACCCTAGAAGTTGTCAAGCAAATTTTAGGTATGGATAGCAATGATAGTTTGATTCCTGGAGGCCGCTACCATCATCGCAGGGATTATATGAATTTCCCTCAGTTTAAAAACTCCAATTTGCAATACAGCAAGGTCGATCCGGTACCTATCCCTGGTTTGTCTCTTGAGAAAAGTATTATTAAAGCTGTAGACAAACGGGATTTTTTATTGTACACTCCCTACCACAGTTTTTCATATCTGATCAAGTTTCTTAGAGAGGCGGCATTGGATCCAGAAGTCACAACTATTAAAATCACAATTTATCGTCTTTCTAAATTATCAAACGTAGCAAGCGCACTGATTAATGCAGTGAAAAATGGTAAAAAGGTTTTGGTTCAAATTGAACTGCAAGCTCGTTTTGATGAAACAAACAACATTACCTATGCTGAACAAATGGAAGCTGCTGGCGTCCATCTAATTTTCGGAATACCGGGTTTAAAAGTGCATTCTAAGATAGGAGTGATTGAAAAAAATGTAAATGGTAAGAAAAAGCGTTACGGTTTTATCAGTACGGGTAATTTTAATGAGGACACTGCAAAAATTTATACCGATTACACTTTGCTAACCTCCAATCAAAAGATTCTTAAAGAGGTAAATAAAGTTTTTAACTTTTTACAAGTTCATTACAAACTTAAAAAGTACAAGCATCTGATAGTCTCTCCGCATTACACTCACAATACTGTAGTGCGCATGATCAATCAAGAAATTGAAAATCACAAGGCTGGCCTACCAAGTGGGATTCGATTAAAGCTCAATGCAATTACCAATTTTAAAATGATTGAAAAACTCTATGACGCAAGTTGTCAGGGTGTTCCTATACAAATGATTGTACGAGGGATTTGCTGTCTGATTCCTGGAGTAAAAGGAATGAGTGAAAATATTGAAGTCATCAGTATTGTAGATAAGTATCTAGAGCATCCAAGAATTTATATGTTTGAAAATGCAGGAGATTCAAAGGTTTACCTTTCTTCTGCAGATTTTATGACAAGAAATATTGAAAATAGAGTAGAGGTTGCAGTTCCTATATACGACAGTATTTTAAAACAGGACATTCAAGATGTTTTTGAAATTGCTTGGAACGACAATGTCAAGGCTCGTAAAATCAATGGACAAGAGCAAAATGTATTTGTGAAAAACGGTGAGGAGGAAATCCGATCGCAGTGGAAGATACACGACTATTACTCTAAAAAAAGAGGTGAATGAAGATAAGAAAGTACGCAGCAATCGATATTGGTTCTAATGCCATCAGAATGTTGGTATCGAATGTCGTGGATCACGAAAAGGAGCGAATTATATTGAAAAATGCTTTGGTTAGGGTTCCTATTCGACTTGGGGAAGATTCCTTCACCAGCGGCTCCATCTCCAAAAAAAATCAAAAGCGTATAATCAAATCAATGAAGGCTTTTAAAATGCTGATGAAAGTTCACGGGGTCAAAGATTATCTAGCCTTTGCAACTTCTGCATTGAGAGAGGCAGAAAATGGAAAAAAAGTTGTTAAACAGGTTTGGAGTAAGTCTGGAATTAAAATAGATATCATTGACGGTAAAAAAGAGGCTAAGATTATTTCTAACACCAATGTATTCGATTCTGTAGGGCTGGACAAAACCTTTCTCTATGTCGATGTGGGTGGTGGAAGTACTGAGTTTAGTATTCTTAAAAACGGAAAAAGAACTCATTCTAAATCCTTTAAAATTGGTACAGTAAGACTCCTGAACGATGGGGTAACAGAAGCGCTTTGGAAGCGAGCTGAAGCCTGGGTTAGATCCCATACTCAAGACTATTCAAAAGTCTATTTACTCGGTACAGGTGGAAACATCAACAAATTGCACAAAATGGCTGGTATAAAAGACAGTCGTCCCATCACCTATTTAACCCTGAGTGCGCTCTATGCAAAGCTCAGTAAATTGACTTATGAAGAGCGAATTATACAATACGGTTTAAACCCTGACCGGTCAGATGTTATTTTACCTGCAGCCATGCTGTTTTTACGCACTCTAAAATGGACGGGGGCAAAAGTTGTCTATGTGCCTAAAGTTGGACTATCCGATGGAATGATACGCGAGTTGTGTAAGACTAAAAAAAAAACAAATTCGTTAGCCGTGGATGGTCTCCTGGTCTCCCAAAGTCTTAATAATTGAAGCTTCGTAATCGAGTAGTGCCTCCCATTTTTGATCTACTATTTCTCTCGATTTCCCAAATTCTCTTGCAAACTTTAAAAATAAAGTATAGTGATTGGCTTCACTTATCATCAATTTACGGTAAAATTTTCTCAATTTAGGATCCTCCAACTCTTCAGATAAAATTCTAAACCTTTCACAGCTTCTTGCCTCTATTAATGCTGCACAAAGTAGCTTGTGGACTAAATGATCTGTCTTAGACCCTCCCTTGGGGAAAAAGGAACGCAATTGAATGACATAGGGATCTTTTCGCTCTCGTCCCAGAACAAGTCCTCTTTCAAGAATCAAGTCGTGTACCATTTTAAAATGACTCATTTCTTCTTGAGCCAAATCTGTCATGGCAGAAACAAGCTCTGGAAATTGAGGAAACCCAATAATCATGGAAATTGCGGTACTGGCTGCTTTTTGCTCGCAATAAGCATGGTCGGTTAGTATTTCTTCAATATTCTTCTTGGCAATATTTGCCCATAGAGGATCGGTAGGGAGTTTAAGGCCTAACATAATTAAAATTCAAGGTCAAAATTTTTACGTAAAGTTTCCAAAGCAGGATTGATTTTTACTAGATGTTGGTATTTTTCTTGTGAGGAAAACACAGATTCTTCTTTAATGTTCTCAGTTATGTTGAGATTGATTTTGATACCGTAATGGTTTAATTTTTCTCTTAAAAACGGAAGCAGTTGCTCCATTTCACGGGTCATTTCAACCTTATTCATATCGTTTGCTACAGCAAATTGTACAGTAGATTGCTCGATTAAATCGGGCTTATGCATTTGCATAATGGAGGCGACATTCTGCTTGCCTTCTTTTTTTAAATTTTCCGTATACTCATTCCATAGCTTTAGTAAGGTTTCTTTTTTGAAGGAGTCCTCAGGGAGGTTTTCTTCTTCTACTTCAGGACTGCTAACTTTTTTTGCGGCCTTTTTTAAAGCAATACTAGACAATGAAAATCCTGAAACCTCTCTTTTTAAGTTGTCTTGACTCAAAGTAGGGACTTTTTTTGATGACGACTTCTGGGGTCTTTCCTCTTTAACTAGCGGGAGTGTTTCCTCAGAATCGCTATAGGGCTTGGGCTCAGTTTGAACTCCTAAGGCCTCTTTGAGATCCACTTTTTTCTCTTTTGTAGAGTACTTTTTTGGGATTGGTTCTTCCTTTACTTCCAATTTTATACCAGAAGAATCTATTTTATTCGCTAGTTGGGCTGGGATGATGTAGCCTTTTTTTTTTCTCCATTAAAATGGAGTGAGGCTAGCTGCATAAGAGCGAGTTCTACGTGAACTCTTTTGTTGTTGACGCTTTTGTAATTTACCTCAGAGGTATTGATAAGAGCAATGGCATCGAGAAGGTAGTCGATAGACAAAGGCTCGGTTTCCTCTTGATAGTTTTTTTTCACATCTTCTCCTAGTTCCATCAGTGCTAAGGTATTGGGGTCTTTTGCCAGCATCAAATGCCTAAAGAAGTCTCCCAAGCCTTTAATGAACTGCAAAGGATCAATTCCTCTTTGGAGTAGGTCATCATAGGCCTTTAAAATCCCTGGTATATCATTTTTAAAAATAATTTTCCCTAAATCAGCATAGGTTTGATGATCCAAAAGATTGAGATTATCCGCTACAGCTTTAGCAGATAAATTTCCTTGAGTAAAACTCACCATGCGATCAAAAATAGAAAGTGCATCGCGGAGGGCGCCTTCGGCTTTTTGCGCGATTAAATACAAGGCACTTTCCTCAAACTCCAATTTCCTATCCTGTGCTATTTTAACTAGATAGTTTTGCATATCACTTACCGATATTCTCTTAAAATCATAGACTTGACATCTGGACAGAACGGTTGGAATAATTTTGTTTTTTTCAGTTGTTGCAAGAATAAAGATGACGTGCTTAGGCGGCTCCTCAAGAGTTTTTAGAAAAGCATTAAAAGCTTGATTAGAAAGCATATGTGCCTCGTCAATAATGTAAATCTTATGTGAACCTACTTGTGGAGGAATACGAACTTGTTCATTGATCTTGCGAATATCTTCTACTGAATTGTTTGAGGCAGCGTCAAGTTCAAAGATATTGAATGCGTAATCGTCCTCTGTAGGCTCGGTTTGGGAAGATTTATTGATTTGTTTGGCAAGTATTCGCGCACAGGACGTTTTCCCTACACCTCTTGGTCCACAAAAAAGCAGTGCTTGAGCTAATTGGTCTTGTTCTAAGCTGTTTTTTAAGGTTTGGGTAATACTTTGTTGCCCTACGACTTCTTCGAAAGTTGTAGGACGGTATTTTAGTGCAGAAACAACAAAAGCTTCCATATAGACAAATATAAAAATCAGTTTTTGTATTCATTCGTAACTTGGAAGATATTCCCTGTTAATTATCAACAAAAGGCTAACTTTGTTCCGCAGGCCATCTTATCGCTTTTCTTTAATGAGAAAAGAGGAAAGTCCGGACACCACAGAGCAGTATAGCGGGTAACACCCGCCCTCCGTTTTCGGAGCGGACCAGTGCAACAGAAAGCAAGTACAGTTCGGCTGTAGTGAAATCAGGTAAACTCTATGCGGTGCAACGCCAAGTAGTTCTACAATTAAGGGTTGCTCGCCCAATGTAGACGGGTAGGCGGCTAGAATGTAAGAGTAATCTTACATCCAGATAAATGATAAGACTCGACAGAATCCGGCTTACCGGCCTGCATTTTTTTATTCTTTAAAAAATGAAAAAGTTGCACTGCCGTAATTCCGAGAGTAATCAAATCCTTCCACAGAAGATAGGTCTATTTTATTGAAGTGTTCAATGATGAGTTGTCCCTCCTTGTCAAGCCTCTTTTGAGCAAGATCAACTAATGATTTATACGTATCAAATTCAAATGCATAAGGCGGATCAGCAAAGATTAGACTGTATTTGGATTTATCGTTTTCTAGAAAGGTCAAGTAATCTTTAAGAACCACTGCAATATCCAAAGAAAGCGCGTTTGAAGTGTTTTGAATGAATTGGATGCAGTGCCTGTTTTTATCGACGGCAGTAAGCTGTGCGACACCCCTTGAGCCAAATTCATAACTGATGCTTCCTGTACCTGCAAATAAATCGAGTACACTCAATTCACTGAAGTCCATTTGATGTTGAAGAATATTGAATAAAGCTTCTTTAGATCGGTCTGTGGTAGGCCTAACAGGTAATTTTTTAGGTGCGACAATTTTTCTTCCTTTATGGATACCCGAGATAATGCGCATCAAGTATAAGATTGAGCAAAAAAAGGAGCTGGGTGTTGTTCCATTTCGAGGGAGTTACAAGTCTCACTCTCTTCAAAACTGATCCTAGAATGATATTGCGTTAGGGCTTTATAATAGCTTTCAAACGCCTTTATTTGTCCCAGAAATACAATTTGGAAGGTGTCAGAATTGAGTTTGTACTGCTCCACTACAAAAAACAGATAGTAGAGAAATTCATCTTCGTTTTTTACACTAAAATGATTTTGAAATAATAATGATTCATTCTCGCTTAGGTACAAGTCCATTCCTCCTTGTTGGAGATGAACAAAAAGTTGATGCTCTTTTGGACCAGACTTTGATAAAGTCATTACCTCATTATAGAGTAGGGTGTTGTAATGACACAAGTTTGTTTCACGAATTTCATCATTGATAATTTCCAATTTGGATTTTGGTAAAGCATAAATGTTTACGGTATTCTCCTCTTTCAGCTCATCAAAATTAATTACAGATTCAGAGTTAACTTTTCCGAGAAAACGCAAATAGTTTGGAAGTAGTTTTTTATCAAAAAAATTGGCTGGAACAAAGGTTGAGGGCTGATGATAAGAAATGATTTGGGCTTTTTCAAAAGTTCCTTTAGGATAAAACCCAAGCAATTCAGTCAGCGCTGATTTGAAATCTTCATCTCCGTCAGGAGTAGGGATAAATTCTATTTTGGAAGGGGTACAAAAAGAAAATCCATTCACAAATAAGTGAATGGATGAATCTGTAAGTGTTATGCTGTTATTCTTGTTTGGCATCAAAAATAGTGGGCCAGTTTCCGTTTGTACTCACATTACTTAATGAGCCTAAAACAATCGCAGGACCATTTACACCGTCCACAGAAACAGTTTCGTTTTCTTGTTGGACAAGGTCAGCGTCTTGATCAAAAAGAATGACACTTTTTGAAACCTTAACTTCAAATACAGGGACTTTATAGCCATTTTTATTAATCACTTCAGCATTAATAGTAAACACGCTATCTCTTACACCATCAATTGGGATATAGGCCATATCTTGGTAGCGAGTTGAATTTTTAAATAGAGAATCTTTTACCGAAACTGTACCTAGTGTGTCAATGACAATGACCTCACGAAGCATGTCGATACGATAGGTTCTATCATACTCCATATAAGAGGAGTCTCTTTTTTCAATTAATGTAAAGTAGCCTTCATCTACAAATTTGACTAGACTGTCAAAATTATTAGAAAAGACGCCTTTCACATCTTTGTGAGCAATTTGGGACTTGCGAATGTCTTTTAAACGGTCTATGACTTTGGCATAGCGCTCGTTTTTTGTTTGGTTGAATTTGATAGGTCCGTTGATAGAGTCATAAATCTTGTATGCAAAAAAGACTGACGCAATCCACAAAACGATTTGAATACCTAATTTCATTGTGTTAATTTATAATGATAAAAACAAATCTACAATTTTTTTTGAATCACAAAAGTATTTAAAATGAATTATATTTAGCGTCTTGAAAGAATCCATGACTCCAGAAAAATTTCGTTTACAACTCGAAGCAAGTTTTGGCTTTGAACCTACTGAATCTCAGCGACTCTGGTTTCCAGCTATCGCAAATTTTATTTTTTCCAAAAAGCAGAATACGGCTTTTCTTCTCAAGGGTTATGCAGGTACTGGGAAGACTACATTGATTAGTGCTTTGGTTAAGGATATTCAGAAAGCAGGCTTTAAAATCGTTTTGATGGCTCCTACAGGCCGAGCGGCCAAAGTCATGGCTACTTATTCTAAAATTTCTGCCAGAACTATCCACAAACAAATTTATTATCCCAAAGCAGAAAAAGGGGGTAAAATGAGTTTTCAGCTTAAACCCAATAAATATAAAAAAACACTTTTCGTAATTGATGAAGCCTCAATGATAGGGGACGATAGGCAAAATGTAAAACTTTTTGAAAACGGCTCCCTCTTGCACGATGTTGTTCAATACGTCAGTAGGGGAGAGAACTGTAAGTTACTCTTTGTCGGAGATCAAGCTCAATTGCCACCTGTTCATTTAGACTTGAGTCCTGCACTTGATGAAGAAGAATTGAGACAATTTCATTTTGATCAAGTCTACAGTGTAGAATTGGAAGGTGTGGTGCGTCAAAAAAAGGATTCGGGGATTTTAAAAAACGCAACTCAATTGAGAGTTGACCTCAATCAAGGGGTTTTCGACCAATTTAAATTTGATGTAGTTGGTACTGATGACATCCTTTATACCAATAATGGAATGGATGTTTTTGAAGCCATCGAATCTGCTTTTGCAGAGGCGGGGGTAGATCAAACGGTTTTTATCGTTCGTTCGAATAAGCGTGCGAATAGTTATAATGAGAATATTAGGAGGAGAATTTTAGGTCTAGAGGATGAATTGTCAGTTGGAGATCAATTGATGGTTGTAAAGAATAATTATTTTTGGTTGGCTCCAGAATCTGCTCCTGGATTTATTGCCAATGGAGATGTAGTAAAAATTTTATCCATACACTCGCGTAAAGCACTCTATGGATTTTCTTTTGCTGAAGTCAGTGTGAAATTGGTAGATTATCCTGACGAAAAACCTTTTGATACCGTATTGTTACTGAATACACTGCAAGCTGAAACAGCCTCACTTTCTTATGAAGATGGCAATCGTCTTTATCAAGCTGTTTTGGAGGATTACGCATCTGAACGATCCAAATTCAAACAGTTCCTAAAAGTTAAAAACAATCGTTTTTTTAATGCTTTACAGGTAAAATACTCCTATGCTGTCACCTGTCACAAATCACAAGGAGGTCAGTGGGAACATGTTTTTATTGAAAAGCCCTATCTTGCTGATGGACCCAATAAAGATTATTTACGTTGGTTGTATACGGCTATGACCCGTGCGACAAAACGTTTGTATTTACTTGGTTTTCCAAATGATGACTTTATTAGCATTGATTGATTATGGGGAATTTAATTTCTCGTTTTATTTTTTTTAAACTCTTAAACTGGAAGTTAATAGGGCGTTTCCCCACTTTACCTAAATACATCGTAGCAGTAGTTCCTCATACCAGTTGGTTGGATTTTTTTGTGGGTCTCATGGTTCGCAGTATTTCAAAAGAGCAGATCAATTTCTTGGGTAAAAAAGAATTGTTTTCTCCGCTGACTTCTTGGTTTTTTAGGGGGTTAGGAGGAGCTCCCATTGATCGCTTAGGTAATCGGGGTTCAGTAGAGGCCATCTCAGCTGTGTTTAATGCTCATAAAAAATTCAGAATTGCCTTGGCTCCAGAAGGGACACGAAAAAAAGTCAATAAACTCAAAACGGGTTATTATCACATTGCTAAAAAATTACAGATTCCTATCGTTCCTGTTGCTTTTGATTACAAGAATAAAAAAGTGGTAGTTCATCCCAACTTTTACCCTACTCAGGACGAAGCCTTAGACTTAAAAACTTTAGACCAGCTTTTTAAAGGGGTCGAAGGGTTTTCAAAGGAAAATAGTTATTAATGCTTATTCTTTGATCTCCAGAGTATGATAAACGTTCTGAACATCGTCGTCTTCTTCGATACGTTCTATAAGTTGAAGAACTTCTTCTTGAGCTTCTAAATCAAGAGATTTAGTAGATTGAGGAATACGTTCAAAGCCAGACGAAAGGATTTCAAATGCTCTTTTTTCAAGTTCTTTCTGAACTTCACCAAAACTTTCAAAAGGGGCATAAAGTAGCATGCCGTCATCGTCTACAAATACTTCTTCAACACCAAAATCAATAAATTCAAGTTCAATCTCCTCAGGATCAAGACCTGTAGCGTTTATTCTAAAATTACAACTGTGGTCAAACATAAACTCTACAGAACCAGCAGTTCCTAAATTTCCATTGGCTTTGTTGAAATACGATCTGATATTTGCAACTGTTCTGTTGTTATTGTCCGTAGCCGTCTCAACTAAGACGGCAATTCCATGGGGAGCGTAGCCTTCAAAAAGTACTTCTTTAAAATCTCCAGAGTCTTTGTCTGATGCTTTTTTTATGGCACGCTCAACGTTTTCTTTGGGCATGTTGGCGGCTTTTGCATTTTGAATAACAGCACGTAGTCTGGAGTTATTATCTGGATCAGGACCCCCTTCTTTTACAGCCATTACAATGTCCTTTCCTATTCGGGTAAAGGTTTTAGCCATGGCTGACCAACGCTTCATTTTTCGTGCTTTTCTAAATTCAAATGCTCTTCCCATAATTTTAAATTGCCATGCTAAAATAAAAAAATTGAATTAGTTCTCAATTTGCTTGATGGTAAGATCATCCAGTACATCAAGGTAGGAGGGTAAAATATGATTTGGCAGCCTATTTTCTTTAGGTAAGGTTGCTAAATAACGTATTGTATTGGAAGTAAAAACTTGTTTGTATATGCCTGGTTTTTGATGTCTGCGATCTACAATATTTTTGATAAAGTCAAAATGTGAAATCAAATCAGTACTCCCCAGATGGTAGACCCCTGTTTTTTTATGATTGATTAAATAATGAATTTGTTGACTCAATCGTATATCACTATTGACATTGATGATTGAGTTTGGAAAGACCTCAATGGATTCATTGTTGTGTATAGCATGGTCAATTTGAAGTGTTCGAGGCGCATTTATTCCAAAAACCATTGGTAGTCTTGCGATGACATACTTTCCAGGAGATAAACGCATCAGTTGATTTTCTATTTTGATTTTAAAACGACCAAAGATGCTTTCGGACAATGTTTTGTCGTATTCGTAGGAGGGATAATGTTCAAATGAATCAAAGACATTAGCCGAGGAAAGATAGAGGAAACGACAGTCACTTTTTTTAATAAGATTTATCAGGAAATCGTGGGCTTCAAGTTGGGCATTAAAATCTCCTCTTAGAGCTGAAATAATGAGCTTGGGTTTCACTTCTTTTAAAATAGACTCCAAACCACCTTGTTCTAAAGAGTATTGAAAAAAATGTTGATTCTTTTGATATCCTTTTGCGGTATTATAGGTTGCAAAAGTATTGTAATAGGGTGCCAATTCTTTATAGAGGCAGTTGCCAATAAATCCACTTCCACCTAAGATAAGAATTGATTTCAAGGGCTAAGATTTTATAAAAGGCAGCTTGACAATTTGGGCAGGGCAGTATTTCTCTCTAATACGAACACCGATTTCAGTTCCCGTTTTTCCATAATCCTTTTCTACATAGCCCAAACCAATTCCCTGAGAAAGAGAAGGCGACTGTGTTCCTGAGGTTACCTTACCAATAACACGGTTGTTTTGATCAATTAATTCGTGACCTGATCTTGGAATTGCCCTTCCTTCCATTACAAATCCAACCAACTTTTGAGGAGTACCATTTTTGATTTCTTTTTCTATTTGATTTGCATTGACGCATCCTTTTTCAGGTTTGCTAATCCATTTTAAACCTGCTGCAATTGGAGAACTGTTATCGTTGATCTCGTTTCCATAAAGGCAATACCCCATTTCTGTTCGCAGTGTATCTCGAGCAGCAAGTCCTACTGGAGTGATTCCAAAATCAGCTCCTGCTTTGAGTACTGCATCCCAAACTTGTGGTGCTTTATCAGCGGGGAAATAAATTTCAATACCACCCGCTCCTGTATAACCCGTAGTGGCAATAAGTGTGTTTTCACATCCTGCAAATTCCCCGCTAGCATGCGCATAATACGGCAAATCATTTAAATTGATTGGAGTAAGTCCTTGCATTGCCTCTAATGCTTTGGGTCCTTGAATAGCCAATAATGCCGTCTGATCACTGCGGTCTTCCAATGCAGCACCAAATGCGCTGTTGTATTTTTGAATCCACTCCCAGTCTTTTGCTATATTCGATGCGTTTACAACGAGTAAATAAACCGTTTCTTCAAGACGGTAAACGATTGAATCATCAACAATACCTCCTTTATCGTTCGGTAAGTAATTGTATTGCGCCTTTCCAACAGTAATCTTTGAAATATCATTACTACAAACTTTTTGAAGTAATTCAAGTGCATGGGGTCCTGATACAAAAAACTCACCCATATGAGAAACATCAAAGACTCCAAGGTTCTTACGAACATTAAGGTGCTCTTTTTTGACCCCCGTATATTGAATTGGCATTTCATAGCCACCAAAGGATGTCATTTTTGCATTCAATGCTTGATGAGTATGGTAGAGTGTGGTTTTTTTCATAAGTTCATTCAAAAATAAATTATTTATGTTTTCGGTATTTAAAAGCAAATCCCTTAGGTTACTTTTTTTAGTGGTATTTATTTTAGTCAATACCCCAAATGCTAATGGACAAAAGTCGGAACTTTCAGCCGATTTTCATAAAAATAGACGTGTTGAATTGCGACAAAAATTACCAAACAACAGTGTGGCCGTATTCTTTTCATCTCCCATTCGAAATCGATCTAATGACACCGATTATGTCTATCATCCAGACCCCAATTTTTTCTATCTGACTGGATGGAATGAACCACACGCGGTTTTATTAGTTTATAATGTACCCCAAGAAGACGAAGAAGGTTTGTATTATGAAAAATTATATGTGCGTGAACGAGATGCACGAAATGAAATGTGGAATGGGCTTCAATTAGGAGTTGAAGGCGCTGCCAAGATGGGATTTGATCGAGTAGAAAGTAAAAGAGTGTTTGTAAAAGAATCGCATACTTTTGATCGTTTTGATACCGTATTGATTTTTGACTTTAAAAATGATGTTCGTGACAATAAAAGCGACTCTAGTGATTTGTTTGATCTACAGCAAAAATTTAAAAGTGCTATTAACTATCCAGAAAACTTCGACCCTCAGCGTTATCGCTTATACCAAAGAATCAGAACCGCTGAAGCTGAGCAAATACCGAATATCAAACGCATGATTTCGTATTATGCCACCCAAGACGAAACACTATTGGAAGATCCAATAATTAAAGATTTTTTAGATGCTCAGGAAGCGACTTCTTTAGTAGATTTAAAAACTAGAACAGCATATCTTACTCGGGATTATAATTTTGATATCGATCAACTTTCTCTAATTATGGCTAGTTTAAGAGAGAAAAAATTACCCGAAGAACTTCGGTTGCTTAAAAAGGCTATTCAAATTTCTGCTCAAGGGCAAATTGAGGTGATGAAAGCAATAAATCCCGAGATGACCGAGCGTGAGGTTCAAGGGATTCATCAGCTTGTTTACAAAAAATACGGCGCTGCTCATGAAGGATATCCCTCCATAGTAGGGGCAGGGGATAACGCCTGTGTACTTCATTATATCACTAATGATAAAACAGATCTTAAAAATCAGTTAATTCTAATGGATTTGGGTGCAGAGTATAATGGTTATACTGCCGATGTTACTAGAACAATTCCTGTTTCAGGTAAATTTAGTCCTGAACAAAAAGCACTTTATCAAATCGTTTACGATGCACAAAATGCAGGAATTAAGGCTGCTCAAAAAGGAGCAAGTTTTAGAGCAATTGGTGAGGCTTGCAGTAAAGTAGTACAAAAGAGGCTAATGGACTTAGGGTTAATAAAAGATCCTCAAGAATACAGACGCTATTTGCCTCATGGAGTGGCTCACCATATCGGACTCGATGTTCACGATCCGGGTTTGTATCAAAATCTAGACACCAATATGGTGATAACTGTAGAGCCTGGAATCTATGTTCCTCAGGGGAGTCCCTGTGACCCCAAATGGTGGGATATTGGAATTCGTATAGAAGACGACATTCTTGTCACTAAAAACGGTCCTGTAAACTTATCAGCTGGAGCACCAAGAGCTTGGGATGAAATTGAAAAACTCATGGCTGAAGAAAGTCCTTTAGATGACTTTAAACTCCCCGCTTTGGAGATAAATTAACGCTCAAAAAAGAAATCTTTTAGCGCTTTGTAGTCGTTTACTGGCAAACTTAGTTTGGGCTTATTTAAAAGGCTTTCAACTTGTTTAGGAGGGTCGATTTTGAGTTTTAAAATAGTCTCTACAGTAGGCGCAAATTTTATAGGATGTGCGGTTTCAAAAAAGATACCCTGAAGTGTATCCTGCTCTTGTGAATTTAAATAGTCCTTAAGACCAAGATAACTCACTGCACCGTGAGGATCAGCGATATAGTTACTTGACTTATAAATTTCTTTAAGTGCTTTTTTAGTTTGAGAATCCGTGTAAGCAAAGCCACTTACAACTTTCTTAAGTTTATAAAAATCGTTGTTAAATAATTTCTGTATTCGAATGAAATTACTTGGATCTCCAACATCCATGGCGTTAGATATGGTTGAAATGGATTTTTTAGGTTCGTAATTTCCAGAGCTTAAATAACTTGGGACCGTATCATTTACATTCGTACTGGCAACAAAATGTTTAATGGGCAACCCCATTTGTTGAGCCATGAGCCCTGCACACAAGTTTCCAAAATTTCCACTAGGGACAGATACTACCAAATCTTTTTCAGGATTTGGTCTGTTTTTATAGGCAACAAAATAGTAAAACATTTGCGCAAGCCAGCGAGCAATATTTATCGAATTTGCAGAGGTCAAAGCCACTTGATTGGTAAGTTCTGGATCAATAAAAGCAGATTTCACCATGTTTTGGCAATCATCAAAAGTACCATCCACTTCCAATGCGGTAATATTTTCGCCCAAAGTGGTCAATTGTTTTTCCTGAACCTCGCTCACTTTGCCTTTGGGGTAAAGAATAACCACATCAATGCCATTGACTTTATAGAAACCGTCAGCTACAGCACCTCCTGTATCACCAGATGTCGCAACGAGTATGGTCAGTTTTTTTTGTTCTTTAACTTCATGAGCATAAGCTAAACATCGAGCCATAAAACGGGCTCCAACATCTTTAAAGGCAAGTGTTGGACCTTGAAATAACTCTAAACTTGAAATAGATTGAGTAATGGGGACTATTGGGAAATCAAAGCTGAGGGTCTCCTCAACGATCCTTTTTAATCGATCTTTTGGAATATCCTCGCCTACAAAAGGTGCTATTGCAGTAAAAGCCAATTCGTGATTAGTCAGTTTAGGGATACTTTCAATAAAATCTTGTGAAAGTGGGGGAATGGTTTCGGGGAAATACAATCCTCTATCAGGGGCAAGTCCCTTGCGGACGGCTTCTAAAAAACCTACAGTAGAGGAGTTGTAATTTAAACTGTAGTAATTCATAATTGGCTTAAGATTTTGATACCTTGTGTATTGATTTTAGAGAAGTATAACTGGTGTTTTAAATCCAACTTTTTGTAAACATCTGCCATTGCTTCACCGACTTTTTTTGCGGTCTGCATCCCTCTTGATAATGCAAATATTGAAGGGCCAGATCCTGAAATTCCACTTCCCAAGGCGCCAGACTTTAGTGCGGCTTGACGTGTCTGCTCAAATTTTGGAATCAACATGGCTCTGTAAGGTTCAATTACTTTATCCTTCATACTTCTAGAAAGTAAATCATAATCATCGGTATAAAGGGCACTTACAAATGCTCCCAGATTACCCCATTGCTCAATGGCTTTATTCAGGGGTATGGTGGGTTTTAATATGGCTCTTGAGTGAATTGTTTTTAATTCAATATTAGGATGAATAACGGTCGCTACGAGTTCAGAGGGATTGGGAAGTTTGATTACGTCAAGAGTTTTATTGCTTCGAACAAGTGTAAACCCACCTAAAAGTACAGGAGCCAGATTGTCTGCATGTGCAGCACCACTTGCAATGGCTTCACCAGCCAAAGCAAATCGTATTAATTCGTTGTTGGTGTAGGGTGCCCCAAGCAACTGATTAATTCCAAATACGGCTCCAGCAGCACTGGCAGCACTACTACCAATTCCACTACCAGGTTTTATTTTTTTTTCAATATCAATTTGGAAACCAAACTCAGTTGGTGTTTCCTTGAGTAAAGCCATTGCAGCTACACTGGCTACATTTTTTTCAGGATCAGTTGGAAGGTCTTGTCCTGTAACTTTTCCTATACTTACACCAGGAGTTTTGGTTTTTGATATCCGCATGATATCACCAATTGGATCTAAACAAAAGCCAAGCACATCAAATCCACAAGAAATATTGGCGACACTTCCAGGGGCAAAAATTTCAATTTGATTCATAATTTAGCCTTTTCCAATTCTGATAATGTCTCCAAAAATTCCACCAGCTGTTACATCCGCTCCAGCTCCTGCACCTTTGACGATAAGAGGTTGATTTTTGTATCGATTGGTGTAAAATAATATAATGTTATCACTACCCTCCAAATTATAAAAATCGTGAGAGGGGTTTATTTCTTGCAAACCTACACTGGCTTTACCAGCTTCTAATTGAGCAACGTATTTAAGGCGGCAGTTTTTATCCTCTGCTTTTTTAAGTATGGATTGAAAATGAGTTTCGTGATTTTTTAGCGCCGCAAAAAAATCATCATTGTTGTCTGTATTTAGTACATCCTCTGGGAGAAAGGACTGATTTTCTATGTCTTCTAAATCCAATTCAAAACCGCTTTCGCGAGCAAGGATTAAAATTTTTCGAGCCACATCAACTCCGCTTAAATCAATTTTTGGATCAGGCTCTGTGTAGCCCTCATCTTGAGCGCTTTTGACAACACTTTCAAAACTGGTTTGCGTATTAAAATTATTGAAAACAAAATTCAAACTTCCTGATAATATTGCTTGTATTTTTTGAATTTCATCTCCTGAGGCGATTAAGTTATTGAGGGTATCAATTACTGGTAGTCCTGCGCCGACATTAGTTTCGAATAAAAAAGGAGTTCCGTATCTACGGGCTGTTTTTTTCAGCTCTTTGTAGTTGTTTAGTGTACTTGCACAGGCTATCTTGTTACAAGTCACTACCCCAATATTATGCTTTAGGAAATTATTGTATTCTTTAGCAATTTCCTCATTTGCAGTGTTATCCACAAAAATACTATTCCTTAAATTAAGTTTTTTGATGTGTTCAAAGAAAGCAATTCGATCCGCTTTTACTGTACTTTCTTCAAGTTTAGATTCCCAGTCATTTAAGTCAAGAGGAGCATCACTCAAAACCATTTTCCTAGAGTTTGACAGTGCAATTACTCGAATTTTTAGTCTGAGATTTTCGAGTAGGTATGCTGCTTGCTGATTGATTTGCTCTAACAATTTACCTCCTACATTTCCTACTCCTGTGATGAATAGATTCAACTCTTTGGTCTGGGTTTCGAAAAAACTTTCGTGTATGGTATTCAAAGCCTTTTGAGTATTTCGCTCATCGATGATAATGGATATATTCCGCTCAGAAGCTCCTTGGGCAATGGCTTTAATATTGATATTGTTAGCTCCAAGACTACTAAAAAGCTTACCGCTGATTCCTTGGTGTTTTTTCATATGATCACCCACTACAGCAATATTGGTCATATGAGTTTCAACTTTTGCAGGCTCAACTCTGGAAAGACTAATTTCAAATTCAAATTGCGTATCTATTGCTTTTTTAGCCTCGTCAGCATCTTCCATACGAACCCCAATACAGATTGAATGTTCTGAGGAAGCCTGAGTAATCATGATAATATTAATTTGTTTGAGTGATAAGCATTCGAACAAACGTTTTGAAAAACCTGGAATTCCTATCATACCGCTTCCTTCAAGATTGATCAAGGCAACCTTTTCGATATGACTTACACCTTTTACTACCGTTCCATTTCCGCCCTCGGAGGTACCTGATTTATCAATTTGTGTTCCAGCAGCTGCAGCGTCAAAGGTGTTTTTAATCAGTATTGGAATTTCGTTTTCTATTAGAGGCTGAAGTGTTGGAGGATAAATCACTTTAGCACCAAAATGCGATAATTCCATCGCCTCTTCATAGGAGAGTCTCGGAATTGGCATTGCTTGTGCAACCAGATTGGGGTGAGCTGTAAACATACCACTGACGTCAGTCCAGATTTCCAATGCAGAAGCCTTGATGTAGTTCGCTAATAATGAAGCCGTATAATCGGAACCCCCTCTGCCAAGGGTTGTGATTTCTCCGTTTTCGTCAGTAGCAATAAAGCCAGGAACTAAAATTAGATCATTT
>CACCLB010000009.1 GCA_902546725.1 uncultured Bacteroidota bacterium | reverse complement strand
ATGGAGTAGACATAACATATCTTATTTACTCGGATAGCTTTCAAAAAATTATCCTAGTTTATGGTTTTAGATACTAAATATAATCATAGCTACCGAGTTTTAGAAATTTCACCCATCTATTTAATTAAAAATTATCTGTATTTATCAAACCAAGCGATGGTATGTGCGATTTTAGTCATCAGATTGCTAGGTCGTCTCGCAATACCATGACTTGCCTCAGGAATTTCAACTAATACGGTTGGAATCTTTCTCAATTTAAGAGCGTGATAGAGCTGTTTGGCCTCGCTGGGCGGTGTTCTTAAATCATTCATTCCAACCATAACCATGGTTGGGGTTTCTACATTTCCAACAAGTGATATAGGAGAAAAATTCCAATAGTTTGTCGGATTTTCCCACACTTGACCGGGATAGCGTGAGTTGGCGTAACCGTAATAATTATCTGCCACAAGAAGTTTCGAAATCCAGTTCATAACCGGTTTTACGACTACTGCAGCTTCAAATCGATTGTTTTTCCCAATCATCCATGCTGACATGATTCCACCTGCACTTCCGCCTGTTACAAATAATTGATCTTCATGGGCAATCCCTTTGGCAATACAGGCATCAACACCATCCATGACATCATTATAATCTTCACCTGGATAATTGTTTAAAAGTAAATTGGCAAATTCTTCATCATAGCTTGTGCTCCCACGGGGATTTGGGTAAAATACAACATAGCCTGCAGAGGCATACAATTGCATTTCTATAGAAAAGCGATCACCATAATTGAGTATAGGTCCTCCGTGATTTTCAACCATAAAAGGATATTTTTTCGTTGTATCATAGTTGGGAGGATATACTATCCAACCTTGGAGTTTTCTCCCATCTACACTTGAGTTGTACCAAATCTCTTCGACTTCACCGAGTTTTTTATAGTTAAAGAGGGAAGCGTTTAGGGAAGTTAGCCGAGTCCAGTTTTGTCCTTTTTTATTTACCAGCGCTATATCAGCAGGATGATTAGGACGCGAGTAGGTATAGGCGATCAAGCCGTTATTTGATACACTAAACATCCCACTTCCATACGGTCTTCCTAGTGTTGTTCCACCGCGGTGATCTGCGATTTTTGTTAACTTTCCATTCAAAGTAACATAGCCAATTTTACCATTTCCATGATGGTCGTAATTAAAGAAGATACCTTTGCTGTCGGCATCCCATTGAATAGAAGAAACACTTGCATCTAAGTCCTGACTGATTACTCTTTTCTGACTCCCATCAATATTCATGAGATAGAGCATTCGATTTTGATACGCTTCTCGTCTATCGTCAAAACCCATAAAGGCAAGCATTTTTCCGTCAGGAGAAACAGCAGGAGCATAATCTGGTCCATCCCGATCAGTGAGTGGGGTGATTTCTCCCTTATCTAAAGTTATTTTGTACAATTCTGAATTTCTAAAATCGTATTCCCAATCCGGATTTCTGTTTGCTGAAAAATAGATCGACTTATTATCAGTTGACCAGCTAAGGCTTCCTCTGTGCTGAAAGTCTCCACTGGAGAGTTGTCTTACCGCCCCACCATTTGCAGGCATTACAAACAGATGGCTAAAGCCAGTAGGGATATATCCACGTCCGTCAGATTCGTGATTTAAACGATCAGTAATTCGAGGTTTTTTTGCCCATTTCGCTCCTTTTGGACTTTTGGGAATATTTGCAATTACTGGTGGAGATGAAGGAACAAACATACTGAATGCCAGCTGACTTCCGTCTCTTGACCAGGTGAGTGAAGAAGGACTCTGAGGCAATTGAGTCATGCGCGCCATACTGGCGGTCTTAACCCAATAAATAAAAATTTCTGAACCGTTCTTTCCATGACTCACAAAGGCGATTCGATCACCACTGGGCGACCACCGTGGACTGGATTCACTTTGATCATTTACAGTTAACTTTCGGTGATTGCTTCCGTCTTTATTTAGAATCCAAAGACTTCCTGTACTCTTATCCGACATGACATCATAACCCATTTTTCGATATACAATTTGATCCCCATTAGGAGAAATTTGGACTTCATTGGCGTATTGAAGGGAAAAGATGTCTTCCATCTCGAAGGCTTTTTGGGAAAATGCAGTAGAAGAAAAAAAGAAAGAAAATGAGAGTAGAAAAAATGCAACAGCTTTCATATAGATTGTTTTTTTACAATATAGTTAAAATTAAATGTCCAAAAAGCAAAAAAGCCCTGAGAACGCTAGGTTTTCAGGACTTCAAAGTGGAGTCGGCGGGATTCGAACCCGCGTCCAAACAAGCGATTAAAAAGCTTTCTACAAGTTTAGTCTTCGATTAATTTTCGAATGTACGCTGACCGAAAACAGTCTACATACATCTTAGCATCTCTATTGAAAAACTCAAGCGATGCTCTTGAGTTTCGATGTTGACTTTTATGGTGCCTCAATATAGATCGCCGTCAACAAGGGCTATCCAGAGACATCCAGCTTTCCGACCTGGTCGGAACTTGGCATTAACTTACTGTGATTCGGTTAATTATGCAGCTAGAGCGTAGTTATTTTCGCCATTTAAAAATGTGAAAAATGAGATTTACGAGCTGTAATTCAGCGCTCGACTTGCTTACCTTTTCATGCGTCCTGCTGTCAAAACCAGTCGACCCCATGAGTTTCAATGAACTTTAAGATTGCAAATTTACAAATATTAAGCCAAAGCCTTTTCTAAAGCACGCTTTATTCAGCATACTTTTAGCTCTAATTTTTTGTTCCATCCTCTAAAGCTATTATTTATTGAATTCCTTAGAGACTCTCGCTAGAATTAGTAATATATTTGCAGCGCTTAAAAAATGCTATGAGTTCTATTAAGAATATTGCCATCATCGCTCACGTTGATCACGGAAAAACAACACTAGTCGATAAAATACTTCATCACTGTAATTTATTTAGAACCAATGAAAGTACAGGTGATCTCATTCTTGACAATAACGATTTGGAAAGAGAGAGGGGAATTACTATACTTTCCAAAAATGTAGCAGTTCAATACAAAGGCACTAAAATTAATATCATTGACACTCCAGGTCACGCTGATTTTGGCGGTGAAGTTGAGCGTGTTCTCAACATGGCAGACGGGGTATTACTTCTTGTCGATGCTTTTGAGGGACCCATGCCTCAAACCCGTTTTGTTTTAAAAAAAGCGCTTGACCTGAAATTGAAACCCATAGTGGTTGTCAACAAAGTTGACAAAGAAAATTGTACGCCTGAACAAGTTCATGAAGATGTTTTTGATCTAATGTTTGAACTAGGTGCAGAAGAATGGCAACTGGACTTCCCCACAGTCTACGGGTCAGCAAAAAATAATTGGATGGCAGAGGATTGGAAGACACCAACAGAATCAATAGAGCCACTCCTTGATATGGTATTGGAACACGTTCCTAGTCCTGAAATCAAGGAGGGGAATACTCAAATGTTGATCACCTCCTTAGACTTTTCATCTTTTACGGGTAGAATTGCAATTGGTCGATTGCAAAGAGGACATTTGGACACTTCAATGAGGGTAAACTTGATTAAAAGAGACGGTTCACAAAGTCCTTCCAAAATAAAAGAGTTGCATCTTTTTGATGGCTTAGGACGAAAAAAAGTTGATCGAGTCGATGCTGGGGATTTATGTGCTATCATCGGTCTAGACGGTTTTGAGATAGGGGATACTGTAGCTGATTTTGAAAGTCCAGAGGCTTTACCCACCATAGCAATTGACGAACCTACTATGAGTATGCTGTTTACCATTAACGATTCTCCTTTTTTTGGAAAAGAAGGGAAATTTGTAACCTCAAGGCATATCAGAGAACGTTTGGAAAGAGAGCTGGAGAAAAATCTAGCCATGCGTCTCGAAAACACCGACAGTGCTGATAAATTTATTGTTTACGGTAGGGGAGTACTCCATCTATCTGTATTGATTGAAACCATGCGAAGAGAAGGTTATGAATTGCAAATCGGTCAGCCTCAAGTAATCATTAAAGAAATTGACGGTCAAAAATTGGAACCAATCGAAGAGTTGACAATCGACCTTCCCGAGGAGGTTTCAGGAAGAGCCATCGAGATGGTGACTCAGCGAAAAGGAGAAATGCTCAGCATGAATCCTAAGGGCAGTCGTATGGTTTGCCATTTTAAGATACCGTCTAGGGGTATTATAGGTTTACGAAATCAATTGCTTACTGCAACTGCAGGAGAAGCCATAATGAACCACCGATTTATTGAATACAGTCCGTATAGAGGAGAAATTGCAGGAAGAATAAACGGATCTTTGATCTCCATGGAAAAGGGATCAGCCATCCCTTATTCGTTAGACAAACTCCAAGAGCGAGGAAAATTCTTCGTCGCTCCCAACGAGGATATTTATACCGGGCAAGTAATTGGTGAAAACACCAGGCAAGATGACTTGGTAGTCAACGTCACCAAAACCAAAAAGCTTTCCAATGTAAGAGCTGCAGGTTCAGACGATAAAGTCAAATTAGCTCCCCCTATCAAATTCTCCTTGGAGGAAACGCTTGAGTACATACAAAAAGACGAATATGTTGAAGTTACACCCTCATCTTTGAGACTTCGCAAAGTGTTTTTAGACGAGAATGAAAGAAAACGTCAAAAGGCCTAAGCTTACTTTTTTGCAATAACCTCCTGTAGTTTTCCTTCGCTGCATTGGAATATTTTTCCTGGAAACTTTACTATCATATTATAATCATGAGTTGCCATGATTATGCTGATACCCCCTTTGTGAAGTTCTTTAAAGAGGGACATGATTTCTTGACTAGTTTCAGGGTCTAAATTACCCGTTGGTTCGTCTGCTATAATGAGTTCAGGATGATTTAGCAAAGCACGGGCAATGGCAACGCGTTGCTGCTCACCCCCTGACAGTTCAAAGGGAAATTTATGGAAATCTGATCCCACTTTAACCATGTCAAGTACTTCATTGACACGAGTTTGTATTTTTTGTTTATCACTCCAACCAGTTGCCTTTAAAACAAAAGCCAGGTTTTCAAATACAGTTCGGTCAGGTAAAAGTTTAAAATCTTGAAAAACTACACCTAATTTTCTTCTAAGAGAAGGAATATTTCGGTCTTTTAACTTTTCCAGATCGTAGCCCACTATAGAGCCCTTTCCAGCAGATAAAGGTAAGTCCCCATAGAGTACTTCGAGCAGGCTGCTTTTACCGGCTCCAGTTTTCCCGATTAAAAAAACAAAATCACCAGTATTTACATTAAAGTTAATGTTGGTTAAAACAACCTTATTTTCATTTTGAATTGTAGCATTTTGAAGAGAAACTACGGTGTTATGCATTGAATATATGATTTTAGTTAAAGGTATGTTTTTTGTAGAATTCGGTGATATTTTGTTAATAAAAATATACGTTTCAGCAGTTTTTATCGTTAAAAAAGCATGTCGAAACGAGTACCTTTATGCAGATGATTTTTCCTTCCAAAAAAAGTCGGATTTACTATTTCTTTGCATTTTTGTTGCCTCTTTTTGTATGGGGTCAACTCTATCATTCTCAAGGAGCTGATGACTTGGCTGCACGCTATATTGGATTAGGATATTTTCCTGCTTCCTGGCAGGCGAGTGTATTTGCTGATGATGCCTATGCCTCAGCTGAAGAACAACAGCAAAATCAATTTAATTTATTGTCTAATGCCCTTCGACTTAATTATTCAGCTGCAGAAAAAATGTTAATGCAGTTTAAAAGCGAGTATCCTAACACTAAAGAATCAGCTACTATAGACTTTGATGTTGCGAATTATTATTTTAATAATGAAAAATACCGTTATGCATTAAAATGGTTTTCAAGAGTTTCCGAAAGTCAAATTCCAAAACTTGAAATTCCTGTTTACAATTTTAATAAAGGATATACCCTTTTTTCCGCCAAGCGATACAAACAAGCTAAGCCTTATTTAGAAAAGGTAAAGAACGATAAAGAATACGAATCAGATGCCCATTACTACCTTGGTCATATCGCATATCAGTTGGACGATTACGATACAGCAGTATCTGAATTCAGCGATATTTCAGATCCTGATCAAAAAGAGAACCTAAACTATTTTCAGGCAGACATGAATTTCCGTTTGGGTCGCTTTAAACAGGCCATTGAATTAGCAAAAAAGGTGCTTGATGACCCTGTTGTTAATGTAATCTCAGAGGCCTCAAAAATCATAGGAGAAAGTCACTTTAATCTTGGTGAATATGCAGCTGCCATTCCCTACTTGGAAGCCTATGAAGGGAAAAAAGGAAAATGGAACAATACAGACTACTACCAATTGGGATTTGCATATTACAAAACCCAAACCTATGATAAAGCCTTGACTCAATTTAATAAAATTACAAGTTGGAATAATGCCCTAGCACAAAATGCTTATTATTATTTGGCTGATTGTTACCTGCGAATAAACAATAAAACAGCAGCTCAAAATGCATTTAAAAGAGCTTCAGAAATGAATTTTGATTCAGAGGTTAAAGAAGACGCTTTTTTTAATTATGCTAAGCTGAGTTATGAGATTGGAAATCCCTATAAAACCCCTCCGCAAGTTTTAATTAACTTTTTAGATGCCTATCCCAAACACCAACAGTCTGAATTGATAGGTGAACTCTTGGTAAGCTCCTATACTAAGGAGGGAAATTATTTGGAGGCGATTAAAATCTTAGATCAAAAAAGCGGCTATAAAGACAAAGAAACACTGGAGCAAGTGCTTTTACTCCAATCAATCGTAGAATTTAACAATTCTAAATACAGTGAATCGAGCAACTTATTAAAGCGAGTTTTAAAAATAAACGAAAATGACTTTGTAGAGGCCTATGCACTTTATTGGTTAGGACGATCTGACTATGAGAGGAGTCAGTTCGACAGTGCGTTAGAGTATTTTAAAGAGTTTAAAAAACATCCAAACCGAAAGTTGGTGGATTCCTACAAAAGAATTGATTACGATATAGGATACGTTTACTTTAAATTGGGAGAGTACCCATTTGCCTTGAAAGCCTTTGAAGAATTTGATTCTAAAAACAGCACCTTTGACACCAGTTTTCAAAGAGATACTTTTTTGAGAATGGGAGATTGTTCGTTTGCCATGAGAAAGTACTGGCCTGCAATGGAATATTACAATAAAGCTGTTGCATTAAACGAAACTAAAGGAGCATATCCCAATTTTCAAAAAGCAATGAGCTATGGGTTTGTTGATAGGAACCCCAAAAAAATTGAGACGCTGTTGCTGCTTCAGCGTCAGTACCCTCGAGACCCCCTTCTAGATGATACTTTGTTCGAATTGGCATCAGCATACAGTAGGGAAAGGGATTTCAACAATGCGATTGCTACCTATGACCGCTTATTGAATGAATTTAACAGCAGTCCTTACTTGGCACAAGCTGCATTAAATAAAGGCTTGATTTTGTACAATACAGAGCGCTATGCGCAAGCGCAAATGGTTCTTGAAGAGGTGGCTGTAAAATACAAGCGCTATGCAGTAGCCCAACAGGCTGTTAGAACACTCCGTGAAATTGCAGTAGATCAGGGGACCGTTGGTAAATTTAGCCAGTGGGTTCGATCTCAAGGCTTGACAACTTTTACAGATAACGAATTAGAAAAAACAGCTTTTGAAGCTGCAGAAAAACGCTTTTTAGAAGGCAACTCTAAGACTGCAGAGCGTTTGTTGTCAGAATATCTAGAGAATTATCCTCAGGGAACCTATTTTCTCACAGCGACTTACTATCTAGCAGAGCTCTATTTTGAAAAGCAAGACATGGAAAATGCTCAGTTGGCCTACGAGGAACTGGCTCAGGGCAGTATTACAAATTATAGCGAAAAAGCTCTAGTACGCCTTATTAGTTTATTGAAAAGTAAATCAGAGTTTGGTCAGTCGATTCCATATCTAGAAAAACTTGATTCAATTGCATCATTTAAGGAGAATAAGCGTTTTGCCTTGTTGAATTTAATGCAAGCCTATTATTCTGAAGCTGCCTATCTTAAAACTCTGACTTTGACTGAGCGAGTTTTGAGCCTGTCAGACTTGGAGCCGAACCTTAAATGGGATGCATTGACATTAAAAGCTAAATCGGCATTGGCGATTAAAGATTCTTTGACTGCTACTACAACTTATAAAATGTTAGAGACAGCCCCAGAGCCCAACATTGTCGCAGAAGCGCTTTATTATAGAGCTTACCAATTGTACGACGAAAAACAATTTGAAGCATCAAACGAACTTATTGGTAAAATAGCTCAACTGGGAAGTGCAAGTGGAATTTGGAATGTCAAGGCCCTATTGCTCTTAGCTAAGAATTACTATGCCTTAGAAGATAGTTTTCAAGCAGTATTCGTGCTAGAATCAATAATTGAAAATTTTGATGCGTATCCTAATCAAATTGAAGAGGCTAATAGTTTATTAGAGCTTTATACTGTAAGCGAAAAATCAGAGGCAGATGAAGATTGATATTTCTTTAGTTTATGCATTACTCTTCTTGTGGTTTGGCCACGGTTTTCTATACGCACAAGATGATACAAATGAAGATCTTTCAACCCAAGAGGTTCTCGTTGTAAAATCCTACACCCCTAGTTTATCAGATGCGTTTAAGATAACTGAAGGACCAAAGATTCCAGATAGTTTAAAGGCAACAAATAAAACGCTGATATATAAGATTATACCGATCGATGTTGTGTCCACCTTTGAACCTAACAAAGCCACTCCTTTAAAGTTAAAAAAGCGGTCTTCTTCAACTCCTTACAATACATTTTTTAGTGGAGGCTTTGGCTCTAAGAGTCAGCTTTATCTCAACATCTCAAGTGTCATAGAACTTGATCGTACACAGCGCTTTGGTCTGAATGTTTATCGAGATGGATTTGGAAGTGACGTAGGAAATTCGCTCTTAAAAAGCTCACAGAGCTTTAGTCAGTTTGGAGCACATCACAATTTGAGAAGCAACAATTACAATGTCAATACTCAATTGCAATTTACGGCTCAGAAAAACAATTATTTTGGCCTGTATGATCGAAATTGGGACGACTTCCTCTTCGGATCTTTAACACCTGAAGTAAAAAGGAACTATTTTAAGTTTAGAACCTATTGGGATTGGTTTGATTCTTTTTTAAGGAGTTTGTCTTTTCAGGCCAATATTACTTCTGATAATTTTACAACTTCTGAGCAACAACTTAACGTTAAAGCAGATTTTACTGCACCCTTTGCCGGAGGTAAATTTCAAGCAAACACAGAAATTCAAGGGCAAAATAGTTTGTTTAGCCAGCCTTTTTTTGAAAATCAAACTCAAGAATTTACTCAAGGAATTGGCAAAGTTGGTTTAGAGTGGCTTTACAATGAAAATGATTTAAAACTTAAGATTGGAGCCGGGGTGGCCTATTTTGAAGGTGATGAAAGCTTGAGCTCTAAACTAAATTATTATCCAGAAATAGAGGTTTTTTATCAAAAGAAAGGGAATTCAATTGCTCCTTATCTTACAGCCAGCGGTGGGGTTCGGGTAAATAGTTATCGTGAGACTGCGATTTTCAATCCTTATATTGCTCCAATTACAGAATTAAGACCAACTTTTAATAGGTATAACGCCATGCTGGGGATTCGTTCTAGCGTCTCTTCTGTCTTAAATTTTAATTTTGGGCTGTTGTACGATCAGGTTGAAAACTATCAATTTTATCAGCGTTTGCCCTTGGATATCAAAGGGAGTAATGATGCATACAGGCTCTCAAATTCCTTTGAGAACAAATATGCCAATGTCGATTTGTATGGTGTAAAAGCTCGATTAAGGATTGATTTAGCAAAAAATAATTTTGTTCATCTCGAAACTGTATATCGCCATTTCGAACTTACTGATGATCAAGTAATGTATAATATTCCGGCCTTACAGATGAATTGGAAAAGTCAATTTAAATTTAAAGATATTTTGACCTTGGCTTTTAACGGAGAAGTCTGGGGCAACAGATCTGCCTTAGAACACATTATTTTGCAAGACCAAGCAAATCAGAGCATTTATCCTGAGGAAATTAGCTTGCCCTTATTTTTAAGGTCTTCAGCTCATCTTACAATAAAACTAAATGAACAATTTGACGCTTTTGTCAAGGGAAGATTCTCCAATAGTGATATTCACGGTCAATGGGGCTATTTTCAAGAGCCATCTTTATTGTTACTAGGAGGGGTAACTTATAAATTTGATTTTCAATATTAGTGAATCGCAAAAAATTGTTAAAAAAGTAATTTGAATGAAATCGTTCATTTTCATTACATTTGCCAAGTTTAAATTATATGATCCAAATCACACAATCAATATGAAAATAAATAGAAATTTTGTTGGATTCAGCTTAATAGTCGGATTACTGTTATCCTCTTGTCAAAGTAAAGTGGATTTAATAGTTCATAACGCTAATGTCTATACGCTGGGACAAAATAATTTAAAAGCTTCTGCATTTGTTGTTGACGATGGAAAGTTCGTGGACGTCGGTGGTGAAGAACTATTGGAGCAATACACTGCAAAAAAGGTGCTTGATTTGCAAGAGTTACCCGTGTATCCTGGATTTATTGATTCTCACTGTCATTTTTTAAGCCTTGGTTTAAGTTTAAATAAGGTTGATTTAGTTGGAACTAAAAGCTTTGAGGATGTATTGGATCGTGTCAAACGCTATGCGACTAACAAGGAGCTTAATGCAATCACTGGTCGCGGATGGGATCAAAATGATTGGAAAATCAAAAGACTTCCAAACAAAGAACAATTAGATCTTTTATTTCCAGATATTCCTGTTGCTTTAAGGCGAATTGATGGTCACGCAATGCTGGTTAATCAAAAAGCCTTAGGTCTTGCTGGAATTACTCTAGACACTGAAGTAACAGGAGGACAAATTGTAAAAGAAAATGGAAAATTAACGGGGGTTCTTATCGATGCACCTATGCAAATGGTGACTAATATTCTTCCGAAGCCAAGCGTTGAAGATAAAATCAAATCACTTCAGGATGCAGAAGAGATTAGTTTTGCTAACGGCTTAACGACTGTCTCTGTGGCAGGTTTAGACAGGGAAGATATTTTTTTAATTGACAGCCTTCATAAAACCGGTGCGCTCACCATCAGAGTCTATGCCATGATTTCTAATTCCCAAGATAATGTGGATTATTTTCTAAAAGAAGGACCTTATAAAACGGATAAACTTAACGTGCGTTCATTTAAAGTTTATGCAGACGGAGCTTTAGGCTCAAGAGGAGCTGCACTAAAAGACTCTTATAGCGATCTAGACAATCATACCGGTGCTTTTATAACTTCTAAGGATTCACTTGAAGCTTTAGCATACAAATTAGCAGCCTCTCCCTTTCAAATGAATACCCATGCTATAGGTGATGCAGCCAATCAAGTAGTACTTGAGGCTTACAATAAAGCTTTGGTGTTTTCTGATGATCCAAGATGGCGCGTAGAGCACGCCCAAATTATCGATACCAACGACATCAAGTTATTCAATAGAAAAATCCTTCCCTCAGTACAACCCACCCATGCTACTAGCGATATGTATTGGGCAGAAGATCGTTTAGGCGAAGATCGCTTGTACGGTGCTTATGCCAATAAAGCGCTACTTGAACAATCGGGTAGAATAGCTTTGGGGACTGACTTTCCTGTTGAGGATGTAAATCCTTTTAAAACATTTTATGCTGCGGTTGTCCGTAAAGACAGTGAAGCTTTTCCAGAAGAGGGGTATCTCCCCGAAAATAAATTATCGGAGATTGAAGCTCTAAAAGGGATGACTATTTGGGGAGCATATGCAAACTTTGAAGACAAAGAAAAAGGTTCAATAGAAGCAGGTAAAGTAGCAGACTTTATTATCCTGGACCGAGATATCATTAAAGTAAGTGAAAAACGCATCCTTAAGACTCGTGTCGTTGCTACTTTAGTGGACGGAAAAATCGTTTACAGCAATAGGATCAACTAGACTACCACTTAATTATTTTCAGTAAAACTTCAGATTCTTCTCTAAAAGTTAATATTTAAACTTAAATGAGTAATTCAAGTTTATTTATTCAACTAAAAACTATAATTACTATTAATTTATTTCCTCAAAGTGTACTTTTACTAAAAAAATATTATGTGTGGTATTGTATGTGCTTTTGATTTAAAGCAATCTTCCGAGAAATTAAGACCAGAATTATTAGAAATGTCTAAGAACCTCCGACATAGAGGGCCGGATTGGAGTGGAATTTACAGTTCCGATCAGGCTATATTGGTTCATGAGCGATTGGCAATAGTCGATCCAACATCAGGGAAGCAGCCTTTAATTAGTCCATCAGGCAATTTAGTTTTAGCGGCTAATGGAGAAATATACAACCATCGCGAGTTAAGAGCTCCTTATGAGTCTTCATATCAATTTAAAACTCAATCAGATTGCGAAGTCATTTTAGCTCTTTATGAAAATGAAGGGCCTTCTTTTGTTGAAAAATTAAATGGAATTTTTGCTTTTGCAATTTTTGATGAATCTAATAATGAATTTTTTATTGCCCGTGATCATATGGGAATTATACCACTTTATATGGGGTGGGACGGAGACGGAACATTTTATGTTGCTTCTGAATTAAAAGCTCTAGAAGGAGTTTGTTCAAAAATTGAATTGTTTCCTCCAGGACATTATTTTCACAGTGGTGACAGTGAGCCCACAGCTTGGTACACGCCCGATTGGAAAGAGTTTGACAATGTAAAAAACAATATGACCTCGATTGAGGATCTTCACGATGCTTTGTCAGCTGCAGTGCACAGGCAATTGATGAGTGATGTTCCTTACGGTGTCTTACTCTCTGGTGGTTTGGACTCTTCTATCACTTCAGCTCTAGCAAAAAAATATGCAGCGCATCGTGTTGAGACCGACGACCAGCAAGCAGCTTGGTGGCCCCAACTGCATTCCTTTTCTGTTGGCCTGGAAGGCTCGCCTGATTTGGCTGCTGCCCAAGAGGTTGCAAAACACATAGGCACGATCCACCATGAAATTAAATTTACAATTCAAGAAGGCTTAGACGCTATTCGAGAAGTGATTTATCATCTGGAAACTTATGATATTACCACCATAAGAGCCTCCACGCCCATGTATTTGATGGCAAGAGCGATTAAAGCGCTTGGTATTAAAATGGTGCTTTCTGGCGAAGGAGCTGATGAGCTATTTGGTGGTTATCTTTACTTTCACAAAGCTCCAAACGAAAAAGAATTTCACGAAGAAACAGTACGAAAACTAGAAAAATTACACCAATACGATTGTTTACGTGCCAATAAGTCTTTAGCCGCTTGGGGTATTGAGGGGAGAGTTCCTTTTTTGGATAAAGAATTTATTGAAGTTGCAATGCGACTAAACCCTAAAGATAAAATGATTACTTCTGATCGAATGGAAAAATGGGTATTGAGAAAGGCTTTTGAAAATTACCTAACCAAAAGTGTAGCTTGGAGACAAAAAGAACAGTTTTCAGACGGTGTGGGTTACAGTTGGATCGACACGCTCAAAGAGTTGGTCGAAAGCGAGGTAAATGACGAGCAAATGGAAAATGCTCATTATCGTTTTCCTGTTCAAACTCCTCAAAACAAGGAAGAGTTTTATTACCGCACAATTTTTGAATCGCATTTTCCTAGTGAAGCTGCTGCATTAAGTGTTCCATCAGTACCCTCAGTGGCTTGTAGTACCCCTGTTGCCCTAGCTTGGGACGCTGCTTTTCAAAATCAAAATGATCCCAGTGGACGTGCTGTAGCAAGGGTGCACGAGCAAGGGTATGAGGACTAGTTTAAACGGGAATTTTTTTACCGATAAATGCACTAATTTTTACACACTTTTTGTTGATAACTTCGCCATATCTACAAGGCTTTAGGAGCAATTTGCCACCTCATATAATTATATTTGTTAGTCGGCCATTTTTAGGCGTTAACTTAAACAATTATGAGCGAAGAAAATCAGAATAAAAATTACTCCGCAGATAGTATTCAGGCACTGGAAGGAATGGAACATGTTCGTATGCGTCCATCCATGTATATTGGTGATGTTGGAACACGAGGATTACATCATTTAGTCTACGAGGTTGTAGATAATTCTATTGATGAATCATTAGCAGGTCATTGTGATGAAATTTCGGTTATCATCAATGAAGATAACTCAATTACGACTCAAGATAACGGTCGTGGAATTCCAGTTGACATGCATAAAAAAGAAGGTGTATCAGCCCTTGAAGTGGTAATGACTAAAATTGGAGCCGGAGGAAAATTTGATAAAGATTCTTATAAAGTATCAGGAGGACTTCACGGAGTAGGAGTTTCTTGTGTCAATGCATTATCTGAAAGTTTAACCGCCACTGTTTATCGCGACGGAAAGATTTGGGAGCAGCAATACGAAAGAGGGAAAACACTCTCTCCAGTAAAAGAGATTGGAACAACAGATCAAAAAGGAACTGTAGTAACGTTTAAGCCCGATCCACAAATCTTTACTCAAACACTAGAATACAATTACGAAACTTTATCGCTTCGTATGCGTGAGTTGGCCTATTTAAATAAAGGAATTAAAATTTCAATAGTCGACAAACGCCAAAAAGATGAGAAAGGGGAATTTGTTGGTGAAGAATTTTTATCCAAAGAAGGTTTAAAAGAGTTTATCCGTTTTTTAGATGAAACTAGAGAATCTATCATTGGTGATGTAATCTCTATGGAAGGAGAAAAGAATGGAACCCCTGTTGAAGTCGCTATGACTTACAATACTTCCTTTTCAGAAAACCTTCACTCTTACGTCAACAACATCAATACACACGAAGGAGGTACTCACCTTTCTGGTTTTCGCAGAGGATTGACTACAACTTTAAAGAAGTATGCCGACAGCTCAGGCTTATTGGATAAGTTGAAATTTGAAATTGCAGGTGATGATTTTAGAGAAGGTTTGACAGCAATTATTTCTGTAAAGGTTGGTGAGCCACAGTTTGAAGGCCAGACAAAAACAAAATTGGGAAATAGAGAGGTGACTTCAGCTGTTTCTCAAGCCGTTTCAGAAATGTTGGAAAATTACCTTGAGGAAAATCCAAATGATGCAAAAACCATTGTTCAGAAGGTAATTCTTGCTGCTCAGGCCAGACATGCTGCTCGAAAAGCACGTGAGATGGTTCAACGAAAGACCGTTATGAGCGGAGGGGGACTTCCAGGGAAGTTGTCTGACTGCTCTGAACAAGATCCAGCGCTCTGTGAAGTATTCCTCGTTGAGGGTGATTCTGCAGGTGGTACTGCCAAACAGGGTCGTGATCGAAATTTTCAAGCCATTCTTCCATTGAGAGGTAAGATTTTAAATGTTGAAAAGGCGATGCAACACAAAGTCTTTGAAAATGAAGAAATCCGTAATATCTATACAGCTCTTGGAGTTACCATAGGGACAGAGGAAGATAGCAAAGCATTAAATCTCGACAAATTGCGATATCACAAAATAGTCATCATGTGTGACGCAGATGTAGATGGGAGTCATATCTCAACTTTAATACTTACTTTTTTCTTCCGTTATATGAAAGAGTTGATAGAAGCAGGTTACATTTATATTGCCACTCCTCCTTTATATCTTGTCAAAAAAGGGCAAAAAAAGAGTTACGCTTGGAACGACGACCAGCGCGATCGCTTAATGCAAGACTATGGCTCAGGATCTTCAGTACAACGCTACAAAGGTTTAGGAGAAATGAATGCAGAGCAATTGTGGGATACAACGATGAACCCAGAGGAACGAACACTGCGAAAAGTGACCATCGATAATGGAGGGGAAGCCGATCGGATCTTCTCTATGCTGATGGGGGATGAAGTCCCACCGAGAAGAGAGTTTATTGAAAAGAATGCCATTTACGCCAATATAGACGTATAGACACAATAAGAGTTGAACATTAAAAAATTTAATTAAAAGTAGCTTAATGAAAGTAACAATAGTAGGGGCTGGAAATGTAGGAGCCTCTTGTGCGGAATACATCGCCCAGAAACGAATAGCAAGTAAAGTAGTTTTATTAGACATCAAAGAAGGAGTCGCTGAAGGAAAAGCCCTCGATCTTTCTCAAACAGCAACCACTCTTGGTTTTAATACCTCGATCACTGGGGTGACTAATGACTATTCAGCAACAGCTGGAAGTGATGTAGTCGTTATCACTTCTGGAGTACCACGTAAACCAGGAATGACGCGGGAAGAACTGATTGGAATTAATGCGGGAATTGTTCAAGCAGTGTCTTCCAGTATTTTGGAGTATTCTCCAGATACGATTATAGTCGTGGTTTCCAACCCTATGGATACCATGACCTATTTGGCTTTACAGTCAACCGGTTTACCAAAAAATCGAATTATAGGAATGGGCGGTGCTTTAGATAGTTCTCGATTTAAGACTTATTTGTCTAAGGCCTTGGAAAAACCAGCAAATGACATTCAAGGAATGGTAATTGGTGGTCACGGTGATACTACCATGATACCCTTAACTCGTTTGGCTAGTTACAATGGAGCGCCTGTTTCACAGTATTTAGATGAAACTACTTTAGAGAAAGTAGCGGCAGACACCATGGTTGGAGGTGCTACACTTACAAAATTATTAGGGACATCTGCATGGTATGCTCCTGGAGCTTCAGTAGCATATTTGGTCGACAGTATTTTGGGTGATCAAAAGCGTATGATTCCGTGTTCAGTCTTGTTAGAAGGTGAATACGGTTTGGAAGATATTTGTATTGGAGTCCCTTGTATCATTGGAGCGAATGGAATAGAGGCTATAGTTGACGTCAAATTAAATGAGCAAGAAAAGCAGCAATTAAGCGACAGTGCCGACAAAGTACGAGCTATGAATGCTGCGCTTAAAGATGTTCTCTAAAACTTAATCCCTAAGGAGTATCAATATTCTTCTCTAGAGTTGTCAATTCCTAGCTTTAATTCTATATTTGCTCGCCTTAATTGAGCTTAAATTTTATTGAAATGCAAAATAATTCATTAATAAGAGTTTTTGGAATCTTATTTGCCCTTGTAAGTATCTATCAACTCTCTTTCACTTTTATAAGCAGTAGTGTTGAAACTGAAGCTGAAAACTATGCTATCCAAACAACCTCTGAAGATGTCCCAGACTACTTAGAAGTCAGAGATCAAAAAGCTGCGGCTTACTTAGACTCTATAGGGAATAACAGTCTTTTCGGCTTTACCACTTATAATGATGCAAAAGCTAAAGAATTAAATAAAGGTTTAGACCTTAAAGGAGGTATTAATGTGATTCTCCAAATTTCTATCCGTGACATTCTAAAAGGACTGGCTGAAAACACGAGAAGTGTAGTTTTTAACAAAGCCTTGGATGAAGCAAATGACCTTCAAAAGTCATCAGACGAACCCTACGTGGAATCCTTCTTTAAAGCATTTGAGGCCGTAAAAAGCGGTGAAAAGCTTTCCTCTCCAGATATTTTTGGTAACCGAACACTAAGTGATGAAATTAATTTTGAGATGTCTGATGCTGAAACTCAGGCTGTCATAAGGAGAAAAATTGACGAATCTATAGTATCCGCATTTGAGGTACTTAGAAAACGTATTGATAAATTTGGAGTAACTCAGCCCAATATTCAGCGACTAGGGACTTCTGGTAGGATATTAGTCGAGCTCCCAGGAGCCAAAGACGTAGATCGTGTAAAGAACTTACTCCAGAGTACAGCTCAACTTGAATTTTGGGAAACATTTAAAAACGATGAACTGATCGGGTTTTTAATAGAGGCCAATCAATTGGTAAGCAGCCAACAAGAGCAATCAACTGGTGAGGAGTTAGAAGAAAAGGATACTGCATCTGAAATCGATGACCTCCTAGCAGATGTGGCTTCAACAGATTCAATAACACCACCTACAACCAACTTGATTTTAGATAAAATTGTAGGTCAGGGGTATCAAGGAGGGCCTATACTTGCTCAGTTTGCCGCTCGTGACGGCGATGAAATTTTAGGCTACTTAAACCAACCTGATGTCCGCCGATTATTGCCCACCGATTACCGATATGTTCGTTTCGCTATGGGCAAACCTGATGCAGACAGTGATGTGATAGAATTATATGCCTTAAAATCTAATAGGGACAACAGAGCCCCTTTAAGTGGAGGAGTGGTAGTAGATGCTATCCAAACCTTTGATCAATTGGGGAATCCGGCGGTTTCTATGCAAATGGATTCTAGAGGTGCCCGTATATGGGAAAACATGACGGGTAAAGCCTTTAAAGATGCTAGTAATATCGCAATCGTTTTAGATGATATCGTGTATTCTGCTCCTGGAGTTTCCAGCGGAGCTATAGCAGGAGGGCGTTCAGAGATTACTGGTGATTTTTCTTTAAATGAAGCCATTGATTTGGCAAACGTATTACGAGCGGGTAAATTACCTGCCTCTGCAGAAATTATTCAGTCAGAAATTGTAGGGCCTTCACTTGGGCAAGAAGCAATTGAATCTGGAATTTATTCCTTTGTTATTGCTTTGATTTTTGTGCTGCTTTGGATGGTGTTTTATTACGGGAGCTCAGGGGTCTTTGCAGATATTGCCCTGTTGCTCAACATCCTTTTAATCTTTGGAATTTTAGCCGGGCTTGGAGCTGTACTTACACTTCCCGGTATTGCAGGTATCGTTCTTACTATTGGTATTTCGGTTGATGCAAACGTACTTATTTTTGAACGTGTACGGGAAGAATTAAGAAAAGGTAAGGGAATTCGAAAAGCCATAGCAGACGGATTCAACAACGCCCTATCTTCAATTCTTGATGCCAACATCACTACAGGGCTTACAGCTTTGATATTATTTATATTTGGAACTGGACCTATTAAAGGTTTTGCAACCACTCTTTTAATCGGTATTGGTACTTCACTTTTTACTGCGATTTTTATTACTAGAATTTTTGTAGACTCTCGAAATGAAAAAGGGAAGCCTGTTTCCTTCTCTACTAAGGCGACTAAGGGCTTACTCTCAGAAATCAGCATATCGTTCTTACAACGTCGTAAAATTGCCTATATCGTTTCCTCTGTATTGATTTTGATCAGTTTGGCATCTTTGACTTTTCAAGGATTAAACCAAGGAGTTGATTTTGTTGGAGGACGCTCTTACACAGTGCGTTTTGAAAATGCCGTGAATCCCACAGAGATCAGTAGTGTATTGAACAATGAATTTGGAAGTGCTGAAGTCAAAACTTTTGGTGAAGAAAATCAGCTCAAAATTACCACTAAATATAAAGTCGATGTTGAGGGCGTGGCCGTGGACGAAGAAATTCACGACAAACTCTTCACTTCCTTACAACCGTATTTACCAGACGGGACTACTTACGAGAGCTTTGTCAAAGGAAGTTCTGAAAAGACGATTGGAATCATGTCTTCTATCAAGGTAGGACCTACCATTGCCGATGATATTAAAAACAATTCATTTTTAGCAGTAATTGGCTCGTTGATTGTAGTCTTCCTCTATATATTGTTGCGTTTCCAAAAGTGGCAATTCTCATTGGGTGCAGTTGCCGCTGTCTTCCACGATGTATTGATTGTATTGGGAATTTTTTCCATCACCTACACTTTTATGCCTTTTAGTATGGAAATCAACCAAGCCTTTATCGCCGCAATACTTACTGTAATTGGTTATTCCTTAAATGATACCGTGGTAGTATTTGACCGTATCCGTGAATATGTGAATGAACATACCAAATGGGAGTTTAACAATACGGTAAATGCAGCATTAAATAGTACCCTAAGCAGGACATTAAATACTTCATTAACCACCCTTATCGTTTTACTAGCCATCTTTATTTTTGGAGGGGAATCAATTCGAGGGTTTATGTTTGCGCTAATCATAGGGGTTATCGTAGGAACTTATTCTTCTGTATTTATTGCTACCCCAGTGATGTATGATACTCAAAAGAAGGATGCACTGCTAGAAGAAAAAAAATAGCAGCCTTTTAATACAATTAATAAAAAAAGCCGAATCATTTGATTCGGCTTCTTTTATTTAATAACCATTCTTGATGGCATTTTTAATGTGTTCCAAATGATGCTCGCCATGCCAGGCGTATATCAACAATGTAGCATCTAAAGGATATTCCTTGTTCCGCTCAGGATGTAAATAAGAGCGCTTGAAATTTTCAGGGCTAAGATTTTTTAAAAAAAGTACCCAGCGATAGTGTAATGCCGAAATCAGGTTGAGACTGTAATCAATTTCATGACTTGAGGCATCTGGTAGATTTGCCCACTTTACTTCTTCATAATCCTTGATTGATGGTGTGTCTTCCAAAAGGGCATGTTTAAAGCGCAAATAGGAATGCATATGACTATCAGCCAGATGATGAACCACTTGCGCAATGGTCCAACCCTCAGGGCGATATCGATGTAATAAAACAGGAGTTGAGAGGGGTGAAACGAGTTCATTCAATTGCGCAGGGAAGTTTTTGATTTTTACAATGGCTTCATTCAAAACTTCTTTTGTTCGTGGGGCTTCCCAGTCAAACTTACCAATAGGATAGCGGAGTTTTTCTATGGCTTCTGGATTCATCGTTTGCTATATTTAATTTTCATCCCTTTTTGAATTCCAATTTGTTTACTTAATCCACCATTGATCTCAAAAACGTATTTAGCAGGAAGCTGAGAGGAGATCGACGCGGTTTCGTAGGGTGTGGCCTTACTGTGAATATGAACAATTTCATAGTCTTCATCAATAAAGATAAGATCCAAAGGAATTAAAGTGTTCTTCATGTAAAAGCCCCTTAGTTCGCTATTTTCAAAAACAAAGAGCATACCGTGTTGTTTTTCGAGCTTGTCGCGGTACATCAATCCAGTTTGTCTTTCGTATGGACTGTCTGCAATTTCAATTTTAAACTCAGCTAGTATCTTCTTCTCATTGTTCAGTATGGAAAGTTTGCCTTCATTTTTAAATAAAACCTTTTGTTCTCGAACCTGATTTTGATTTGACTGTTGACATTGGTTAAAAAAGAAACTAATCAGTACTAGCGAAAGTACCCGAAACTGGGGGATCATGAGGATGCAACTTTATTTTGTCTAAAGACCAGAAACAAACCTAAAATAACAAGAGGAATACTAAGCCACTGCCCAGTGGAAAAGAAAGGCATAATCTCTTCAAAGCCGCCTTGACTTTCTTTGATAAATTCAATTAAAAATCGGATGCTGAACATACCTGTAAAAAAGAGGCCTATCATATACCCTTGCTTGTCTTTTTTGGGTGAATTGTATGCTGCTCTTAAAACAAAAAACAAGATGAGGTAACATAGTGCTTCGTAGAGTTGGGCAGGATGTCTAGGTAAAGTTTCCCGATTGTTTAAAAAGACTACACCGAAATTGGTTCCTGTGTATTTTCCAACAATTTCAGAATTAAAAAAGTTACCAAGACGGACGAAACTTGCTCCAAGCGCTACAGGAACGGTAACTCGATCCAACACCCAAAGGAGCGATCGCTCTTTTAATTTACGTTTGTATAAATAAAGCCCTATTAAAGAGCCAATCACAGCACCGTGACTAGCCAGACCTCTAAAGCCTGTAAACGTATAGCCATTTGGAGTTTCTCTAATAGGCAAAAGAATTTCAATCAGATGGTCTTGATAGTAATCCCAACTGTAAAAGAAGACATCTCCTAAGCGAGCGCCTAGTAGGATTGAAACCACCATATAGACAAATAGGGATTCGAGATACTCGATTGGAATTTTTTCCTTTTCAAATATTTTTTTCATTAGAAAATATCCTAGCCCAAACGCAATTACAAACATCAAACTGTAATAGTGAACTCCAAAAGAGCCTATTTTAAAGAGGGTTTCACTGGGTGCCCAGTCTATTTTTGCTAGAAACATATGATGAATTAAAGTCACAGTAAATGTAACTAAAAACAAATCAAAACGAAATTAATCTTTAAGGAATAGGATCGTATCCCGATCCTCCCCAAGGGTGGCATTTTGAAATCCTTCTTACCGCAAGCCAACCTCCTTTAAAAAGACCGTATTTATTTAATGCTTCTTTTGCATATTGAGAACAGGTGGGCTGGTATCTGCAGCTGGGTGGGAATAGAGGAGAGATCAATAACTGATACCCCTTGATTAACAGTACTAAGGGAAAGATCAATATTTTTTTCAGGAGAAAAAGTATTAGTTAATTTTAAAGGTAGATCCTTCGGCTGTATCGTTAAATTGAATTTGCATTTTTTGAAGACTGTCTCGAATCAAATCAGAAGTTTCAAAGTCCTTATTTGCTCTGGCTTTATTTCTTAAATTAATCAATAATTCCAGCGTACCTTCAAGCTGACTTGCCTCTGAATTCTTTTCATTTTTTTCAGGGGTTTGTAATCCCAAAACATCGTAAAAGAATGCTTTAATTGTTTTCGATAAACTGGCTAAATCATCAGCAGTAATGTGATGTAAACCATTGGATATTGCATTGATGTATTTGACTGCGTCAAACAAATGAGCAATTAAAACAGGGCTGTTAAAATCGTCATTCATGGCAGTATAACAGTTTTGAGTCCACGATTTTAATTCAAACCCACTAGAGTTTTCACTTACTTCAAGACCATCCAACTTTTGAAGTGCATCTACCAGACGATAGAACCCTTTTTCAGAGGCCTCTAAAGCGCTCTCACTTAAATCTACTATGCTTCCATAATGAGCTTGTAGCATAAAAAAGCGAACAACCATAGGGGAGAAGGGCTTATTGAAAATGGTATTTTCTCCGTTAAACATTTCGTTGGGGAGTATATTATTCCCTGTAGATTTTGCCATTTTTTTCCCGTTAAGGGTCAGCATATTGGCATGAATCCAATAATTTACAGGTGATTTTTTGTAAACAGATTCTGCTTGAGCAATTTCACATTCGTGATGAGGGAATTTTAAATCCATACCGCCACCATGTATGTCAAATTGCGTTCCAAGATATTTGGTGCTCATTGCCGTACATTCAAGATGCCATCCAGGAAAACCATCACTCCAGGGAGAGGGCCAACGCATGATGTGTTGAGGCTCGGCTTTTTTCCACAAAGCAAAATCTTGAGGATTTTTTTTATCTGACTGTCCATCAAGAGCCCTAGAATTGTGGATCAATTCTTCAATATTCCGTCCACTCAATTTACCGTAGGGTATGTCTTTGTTAAAGCGAAGTACATCAAAATAAACAGAACCGTTAACTTCATAGGCATAGCCTTCATCCATTATTTTTTTGATCAATTCAATCTGCTCTACAATATGTCCAGTAGCAGTAGGTTCAATACTGGGAGGCAAAGCGTTGAATTGCTTCATGGTATCTCTGAAATCTACAGTATACCGTTGAACAACTTCCATAGGCTCTATGGATTCCAAGCGGGCTTTTTTTGCAATTCGATCCTCTCCTTCGTCAGCATCGTTTTCTAAATGACCCGCATCGGTAATATTACGTACATAGCGTACTTTATATCCTAAATGCTGAAGGTATCTAAAGATTAAATCAAAGGAAATAAAGGTTCTGCAATTGCCTAAGTGAACATTGCTGTAAACAGTTGGACCACAAACATACATACCCACATGATCGGGTAGAAGGGGTTTAAAAGACTCTTTTTTTCCGTTTAATGAATTGTAAACCGCTAACGCTTGCTCCATCAGAATGTAGTGTCTAATTGGATGTAGTCTAAAAATTCACGCTTTTTGTCTTCAGACTTAAATGCTCCACCGAATTCACTCGTTACTGTACTGCTTGCTACATCACTAATTCCTCTGGAATTGACACATAAATGTTTAGCATCGATAACACAAGCCACGTCTTTGGTGCCTAAAGTGGTTTGCAGCTCCTGAACAATTTGAAGGGTCAGTCGCTCTTGAACTTGTGGTCTGGTAGCGTAGTATTCCACTATACGATTCATCTTTGAGAGTCCTACTACGGTACCATTCGAAATATAAGCTACATGAGCTTTCCCAACGATTGGCAGTAAATGGTGTTCGCAAGTAGAGTAGAGGGTAATGTTTTTTTCTACGAGCATTTCTCCGTACTTGTAGGAGTTTTTAAAGGTGGAGGCTACTGGTTTTTTATCCGGGTGAAGCCCACCAAAGATTTCATTCACATACATTTTTGCAACGCGAAGTGGAGTTCCTTTTAAACTATCATCCGTCAAGTCCATTCCTAGAGTATCTAAGATGGCTTCAAAGTGTTTTTGTATCAAGAGAATTTTCTCTGCGTCCGTCTTTTTGAAAGCATCAGCTTTTAAAGGTGTAATTGCAGAAGATGAAAAATGGTCATCCCCAGTCTGAGCGACGCTTTCATTGATTATTTTTTCTAGTTTCATAGATTCTAAAGATGCCTACAAATATACTCAATTTCTACAAGGAAAAAAGAGTGAATAACCTATCAAAGTTTTATGTTGTAGCTCAGGCTGACTTGTGAGATGTTATTGGCAAGTGTGTAGGGGTCGGTTAATCCCTCTGAAAACATATTATACTTCTTAGTGTTATTGAACTGGACAAAGGATAAGCTAAGGGTATTTGAGCCAAAGTCTAGTCCTAAACCAAAAGTAAATGCACGATCAGAAGAAGTGATGCTTTTATGTGCGTTATTTCGATTGAGAATACCCGCCCTTAAACTGATATCATTGAATCGGTATTCGCCTCCAACCTTTATGGTTTGAATCGATCCAAATGTATTGGGTAAGCTAGATGTTAAGTTGTCCAGATAACCACTACCACCATTTCGACTCAAGACGGTATTGGCACCATTTTGAAGACTGTAATCTAAAGAAAGCAATCCTTTTCCGCCAAAGATATAGGCAGCACTTAAAGTTGTTTTTGAAGGAAGGTTAATTTGATAGGCCTCATATTCATTTGAAATCCCAGGATCGATATTTTCTTTAACTATATAGCCTTGATCAATATAGAAAGAGGAAACCCTCTGTTTAGTTTGATCTGAAATCTCCAAGAATTGAGGGGAATCGTATGTCAATCCCAACCTTAAGCTTTTAAGTCGGACTATGGCTCCGATTTGAACAGAGACTCCTTGTCCATAACTGTTAATTTCATTGCCAAAATCTATATTGTAAACAGGAGAATCTGAGTAATGACCCGACTCATAAAAGCTTTGATCAGAGTGATATTCTAGCTTGTGGAGGTTTAAATTCACGCCCAAGTGTAAAACGTTTTTATACAATCCACTAAAATTCAATGCTGTTTTTCTATGCAAGCCTCTTGTTAAAATATTCAATTTATGATCTAACTGCCCGTATTCTACATTTGAATAATACTGCGTTTCACCATCTTCGAAACTAAATGGATTGATGATATAAGACTGGTAACCCAAAAACGCCTGCTGTGCAGCAAAACCGTTTTCTTCTCCTAAAACACGATACACTTCTTGTATAGTTTCACCTTCGTAAAGTGGTAGATTATTAAAGTCTAATCCATCTGCAAAATAAAGAAAATAGGAATCAATACCCTTTGAATTTCTACCTGAAACTGCTGCTTTATAATCAAACTTAGAAATTCTATGGCTATTAATACCGGTAGCCAGACGTGTCCATGAACTTTCAGGATTTGTGTTGTTAAAAATAAACATGGCTCCTATCTGATCGAACTTTAAGTTGTTGTCTTCTTTGTTCAACGTACTGCCAAAATAAGAACTTTCAATAGCGCTGTTGTTGTAATTTAATGTACCGCCAAATTCAGAATGTAAAAAAACGGAAGACCCTGCTGGATTCATTGAAACTGCTGTCAGATCTCCTCCAAGCGCACCAAAGGCACCTGCCATACTATTGTATCGTGCAGAACCGTTTAATTCTTCGGATAGAAAGACCGTTACATCATTTACTGTCTGAGAAACAGATAGTTGCATAAACATTAGAGCTATAAGTAGTATATAAAAATTACGCATGGGTGTCGTAAAAAATTTAGAGATTATGGGTTTCTTCGACCGCCTGATGAACTTCTACCTCTACTGGAACTGGAGGATCTTGAACTCCCTGAATTGTACGATCGGGAAGGTGAAGAACTCCTGTAGCTAGAGCTAGGGGTACTTTTATATGTTCTTCTTGAGCTGTTGTTATTATTGAAGCTGTTATTTCTATTCACCCTTCTTGGTGATTGGATAGAAGTATGTTTAGGCGTTTGAGAACTTCTGTTTACAGCCGGTCTATTCGTTCTCCTAGGTGAGGTTGTGTTGATTCTAGTCCGATTCACTTGACTATAACGCGATTGCGTAAATCTACCTCCGGAACTTATTTGAACCCCTTTTGGTGAATTCGTACTAGTCGTTCTGTTTAGGTTTGAAGAAATAGAATTACTACTACCATAAACGGGTCTTTTGGTGTTAGATCTTCCACTGAGTTTTGAATCAGGGCTAATGTTGTCCTTACGATTCGTCAGCATATAGGTTTTACCAAGTGAGTTTATACCTCGCCCAACATTTAAACGACTGAGGCTGGGTCTATTCACATCTTGATTCTGTGTTTTTGCATTTCGTTCCTGTACTCTACTATTTGTTCGTCTTGAACCTTCATAATTTTTTTCGCCACGACCAGATTTAACGCGCGCCACAGTAGATGCGTAGTCGTTCCCTCCGAGATGACCATGATGCCCATAACCGTGACCACCCCATCTGTTCCAATGGTTCCATCGATTCCAACCACCCCAACCGTAGCCGAAGGCGAAGCCAGGATAATAGTTGAAAGGACTGTAAAATGGATCATAGCCCCAAGCACCTGCAAAACCTCCGTAGCCGTAATAAGGATTCATAAAAGGGGTAACAAAACCTCCGTATCCAAAACGGAAGGGGTCGTTGTAGTAATAGCCATTCCAAAACGGTGAAGCTCTAAAGGCGAAGCCTGAGAGTCCCCACATAAAGTTTGGACTTCTATTAATAATGACGACTTCTGTTTGAGATGTTTGTCCTCCCCATGGAATTTGAGAAGACTCAACATAATTGTTTTCATCTGTATAATTCTGCTCAGAGGTGTAGTTTTCAGTATCTGTAAAAAAGACTTCATTTTCAGCTACAGTACCTGCTGCTGCATCTTTAAAATACTCTGAGTAATAGGAACTGTTATTTGAGTTTGTTCGCTGAGGTCTAACTGTTCTTTCTGTTCTCACCTGGGTCTTGGTGGTGTAGATCCCATCAGACGAAAAATAAGATGCACCTTGAAAACTACCACAACCAACGAAAGTTAGGGAAGCTATTAAAGCAATAAATAAACCTTTAGTTTTTTGGATGTTTGTTCGTGCATTCATAATCAATCGTTTTAGAGATGTGGTTCAAAAAGTTTAGCTTTGCACCACAAAGAATTTGTATAATCAAATATAGGCAAAATCTATGCCAAAAATTTATGGGTGCTAAATTAACCTCGAGAGAAAAAGACTATTCAAAGTGGTACAACGAAATTGTTGTCAATGCAGATTTAGCTGAAAATTCAGCTGTTCGCGGATGTATGATCATAAAACCTTACGGTTACGCCATTTGGGAAAAAATGCAAGCGGAGTTGGATAAAATGTTTAAGGCTACAGGACATGAAAATGCTTATTTCCCACTCTTTGTTCCGAAGAGCTTGTTTGAAGCAGAGGAAAAAAATGCTGAAGGTTTTGCAAAAGAGTGTGCAGTAGTCACCCATTACAGATTGCAAAATGATGAGGATAATCCAGGAAAGTTAAAAGTTGATCCCAAAGCAAAATTAGAGGAGGAGTTGGTTGTCCGTCCGACAAGTGAGGCGGTTATATGGAATACTTATAAGTCGTGGATTCAATCCTACAGAGATTTACCCATTTTAATTAATCAATGGGCAAATGTAGTTCGATGGGAAATGCGAACGCGTTTATTTTTGAGAACAGCTGAATTTTTATGGCAAGAAGGCCATACTGCTCATGCAACCAAAGCCGAGGCTATAGAGGAGACTAAGCTAATGAATCAAGTTTATGCAGACTTTGTCGAAAACTATATGGCCATCCCAGTGATCCAAGGAACGAAAACAGCTAGTGAGCGATTTGCAGGTGCTGAAGAGACCTATTGTATAGAGGCATTAATGCAAGACGGAAAAGCGTTACAAGCAGGTACTTCTCACTTTTTGGGGCAAAATTTTGCCAAAGCTTTTGACGTCAAATACGCTACCGCTGAGGGAGGTCTAGAGCATGTTTGGGCAACATCTTGGGGTGTTTCTACCCGTCTTATTGGTGCGTTGATCATGACGCATAGTGATGACAATGGCTTAGTTTTACCACCCAATCTTGCGCCTATTCAAGTTGTTTTTGTACCTATATATAAAGGAGAAGAACAACAAGCTAAAATCGCTGAAGTTGTAGAGGGGATGAAAGCAGAACTAGAACAAAAAGGTATTAGGGTTAAATTCGACAATAGAGACAAGTTTAAGCCAGGATTTAAGTTTAACGAATACGAATTAAAAGGTGTTCCTTTAAGAGTTGCTATCGGGCCTAAGGATCTTGAAAATGGTACAGTAGAAGTTGCTCGAAGAGACACGCTTAATAAGACTGTAGTAGCCCAGGCTGAGCTGGTCGATTTTATAAGCGATCAATTGGATAAGATTCAAGTAGATTTGTTTCAAAAAGCATTGGATTTTAGACAAAACCACATTACAGAAGTTGCTGATTTTGATGAGTTTAAGACTATTATTGAAGGAATAGGAGGTTTTGTGTCTGCCCATTGGGATGGAACAGCTGAAACCGAAGAAGCCATTAAAAAACAGACCAAAGCAACCATTCGATGCATCCCCTTGGATGCTAAAGAAGAAGTTGGTCAATGCGTTTACTCTGGAAATCCATCGAAGCAACGAGTCCTTTTTGCAAAAGCCTATTAATTGTTTTTTAATAAGGGTTGTTTAATAACATTTTTACGTGTACATTTGCGCACGAAAAATATGGCCCGTTCGTCTATCGGTTAGGACGCCAGGTTTTCATCCTGGAAAGAGGGGTTCGACTCCCCTACGGGCTACAAATTAATTTTAATTATGGCAAATCATAAATCTGCTTTAAAACGCATTCGTTCAAACAACAAAAAAAGGTTATTAAATCGCTTTCAGCACAAGACCACTAGAAACGCGATTAAAAAGTTAAGAGACCTAACCAGCAAGAAAGAGGCGACTAAAATGTTTCCTTCAGTGGTTTCTTCAATTGATAAATTAGCCAAAAAGAATATCATTCATGCAAATAAGGCTGCGAATTTAAAATCAAAGCTAGCAAGCCACATTGCTTCTTTGTAATTTCAAAGATTAATATCCCATAAAAAAAGGCTCCTAAGTAATTAGGAGCCTTTTTTATTTGAACAGTATAACTGCGTTATGAATTCATAGAGATTAAGAACTCTTCATTGCTTTGTGTTCTTTGGAATCGATCGTTGATGAATTCCATAGCTTCCACAGGATTCATGTCAGCCAAATACTTTCTCATGATCCACATTCTCTTGATGGTATTTTCATCCAACAATAGATCATCTCTTCTCGTACTAGAAGAAACCAAATCAATGGCTGGGAAAATACGACGGTTTGCTATACGACGATCCAACTGAAGCTCCATATTTCCTGTTCCTTTAAATTCTTCAAAGATTACTTCGTCCATTTTAGATCCCGTTTCGGTTAAAGCTGTAGCGATGATGGATAGAGATCCGCCGTTTTCAATATTTCGTGCTGCTCCGAAAAAACGTTTGGGTTTGTGCAGCGCATTCGCATCGACACCCCCACTTAATATTTTACCAGAGGCAGGCTGTACTGTATTGTAAGCTCGGGCAAGACGTGTAATGGAGTCTAATAGAATGACTACATCGTGACCGCATTCTACCAAACGTTTTGCTTTTTCTAAAACGATGTTGGCAACTTTTACGTGTCGATCAGCTGGCTCATCAAATGTAGAAGCGACTACTTCACCGTCCACATTTCGCTGCATGTCTGTAACCTCCTCTGGACGTTCGTCTATAAGGAGTATTAATTGATAAACTTCTGGATGATTAGCCGCAATTGCATTTGCGATATCTTTCAACAACATGGTTTTACCCGTTTTGGGTTGGGAAACAATCATTCCTCTTTGTCCCTTACCAATGGGTGAGAACAGGTCCATAATCCGAGTGGAAATAGTACTTTGCTTGTCCGCAAGATTAAATTTTTCCTGAGGAAATAGGGGAGTTAAGTGTTCGAATGAAACTCGATCTCGAACTACTTTGGGATCTAGTCCGTTGATTTTATCCACTTTAATTAAGGGAAAGTATTTTTCTCCTTCTTTAGGAGGGCGAACAGAGCCAAGGACAGTATCTCCTGTTTTCAGTCCAAAAAGTCGAATTTGAGACTGCGATACATAAACATCGTCAGGAGAGGAAAGGTAATTGTAATCTGAAGAACGGAGAAATCCGTACCCTTCTGACATCATCTCTAAAACACCTTCTGTTTCCACTATTCCATGAAACTCAAAGTCCGGCTGACGGTATCTACTTCTATTGTCTTTATTGTGATTGTGGTCTTGACGATTTTTGTTTTGGTTGTCGTTTCTTTTTTGAGCACCGTTTTTGTTGGGGTTGTTATTGTTTTGGTGCTGCCCTGGTTTTTTTTGATTGGGGTTGTTGTTCTTTTGGTGTTGTTGATTTTCCTTTTGAGGCTTGGGTTTAGATTTTTGTACAGGCAGTACTTTAATCGGAGCCTTTTTTTCAACTTGAGTTTTTTCTTTTGGCTTTTCGCTTTTAACATCCTCATCGGGTCTAGAGGCGATAAAATCGATTATTTGATAGATGAGATCTAATTTTTTTAGACCTGCAATTCTTTTAATCCCAATTTTTTTTGCGATTTCCTGTAATTCAGGTAATTTCTTTGTTTTAAGAGTAGCTATTTCGTACATGAAGTTATTTGATTGATGCTCTTTATCAGAAAGTATTTGTCTTAGAGCTGTAGAAAATTGTAGAAAAACAATATTACAAATTTTTAATTTAAAATAACCGCTTTTAAAAAAAACTTAATTTTGTTAAAAATCAAAAGATGATTCAGCGTATTCAATCCTTGTATTTGCTCATTGCATTTGTTGTAGGAGTTCTTGTTTTCAATCTTTCAATCAATATTGAATTTGATAAAGTAATTAGTCAAACCTACAGAGAAAATTACGGTTTTTTAATCGCTCCAGTTTTACTGTTGCTGTCCTTATTTCTATTTAAAAAGCGCACATTACAGTCATTGGTGGTTTTAATAATCAGTTTACAACAATTGCTTCAAATTGGATTGCTACTGCCCAGTTTTGATCTTTCAGATGATATAAATTTTACAGAAATTGCCCTATTGTTATCATGCATTACGGTAGCTTTAACTTGGCTTGCAAGAAGGGGAATCCGTAAAGATGAGGCTTTAGTTCGCTCCGTCGACCGCATTCGATAGCGCTCCACGAAGCCCAAATTCAACAGCCTCTAGATTTTTGATTTGGCCAGTATCTATTTCAAAACGCAGTAGGGTTCTTATTTTGTGAAATCCTGAAATACCTACAGCACCTGGATTCATGTGTAAGTGACCGTATTTTTTATCCCGCATTACTTTAAGAATATGTGAATGACCGCATATAAAAAGGCCTGGTTTTTCAGTTGTGATAAGATTTTTTGCTCTAGCATTGTAGCGTCCAGGATAGCCAGCTATATGGGTCATCAGTACATCAATACCTTCACAATTAAAGCTGAGTACTTCAGGAGCTTGTTGACGGATTTTATGACTGTCAATATTACCGTAAACTGCTCTTAGAGGTTTTACAGACGCCAACTCATCTAAAACACTTGCCTTCCCAATATCACCTGCATGCCAAACCTCATCAGCTTTGGCTACATAATCTTTAATTTTTTGATCGATATACCCATGGGTATCGGAAAGGAGGACTATTTTTTTCACAGGGAATAATTCTACCGTAAAAGTATGGAAAGTGATTTGAAAATTATATTCGCTGAATCCCTCCATATATGAATTGTATCTACAAATAATTCCAAGTATATTTGCTGTGAATGAATTCCAAGCGTTTTTTTTTAGAATTTTCATATGCTGGTACGGCTTATCACGGATGGCAACGACAGCCCAATGCACTTAGCGTACAGGAGGTTATGGAAGAAGCTCTAGCGCTTCTTTTAAAACAGCAGACCCCATTGACTGCTGCAGGGAGAACGGATACTGGAGTTCATGCAAAACAAATGTTTGCTCATTTCGATGCGGATACTACTGATTTAGAACAGTTGATTTTTAGGCTGAATCAGTTTTTACCGAATGATATTGCCGTGATTCGGATTCGAGAAGTAAAACCTCGAGCTCACGCCCGTTTTGATGCCCTCAGCAGAACTTATGAATACCACTTAAACAATTTTAAGTCTCCTTTTGTTCAGGGTATGAGTTACGGTCTTTATCAGCCCTTGGATGTGGAGCAGATGAATAAAGCAGCTTCAATTCTTTTAGAGTATGAAGATTTTGAATGTTTTTCCAAGGCGCATACAGATGTAAAAACCTTTTTGTGCACTATCAGCAAAGCAGTTTGGGAAAAAAGTGAAACAGGACTAGTCTTTACCATTACTGCAAATCGCTTTTTGCGAAATATGGTTCGCGCCATCGTTGGAACATTGATCGAGATAGGGTTGGACAAAAAAAATATTCAAGAGGTGCACACTGTAATTGAAAGTAAAAACCGTTCTTTGGCAAGATATTCAGTTCCAGCTGAAGGACTTTTTTTAACTCATATAGAATATCCAAATTCAATATATTTAGAACATGGCAAAAGTCAGCGGTAAAATATTTGATTTAAATCTTTTCTCAAAATTGATGGCTTTTGTAAAGCCGTTTAAGGGAACCTATTATTTTGTTTTAGTTGCTGCAATTTTACTCTCTATATTCTCAACAATAACACCTTATCTTCTCAAGATTACGGTAGATGATTACATCAGACCTAAGAATTACGAAGGAATGTTACTTTTTGTTGGCTTTATGCTCAGCGCTTTAATTTTAGAAGTGATTTTTCAATTTTTATTTGTTTTCTATGCCAATTGGTTAGGGCAAAAGGTCATAAGAGATTTGCGAGTTCAACTATTCAACAAAATCATCTTTTTTAAGATGAGTTATTTTGACAAAACTGCTGTCGGAAGATTGGTTACAAGAGCCGTAAGCGATATTGAAACCATAGCAAGTATTTTTTCCCAAGGACTCTTTATGATTATTGCAGACCTTCTTAAAATGGTTTTAGTGATAGGAGTTATGATTTATGTCGACTGGAGGTTAACCTTGATCGTGTTTTCCATACTTCCGATCATACTCTACGCCACACGATTGTTTCAAAAATCGATGAAAAAAGCCTTTGAAGAAGTTCGACTTCAGGTTGCAAATCTGAATTCATTTGTACAAGAGCGACTTAGTGGGATGAAAATTGTTCAAATCTTTCACCGTGAAAAGATTGAATACGATCAATTTGTCGCTATCAATGAAAAACACAAAAAAGCTTGGCTAAAAACAGTTTGGTTTAACTCCATTTTTTTTCCGGTTGCTGAAATTTCGTCTTCTGTCACCATAGGTTTACTTGTTTGGTATGGAGGTTTAAATGTCATTTCTGGAGGGGGAGTTTCCCTGGGAACCATTTTCTTATTTATCCAAATGTCTCAAATGCTGTTCAGACCTTTAAGGCAAATAGCTGATAAGTTCAATACACTTCAAATGGGTATGGTAGCTGCGGATCGAATTTTTAAGATTCTTGAAACCGAGAGTAGTATTGAGAATACGGGAACTAAAAGTCCAGTGGCCTTGGAAGGAGCCATATCTTTTGATCAGCTGCATTTTTCCTACATCCCGGATGAAGAAGTTTTACACGGAATTTCACTTGATATCAAGGCAGGAGAAACAGTCGCTATAGTAGGTGCTACAGGAGCAGGGAAATCGACCATTATCAACTTGCTTTCTAGGTTTTATGAGTACGATACTGGAGACATTACCATTGATTCGATATCAATTAAAGATTTTGAACTGAATGCCCTTAGAAAGCATGTTGCAGTTGTTTTACAAGATGTCTTTTTATTTGCTGACAGTCTATTCAATAATATTACCCTTTTTGATCCTAAAATCAGTAGGGAAGATGTTGCTGAAGCTGCTAAAAAAATCGGAGTTCATGATTTTATTGAGTCTCTTCCAGGAGGTTACGATTACAACGTTAAAGAGCGTGGTGTGATGCTTTCTTCTGGTCAGCGTCAATTAATTGCTTTCCTAAGAGCCTACATCACACAACCTGCGATATTAGTCTTAGATGAGGCAACTTCATCTGTAGATAGTTATACAGAGGAAGTCATTCAAAAAGCAATAGACACACTAACTGAAGGAAAAACCTCCATTGTAATTGCACATCGTCTGGCCACAGTTAAAAACGCAGACCGAATCATAGTGATGGACCAAGGCAATATAGTAGAGCAGGGGACACATGTTGAACTGCTTAAAGTTTCCAATGGCTATTACGCCAAGCTGTATGAGGTTCAGTTCGCTGAGGAACTCATGCTGTAAACTACTCGCTTAAGTCTTGCGAAAGGGTTTCTTTTAAAGCAGCAAAAGAATCCATAGGATAGAATTCACTGTCTTTAACATAAACGACTTTTCCTGTTTGTTCTGAAATAACCAAAACTAAAGCATCTGTTTTTTCGGTAATTCCTAGTCCAGCTCGATGCCTCAGACCGTATTTAGCAGGGAGTTTTGCTTTGTCTGACAGGGGCAAAACTACACGAGTAGCGATTATCCTATTGTTTTTTATAACTACTGCTCCGTCGTGTAGGGGACTGTTTTTAAAAAAAATACTCTGGAGAACCAACGGATCCAATTTGATGTCTGTCCTATTGTTATCCGTATAGGTAAACTCAAGACTGTTATTTCTTTGAATAACAATAATGGCACCTGTTTTATTTTTAGACATTTCTTCAATAGCGTCAACCAAAACGTCAAAGTTGACGTTTGTTGCTTTTTTCTCTTGGTTTAAAAACCTAAAATAACGCAGTACATTTCTTCTGGTAGCAAAGTTGGTTGAACCCAGTAGGAGAAGAAACTTTCTTATTTCTTGTTGGAAAACGACAATTAGTGCAAAAAACCCAACACTGATAAATTTACCTAGTATATTACTCAACACATCCATATTGAGTATATCCGTCAGTCTCCAAATAAGATAGATGATAACAATTCCAATAAAGATATTGATGGCAACTGTACCTTTAAGTAATTTATAAAGATAAAAGAGGAGCAATGCGACGAGTAGGATATCTACAACATCGATAAAAGAAAAATCTATAAAATCGGTCAGCTCCAAGGACGGTCTTTTTGTAAAATTAAAAAAACTATTGAAGCGCAGTCCATAAGTCGATACATTCTTTAGCCTCTTTTACATCGTGAACTCTTAAAATAGACGCCCCTCGCTCAAGGCTCCAAGCGTGAAGCGCAGTAGTTCCGTTCAATGCCATCTCAGGGCTGGTGTTCAACACTTTATGAATCATAGACTTTCTGGAGACACCAACTAAAATTGGACAATTAAGGTCAGTAAGGCTGTAGAGTTCTCTTAGCAATTGATAATTATGAGCTACAGTTTTTCCAAAGCCAAAACCAGGATCCACAATAAGATCCCTTATTCCTTGTGCAGTAGCGTTTTGTATTTGTCGGATTAAATCAAACTTAATTTCTTTAGTAATGTTGTTGTACTGAGGTTGTTCTTGCATGCTTTTGGGGGTTCCTTGCATATGCATCAAAACATAGGGGACTCTAAAATCTGCTATGGTTTTAAACATTTCAGAGTCGATTCTACCCGCATAAATGTCGTTTATCATACTAGCACCCATATTCAAGGCTTCCTTAGCTACTTTACTGTTGTAGGTGTCAATTGAAAAATAAGTCTCTGGAAACTGGTTGATTAAGGCTTGAAGTATGGGCAGTAATATATTGAGTTCCTCTTCGGGCTTAATGAGTGGGCTTCCAGGCTTACTACTTGCAGCTCCTATATCAATGAAAAAAGCACCATCGGTAAGCATTCTTTCCGTTTGCAAGAGCGCCTTGTCAATACTATTGTATTTTCCACCATCGAAAAAAGAATCTTCATTTATATTTAAGATTCCCATTACTTTAGGCTCACTTAAGTCGATGAGTTCTCCTTTGATATTGATTGCTTGCTTTGTGATTTTCTTTTTGATAACTTTTTTGTAAATAGAAGTTTAAAACTAAATTTAAACTCGAAATTTAGGCAAATTTAGGTGAAATGGAAGTGACCAAAAAACAGTATTCAGCAATTACAGAGCAATGCCGCTCATTGTTTAAAAATAAAATGACAGATTACGGTGCTGCTTGGAGAATCCTAAGACTCCCTTCCCTTACAGATCAAATCTTTATCAAGGCTCAACGAATTCGAAGCTTGCAAACCAATAAAGAACAAAAAGTAGCGGAAAGCCAAGAATCTGAATTTATCGGAATTGTAAATTACAGTGTCATGGCACTTATTCAGATTGAAAAAGGCATTGCAGAACAACCTGATTTGGATACAGATCAAGCATTGCAACTTTACGACCAACAGTTTCAGATCATTTTCGATTTGATGATGAAAAAAAATCACGATTACGGTGAGGCTTGGAGGGAAATGCGTGTCAGTTCGTTAACAGATTTGATACTGCAAAAACTGCTTCGAGTGAAGCAAATTGAAGAAAATTCTGGAAAAACATTGGTCAGTGAAGGAATTGATGCAAATTACCACGACATGGTCAATTACGCTGTATTTGCTCTAATTCACCTGCAAGTTGAAGCAGCCTGATGATTCGTTATATTGGACTTAAGTTGGGGACCGCATTTTTAGCCCTTTGGGGAGTTGCAAGTCTCGTTTTTTTTCTATTTACCGTGCTTCCTGGTGATCCTGCTCAAATGATGATGGATCAAAATGAAGACAGTACCCAGTTGGAAGTAATCAAGTCTAAATTTGGATTTGATTTACCCATGGCGACTCAGTATTTTTATTATATCAATGACTTACTTCCTATTTCAATTCACTCAAAAGACCCTTTGGTATTCGGATATTATGATGAAGACCTTTATGGAGGATGGATTCTGACCCACACTAAAAATAAGGTTTTAGTAGTTAAAGCGCCTTATTTTAGAACTTCTTACCAAAAAAGGGGAAAACCAATTGCTGAAATCATCAAAGAAACACTTCCCAATACGGCTTTATTAGCCTTGTCTTCTATGACTATAGCTGTGATACTGGGTGTTTTTTTTGGCATTGTCGCTACCTTAAACAAGGACAATTGGCTCGATCGTTTTCTGCAGTTGGTCAGTACTTTGGGCATGAGTGTCCCCTCTTTTTTTAGTGCAATACTTTTCTCTTGGTTTTTTGGTTATGTGCTTCACGAGTTTACAGGTCTCAATATGACAGGAAGCCTCTATGAATTAGATGACTATGGTGAAGAAAATCGACTGCAATGGAAAAATCTAATTCTGCCTTCCATAGTGTTGGGTATAAGACCATTAGCAGTCATCATTCAATTATTGAGAAGTAACTTATTGGAGGTCTTGTCTGAGGACTATATTCGTACTGCATATGCCAAAGGACTCTCTCGCTATCAGGTGTTATTAAAACACGCTATAAAAAACGCATTAAACCCTGTGATTACAGCAATTTCAGGCTGGTTTGCTTCACTGTTGGCTGGTGCAATTTTTGTGGAGTACATCTTTGGATGGAAAGGTTTGGGGAAGGAAATTGTTGAGGCTTTAAATCAATTGGATATCCCTGTTGTAATGGGATCAGTTTTAACCATTGCCTTCTTCTTTATTATCATTAATATTGTGGTCGATTTTATTTACGCATATTTAGATCCAAGAATTAAAACAATTTAAAATGAGAAACCAAATAGTAGCGGGCAATTGGAAAATGAATAACAACACTGCCGAAACTGAACTTTTATTAACTAATTTGACTCAGCACTCCATTCGAGAGGATGTCTCGGTATATGTAGCGCCGGCTTTTACCCAGCTCTCTCAAGCTGTTAGCATGCTAAACGGTCAACCTATAAAGGTGGCGGCTCAGAACATGAATGCAGCGGCCTCAGGTGCCCATACTGGCGAGGTGTCTTCTTCTATGCTTAAGGGCATTGGAGTTCAAACGGTAATTCTAGGTCACTCTGAACGCCGTTCTCTTTACGGAGAAACAAATGAATCCTTAAAAGCAAAAGTAGCTACTGCCATAGAAGATGGAATGGAAATAATTTTTTGCTTTGGAGAAGAGTTAAGTGAAAGAAAAGAGAACACCCACTTTGATTTAGTTAAAGAGCAACTTTTTACTGCCTTGTTTGAACTTCCTAGTGAAGCTTGGAACCAAATTATACTTGCTTATGAGCCTGTATGGGCCATTGGTACAGGAGAAACTGCAAGCCCAGAACAAGCCCAAGAAATGCATGCTTTTATCCGAAAAGAAATTGAGGCCAACTACGATGCTGCACTTGCAGAAAATGTTGTGATACTTTATGGAGGAAGCGTAAAGCCTAATAATGCAAAAGAGATTTTTTCTATGGTTGATGTAGATGGTGGACTCATAGGAGGTGCCTCCTTAAATGCTGATGACTTTATGGTGATTGTAAACGCTTTTTAATGGCGCAAGCGTATCTGGAATATCGCTTTACTATTAATCCTAAAAGTCCGTGGGAAGATATATTACTCGCTCAATTGCAACAGCTGCCTTTCGACAGTTTTTTAAGCACTGATGAAGGATTGAATGCCTACCTGCCAAAAACACAAAAGGAGGATAATTTCTTGGATTCAATTGCGCTTTTAGATCACGATAAAGTTGAGATTGAGTTCACAGTTACTGAAATTCCTCCTGAAAATTGGAATGCAAAATGGGAATCTAAATTTCAACCCATCTTTGTTGGAAGTGATTGTGTGATTCGGGCGGACTTTCATAAAAATCAAGGGAAGACCTACGAGCTAATCATCAATCCAAAAATGAGTTTTGGTACAGGACATCATCCGACTACGCATATGATGATGGAATTTGTTTTAGAAGAAACCTTAAAGGACAAAATTGTGCTCGATATGGGTTGTGGTACCGGAGTTTTAGGTATTCTAGCTTCAAAAAAAGGCGCTCGAGCTGTCGATGCAATTGATTTTGACCCTTGGTGCATTGAAAATACAATTGAGAATGCCAAAACCAATAAGTGTAAGAATATTCGCTCATCTCAAGCAGCTAATTTAGAATCTACGCAGCCCTATTATGATTCCATTTTTGCAAATATCAATAGGAATGTATTATTGGAGCAAATACCAAGCTATGGCCAAGCATTAAAGGTGGGAGGGGGTTTGTTTCTATCAGGCTTTTACAGAAGTGATGTTGAGATTCTTCAAAAGGCGTGTCAAAAGGAAAACTTAACTTTGACAAGCACAAAAGAAAAAGAGCAATGGTGTGCCCTGAAATTTATAAAATAGTTTCTACCAAACCAGAAGAAAGTCCCGAGGGGATTGAAGAAGTTCTTGTGCAAGAAGATAAAGAGCACGAGATCGTTCTTTACAACGATGATGTCAACACTTTCGATCATGTGATTCGTTGTTTGATCAAGATTTGTGAGCATACCTATATGCAAGCTGAGCAATGCGCCTACTTGGTTCATTTTACTGGGAAGTGTGTTGTTAAAACCGGTTCTTTAGAAGATCTGGTACCCCGTTGTACAGCCCTTTTAGAAGAAGGTCTGAGTGCAGAAATCATTTGATAAAGCTCTTTTTTTTGCAATTCAAAAAAAACAGCGACCTTTGAAAAAAAAATACAAATGAGATTAACCTTAATTATTCTAGCGTTTATGATGACTTCACCTACAGCTTTTTCACAAGATAAAAGCGACAATACCATTTTTCAATTCACCGTTAAGAATATTGAAGGTGTAGATTTTGATTTTAGCTCTTTAAAAGGAAAAAAAATCATGATAGTCAATACCGCATCAAAATGTGGACTTACACCACAGTACAAAAAGCTTCAAGCATTGTATGACAAGTATGGAAATGATGATTTTATCATTGTTGGCTTCCCTGCCAATAACTTTTTAAGACAGGAGCCAGGATCAGATGAAGAAATTGCCGCTTTTTGTGAAAGCAATTATGGTGTAACTTTTCCGATGATGAGTAAGATTTCTGTTAAGGGAAAAGACATGCACCCAGTTTATGAGTTTTTAACTCAAGAAGTTAAAAATGGAGTTGTTAACTCCAGTGTTTCTTGGAATTTTCAAAAATACCTCATCAACCCTGATGGAAGATTAGCTCGAGTGGTATCCCCAAGAACACAACCCGACGACCCCAGCGTAATTTCTTGGATTGAATCCAATGAGTAAGTCGTCGGATTTTAGGACTCAATGTGTTCATGCTGGTGAGCTAAAAGACACTCAGTATGGTGGAGCTATTTCGCCTTTATACGCATCTACTTCCTATGCATTCAACGATGTAGAAATCAATCAGTACCCCCGCTATTTTAACACACCCAATCAGAGGGGTCTGTGTGAGAAAGTAGCAACTTTAGAAGGTGCCGAAAGCGGGTTAATTTTCAGTTCAGGAATGGCTGCCATAAGCACGGCATTGCTTTCTCATTTAAAATCAGGAGATCATGTCATTTTTCAAGATGACCTTTATGGTGGAACTAGAAATTTTATTAAAAAAGAGTTTTCTAAATACGGAATTCAATACAGTTTTGCTAAGGGAATCCAGGCCAGCGATTTCGAGGCTGAAATTACCTCGAACACTAGGGGAATATATATTGAAACCCCCAGTAATCCCACGCTTAAAATCATTGATTTAAAAGCCATTAGTGAAGTTGCTAAAAGCGCGTCACTGTGGACAATGATTGACAATACTTTTGCCAGTCCAGTGAATCAGAATCCCATTGCATTCGGGATTGATATTGTAATTCACAGTGCGACCAAATATCTGGGCGGACACAGCGATATCTGCGCGGGTGTAGTTGTAGGCTCAGAATTGTCTATAGCAACTATTTTTGAATCTGCTAAAAATTTAGGAGGTAGTTTAAGCGACTATACCGTTTGGCTTTTGGAGCGCAGTATCAAGACTTTATACGTGAGAGTTCAAGCACAAAACAACAACGCTTTACTCCTTTCCAAATTTTTAAGAGAGCAAGATTGGGTTGACCAAGTGTATTATCCTGGTCTAGAAGATCATCAAGGTCATGAAATTGCCAAACAACAAATGAATGGTTTTGGAGGAATGTTGTCCTTTGATTTAGCAATGGGCATGGATACCAAGAAATTCTTATTGGGAATGGAACTAGTCAAACCCAGCATGAGTTTAGCAGGAATCGAAAGCACTGCCTTAAGTCCACGACTGACGTCACATGCTCTCTTGAGTGAAGAGGAGCGTCAAGCTCAAGGAATCACTGAACATATGGTTCGGTTTTCAGTTGGGATAGAGGCCATAGAAGATATAACTAAAGACCTGACACAGTCCATTTCAAAGATAAGCTGATGAAAGGTGTTGATATTTTAGCGATAGGAGCCCACCCGGACGATGTTGAATTGGGATGTGCTGGGAGTTTATCCCTTTCAATCAGTCAAGGTAAATCTGTAGGAATAATAGATTTGACACAAGGAGAACTAGGAACGCGTGGGACAGTAGAAAGCAGGAAAGAAGAAGCGCTTAGTGCGGCAGCTATCTTAGGGGTTGACCAGAGAATCAATATGGAATTCAGGGATGGGTTTTTTAAAAATGACGAGACACATCAGTTGGCTTTAATCACAAAAATACGGTCTTTTCGTCCTCAACTTATATTGTGTAATGCAAAACATGACCGCCATATAGACCATGGCAGAGCAAATAAATTGGTCAATGATGCATGTTTTTTAAGCGGTCTTGAAAAAATTAATACAAAAGATTCCAGCGGAAAGAGTCAAAAACCTTGGAGACCAAAGCTTGTTTTAGAGTATATACAATGGGTGGATATTGAGCCTCATATAGTAGTTGATATCTCATCTCATTTAGAGAGCAAATTAAATGCAGTAAAAGCCTATACTAGCCAGTTTTTTGATCCAGAATCTAAAGAAGCTGAAACTCCTATTTCGAGTAAGAATTTTATTGAGAGTGTAAGCTATCGCGCAAAAAACTTTGGTCGACTTATAGGAACCGAAGCAGGAGAGGGCTTTACCTCAAAAAGTTTACTTTCAACCTCTAATTTATTTGATTTAGTTCGTTAAATATTCAGTAAATGAAATCAGTACGATGGGGAATAGTTGGCCTTGGAAATATCGCAAATAAGTTTGCAGGAGATTTGGCTTTGATTCCAAATTGTTCTCTACAAGCGGTTGCCTCCTCTGATTCTGCAAGAGCAAACGAATTCGCTCGCAAATACAAGGCAAAGAATTCATATTCTAATTATACGGACTTATTTCGTGACCCTGAGGTAGATTTAGTTTATATCGCATCGCTGCATCCATCCCATGCAGCACTTTCTATAGAAGCAATAAAGTATGGTAAAGGAGTGCTTTGTGAAAAGCCCATGGGTATGAACGCCAAGCAGGTTAAGCAAATTATTCAAGCAGCTACTGAGGCAAATGTATTTCTGATGGAAGCCCTGTGGACGCGGTTTAATCCTGCTTTTGAACAGACCCATCAATGGATTTTAGAGAATAAAATTGGAAACTTGAGATACATTAATGCAACTTTTAGCTTTAATGGATTAAATAGGGGAGTAGACTCTAGACTTTTTAATCCAGAAAAAGGAGGGGGCAGTTTGCTTGATATAGGAATTTATCCCTTGTTTTTGGGGTACCATTTTTTAGGTATTCCTGAAACGATTAAGGCGAGTGCAGTTTTGACCAAAGAAGGAGTAGATGAACAACTGGGTTTTATCTTCTCTTATCCTAAGGCTCAAGCCATAATGTATTCAAGTTTTGCTCATGATGAAGATATGCAAGCGAGGATCTGTGGTGAATTAGGTGAAATCTATATGAATTCTAGATGGCACGAAACAGGGGAAATTAAATTGGTTCTCAATGGAAAAGAGTATAGCAAGTCACTTCCTATTAATGGAAAAGGTTACACCTACGAAATCATTGAAGCAAATAGCTGTTTTCTTAATGGGAAAACACAATCTTCCAAGTGGAAATGGCAGCAAAGTTTGGACATAGCTATACTCATGGATGCTATTCGAAAACAAACCAACATTGTGTATCCAGCTGATAACTAAAACTGTTTAATTTTTTGTAGGAAAACGACCTTGGTTGCCAATTCCGTCTATGTCGTTTGCATCGTAGGAAGCGATATTTTCTTTTCTTTGAATTTTATGCTGCTTTCTGACTATACTCAACAAGAAATAGACATAGATGATGAAAATAATACAACCGACAATGAACATTATTTTATTATTCATTGCTTATTATTTAAATCGTCGTTTCTTCTTTGTCTGATTGCTATCGCAAATCCTAATATTGTTACTGGCCAGAGGCCAACATATATACCTTCGAGCTGCTCTCCACTAAACCAAAGGAAAATGGAATAGAGAAAACTTAAGAATGCTAACAGTATTGGGTAATATTTTTCTATAAATTTCATATTTATAAATATAGTGAAAAATATATTAGTTTTTTAAAATGCTAAAATGCAAGAACTTAAGATTTTAAAAAAAGAGCATAAAACTAAATGCTTTAAGAGGGTCTAAGCGTAGCGATAAAATAATTAAATCTTATTATATTTGCCCACTAATAAACGGTGGTTGTAGCTCAGTTGGTTAGAGCGCCTGATTGTGGTTCAGGAGGTCGTCGGTTCGAGACCGATCTTCCACCCCATATAGAGAAGGGATTGCAGGAATGTAGTCCCTTTTTTTATGTTTAATTAGTAAAATATATAAATTCTTTTGTGTGTATTTTTAACTAATTTCTTAAATAAAAGAATTGATTGTTTATTCATTGATAAAAATTTTTATCAATTTTATGCAAATCAATTTATGAAAAATAACATTTCACCTTTTTTACTTTTCAAGTCGAGTATCAATTTGCTGATAAGCATAGGCGTTTTTGTCTTAATCTTTGGGTGTCAGGAGAAGCATATAGATTCCATTGTTTTAGACAGAGAAGACTATCAAGATCAACTCCAAGGATTTTGGATGGCTCAATGTATTGCAAATTGGACAGGCTTGATAACTGAGATGGATAAAATTGGAATTCCTGTAGACGGAAAAGGAGCAGGGTTTTACACTAGTGAGGACTGGGGTCAGCCAGACCATCCTAATCTATGGGGTTCAAACAATTATTCAGATACGATTACCTTCTTACTCGCAGAAAAAGACAGTGTTTGGGGTGCAGATGATGATACAGATATAGAGTATATCTATCAGGAACTTCTTTACAGCAGTCCAAATTTAGATCTTACAGGGGAACAAATCAGAGGGGCATGGCTGGACCACATTTACAAAGGGGAAGAAAATTATTTATAGGTTTCTAACCAAAGAGCATTTGAACTTATGCAGGAAGGGGTCATACCTCCAAAGACGAGCGACCCTGAGTTAAACCCGCATTACGAGATGATTGATGCACAGTTAACCACTGAACTGTTTGGCTTTTTTGCTCCTACGCGTCCAGATATTGCTGTGAAACTTGCAAATTTAGCAGTCCGTACAACGGCAAGGGAAAATGCAGCATGGATTGCAGAGTTCAATATCATCATGTATGCCTTGGCCTCCAAAACCACTTCTCACATTACACTAAAGGATAAAACAATGTGGATGTCGAAGGAAGCGAGAAAACACCTTCCAAACACCTCTTACCCTGCTAAAATGTATGATTTTGTTCTTGAGCACTACACAAAAGGTTCTAGCTGGGAAGAAGCGCGCGATGGTTTACACGAAAAGTATCAAATTCGACAGGAGGATGGATATAAATGGGCCACTCTTGATCAAAGCTGTAACGGCTGTTTTGCTGCAGGAATCAATTTTGGTGCTAGTATTGTAAGCTTACTCTATGGAGAAGGAGATTTAAAAAAAACAATCCAAATTGGAGCGCTTGCAGGCTGGGATTCTGACAATCCTACAGCTACATGGGGAGGCCTGCTTGGTTTTATGATAGGTAAGGAGCAGGTTGAAAAAATCTTTGATCAAAAAATTGCTACAAAATTTAATATACATCGTACACGCAAGGGTTTTCCAAACAATGGAATTGACACCTTTGAAAACATGGCTCTTAAAGGGATCTCGATTGTAGATCGCGTTGTAGTTGAAAAAATGAATGGAAGTATTGATACTGAAAAGAATCTTTGGGTAATCCCGAATTTGAACTAAATAGTAAATTTCCAAGCTCTATTTTAGAATAAATTACTCCTTTTGGCGTTGTTATTGATATCAAATTAAACGATCATTAATTAAAATCAATTTCTATGAAAAGGCTTATCTCAATACTTTTAATTTTTACAGCATTTACAACACTTCAAGCTCAAGGGTTTGAATACGGACTTAAGGCAGGATTAAATTTTAATTCTTCAGCTGATTTAGATAATATCTCTTTAGATCTTCCGAGTATAGATGAGGCTAAAAATGCTGTAAACGGTTTTAATATAGGAGTTTACGGGCAAATTAAATTGGCCATGTTATACGTCCGTCCAGAGATTCATTTTTCAAAATTTGAAACTTCCTTCGATGAATTAACAATTGGGAAATCAAGGCTTGAAGCTCCTGTTTCAGTCGGCTTTAAATTATTGCCAATACTTAGCGCATTTGCAGGTCCTACCTATCGCTACGAACTGAGCAAAGAAAATGACGATTATTCCATTGAATCTTTAACAGGCGACTCTACCTTAGGGGTTCATTTAGGTGCAAGAATTCACCTTGGTAAACTAGGGGTAGATGCAAGAATTGAAAGGGGAATCTCAGAGAATGAGGCGCAATTGTTATCGAATAATAATATCAACGCAGGAACCATTGATAACCGAGCAACTGTTGTAAGCCTTGGTGTTTCCTACGCCTTTTAAATTATTTTATTTGATAGTTGACTTCCGAAACCTCCGAGACATGGAAATAGCCTAATGGACTGTTTTCTGGATTGCTAAGGTTGACCATATTTCCGTTTAAGTTTGCAGGATTGGTTTGAAACGGGCCTCCTTGTTGAGTGTTTTGCAATATTAAAAGATACCAAAATTGATAAGCAGTTTTTGACAGCCCGTATTGACGTATCCTGACAAAATCACCTTTTTCTAAATCACTACTTAATAACACTCCATAGTACTCAGATCCGTTGGTAAAATCATCTCTGTAGACATTGTATTGGGGTTCTTCTAAGCGGTCACTACTAAATTCATAAAAACTGTAGTTGTCTTCATTCGCTGGATCCATACTGTAAGCTTCTATTTGGGTAGCTAGGTTTCCAAAAAGGGGTATACTGTCTTGTTCTATTTTAAAGATAGAGGCTACAGGGTTTAAAACTTCACTACCGCTATAGGTTTGATTTTCAAAATCAATCTGTAAAGTCAATTCAGCACCCAATTGATAAGGAACGGTATCAAGGGGATAATAATTACCTGTATTTCCTTGCTCTTGAAACTCATATATATTTTCTTGAGAGTCTACAACGTGAACTTGAGCTCCATTTGCAGGAATTCTTAAGTTTTCAAAATAAGGAGTGGTTTTTGACAACATGATGAGTTGTTCTGTTTGACTATTTTCTTTAATCCAATTCAAATGACCTTCAATTACTAAGCTCTCATCGGAATAATTTAAATCAACATCTACAACTTTTTCACAAGAGGTAAAAGCGAATAGGACTAAACCGATATAAAAATAAATTTTCTTCATTTTAAAATTTAAAATTATAAGTTACCGATGGGATGATACCAAATATTGACAATCGGATTGCTTCGTTCTGTCCAGTTTCAATGTTTTGCTGAAAACGTATGTTAGCAGCATTTTGTCTGTTATAGGCATTAAATACACTAAAGACCCATTGGCCAGTATAAGGCCTCCCTTTTTGATCTGGTGTGTAAATGGCTGCGAGGTCAAGCCGGTGATAATTTGGAAGCCTGCTGCTATTTCTTTGTTCAAAATTTGGGATGGAGAAATTTTGGAATTTAAATTGAGCCTCAGGATAGGTAATCGGTTGTCCGGTCTGAAACAAAAAGTTTGCGCTTAAATCCCATTTTTTATTCAGCACATAGTTGGTTGTTATTGAAAGATCATGAGTTTTATCATAAGGTGTAAAATACCAGTTTCCATTATTTATTCCTGTTTCTATCGGTGTTCTGCCTGGGGTTCTTTGCTCAGAACGTAATAAGGTATAGGCAATCCAGCCGGTAAGTTTTCCCTCATTTTTTCTGAGTAAAAGTTCCATTCCTTTAGTCTTTGCTTCTCCTGTAAGCAGTACCTGTTCGATTGCGTTATTGGCAATTAATTCTGCACCATCGATATAGTCCAATCGGTTTTGGATGGACTTATAAAATACCTCAAATTCTAAATCGTAACGGTTAGCCCCTAAGGTTTTAAAATATCCCAAAGCAAACTGGTCCAGAAGTTGGGGATCAATAAAAGTTCCGCTTGGCGCCCAAATATCAATGGGAGTAGGGGAGTTGGTATTGGAGATAAGATGGAGGTATTGAACCATGCGATTATAACTCAATTTAAAGGATTGATCGTCTTTGTTTTGATAGGCTAGTGCCATACGCGGTTCAAAATAGGTAAAGTCTTTAAGCACATTTGATCTAGCGTAGTCAATCTGACCGATTGGTTCAGCACCACGATATAACTTTAGTGCAGGATTATAAATCAGAGGGTTGTTGTTTTTATAGCTGTTGAGTTTTTGTCCAAAGCGTATAAAATTGCTCAATCTGCCTCCTACTTGCAGACTGGTCTTGGGACTAATTTGGTAATTGATCCCAGCATAAAGAGCACTTTCTAGAGCGTATTTATCGGTTAGTTTATTCGTTTGAATTTGAGAATTCTCAGTGGTCGGCTCTATAAGACCAGGGTCAAATTTGTAATAAATGCTATTCAGACCGTATTCCAGTTTTATTTTTTCAGTCAAATAATGCTTAAAATCATACTTCAGATTAAAGTTTACTATACTTGAGTTCCATTCAAAATCTGCAAAACTAAAATTAAGCTCATAGTCATAATTAGAATAAATAAGGGACAGATTGGAAAACAAACGGTTTGAAAACAAGTGATTCCATCTGAAATTGGCCACAGAATTGCCGAAAGCATTGTTGAAAAGACTAGCGATATCAAATACATCCCTTCCAAAATAACCTGAAAGAAAAAGATTGTTTTTATCGTTCAATTTATAGCTCAATTTGGTATTGAGGTCGTAGAAATAAGCTTTGTTATCTTTTACACTTTCTATTAAGGGAAGAAAAAGGTGTACATAACTGCTTCTCCCACCAACTAAAAAGGAGCCCTTTTCTTTTTCGATAGGACCTTCCAATAGGAGTCTGCTCGAAATTAATCCCAATCCTCCTTGGGCTCTAAAATCATTACTATTTCCATCTTTTTGATAGATGTTTAGCACAGAGGATACCCTGCCACCATAATTGGACGGAATACCTCCTTTGTACAGTTTGATGTCCTTAATGGCATCAGGGTTAAAAACGGAAAAGAAACCAAACAGATGAGAAGAATTGAATATAATCGCTTCGTCAAGCAGGATTAAGTTTTGATCTGCAGCACCACCTCTTACATTAAAGCCCGATGAGCCTTCACCGCCATTGGTAACTCCTGGAAGTAAGGTAATGGATTTGATGATGTCGACTTCACCCAATACGGCGGGCATCTTTTTTATGGTCGAAACAGCCAAAGTGTTCACACTCATTTGGGGGCTTTTGAGGTTGAGTTTCTCAATATTTTCATTGACAATGACTTCATCCAAAAGCTCTGTTTCTGGATTCAGCTTGAGATCTAGTCTAAGGTCTTGGGTTAGGGTGATGTCGTCGAAATAGTTTTCAAATCCTAGATAGCTGACCAATAACTCATGTGTTCCTTCTGGAAGGCTAATGGAGTAAAATCCGTATTCATTCGTTGTTGTACCTAATTTGAGATCACTAAAGATTACATTGACACCAATCAGGGTTTCATTGGTCTCAACATCACTGATATAACCACTAAGCACATGGTTTTTTTGACAGTAAACAAGGCCAGTAAAGAAAATTAAAGTGAAGCAGTATAGTATTTGCTTCATTCTTAATTAAGTCTAATTTTATCAGTTCGATTAGCAAGTTCCCAAGCCGTATAGAATATAAGTTGGGATCTTTTTGCTAGTAGATCGTACATGATTTTATCTGGAGTATCTCCCGGTTTGTGGTAATCTTCGTGAGTTCCACTAAAATAAAAAATGACTGGGATGTTATTCTTAGCAAAATTGTAGTGATCGCTTCTGTAATAAAAACGATTGGGATCCTTTTCTTCATTAAAAGTATAATCCAACTTAAACTGGGTGTATTTGGTGTTGGTTGCTTCTGAGATATCATGCAAATCTTGGCTCAAGCGGTCTGCACCGATCAAATAAATATAATTAGGGTCTTTATCCTCTCTTTTCGGGTCAGTTCTGCCTATCATATCCACATTTAAGTTGGTCATGGTTTGTGCCAGAGGATATAAAGGATTGTTAGCATAATAACTGGAGCCTAGTAAACCTTTTTCTTCCCCAGTAACATGGAGGAAGATTAGAGATCTTTTTGGGCCTTGACCAACATCAGCAGCCATTTTAAAGGCCTCTGCAATTTCTAAAAGCGCTACTGTTCCCGAGCCGTCATCGTCAGCTCCGTTGTTGATTTCACCATTTTTAATTCCTATATGATCTAAATGAGATGAAATCACTATGTATTCTTCAGGAAATTTTGACCCTTTGATGATGGCTGCAACGTTTTCTGTTTCAACTTCTACCCCTTTGATATTTAATTTCATAGGTTGGGTGTAGTTGTCGGCACCTTTGGCTTCCTCGATACCTTGAGTAGAGTAAAAATTCTGTAAAAAGTCAACCGCACGCCTTTGACCTAAAGAACCCGTTTCTCGTCCTTGAAAGTAATCAGAGGCAATGACATAAAGATTTTCTTTGAGCTCTTTAGCAGTGATACTGGCCGCAAAATCAGTGACATCCATTTGATTTTGGGCAACTACTAAAACAGGAAACAATAACAAATTAAGAAATAATGATTTCATGGTGTTTTTTTTAAAAATAAGCAATATTTACACAGCTGTGGTTAGAGTCTTTTGGTTTTCAATAGTCTGGAGTATGCCATCCCAGAATTGAATACGCAAATTTAATGCTCGTTTGGAATATAGCAATGCTTCAGCCCATTTTTCATCATTTTTTCCGCACAATTGTTGAATCATTTCAAGCGCCAAAGGTCCGTGTTCGTCTGCATCAACTTCAATGTGGCGTTCAAAATAATAAATTAGATCTGCCAATTCTAAATTATTTGTTTGCTTTAGATTTTTAATTATTTCAATAAACATGTCCGGAATGAGATCTTCCCTTCCAAAAGTAAAAACTGCAGCAACTATATGTGGCTTTTTTGTATGAACTACTTCAAAGGTAAATTTTAGAAAATTTGTAATATGGCTTGGCAAAGGGGAATTCACCAAAATAGCATCGATATGATGACCTTCTTTTAACTGCTGAAGAAGGCGGTTGATTTCAACTGGATCGGCCCCCATTGAATGCATGGCTTCTAAATACATCTCAAAATGGCTCATAGGGACACCTTTTCTATTGATGTCTGACTCTTCACCCCAGACAATTTCGTTTATAAGTCGAGATGCTGCCGGATGGCCTGAGGGAACCCAGGGAACCTCATTGCAACTCAATTGACTTTGCAGTTGTTTGAGTAGCGACATAAAGTCCCAAACCGCAAAAACATGATGTTCCATAAAAAGACGAATGTCTGTTGCGGTGTGTATACTGGAATAAACTGGGTGGCTTTGGAGTACTTCTCTTAAAGAATAAAGTTCTTTTTCAATTCGTTCTATCATCATCAAATACATTATATTGAGCGCAAATATACCGATTAAAAATAACTTTTGGATTCTAATTTACTCTTGCTATTTACATTCTCATCCTTTGCCTTGACTCTATTTCCAGGTCCAGATATTATGTATGTATTTAGTACGAGTTTGACCAAAGGCCGACTCAGTGGTTTTAAGGTTAGCCTTGGACTTTGCTCAGGCTTGTGGGTACATACACTATTGGTTATTTTAGGAGTAGGAAATTTTCTAAATCAATATCCTGAAAGCCAGCGTATACTCGAATTTCTTGGGGGGGCTTATCTATTGTTTCTCGCTGTTAAAAGCTGGTCAAGCTTTCGCAGGATTGCGAAGAGAGAATATTCGCCAAAATCTAAAAGTGAAAACCACTTTTTAACTGGCTTTGTAATGAATTTAAGCAATCCGAAAGTGAGTTTATTTTTTATCAGTTTTTTTCCTGGATTTTTATTTCATCAAAGCTGGTCATTTCAATGGCAGTTTCTCATTTTAGGGATGATTTTTTTTGTCCAAGCACTGTTGGTATTTTCGAGTGTCACTTTTTTTGCAGATCAAATAGGAACAAGACTTTTACACACTAAAGACAGTAAGCTTTGGAATAGAATTCAAGCAATTGTTTTAGCCTTGATTGCATTGATGTTGTTTTACCCTTAACTTTAGAGTCAGATTTAAATCGCCATGGAAGCCATTAAGTTAATAGAATGTCCGCGAGATGCTATTCAAGGCTATCAGACCCCTATAGGTACTACAATGAAAATAGCCTACTATCAAATGCTCCTAAGGGTAGGCTACCATACATTGGACTGTGGTAGTTTTGTCAATCCTAAAGCCATTCCACAAATGGCAGATACTGCAGCTGTCATCAAAGGTTTAGATATTAGTGACACTCAAACCAAACTTTTGACAATAGTTGCCAACTTGAGAGGGGCAGAGGAGGCAGTTAAATTCGATAAAATTCATTATTTAGGATATCCTTTCTCTGTGTCTGAAAATTTTCAAGTACGAAATACTGGAAAAACAATTGCAGAGTCTTTGACAGTTTTAAAACATATTAATGAGCTGACTTTAAGGCACAAAAAAGAACTCGTTGTATATCTTTCTATGGGATTTGGAAATCCTTATGGTGACCCCTGGAGTACCTCAATTATTAAAGACTGGATAGCGGAGCTCGCAGATCTGGGAATCAAGATAATCTCCCTTTCAGATACGGTAGGTTCTGCAAAAACTGAAGACATTGATCTGTTGTTTGCAGCCTTGATAAAAGCTTACCCAAAATTGGAATTTGGAGCGCATTTTCATTCCCTTCCCGACCAATGGTTTGCCAAAGTAAATGCTGCATATTTGGCAGGGTGCAAGCGTTTTGACGGAACTGTTAAAGGTCGTGGTGGGTGTCCAATGGCTCATGATGAACTGATTGGGAATATACCTATGGAAAAGCTAATTTCTTATTTTACCACTCAGCAATTATTGCCCGCCAATTTAAGCAATCTTGCCTTTGAATCTGTCTATAATTTTTCTCACAAAATTTTTATTTAAAATTATTCTAAATAAGTTTTATTTTTTTCAATTCTAGTTTATATTTGCACTCTATTTATAATTGATCTAAATAAATATAGAATGCAATTTAGAATCCTATTTATCTCTTTTTTATTGTTGACATGGTGTGTAGCAACTGCTCAAGAAAATGAGATATTAAACGATTCAGTTAGAAAATTAGACGAGGTAATCATCAAGGCAAATACCATATTAGGGAACAAGTTTGTCGCTAAGAATAGAACAGGAGCGTCTTATTTTTTATCCAGCGAAGAACTTAAAAGTTTTGGATATATCGACATCAACAGAGCCCTAAAGGCAGTTCCAGGAGTTAATTTTTACGAAGAAGATGGATTTGGTCTGCGTCCTAATATTAGCTTAAGGGGAACCTCTCCTCAGCGAAGCTCTAAGATCACACTTATGGAGGATGGTGTGTTGATTGCACCTGCTCCTTACAGTTCTCCAGCAGCATACTATTTTCCTTCCGTATTGCGAATGGAAGCCATAGAAATATTAAAAGGAAGCAGTCAAGTTCAGTACGGCCCATTTACAACGGGAGGGGTGATCAATATGCTTTCTTCATCAGCACCAGAAGAGGGTTTAAAAGCAAAATTTCAAACGTCCTATGGCAGTTTTAACAGTAGTCAGATACACAGTAGTGTAGGGCAGTCCACTCAAAACTTGAGCTATTTATTTGAGTATTTGTCCATGAACTCTGACGGTTTTAAAAAACTTAATTCTGGAGAAAATACCGGTTTTGACATCACCGATTTGATGGCTAAGGTACGTCTTAAGTCGGCAGATGACTCTAAGACTCCCCAGTCTTTAGAATTCAAATACCATGTATTCGATGAACTCTCAAACGAAACTTATTTAGGTATTTCTGAACGTGATTTTAACACCAACCCCTTTGATCGCTATGCCGCATCTCAAGAGGATAATATGGACGCTAGACAAGTTCAGCTTATGCTTACGCATAGCATCAGCCTGAGTGAGCAGTTTAAGATTGTGACCAATGTATACGACAATACTTTTTCGAGAAATTGGTATAAACTTAGTGGGGTAGTAGTGGACGATTCGAAAAAGGGTCTTGAAAGTGTTTTAGCTGCGCCCTCTAGCTATCCAAATCACTTTGCAGTTCTTAAAGGACTGGCTGATTCAGATGACGATGCATTATTTGTCAAGGCAAACAATCGCGTGTATACTTCACGGGGAGTGCAGACAAAGTTAGATTATCATTGGTACGGTAAATCAGGAATATTTCACGACTTAGAAATTGGCGCTCGATTTCATTACGATGAAGAAGACCGCTTTCAATGGGAAGACGGCTATCGAATTCAAAATGCAGATATGTTGTTGACCTCAGAAGGAGCAAAGGGAGCAAAGGGGAATCGAATTTCAAGTGCAGCTGCTTTGGCTACATATGCATTGTACAAGTTTAAATACAACGGACTGAGTCTTACCCCAGGGATAAGAATGGAATTCATCAAACTAGAACGTAAGGATTTTGGAAAATCAAATCCCAGTAGAAACTCTTCTGATTTGAGTTCTAGAGAAAATCAAATTACTGCTTTTATCCCCGGTATTGGATTTAACTATACTTTTTCCAATCAACTGTCGGTTTTTGGCGGACTCCACAAAGGCTTTTCGCCCCCAGGAAATGCTCCAGGTGAACAAGCTGAGGAAAGTGTAAACTACGAATTGGGATCGCGGTTTTCCAAAGGAAGACTGAGTGGAGAATTCATCGGTTTTTTTAACGATTATTCCAATTTGTTGGGGAGTGATTTAGCGGCTAGTGGTGGAACAGGCTCATTAGACCAATTTAACGCAGGTAGTGTGCATGTAAGCGGCCTAGAGCTATTATTAAATTACAATTTGGCAGCAGAAAACGCAGCTATACAATTGCCAATCACTTTTGCCTATACCCTCACAAATGCAATTTTCCAAAGTAATTTTGGAAGTAATGAAGACATTTGGGGTGTGGTCAGCACAGGAGACCGTGTGCCTTATATACCGCAAAATCAATGGACGCTAACGGCAAGATTAGAGCATAAAAAATACGAGTTAAACCTCAGTTCTAGATTTAATGCGGTTTTTAATACTCAAGCAGCAAACGGTAATGAGAGTACAGTTGAACAAGTCCCCTCAAATTTTATATTGGATTTGTCCGCAAAATATCACTTGAGTAAGCATTTGCGTCTCACCGCTCAAATCGTAAACCTCTTGGATGAAGTTTACTTAGTTTCAAGAGTTCCCGCAGGATTTCGTCCAGGTCATCCTTTAGGAATCTATACTGGACTTCAATTTGATTTATAAATAAATCTAGCCTACAAGCCTTAAAATTTGTTATATTTGTACGCAATTAATTATAGATTAGTTGCTTATGGCTTCCAAAAAATTTATCGGTCAAGGGCTCACATACGACGATGTATTGTTGGTGCCTGCTTATTCGGAAACTTTACCGAGAGAAGTGTCGATCAAGACCAGTTTTAGTCGAAATATTTCTTTGAACATTCCCATCATTTCAGCTGCCATGGATACTGTAACTGAAAGTAAAATGGCAATTGCTATGGCCCGTGAGGGCGGAATAGGAGTACTTCACAAAAACATGACCATAGCAGAACAGGCAGATCAAGTACGCACTGTCAAACGATCTGAATCCGGTATGATATTGGATCCTGTAACCCTTCACCAAACTGCATTGGTTTCTGATGCCAATAAAAATATGCAGCAGTATAGAATTGGAGGAATCCCTATAGTGGATAAAGACAACAGACTAATTGGTATTGTCACCAATCGCGACTTGCGCTTTGAAAAAAACAACGCTCGTCCTATTCGAGAAGTGATGACAAAGACCAATTTAATTACTGTAAAAGAAGGAACTTCTTTAAAAGATGCTGAGCAAATACTGCAAAAGCACAAAATTGAAAAGCTACCTGTGGTCTCAAAGGATAATAAATTGGCAGGCCTCATCACTTTTAGAGACATTACAAAACACACCACCAAACCCAACGGAAATAAAGATCAGTTTGGAAGGTTGAGAGTGGCAGCTGCTGTTGGAGTTACCGCAGATGCATTAGAGCGAGTTACAGCTCTTCACGCAGCAGGAGTAGATGGAATTGTCATTGATACTGCACATGGGCATAGTAAAGGAGTTGCAGCAGTTTTAAAAGAAGTTAAAGATAAATTTGGAGAACTAGACGTGACGGTTGGTAATATTGCTACAGCTTCAGCGGCTAAATACTTAGTTGATTTGGGTGCCGATGCGGTAAAAGTGGGTATTGGTCCAGGTTCTATCTGTACTACGCGTGTCATTGCAGGGGTAGGCTATCCTCAATTGTCAGCAATTGTAGAAGTGAGTAAAGCCATTGCCGGTTCAGGTGTACCTATTATAGCCGATGGAGGAATCCGATTTACTGGTGATATTCCAAAAGCTATCGCAGCTGGAGCAGACGCTGTAATGCTGGGTTCACTGCTGGCAGGTACTAAAGAATCTCCAGGAGAAACGGTAATTTACGAAGGCAGAAAATACAAAACCTATCGAGGAATGGGATCGGTAGAAGCCATGAATAAAGGCAGTAAGGATCGTTATTTCCAAGATGTTGAAGATGATTTAAAGAAACTTGTGCCCGAAGGAATTGTGGGTAGGGTAGCGTTTAAAGGCAATGTAGACGAGAGCATCCATCAATTTATCGGTGGACTACGTGCAGGTATGGGTTATTGTGGTGCTAAGGATATTGAATCTTTAAAAACTAATGCTCAGTTTGTAACCATTACTTCGGCAGGAATGAGGGAGAGTCATCCTCACAATATTCGAGTTACAAAAGAAGCACCAAATTACAGTCCAGGATAAAGGGGAATAAATCTCCTAGGGAGTTACTATTTTTAAGGTATACACCTTATTGGATACAGTTACCCTGATAATATACATGTTTCCTGAATCAAGTTCCAAATAGGATTTAAAATTATCTAGTTCTTGCACTTTAATTTCCTTAATTTTGTTTCCAATTATTGAGTAAACTTCAATCACACCTGGACCCTCAACACCTAGTAAATGCAATTGCTGGTCTTGATAAGCCGCTTTGGGTGTTTGTTGAAAAGTAATTGTGATTAAGGGAGAAGAATTTAGCTTAGCATTTACAATTGTAAAGCTTAAAGAGATCAAGGCTGAAAAAAATAACTTTCTAAACAAAGTTTAAATTTTAATGCAATTTACAGATTATTAACGAGTTATTAAAACTTTTTAAACAATTTAAAGTGCTAAATATCAATAACATACAACATCTATTAAAAACAAATCTAAAATTTGTTAATATCTACACAATATTTATGCCATTCTGCGTTTCAGGGGTGCAAATTACATGCTTTTTTATGATTCTAGGTTCGCTTATCTCCTGTGCTGACTGGTCTACTGAAAATGATAGAGTTGTAGCAAGAGTTGGTGATGTGTATCTTTATTCATCTGATTTTGAGGAAGAATTAGGTGATTTTATAGATGAAACAGACAGTATTTTAAAAACCAGAAATTATATTGATTCATGGGCAAAAAGTCAACTTTTTGTTCAGACTACCAAGCGTAACTTGCCAAATAGTGAGCTGGATGATCTGGAGGAACTCATAGATCAATATCGCGTAGAACTTTACACCAATGCCTATATCCAATCCGTGGTCAATACTTCTTTAGACACCATCGTTTCGACAGTTGAAATTGATTCTTTTTTACAGACCAACCAAGGTGTCTTTGAGCTCAACGCTCCACTGTACAAAGCGCGTTTTATTCACCTTCCTCCTGATAATGTAGATCAAAATGAAATTCAGCGCAGTTTTCAACGTTTTAACAAGGAGGATCGCTATTTTCTAGATTCTCTATCTTTCCAATATTACAATTACCTTTTGGCAGATAGTATTTGGTTAAACAAAAGAGATCTAATGTCAGAGGTTAGCTTTTTAGACAGAGAAAATCCAGATAAATATTTAAAAAAATCACAATTCTTTAGAGTTGAAGATTCATTGGGAGTATATTTGTTCTACATTGATGAGTTGCTAGAAAAAGGAAAAACAGCTCCAAGAGTAATGCTGGAGTCAACAATTAAGAACATTATTCGAAATCAAAGAAAATTAAAATTTACCAAGCAGTTTGAAAAAGATATTGTACAAGATGCTATTAAATCAAAGACCTATGAAACCTATTAGTGTATTATTTTTTTTGCTGGTTACTTCTGCGGGAATCCAAGCTCAAGATGCTCTTGCAAGCAGAATTAAAATTGATGGAGTTTCGGCAGTAATTGGCGATTACGTAATATTGGATTCCGATGTAGATAAAACCATACTAGAAATGGAATCCCAAGGAATTGACGTTAGGGGAATTTCAAAATGTCAATTATTAGGGAAACTGATGGAAGATAAGCTTTATGCACATCATGCCATTCAAGACAGCTTGGAGGTAAATGTGGAAGAAGTGTATTCCACGGTAGATCAAATTATAGACAATTTTACCCAGCAGTTGGGAAGTATAGAAAAGGTATTGGAATTTTACAACAAGGAAGACGAAGCGACCTTCCGTCAAGATATTTTTGAAATCAATAAACTCCAAAAGCTCTCTTCGATGATGCAGTCTCAGATTATTGAAAATGTAGAGGTTACTCCTGAGGAGGTTCGGGTGTTTTTTGAGTCCATACCTGAAATTGATTTGCCCACTTTTGGTACAGAGTTGGAAATATCACAGATTGTAATTGAACCCGAGGTGAGTGAGGCTGAAAAAGACCGAATTGTCAATCAGTTACGCACTTTCCGAGAAGATGTCTTAGAACGAGGCTCAAGCTTTGCCTCTAAGGCAATACTGTATTCTCAAGATCCTGGATCTCGAGCAACAGGGGGAAAATACACTTTAAACAGAAAGCGCCCTCAAATGGTTAAAGAATTTAGGGATGAAGCATTTAGTCTAGAGGAAGGTGAGATTTCTGAGCCCTTTAAAACCGATTTTGGTTGGCACATATTGATGGTAGATAAAATTCGAGGACAAGAAGTGGATGTTCGTCATATTTTATTGACGCCTAAAATAGAACCTGCACAGCTTGCAGAGGCAAAAAAGAAATTGGATACGATACGCAAACGCATTGTTGACAAAGAGATTTCGTTTAAAGACGCGGCATTGGCATTTTCAAGCGAAAAGGAAACTAGGTTTAATGGAGGTGTACTGATTAACCCACAAACAGGAGATACACGCTTTGAATTGACTAATCTAGACCCTGTATTGTATAGTCAAATTAGAAATCTTGAGGACAATGAAATTTCAGCCCCACTTATGGAAGAAGATCGATCCGGGTTGAAAAAATACAAGATTCTTAAAGTCAGTAATCGTTTTGATGAGCATAAAGCTGATTATTCTACTGACTATGTTAAAATCAAGGCTTTAGCCCTTAAGGAAAAGCAATTGAATGCAATTAAAGAGTGGATGCAAGAAAAAATAGAAAGCACCTATATCTATTTAAACAAATCTAACAGAAATTGCGAGTTTACCAATAATTGGTTAAAGCTCTAATAATACGGAACTATTTAAAGTACTTTAAGGGTACCCAAAGCATTCCAAAGCATTCACCATCTTCTTTGTGAATGTTTTTGTGATGAATTTTGTGTGCCCTGCGTATGCCTTTTGCATATTTGCTGTTTGCTTTTCGAAACAACTTGAATCTTTGGTGAATAAAAACGTCATGAACTAAAAAGTAAGTCATCCCGTAAATAAATATACCTGCCGCAATAGGCAAGCCAGCCCAAAAATTAGCCTCACCCCAAAGAATGACAAAACCAGAACTCACAAGGGCGTAAAAAATAAAGAACAAATCATTGCGCTCGAACCACGATTTATGGTCTTTGATGTGATGGTCTTTATGCAAGGACCAAAGGAAACCGTGCATGATGTATTTATGGGAAAACCAGGCCATAAATTCCATCACACAAAAAGTAATAATAAGAGTCAGGATCCACAAAAAGGTCATTGAGTAAGGGTTTTAAAGTAAGTTAAACCTATATTTTAAATAACTACTAGCAAATACACTCATTTTCTGATAGTTAGGAACTCTAATCCTAGTGTTTTGTATGTTGACTGAAGGTGTATTTTTTAGTTTTTTAAGAAGTTTGGAGTAATATTTATAAGCGGTATAAACACCGAATTGAGCCTCCATCGGAAGTTTAAATATTCCGGTGAGGGCATGTTCAAAATCACTTTCAATTTCTGCTATAATGGATGATTTTGAACTCTCGTCAAATTGGTTGAAGTTGACACTGGGGAAATAGGTTCTGTTTAAGTCTTGAAAATCATCTTTTAAGTCTCTTAGGAAGTTCACTTTTTGAAAAGCAGATCCCAAAGCCATGGCTGAGGGCCTAAGCTTGTTATATTGTACGTTATCCCCTTTAACAAATACTTTTAAACACATTAGACCTACCACATCTGCAGAGCCGAAGATATAGGCTTTGTAATCTTCTTCTGTATCATAAATTTTTTTATCTAAATCCCAACGCATACTTTTCATAAAAGCAGCGATTAACTCGCGGTCAATTTCAAACTCATTAACCGTTTGCTGAAACGAATTGAGTATGGGGTTCAGGCTTATTTTTTGGTCTAAACTCAAATACAAGTCCTCTTCAAATCGGTCTAGCAATTCTTTTTTAGGATAATTATGGAAACTATCTACAATTTCATCTGCAAAGCGAACAAAGCCATAAATGTTGTAAATATGAGGCCTGATGGATGTATGTAACATCTTTGTAGCCATAGAAAAAGAGGTACTGTAGGTTTGGGTTACAATCTTACTGCACTCACCACTGATACGGTCAAATAACTTTTTCATCGCAATCTATAATAGTTAAACTGATAAATAAAATTACAAAAATGTAGTGATTACGGAAAAAAATATTAAACAAATACTGTTTCTTCGAGGTATTTGGCTATAAAAGATTCGACAGAACGGAACAATTCTATTTGACCTGGTAGTTTATCTGTATCGATTTCAATTTGCTGTGGTCCAAATAAAAGGAGTTTAGAGTCCCTGTCTTCCAAAAGGTTTTGATGGAAGTTAGTCAAGAAGGGCATAATCTCCTCTTTATTAGGCTCTACTGTTAAGTAGGATACAAAATAAAATTTAGAATTGTAGCTATAAAGTGTTTCAAGACTAGAAGTTTGAAGCGATTGACCTAAAAAGATAGTTCTATAGCCACTGTTCAATATCAAATAGTTTAAATACAATACACCGAGCTCGTGAATTTCATTTTCTGGCAAAAAGATGACAAAGATGGGATGATCCGTACGTTGCGGCTTTTTACGTTGTAATGTTTCTGTTTGAAGATGTATTTTTTGTTTGATCAAATTTGTGATAAAATGCTCATGAGAAGGTGAGATTGCACCTGTTTGCCATAAGATTCCAAGTTCACGCATTAAGGGCATAAAGACATTCAAAAAGACATATTGAAAATCGCGATGCTGAAGAATTTCGTTATAGTTGGTGTCAAATAAGTCAAAATCAAAGTTGATCATAGCCAACTTAAATGCATTGATTGCTACCTGTTCAGAATTGGATTTCAGGGCAATACTTCGCACCAATTCAGGAATTTCTTCTTCGTTAAGGCTGGCGATTTTAGAGATTTTAAAACCGTGGTTGTAGAGTAGGGTAACATTCAACAATCTTTTTAAACTGTCTAAGCTGTAAAGGCGAATATTCGTATCCGTTCGTTCGGGCTCTAAAAGATTGTAACGTTTCTCCCATATCCGTAAAGTATGGGCTTTAATACCTGAGAGGTTCTCTAAATTCTTTATACTGAAGGTGCTTTTTATCCTTTTCATCTATCCTATATTCATTAAAAGCTTAAACAAATATAGTAAAATTTTTAAAATAGGGAAGTGCGCACGAGAAGACTCGAACTTCCACGGGAAAACTCCCACTAGCCCCTCAAGCTAGCGCGTCTACCAATTCCGCCACGTGCGCTAAGAAGTGACTTGGCTGGGGCTCGAACCCAGGACCCTCTCCTTAAAAGGGAGATGCTCTACCAACTGAGCTACCAAGTCATAAAGTGATTCGGCTGGGGCTCGAACCCAGGACCCTCTCCTTAAAAGGGAGATGCTCTACCAACTGAGCTACCGAATCTTTTGAGGCTGCAAATATAATTATCAAATATGTATTTATCCTCTTGATTTACTATAAATTTACAACTAGTAAATAAAATAATGAATTCAGCTAAAATTATACTTATCGGATACATGGGCAGCGGGAAAAGTGCAATCGGCACTGTGCTTGGAAAAGCCCTTGAAATTCAATTTGTTGATTTGGACAAATATATTGAATCCACGGAAGGCAAAGTCATTTCTGAAATTTTTAAATCCAAAGGCGAAATGTATTTTAGGGCAGTTGAACGAAAGTGTTTAGAACAATTGATGGAGAAATCCGAGCCCATAGTACTTTCTTTAGGAGGAGGGACTCCCTGCTATTACGACAATATGGACTACCTCCTTAGTCTGCAAAATACCACCAGTATTTACCTCAGTGCAAATATCAATACCCTGAGTCATCGACTGTTTAATGAAAAAGACAGCCGACCGATGATCGCTCATTTAAGTGATCTAAACGAAATCAAAGAGTTTATAGGAAAGCATTTGTTTGAACGCAATCCTTTTTACCAAAAAGCCAAACACCAAATCAGTACTGACGACAAAACCATTGCTGGGTTGGTAGAGGAAATAAAGGGTGTTTTAGCGTAAATAAATTCCACTTTTTGACCCGTCTAAAATTACACTGACATGCTCATTTGTCGATGTCGACAGTGATATACCTTTAAAATCAGCTTTGATGGGAAACTTTTTGTGGTTTCTATTTACAATTACCGCAGTTTTAATCTGTTTTACTGGAATTTGAAGAAAGTATTGTACCGCATAAATAAGTGTACTCCCCGTATTGAGCACATCATCTACGATTACAATAGATTTATTCTCGAGTTCATTTAACTGAAGGTCACAGCTCACACCATCTATGGGGTTTTCTTTATTGATTGTAAGGGTAGCATAATTGATTTTAAGAGCGCTAAAACCTTCCAATGCCTTGCCGAAACTTAGCGCGAGATCACTCCCTCGAGGGGCAACACCAACGAGTATAAGCTCTTTCTCATTTAGATTGTTTTCATAGATTTGATAAGCTATTCTTCGAATACTAGATTGAAGTTCAGAAGCTGTTTTAATTTTATCTCCCTGTACGGTCATGGTCTAAATTTACTTAATTAAATTAATCTTCACTTTGTTCGTCCTCGGTCAAATTGTCCAAATCTCTGCGTTCTTTTTTTGTTGGACGCCCAGTTCCCTGGTCCCTTTTGCCTTGAAAAGACAATTGTTGCAATTGGTTACGTTCGGCCTCATCGGCATCAATTTTTTCAACGCAATACAATCCCACTAGTTTTGCGCCCACTCTGCTTTTGGGAAGAGCAATCACTTCTAAATAGCGCCACGACTGATCTTTACGCACTTTTATGCGATCCAAGGGTAAAATCTCACGAGCGGGTTTAACCGATTGCCCGTTGACAAGTACCTGTCCTTTTTTACACGCATTTGTCGCAATATTTCTAGACTTAAAAAGTCGAACACACCATAAGTATTGATCAATTCGCACGCTTAAAACTTAGTTAAGATTACAAGCAAAAATAAAGGAAAATTGTATCTTGCAGCGCCAAAATTAAATGATCTTGAAAAATATTTTCGTCTTTGCTTTAGTTACTGTAAGCTTCCTTTTATCCTGTCAAAAGGAGGATACTGTTGAACCCTTACGCGATGTTCAAGAACAATCAATAGCAGATGATCAGAGCATCGAAGATTTCCTGTCCTCTCATTTTTACAACTATGATGATTTTTCTGATCCTGATTACAATGGAGGTATCGTTTTTGACACTTTACAAAATGAAAATGCCTCAAAAACTCCTTTAAGTAGCCAGGTAAGTAAGCAAGTAATCAGCGTAAAAACAGCAGATGGGAATTTTATCGATCACAGTCTTTATTATTTAATTGCACGCGAAGGGACAGGAATAATCCCAGCGACAGTAGATTCGACCTATCTTTCTTACGAGGGCTTGCTTTTGAATAAAACCGTATTTGACTCATCGAGTACACCCGTGTGGTTCGATTTGACTTCTGTTGTACGCGGTTTTAGAGAAGGAGCACACAAATTTAAGTCAGGTGATTTTAAAGTTAATGAAGACAATACGGTCGATTTTTTTGGGTATGGACAAGGAGCTATATTTTTCCCCTCTGGTCTTGGATATTTTAGCAGGAATTCAGGTGCTGTACCGGCCTATGCTCCCCTTATATTTAAAATTAATCTTTACGGAGTCAATCAAACTGACCATGACGGTGACGGCATACTTTCCGCCGACGAATTTGATAATGATGGCGATGGGGTACCTGACGATACTGACGAAGACGGAACCCCAGATTATTTAGACGCCGACTAAAAAAAGTCTATTATTTTCGTTTAATAACTTCTTTTGACTTCTGGATTATGGAGCTTTTATTCAATCCGTATTTTTGCATTAGTTGTGCTGGTGTTCCAGACTCCCCAAAACAATCTTGAGTCGCTACAAATTCTATAGGGGTAGGATGGTTTCTCGAGAGCATACCAGCAATACTTTCCCCCATACCGCCGAGGTAGTTGTGTTCTTCAGCTGTTACGATACAGCCTGTTTTTTGCACAGAATTTAGAATTATCTCTGTATCCAGAGGTTTGATGGTATGGATATTAATTACTTCAGCCTTTACTCCTTCAGCGGCAAGTTCTTTAGCAGCTTCTAGAGCCTCCCAAACCAAATGCCCGGTGGCAACTATAGTCACATCGGAACCTTCTTGAAGCAAAATTCCCTTGCCGATTTCAAAGCCGAGTTCTGGGGTTGTAAAGTTCGGAACTTTGGGTCTTCCAAATCGCAAATAAACAGGTCCTTCAAAGTCGGCTATAGCTATGGTAGCAGCTTTAGTCTGATTGTAATCACAGGGATTTATTACTGTCATCCCAGGAAGCATTTTCATCAAACCAATATCTTCTAGGATTTGATGGGTTGCACCGTCTTCACCTAGGGTTATTCCAGCATGAGAGGCACATATTTTTACATTTTTACCTGAGTAGGCAATCGACTGTCGGATTTGATCGTATACTCTTCCGGTAGAAAAATTAGCAAAGGTTCCAGTAAAAGGAATTTTACCCCCTATGGTCAATCCTGCTGCAATACCCATCATATTGGCTTCTGCAATACCGACCTGAAAGAAACGATCAGTGTTCTCATCAATAAATGTTTGCATCTTTAAAGACCCAATAAGGTCTGCACATAGGGCGACTACATCAGGACGGGTTCGACCCAATTCTGTTAAACCATCTCCAAAACCCGAACGGGTATCATTACTTCCTTGATTAATATAAGCTGTCATCTTAATGTTTTAGTAGTCTCCTATTGTTTCTTTATTTTCTGATAGGGCAGTAGCCAATTGTTCGTCATTGGGTGCCTTTCCGTGCCAAGCATGGGTATGCATCATAAAACTCACTCCATTACCCATTTCTGTTTGCATCAATATGGCTACAGGTTTTTGCTTCCCTAACCTACTTTTCGCTTCTTTAAGTGAGGCGATAATATGTTCTAAAGAATTCCCTTCAGCGAGTTCAAGAACGTCCCAACCAAAAGCTTCAAACTTTTTTCGGACATCTCCTAAACTGAGAACTTCTTCTGTAGTTCCGTCAATTTGCTTACCGTTTAAGTCAACAGTGGCAATTAAATTATCAACTCCATTTCCGGCTGCATACATCAATGCTTCCCAATTCTGGCCTTCTTGAAGTTCTCCGTCTCCCATAAGAGCATACACCGTTTTGGGATCTTTGTTTAATTTTTTAGAAAGTGCAGCGCCAATAGCAACCGATAAGCCTTGCCCTAAAGAACCAGAGGAAATACGAATTCCAGGAAGACCTTCGTGTGTAGTAGGATGTCCTTGAAGTCGAGAATCGATCAATCTAAAGCTATTTAATTCCTCAACAGGAAAGTAACCTCTCCGAGCCAAAGTGCTGTAAAAAACGGGAGAAATATGTCCGTTAGACAAGAAAAATAAGTCTTCATTTTTTCCATCCATATCAAACGCAGTATTGTGCTCCATGATTTCAAAATAAAGCGCTACAAAAAATTCAGCACATCCTAAGGATCCGCCCGGATGTCCTGAGTTTACCTTGTGGACCATTCGTAGAATATCCCTACGGATTTGAAGGGTTGTCTCTTCTAGGGAATTAATATCAGCCATTGATTCAAATTTTCGGTAAAAGTAACCTTTCTAATTACCTTATCAAAAGGGATTTATTAGAACTTAATTAACAATTAAAAACAGCCTTAATTATTCTTGTAGAATAGTATCTTTGACCTCAATGAAATTTGAACTCAATAGCACCGATCAAAACTCCAAAGCAAGAGCAGGTATCCTAAGCACAGACCACGGCCAAATAGAGACCCCTATCTTTATGCCAGTGGGGACTTCAGCTACAGTAAAAGGAGTTCATCAACGCGAATTAAAAAACGACATCAATCCCGATATCATTTTAGGGAATACTTATCATTTGTATTTACGTCCTGGAACTGAGTTGCTCCAACAGGCGGGCGGATTGCATGCATTTATGGGTTGGGATAAGCCTATACTCACAGATTCTGGGGGGTATCAGGTTTATTCTCTTTCTGCCAATAGAAAAATAAAAGAGGAAGGAGTCAAGTTTAAATCCCATATAGACGGATCTTATCACTTTTTTACGCCTGAGCGTGCTGTTGAAATACAACGTGCCATAGGCGCCGATATTATCATGGCTTTCGATGAGTGTACGCCCTATCCGTGTGAGTACAATTATGCCAAAAGTTCGATGGAGCGAACGCATCGCTGGCTTAAAAGATGTTTTGAAGCAGATAAAGCATTGCCTCAACTTTTCGATTACGAACAGACATTATTTCCTATAGTACAGGGAAGTGGTTATTCAGACTTAAGAAAAGAATCCGCACATTTTATCGCTTCTATGGAAGCTCCCGCTAACGCTATAGGAGGTCTTTCTGTAGGAGAACCCGCTGATGAAATGTACGCCATGACTGACGAGGTCTGTGCAGTCTTACCTGAAGACAAACCTCGCTATTTGATGGGAGTGGGGACACCCATCAATCTTTTAGAAAACATTGCACTAGGAGTCGATATGTTCGACTGTGTTTTACCTACACGTAATGCTCGAAACGGTATGTTGTTTACAGCTGAGGGAACGATTAATATCAAGAACAAAAAGTGGGAAAACGATTTTTCTCCTATCGATCCTGCAGGCTATTGTTTTGCAGATTTAGATTATACTAAGGCCTATGTTAGACATCTGTTTACGGTCAATGAAATGCTAGGAAAACAAATAGCAACTTTACACAACCTCAGTTTTTATCTTTGGTTGGTACGTGAGGCTAGAAAACATATCTTAGTGGGAACATTTTCTACTTGGAAAGCCAAAATGGTACGTCAAATGGAACCTAGATTGTAGTATGAAGCTGATAGATTTTTACATTATCAAACGCTATATCGGAACTTTTTTGGTGATGATATTGCTTTTTATTCCCATAGGAATAATGGTCGATGTAGCAGAAAAAATTGACAAGTTTAAGGAGAAAGAAGTTCCATTAGCCAGCATCATGGATTACTATATAGACTTCACTTGGTATTTTGCCAACCTGCTCTTTCCTATATTTTTATTTTTATCAGTGATCTGGTTTACTTCAAAATTGGCTAACAACACTGAAGTGATTGCCATACTAAGCTCAGGGATTTCCTTTTTCCGTTACCTTAAACCTTTTCTTCTCGCTGCGAGTTTTATCGCTGTTTTTGCTTTTTTTGCGGGGATGTATATAGTGCCCAAATCCAATTTAGGGTTTAATGATTTCCGATATAAATATTTAGTCAAAAAAGAAGCGCGAAACACCGATCAGGTCTATATGCAGATCAATGATAATGAATTTATTTACGTAAACAATTACGACCCGGTCCGTAAACGAGCAACCAATTTTACCCTAGAGCATTTTGACGGAAACCGCATGGAATTTAAAATTCACGCTGATCGAATCCGTTGGATTGACAGGGATTCCGCATTTCGATTGTCAAATTACAGCAAACGTATTTTTGAGGGTGATGACGAACGTTATGAAAAAATCTCAAGAAAAGACACTCTTTTTGATTTTGAAATCAATGATTTAGCACCTGTAAACTACATCGCAGAGACCTTGACTTACGATGAATTGAATCAATTTATTGAGGATGAAAAAGAACGTGGCTCTAATTTGATTAACAATCACTTGCTGGTTCGTCACAAACGCTGGAGTATTCCTGTATCGGCATTTATTTTGACCCTAATTGCGGTTGCCGTTGCTTCCTTTAAGCGTAGAGGGGGTATGGGAGTTAACCTCGCTTTCGGAATTTCTCTTGGCTTTCTTTTTATCTTCTTCGATAAGATTTTTGGGGTTTTGGTCAGTAAGTCAACCTTTCCTCCCTTTTTAGCTGCCTGGCTACCACTAGCTATTTTTGGAATACTTGCCTTCTTTTTACTTCGCCATGCAAGACGTTAGAACCAAAAGTCTAATACACTATCATTTGATAGTATTTATTTTTGGATTTTCTTCAGTTATGGGCGCCCTTTGTTCTTTAGATGCCATTCCATTAGTTGTTTACCGTATGCTACTTGCCAGTTTGGGGCTTGCTGTTTATTTTGCAATTTTCCATCCCACTTATTTTAGACTGGAGAGAAGCCTGTGGGTTAAAGTCATTTTAGGCGGACTCATTATTGGGGTGCATTGGGTTACTTTTTTTCACGCTATTAAAGTTGCAGGCGTTTCGCTCACCTTGAGTATGATGGCTACAGGCGCATTTATTACAGCCATGATAGAGCCCCTGATCAACAAACGCAAGATTTTGGGTTATGAGTTGCTGTTTGGAGGACTTATCGCAGTAGGAGTAGGGATGATATTTCAGGCGGAGTACGAGCATCTGTATGGAATCAGTATCGCATTACTTTCCGCTTTCCTTTCTTCTGTTTTTACAATATTGAATACTCAACTGGTCAAACAGGGCAAGGCCATTACCCTTTCATTTTACGAATTGTTGGTAGGGGCTGTTTTTGGAATAGGGTTTGTGATTTTCTCAGGGGACTATACTTTGGAAGCTTTTGAATTACGTCAATGGGACTGGTTGTGGATAATATTGATCGCTTGGGTCTGTACTTCCTATGCGTTTAATATATCAATCAAGGTGATGCAACACCTTTCTCCTTTTACCGTTATGCTAATCATCAATTTAGAACCCGTTTACGGCATACTGCTTTCGCTAGCGATATGGGGAGATGAAGAATTGATGAGTTTTAGGTTTTATCTCGGCTTTGTAATTGTTCTAGGAGCCATTTTGTTGAACGGCATATACAAACGTAAAAAACAAATTGGTTAGTTGGAAACCAATTCCAAAGAATTTATACTTTTGTTTTAATATTTAACTTATGGAATATTTAGAATTTGAATTGCCGATTAAGGAATTAAATGATCAGCTCGACAAATGCAAGCTTATCGGAGACGAGAGCAATATAGACGTGACCGAGACCTGTGAGCAAATTCAAAAAAAATTAAAAGAAACTAAAAAGGAGATCTATGGAAACCTTACTGCTTGGCAACGTGTCCAGCTTTCAAGACATCCCTCTAGACCTTTTACCTTAGATTATATCAATGCACTTTGTGGTGATTCTTTTCTAGAACTTCACGGCGATCGAAACGTATTGGACGACAAAGCCATGATCGGAGGTCTTGGAAAAATTGAAGATCAGTCCTTTATGTTTATCGGTACTCAAAAGGGATACAATACCAAAACCAGACAATATCGAAACTTTGGTATGGCAAATCCCGAAGGCTATCGTAAGGCATTGCGTTTGATGAAGTCAGCAGACAAATTTGGTATTCCTATTGTAACTTTTATCGATACTCCAGGTGCCTTTCCCGGACTTGAAGCTGAGGAGCGAGGTCAAGGAGAAGCCATTGCGAGAAATATATTGGAAATGATGTCTATTTCTGTGCCAATTATTGTTGTCATTATTGGCGAAGGTGCCTCTGGAGGTGCATTGGGGATCGGTGTTGGAGATCAAATCTTTATGTTGGAAAACACCTGGTATTCTGTGATCTCACCAGAGTCTTGTTCATCTATTTTATGGCGGAGTTGGGAACACAAAGAAACTGCAGCAGAAGCTTTAAAATTAACGTCTAAAGACATGCTCAAACTTAAATTGATTGATAAAATCATCAAAGAGCCTTTAGGAGGTGCACATTACGATTGGGAGGAAACGTTTAAGACTGTTCGTAAAGAGTTGCTTTCGACTTTTAAAAAATTAAACAAAATTGAACCTGAAAAAAGAATTGAACAACGCCGTGATAAATTCATTGCGATGGGAAATTATGATGGGTAATGTTTTTTTAGATTGTTAACATTTTTGTTGTACTTATAAACAGACTTCTCTTTATACTTAGAGGAGATTCTAACTGTTTAAGAACTTGTGTATTTCACTAAAGCGTGTAATTTAGAACCATGGAAAAAAAGCAGTCTAGAGAGTTTGCAAAAACCTCTAATCCTACGGTAATCAACCTCCAACAGGGGAAGATACCCCCACAAGCACTGGAGCTTGAGGAGGCTGTTTTGGGTGCAATGCTTATCGACAAAAAGGGTGTGGATGAGGTGATTGATTTAATTCAACCGGAAGCTTTTTACAAGGCGGCTCATCAAACCATTTTCGAGGCCATTTTCCAACTCTTTCAAGACTCTCAACCCATAGATCTTTTGACGGTTTCATCTGAACTTAGAAAAAAAGGGAAATTGGAAAGCATAGGAGGGGAGTTTTACCTTGTACAGCTCTCTCAGCGAGTGGCTTCTTCAGCCCATATCGAATTTCATGCGCGTATCATTTTGCAAAAGTTTATTCAGCGCAGTTTGATTAAAATTTCAAATGAAATTATTGAAAGTGCCTATAAAGAATCCACGGATGTATTTGACCTATTGGACGAAGCGGAATCTAAGTTATACGATGTCACTCAAGGCAACATTAAAAAATCTTCTGAATCGGCACAAAACCTAGTGTTAGAAGCCAAAAAGAAGATTGAAGAAATTTCCAAACGAGACGGACTAAGTGGGGTGAGTACCGGCTTTGAAAAACTGGATAAACTTACCTCCGGATGGCAACCCAGTGACTTGATCATCATCGCGGCGCGTCCCGGTATGGGTAAAACCGCACTGACCCTTTCTATGGCGCGAAATATTGCTGTAACCAAACAAATTCCAGTTGCTTTTTTCTCTTTGGAGATGTCGTCCATTCAGTTGATCACCAGGTTGATCTCTTCTGAAACGGGTCTTTCATCTGAAAAATTGCGTACAGGAAAATTAGCCGATCACGAATGGCAACAGCTCAACGTAAAAGTTACCGACTTAGAAAAAGCCCCCTTATTCATAGACGATACGCCTTCTTTATCCATTTTTGACTTAAGAGCCAAAGCCCGTCGATTGGCTTCCCAGCACGGAATCAAATTGATTGTGGTGGATTACCTTCAATTGATGACGGCAGGTACATCCAATAAAACAGGAAATAGAGAGCAAGAGATTTCTACCATCTCCCGAAACTTAAAAGCCTTGGCCAAAGAATTGGACATCCCCGTTATTGCACTTTCACAGCTTTCCAGAGCTGTTGAAACTCGAGGAGGAACCAAAAGACCCATGCTTTCTGACTTACGTGAATCAGGAGCAATTGAACAGGATGCCGATATCGTTTCCTTTATCTACCGACCCGAATATTACAATATAGACGAGTGGGATGACGACGAACGTTCCCCTTCACAAGGTCAAGCAGAGTTTATCGTTGCCAAACACAGAAACGGTGGTTTGGATAATATTCGCTTAAAGTTTATCGGACATTTAGGAAAGTTCGAAGATTTAGATAATTTCGATTCGCTTTTTGAGTTTCAGTCTAAAATGAATCCAAACGAAACCGAGATCCCAAACAGCAGCTTGCAAGAGCCTGATGATGTGTTTGGCGGTATGGACGACGATGACTATGCACCCTTTTAATTAAATTAAAATTTAAGCTGCATTAAAATATCGGTCTGTGCATCTTGTCCCAACTGAAACAGATGAGAATCAAAGGCGGTAAGCCCTTTTTTTGTATAAAACTCTAGCGCCTTAGTATTGTGCTCCCAAACCCCTAACCAAAGCAGCTTATAGCCCTTGTCTTTACCAATTTCAATGGCTTTTTTAAAAAGTTGACTGCCAAGCCCTTTCCCTTGATGCAATTTTAGAATATAAAAGCGTTCTATTTCAAAGGCTTTCCCCTCCAAGACACTTTCCTTTTGCGCTTGGTTAAAATTTAATTTTAAATAGCCTACGATCTCCTTGTCCAAACGAGCAAAATAAAAGACACTATCTTGGTTTTGCAGTTCGGCAGTGAGTTGATTTAGATTGAGCTGGTCCTCAATATAGGTTTGCATATCCTCAGCCGTATTTTGCGCTTCAAAAGTCTCTTTAAAGGTTTGAACCGAAAGCTGATAAAGTGTATCAACTTCCTCCGGTTTAACGGTATGGATACTTAACGCCAAAGCTTTCAATAAACTTTATATGTTAATTCCCAGACTGCTGATGTCCGATGCTAACTGCTGAGGGTTTTCAAAATGAATGGTTTGTATTCCCAAGGCCTGAGCTGCTTCGATATTGCGTTTGTTATCGTCGATAAAAAGTGAAGCTTTGGGATCCAAAAGATAGCGATCTAGGGTAATTTTATAAATATCCGCAAAGGGTTTGCGTGTTTTTTCAGTACCCGAAACCACGATGCCTTCAAACCAGTGCAAAAACTCAAACTTTTGCAAGGCTACAGGAAAGGTTTCTGCACTCCAATTTGTAAGTGCCACAACTCTGTAATCTGGGTGGCCCACCAGTTTTTTTAAGAGGGCTACAGTTTCTTCTATGGGTCCACCCAACATTTCCTCCCAGCGCCCGTAAAACATTTTAATCCATTCTTCGTATTGGGGGAATAACTCAATTCTGTCCGCCGTAGCTTGGGCTAGGGGATAGCCGGCATCTTGATTTTCATTCCAATCAAAGGTGCATATTTGGTCAAAAAACCACTGCATTTTTTTTCGATCTCCATCAAAAACGTCCAAATAGACGTATTCTGGATTCCAGTCGATCAGTACTCCACCCAGATCGAATATGATGTTTTTTACTGTTTTCATTTTTTAAAATATTAGAGTTCTTCTTTGGTTTCTTCTTGTCCTACAGACATTAAATACGCCTTTAAAAAAGGATCGATTTGTCCGTTCATTACTGCATCTACATCGGTCATTTCGTACTGGGAACGCACATCTTTTACCAATTTATAGGGATGCATCACATAATTTCTGATTTGTGATCCCCATTCTATTTTCTTTTTTGAAGCTTCTATTTCGTCACGTGCGGCCATTTTTTTCTGCAATTCGATTTCGTACAGCTGAGAACGAAGCAATTGCATGGCTTTATTTTTGTTTTCGAGTTGGGAACGTGTCTCTGAATTTTCAATGATGATGCCTGTAGGATGGTGTCGAAGCCGAACAGCCGTTTCTACCTTGTTGACGTTTTGCCCACCAGCACCGCTGGCACGCATGGTTTCCCAGGTAAAATCTGCAGGGTTGATGTCGATTTCTATACTTTCATCAACCAATGGATAAACATAGACGGAAGCAAAGGAAGTATGTCGCTTGGCATTACTGTCAAAAGGTGAAATCCGCACCAGTCGATGAACCCCGTTTTCCCCTTTTAGCCAGCCAAAGGCATAGTTTCCTTCGATTTCAAGGGTAACGGTTTTGATGCCGGCTACGTCTCCAGCTTGATGGTTGAGCTCTTTGATTTTAAAGCCTTGTTTTTCTCCCCACATCAGATACATTCGCATCAGCATGGCAGCCCAATCGCAACTTTCTGTCCCTCCAGCACCAGCTGTGATTTGCAGTACGGCACTGAGGTCGTCACCTTCTTCAGAAAGCATGTTGCGGAATTCCACATCCTGTAGACGAGTCAATAGACTTTGGTAATGCGCGGTCACCTCTTCGGTATCGGCATCCCCACTTTTTTCAAACTCCATTAAAACTTCAAGATCGTCAGTCCCTTGTTTGATAAATTCGTAGTCAGTGACCCATTTTTTAAGACTCCGCATTTGCTTCATATGCAATTCGGCTTTTTTGGGGTCGTCCCAAAAGTTGGGGGCTAGGGTTTTTTCTTCTTGGTTTTGGATTTCGATCCGCTTGGCATCAATGTCAAAGATACCGCCTTAAGGCACCCAGGCGTTCCATTAAATCTTTATACTGCTCGTTGCTGATCATACTTCTTATTTAAACAAAAATAGCAGAATAATATTCTTCTACCTTGCATTCAGCCTAAAAATACTGGGTTTGTTTTTAAGTCTAAAAATAGTATATTAGAAATTCTTAACCCCCAAATCAATAAAAATGAAAAGCCTTAGGCTTAATTCTATTTTATACAAACAGCAAAGTCCAGTCAATTTTTGCTTGTCTAACTTTTCGATTAATACAACTGGTCTTTTACAGCCTATTAAAGGCATGTTGGTAGTTGTTTTTTTAAAAATACAGTGGGTTATTTTCAAGTTTTAACTCAGGAGAAAGGAACTATTAAAAACCCGTTGGACTCCAATTACCAAAAAAAGAGTGGTACAATACATGCTAATTTGGGATGTATTGTTGAACAAACTGTAAAATATAAAAGAAATAAACACACCTAAGGGTGTACATATTCACTAGTTGTGTGCCATTTGAAAAAAGACTACAGTACCAATTATGATAATGCCTTCTGACAAAGACTACAAAGAGACTAAGCAGATTATGCTTGGAAAGAAGGTAATGCAACCCGAATTCAAGCCGCTTGCAGAACGGATTGACAAAACATATGGTGTCAAGACAATCAATATTTTCTACGACACAATCGACAAAGGAAACCGCCCGAGATTAGAGATATGCTTTGAACACCAGAAAGAAAAGGCTCAATTCAACGGTCCCAATGGATTTAACTTTGACTCTGGCAAACAGAAAGCAATTGGCAAGAAATTCAAAGAGACCTTAAAAGAACAAGGACTAATCCCCGACAGTGGATTATTTGGGTTATTCAAGAAGCAAGCAACTTCAATATATAAAACTGAATATATTTGGGTGATTTATGGGGATTTTGAATCCATAGCTCGAATAGAAGCGAACGAAAGTGTTCCAGAAAAGAAAGTAAAAGAACTTAAAGCCGAATTAGACAATAAAGACATTTGGGAAATTTCACGAGCTTTCTCAGGAACAACAATTTTCCTCTACACAGATGAACAAGTAAAAAAGTACGAGAACTCGGAGGAACATAAAAAGTGGACGGATAAATATTTTGATTTACTCAGTCGGCATGATAAATTCGGGTATTTTAAAAGAGAGTTCTTCTCTGTATACCTAGACAGCAAAGAGAACTTTGATAATAATTATGAGAGTAATTGGTACTACTATTACAAATGAAAAAAATAAAATCGCCCCACAACAATACCTAAACTGCATTAAAACGCAATTTAGCCAAAACGTTGTGCAACATTTAAAACCAACCGCATAATACTATGTCAAGAGGATTACCAAAAGCAGTAAAGAAGTGTTTAGAAAAGTCAAGAGACTCTGCTTTACTTGCTGTGGAAACGTACAATAAACCTGCAATCAAATTTAAGTCAGGCGGATATATTGTTTTAATGGTAATTTCTTGGATAGCTTTATTCCACGCAATATTCTTTCGACAAAAAAAGAAACCATATCACAAGAAAAATAACAGATTCGTAAAAAAGGATGGAGATTATTGTTATTGGGGATTAAGCACTTGTATCACAAAATATTTTGGTGCAGATGTTAATAATCCGATTAGAAAAAATTTGGAGTTTTTCGTTCCTCTTCGCAATATGGTAGAGCACAAATCAATCCCAGAGATTGATTCCGATATTTTTGCTGAATGCCAAGCAATGCTCTTGAATTATGACAAAATAATGGAAAAGGAATTTGGAACTAAATATTGCTTAAGAGAGTCATTATCGTTTGCACTTCAACTATATCCCTCATCAAAAAGTTTGAATAATGCCATAATTGCAAATCCGTCTACTAAACCCATCGTAGATTTTATAAAAGCTTATCGAAGTGGAATTACGACTGGCATTATTAATAGTGGCGAATATGCCTTCAAAGCTTTCTTAATTCAAGTTGCTAACCACCAAACAAAAAATACTTTGCCAATTCAATTTGTAGCTTATGATAAATTAGATGATACTCAAAAAAACAACGTGAATCGAGTTGCCGCATTAGTTAAAAACAAATTTGTTCAAGTGCCAGTAACGAATAAAGATTTACTCAAGCCAGGAATAGTAGTGGAAAAAGTCCAAACAGCTTTAGGTAATCCTAAAATCACTAGGAATGGAAAAGAAAAAGACAGATTTAATATGGACATGCATACAAGGTGTTGGAAAAAATATCAAGTTAGACCAGAAAACGGGAATCAAAATCCTGAACTGACTAAGCCTGAATATTGTGTTTACGACCAACCGAACGACACTTATCTTTATACAGAAGATTGGGCTGATTATTTGATTGAGGAAATGGCAAAAGAAGAAGAATACAACAGTTTATATAAATAAAAAACGTTGCACAACAATGTATAACCGTAATTTCGGCGGATTCGACTAAATCCACTCGAAATTGCTAAAGTCTGTGCCAAACCGAAAATTAACCCGTAACTGACGGTTATACTAGGCCGTTACCCCCCATAACTTTTCCAACAGTATGGATCAATCTATAAAAAAATAGAACTCAAACTCTATAATGACCGATATTTTTTTGTTTATCAATATGGTTTAACTTTTGCTATACGCTCGTTAATAAGTTTAAACACCTACCCCCTAAAGGTCTTAAAAGTTTTTACTAGTTTTAGCTTAACTAATACACGGCATTATGAATAGGTTTTACAGTCTGATATTGGGTTTGATGATGATGGTTTTTAGCGTTCAGGCTCAATCCAAAAAAAGCAAAAACAACTCAGCGCAAAAAGGCTCCATTACCGAGCAAGCAAGTCCCTACAAGGGCTTTTTTGATTTTTATTATCACGAAGCTAGCGATAAGATTTACCTTAAAGTACCCAAAAATGAGCAGCAATTTTTATATGTCAACAGCCTGAGTCAGGGGATAGGCAATAACGATATCGGTCTAGATCGCGGGCAGTTGGGTAATGAACGTGTAGTCTCTTTTTCCAAAGCGGGGGATAAGCTTTTGCTTATCCAGCCCAATCTGCGTTATCGTTCCACTTCGGACAACCCCTTGGAACAGCGTTCCATTAAAGAGGCCTTTGCTAAATCTGTCTTATTCGGCTTTCCTATAGTAGAGACTTTAGACGACGCGTATTTAATTGATTTGACTCCTTTTTTACTCCAGGATGCTCATGGGGTTTCCATACGCCTTAAACAACTTAAAGAAGGGACTTATAAAATCGATAAAAGTCGTTCAGCGGTTTATCTCGATCGTACCAAAGCCTTTCCCAAAAATATTGAAATGGATATGCTGCTGACCTTTGCGGGGGAAAGTACAGGCAGTAAGCTACGATCTGTGACACCAACACCGGACGCGGTTACGGTTCATCAGCATCATTCTTTTGTTGCCCTTCCGGATCGTGATTATAGCCCACGAGCTTTTGATCCTCGCTCTGGGGTCAATGCGATGACCTATTACGATTATACTACTCCGGTCAGTACTTCTACTAAAAAGCAGCTAGTCTATCGCCATCGGCTGGAAAAGAAAGACCCTTCAGCAGCAGTTTCTGAAGCCGTAGAGCCTATTGTTTATTATCTAGACAACGGAACTCCCGAACCCGTTCGTTCTGCTTTATTGGAGGGAGGCGTATGGTGGAACCAAGCCTTTGAAAGCATTGGCTTTAAAGATGCCTTTCAAGTCAAAATGCTACCTGACGATGCAGACCCTTTAGATGTTCGCTATAATGTCATCCAGTGGATTCACCGTTCTACTCGAGGTTGGAGTTACGGCTCCAGTGTGGCAGATCCCAGAACTGGTGAGATCATCAAAGGTAATGTGAGTTTGGGAAGTCTTCGTATACGTCAAGACTTTATGATTGCCTTAGGCTTAACGGAAGCCCCTTTTGAAGCGGGCAACGATAAAAGCGAACAAGCTTTGGAATTAGCACTCGCGCGAATCCGTCAACTTTCCGCTCATGAAATAGGGCATACTCTAGGCTTTGCACACAATTTTGCAGCTAGTGCCAAGGAGCGGTCCTCGGTTATGGATTATCCGCACCCTTATCTCAACATTAAAAACGGTAAGATTGATTATTCAGAGGCTTATGAAACAGGAATTGGTTCTTGGGACAAAGTCAGTGTTGCCTATGCTTACAGTGACTTTCCAGAGGGAACAAATGAAACTGAGGCACTAAATCAGCTACTCGAACAAAGCAGTCGTGATGGTCACCGATTTATCAGTGATCGGGATGCGCGACCCATAGGGGGTGCACATCCTTTGGCTCATTTGTGGGACAACGGCAGTTCGGCTTATGAAGAGCTGAGTAAATTGATGCAAATACGCGCTTTGGCTTTGGAACACTTGTCTTTGGATCATCTGAGAGAAGGAGAAGCTTACAGTACTTTGGAAGATCGTATGGTACCCATGTACCTTTTACACCGTTATCAAGTTGAGGCAGTAGTAAAACTGATCGGCGGAGTGGATTACGACTATGGGGTCAAAGGTCCGATTGCATACGCTACCAGCACAGTAGATGCGACAACTCAGCGCAATGCGCTTAAAGCATTTTCCAGCACCTTAGCTCCAGAAGCTTTAAAAATACCCGAACATTTGAGGGCATTATTGCCGCCGAGGTCGTTTTCCAACCCGAGAACGAGGGAAAACTTTCTTTCCCAAAGTGGTGTAGCCTTTGATTATTTAGGAGTGGCAAATAGCTTGAGTAACGCTTTGTTAGGAATGCTACTCCATCCGGAACGCGCCAATCGATTGGTTACCCAATACGGTTTTGACACCAATCAGTTGGGTTTAAAAGAAACTTTAAACTACTTGACTACTTCCTTGTTTAAGATGAGGTATCGAGTACCCAATGAACAACAACTAAATGATATTGTCAAAGCCAATTTGCTCAAGCAAATGATGCATTTGGGACAGCATCCTGATGCCAATGCCATAGTCAAAGCATTGGTACATGAGCAATTGGTAAGTTTAGATCAGTGGTTGGCAGGACAAGACGATATAGGATTTGGAGAAGTTTACCGTATGGAGATCGACAATTATTTTGACTTTCCGGAAGACTTTGTTCCTCCTGTGTCCAAACGCTTACCCGACGGTTCTCCTATCGGTTCGTTTTCTTGTGATGAATAATCCTATGGAAGTCAATTTAATCAGTGATACGGTTACCAAGCCCTCAAAAGGCATGCTGGAAGCCATGTTTTCAGCAGCCGTGGGTGATGACGTTTTTAAAGAAGATCCTTCGGTCAATGCATTAGAAGAAGAAGTCGCCAGTCTTTTTGGAAAAGAGGTAGCGCTCTTTTTCCCCTCAGGAACCATGACGAATCAAACAGCTATTAAAATCCACACTCAACCGGGACAACAACTCATTTGTGATCAATATTCCCATATCTTCCACTACGAAGGGGGTGGCGTCAGTTTTAACTCCGGAGTTTCCTGCCGTTTACTGGAGGGCGATCGAGGTAGGATCTCTGCAGACTTGATTGAGGAAGCCATCAATGCTCCTGATTTTTACCACAGCCCAAAAACAGCCTTAGTAAGTCTAGAGAATACCACAAATAAGGGTGGGGGAGCAGTATATGATTTTGCTGAAATCAAAAAAATAAAAGCCCTTTGTGATCAGCATCAATTGGCCTTACACCTGGATGGCGCACGATTGTGGAACGCTCTTGAGGTCACACATGAGAGTCCTAAAGACTACGGTGCTGTATTTGACACCATTTCCCTTTGTTTTAGCAAAGGATTGGGATGTCCGGTAGGTTCCGTTTTAGTAGGTTCTAAAGATGCTATAGAAGAAGCTTTAAGAATACGGAAAGTATTTGGAGGAGGTATGCGTCAGGCAGGTTATTTGGCAGCTGCGGCTACTTATGCCTTACATCATCATCGGGCGGACCTAAAAGAAGATCACAAAAAAGCAAAAGCGCTTTCGGATGCATTAGAGGCCTCAACGATTGTACAATCGGTAGCTCCAGTTGAAACAAATATTGTAATTTTCTCCTTAAAGCCAGACCAAAACGAAACTGAATTCATACATAAGATGAGAGAAAAAGGAATTCTTTTTATCAGCCTTGGAAAAGGGAAATTGCGAATGGTGACTCATCGTGATTACACCGATGCCCAGCACGATTATGTGTTAACAACTTTAACCCAATTGAATTAAAATGAACACGTCCAAATTGATCTTATTGCTGATTTTTGCAGCATTCATTTCAGCATGTAAAAAAGATGTACCTATGAACTTTGACACTACCCTCCAGCCGCCTATGGCTGAGAAATCACCTTTTCAACTCAAAAAACACGACGATATTCGGATCGATCCTTACTATTGGCTCCGTGAACGAGAAAACCCTGAGGTGATTGACTATCTCGAAAGAGAAAACGATTACTATCAAAAAATGACTCAGGATACGGAATCGTTTCGAGAAGATCTGTTTGAGGAATTGAAAGGAAGAATCAAAGAAGACGACAATTCAGTGCCCTATTTTTACAACGAGTATTGGTACATCACCCGTTATGAAAAGGGAAAGCAATATCCTATTTATACACGAAAGAAAGATTCTCTAAACGCCGAAGAGGAAGTCCTCTTTGACTGTAATAAAATGGCGGAGGGTCATGACTACTTCCGTTTAGTGGGATTAAACGTCAGCCCAGACAATGCCAAAGTCATCTACGGAGTTGATACAGAATCAAGACGGAAATACACCTTATATGTTAAGGATTTAATCAGTGGTGAGGTCTTGGATACAAAAATCAAAAACACCACCGGAGGCTCAGCTTGGGCGTTGGACAACCAACATTTCTTTTACACTAAAAAAAATCTTGAGACCCTGCGCTCTGAATGGATCTATAGACACGATATAGGTGAACCCGATGCCAAGGATAAATTGATTTTCCACGAAAGTGATGAAACCTTTTCAGTAGGGGTAAGAGAGACTAAATCCAATGAGTATGTCATGATTAGCTCTTACAGTACACTTACCTCTGAGCAGCAATTTTTAGACGCCAATAATCCTCTGGGTGATTTTAAAGTGATACAGCCCAGAACAAGAGGTTTAGAATACAGCGCTGCCCAATATAAAGACAGCTTTTATATTTTAAACAATCACAATGATGCCAAAAACTATAAGATTTCAAAAGTCTCCATAGAAAATTCAGGTCTTGAAAACTGGGAAGATATTATTCCTCATCGAGAGGAGGTACTGCTTGAAGATTTTGAGATTTTTAAGGACTATTTTGTAGTTACCCAAAGGGAAAACGGTTTGACCTCTATACGAATTCAGAATTGGGAGGGAACTGTAGATTATTTCTTACCTGTCGATGGAGAAACCTATAGCCTATACGGGGCGTATAATCCAAGTTTTGACACCAGTAAGTTTCGCTTTGGATATACCTCCTTGCGTACACCTAGGAGTATGTACGAATTTGATATGGAAACTCAGGAACGTGAGTTGTTAAAGCAACAAGAGGTCATGGACAGTAATTTTGATCCTGAAAACTATGTAGAGGCACGGGTTTGGGCTACTGCAAGAGATGGGGTAAAAGTTCCAATCTCTATAGTACACCACAAAGATACCGAGCTTAGCGAGGATACCCCTTTTTATCTGTATGCCTACGGTTCTTATGGAGCAACCATGGATCCTGGTTTTTCGAGTAGCCGATTGAGTTTACTCGACAGAGGATTTGCATTTGGGATTGCACACATAAGAGGGGGTGAGTATTTAGGCAGACAATGGTATGAAAACGGAAAATTATTTAAAAAGAAAAACACTTTTTACGACTTTATCGACGCCTCAAAATTTTTAATAGACTCTAAAATGACCAGCGCCTCTCATTTGCATGCTATAGGAGGCTCAGCAGGTGGGCTGTTGATGGGAGTAGTGGTCAACGAGGCTGCTGAGTTGTACCGCAGTGTGATAGCCGCTGTTCCCTTTGTAGATGTGGTGACTACCATGTTGGATGACAGCATCCCTCTAACCACTGGAGAATACGACGAATGGGGAAATCCTAACGAAAAAGATTATTACGACTATATGTTGTCTTATTCTCCTTACGACCAGGTTAGGGCAACAAGCTATCCGAATATGCTTGTTACTGCGGGATATCACGATTCTCAGGTCCAATATTGGGAGCCAGCAAAATGGGTTGCCAAATTAAGAGACCTTAAAATAGATTCAAATGTCTTGTTTTTAGACACCAATATGGATGCAGGACACAGTGGGGCTTCGGGTCGTTTCGATGCCCTAAAAGATGTCACAAAACAGTATACTTTTATACTCCAGCTCGAAGGGAAGCTAGACTAATTTTTTTTATTAAATTTGCAACACCTTATTAGAAACAAAATATGGACCATTCGTTGAATACCTATCAAAACATACTTGAGTTGATAGGCAACACCCCACTAATTAAGCTAAATAATAGCGTAGTGGACTATAAGGGTGAATTTTACGCTAAGTTTGAGGCGTTTAATCCAGGTCATTCAAATAAGGATAGAATAGCAATCCACATTATAGAAGAAGCAGAACGCCGAGGCATACTCAAGTCTGGGGACACTGTTATTGAAACTACTTCTGGGAATACTGGATATAGTTTGGCAATGGTTTCAATGATTAAGGGCTACGATTGCATACTAGCAGTAAGCTCAAAATCTTCAAAAGATAAAATCAACATGCTGAGTTCTATGGGGGCTCAAGTTCATGTTTGCCCAGCAAATGTTCCTACAGACGATCCCAGATCCTATTACGAAGTTGCTAAAAGACTTCACGCGGAGATTAAGGAATCGGTTTACATCAATCAATACTTTAACGAACTTAATGTAGATGCACACTACCGCTCTACAGGACCTGAGATTTGGAAACAAACTGGAGGAAAAATTACTCATTTGGTTGCCAGTAGCGGTACAGGAGGAACGATTTCGGGTTGTGCTAAATATTTAAAAGAACAAAATCCTGACATTCAGATAGTGGGGGTAGACGCTTACGGATCTGTTCTTAAAAAATATCATGAAACCCAGGAGTTGGACCCCAATGAAATTTACCCTTACCGTATCGAAGGTTTGGGGAAAAACTTAATTCCTACAGCTACTCATTTTGATCTTATAGATCATTTTGAAAAAGTAACTGATGAGGAAAGTGCACACCGTGCGAGAAGTATTACCCGTTCCGAAGGAATGTTTGTAGGTTATACCTCAGGTGCTGCCATGCAAGCTGTTCATCAACTTGCAGAAGAAAACTATTTTGATAAAGACAGTGTTGTGGTAGTCATTTTCCCTGACCATGGATCTCGATACATGAGTAAGATCTATAGTGAGGATTGGATGGCAGAGCAAGGCTTCTTTGATGCTGATAACGAATCACATCAGAATATTGAATACATTAATGATCAAGCTTCTAAGAAATGAGAGATTTATTTGAAAGAATACATGAGAATAAAGGGCCGTTGGGAAAGTGGGCTTCGCAAGCTGAAGGTTATTTTGTTTTTCCAAAATTGGAAGGACCTATTTCCAACCGAATGAAATTCAAGGGGAAAGAAGTAATTACATGGAGTGTCAACGATTATTTAGGGTTAGCAAACCTTCCCGAGATACGTAAAGTTGACGCTGAAGCAGCTGCTGACTATGGCTCTGCCTATCCCATGGGAGCCAGAATGATGTCTGGTCATACTGAACTCCACGAACAGCTTGAAAACGAGCTTGCAGACTTCGTCGATAAAGAAGCTGCTTATCTACTCAATTTCGGTTATCAAGGAATTCTTTCTACGGTGGATACCCTAGTAGGTAAAGATGACGTAATCGTTTATGATGTGGATGCTCACGCTTGTATCGTTGACGGTGTTCGATTGCATTTAGGCAAACGTTTTACCTACAAGCACAATGATGTAGAAAGTCTTGAAAAGAATTTACAACGCGCGACCAAAGTTGCAGAACAGACAGGTGGAGGAATACTTGTTATTTCGGAAGGCGTCTTCGGTATGCGTGGAGAGCAGGGAAAATTAAGAGAAATCGCTGCACTTAAAAAGAAATACATTTTCCGCTTCTTAGTGGATGATGCACACGGTTTTGGAACCCTGGGAGAAAACGGTAAAGGAGCTGGAAACGAACAAGGCGTTCAAGATGAAATAGATGTCTATTTTGCAACTTTTGCTAAGTCTATGGCCTCAACTGGAGCTTTTGTAGCTGCAGACAAAGAAATCATCGACTACTTAAAGTACAATATGCGTTCGCAGATGTTTGCCAAGTCCCTACAAATGCAATTGGTAAAAGGTGCTTTAAAGCGTTTGGACCTCTTGCGTACACGCCCAGAATTTAAAGCGAAATTGTGGGAAAACGTCAATGCATTACAAAACGGACTAAAGGAAAAAGGATTTGATATTGGAACAACTCAAAGTTGCGTTACTCCAGTATACCTCAAAGGAAGTATACCTGAAGCCATGGCTTTGGTCAAAGATCTACGTGAAAACTACGGAATCTTTTGTTCTATCGTAGTCTATCCTGTAATTCCTAAAGGCTTGATCTTACTCCGTTTAATTCCAACCGCTACTCATACCCTAGTAGACGTTCAAATCACATTGGATGCCTTTGCAGGTATTCGTGAAAAACTGGAAAACGGAACTTATAAAAGGCTTTCAGAATCGGTTAATGCAGTTTAATAGCCTATTTAATCATTGAGCATCACTGGCATTACCAACAAGGTAACATCCTCTCCTTCCACTGTATGGTCCAGAGGAGTCAATAAGCCAGCACGATTGGGTAAAGACATGGATAATTTGACCTCATTGCACTCTATATTGTTGAGCATTTCAATTAAGAATCTAGAATTGAAACCAATTTGGATGTCATCACCTTGATAGTCGCATTCTAGACGCTCTTCTGCACTGTTACTGTAGTCAAAATCTTCGGCGGAAATCTGCAATGCTGCTCCCGCGATCTTTAAACGAATTTGATGGGTTGTTTTATTAGAGAAAATACTCACTCTTCGAACGGAGTTAAGGAAATTCACTCGGTCGACTTGCATCTGATTGGGGTTCTCCTTTGGGATTACAGCCTCGTAATTCGGATACTTTCCATCAATTAATCGGCAAGTCAGTAAGGATTCACCGAATGTAAATTGCGCATTGGTTTCATTGTATTGAATAGTGATTTCATCAGAAACTCCTTGCAGTATTCCTTTGAGTAACTGAAGAGGCTTTTTAGGCATGATGAATTCTGAAGCAACTTCTGAAACAGCATCAGTGCGAGTGTATTTTACAAGTTTGTGTGCATCTGTGGCCACAAAAGTCAATCCTACATCGGAAAACTGGAAAAACACACCACTCATCACTGGTCTTAGATCATCATTACCACTAGCAAACAGCGTACTGTTGATTGCTGTATAAAGCAAGCTCGATTGTACCGTAGTTGTCTTAGAATCGATTAACTGAGCTGCTTTTGGAAATTCCTCTCCAGGAACATAGGCAACTGCGTATTTACCGTTGTTTGCACTTATTTCAACTGTATTTTTATCCGTTTTGACAAAAGTCAAAGGTTGCTCAGGAAAGGTCTTTAAAGTATCCAACAACAAACGAGCGGGTAGTGCCAGTGAACTATTGCTTTCTGATTCAACAGTTATGCGAGTTGAAAAAGTAGTTTCCAAATCCGAAGCCGACAGTGTCAGCGAACTTCCATTGACTTCAAACAAGAAATTGTCTAATATGGGAAGTGTATTGGTGCTGTTTATAACTCCTCCTATCATTTGAAGCTCTTTAAGAAGTGCGGCACTGGAAACTATAAATTTCATCTGTTGAACGGTATTAATTTGTTTTTATAAAGGTTAAATCCTTTATTTATTGAAACGTTTACTAGGCTTGTTTTAGACTGTGTTACATATTCTCAAATATATTTGAAATGCTTTGATTGTTAAAACAAACTTATCAACATTTAAGCTCCTAAATGTTTACTTCTTCCTCTTTGATTCAACCACCCAAAACCCAATGCGACTACTAGCGGAGTAAGCAACATCATAACTTTCCAAAGCACACCTTTTGCTTTAATTTTTTGAGCGTCTAAATAGGCTAAATTCCATTCTTTTTGACGAATAAGAAGTCCATCTAAATTTCCACTCAGGTAATGAACCGCATGCATTAATAGCTCTTTATTGGCATAAAAATTACTGGTCCACTTGTCGTACCCCAATTGGAGTGGTGCGCCTTTATCAAGTTGATTTTCAGCTAGATTCCCATCACCAAAAACAATGCTTTTGGTCTGTCCTTCATTCAAGTGTTCAGTGTTTTCAAAGGGTAAGATGCGGTTTGCAAACAGTGATTTATGTTTCCCTTCGGTCAATATTCCTAATATTTTGGAAGGTTCATCGTATACACTGGGTTGAATTTTTTCAGTGGCTTGATCTAATGAAATTACTACCGGTACAGCTGCCGTTTTGGTAAATCCTGAGGTTTGAAGCAATACCGATTGATTCATGCTGTTTTCTAGTGCATCAATTGAACTGGCAAATTGAGTGAGTACCGGTCCAATGCGTTCTCCAATCAAGTTGGATTCTGGCTTTGGGAGCGGATAGTAAGGCCAAGGGTAGGGGATGAATTGGGTGTTGTTTTCAGAACCATTTGCCAAAACAATAGGGGCGCAATAAAGATCTTGTACTAAGGCTTTATTTATACGTATTCCTTGATTAAAAAAATAGTCGTCCAAATTCAACTCTAATGGAAAGCCATAAGTTTTTCCTGCACTGTTGAATAGACTGTCTCTATCTATACCAACTCCATTTACCAGCCAAAGAAGTCCGCCTCCCTGAAGGCTGTATTGATCTAATATGTATTTTTCGCTTTGAGTAAAGGCTTCAATAGGATTGCTTATGATAAGAGTTTTGAATCGATTCAAGTTTGTAAGACTCTGCTCGGGACTGATTTCTGGATTTTTGAGGTCAAATGAAGCCAGATTGTAGTAGGGTCTCAATGACTGAAGAAAATCAGCCAGTTTCCTGTTTTCAGAAGTTTGGTGAGAAGTTAAAACGGCTATGGTTGATTTTGTTTCCCTAGTCACTTTACCAATTCCATCCATGATGAGGTATTCCATTTGTTGTACAGAGCGACTGATTTTATCTCGATCTGTGTCCCCGAGTTGTTTGCTGAGTAGTGAAACCCTTTCGGAAACCTCTCCATAGTTGACAATCATCCAAGGGAATACTAGATTTTCATTCCGTTGACCGTCCTTATTTTCAATCACAATTTCAGGATTCATACCGTATTGTTGCATTTCTCTTACCACAGCTTCATTTGAGCCAATATCAAAGGGGTCGTTGTATTGAATAATCAATTTGTCTGTCGCATATTCCAGTTGACTGAGAAAGACATCCAGTTCTCCTCTAAAGTCTCTGTAAAGCCCGGGTAGGTCACCAGTCAAAAAAACATCTATACGTAGCGGCTTGTCGAGACTGTTTAATTGAGTAAGAGTTGCTTCAGAAAGACTGTATCGCTTATCTACAGTTAAATCAAAACGCAGGCTGAATTGTTCACTGACTTGCATCAAAATAAGACTGAGCACCAGTGCGATAAGAGGTCTTTTAAATGCCTTCATTTACGCTTCTTTTTTTGAATGAGTTCAACACCGGTGAGAAAAAAAGTGAGCAGTATACCAAAAAAATAAAACACATCCTCCAAAGCGATTATCCCTCGACTAAGATTGCCGTAATGCACTGAAGCTCCTAAACTATTGATCCATTTGTACCAAAGAACACTAGGTGCAAAATCAGCGATAAACGACCAAAAGTAAAGGTGAATAAAACAAGCAACTACTCCAAGTAGAAAAGAAGCTACCTGACTTTGAAAAATTAAAGAGGCACACATACTGGTTACTGTAAAAAGTAAAGCAAGTAAAAGCAATGCTGAATACGAACAAGCCAAGACTCCCCAATCCAATTGAGTTCCCCCTTGTAATATGTCGCTGAGTGTAAATGCATGCATTAATGTAGGGAGCAGTGCTATGCATAAAATCAAAAGAACCCCTAAGAGTTTTCCGCCAAAAATCTGATAATGATGCAAGGGTTTGGTCAATAGCAATTCAAATGTTCCCTGAGCAAATTCCTCCGAAAAGGTTCTCATGCTAAGAGCTGGAACCAAAAAGAGAAATAAAACAGGACTGAATTCAAAGAACGGATTGAAATCACCCAGCTCTGTATTCAGTAAATTATAGGGTGAATTGAAAAACCAAAGGCTTAATGCAGTGATAAGTAGATAACCACCAACGATAAGATAACCAGTAAGCTGACTAAAATACAAACGCAATTCTCTCTTGGCGATGGTCCACATATTATTCAAATTGAATATTGATTAAATCTCTATAATCCAATCCAAAAAGTGAACTCGCACTCCCTACGGTATTGGGGTTGCTTTTGTAAACGGCCAATTCCAAATGTCCAGCCGCATTGAACAAAGCCAGTTTTTTGCCGTCTTCCTCTCGGTTTTCTTTGGGTTGGCTAAAGTCTATGGCTTGACTGTAACTATGGTGAATTTCCCTAAACTTTAACGTACGCGCATTAATAGTAAAAGGTCGGGACTTGCCTATTTCTTTAAACAACTTTTGAGTAATGTTGGTAATCACATTGCCGTAATTATCGACATAGATTACACTTCCTAAGATTTGATTGCCGTCTTGGTTGATAACGGGCTTTACATCGGTAAGTTCTTTAATTTTATCAATGGGATTTCCGATGACCTCCAGTGTTCCTTTTCTGGCGATATGAGCTGCAACTTGTACAAACACATCTAGCACTGGGAAAGAGCTATTAACCGTTTTATGAATGTTAATAGCCACCACTTTTTCAGGCTTGATTTCCTCTTTTATTAATGAAAAAATACCATTGTCTGCACCAATAAAAAAGTGACCTTCCAATTGCATGGCCAAATGAATATTTTCTGGGGTATATTCCGACTCTACGCCAACGATATGGATACTCCCTTTGGGAAATGCTTTGTAAGCATTTTTAAGTACATAAGCCGTTTCAGAAGGATTGTACGGACTAATTTCATGTGTGATATCGATAATCTTCACATCGGGTATCTGATCCAGTAGTGCCGCCTTGATGACGGATATCGAATAGTCTTTATGTCCAAAATCTGTCGTTAAAGTTACCAGGACCATAAAGTTATTTTTCTCTAATGATTTACGTAAAATTATTCTATTTTTATACGCGACCATATCGGTCATTAACAAAAATAATTCATTTTAACCGAGTAGCCTTTGAATGATATAAAAATTGACCTGTCAGAAGTAAATCCTCAAGAGTTTTTTGGGGATCAAAACGCGAATATAGCCAAATTAAGAACTTGCTTCCCAAAAATTAAAATTGTAGCTCGTGGGAATACACTAAAGGCCTACGGTGAAGATAGCATCCTTTCAGAATTCAGCAAGCGTGTTAACATGCTCATCGCTCATTTCGGAAAATTTAATATCCTGAACGATGAGATTATTGAGCGTATTGTTTTGGTGGGTACTGAAGACAATCCGGAGCTCGATGGGGGAACTGAAACCCAGATTCTTCACGGCGTAGGAGGAAAAATCATCAAAGCAAAAACCTATAATCAAAAGCGTTTGGTGGAGTCTATGCACAAAAATGATATGGTTTTTGCAGTAGGTCCAGCGGGTACAGGAAAAACTTATACGGGTGTTGCACTTGCAGTAAAAGCACTTAAGGAAAAACAAGTCAAACGGATTATACTCACGCGACCCGCTGTTGAAGCAGGAGAAAATTTAGGCTTCCTTCCCGGTGACTTAAACGAAAAACTCGATCCTTATATGCAGCCTCTTTATGATGCCTTAAGAGATATGATTCCTGGTGAAAAACTCCAGGGATACATTGAAAAAGGTACCATACAGATTGCCCCTCTTGCTTTTATGCGTGGAAGGACTTTAGACAATGCATTTGTCATTTTGGATGAAGCTCAAAATACTACTCATGCCCAAATGAAAATGTTTTTAACACGTATGGGTAAAAATGCTAAGTTTCTCCTGACGGGAGACCCCGGTCAAATTGACCTTCCAAGACGAATGATCTCAGGACTAAAAGAATCACTCTTGATTTTAAAAAACACTAAGGGTATTGAAATAATCTATCTCGACGATAAGGATGTCATCCGTCATCCTTTGGTCAAAAAAATAATTGATGCCTACAAAACTATAGAACACGACAATTGATGAGTAGTAAAACGATCATGCAAACCAACTTAGAGTTGGAGGGTTTGGAGTCCAAATACATAGGAAAAGTAAGAGAGGTTTACATACTCCAAAACAAGCGTTTGGTGATGATAGCAACTGACCGTCTATCGGCTTTTGATGTGGTGTTACCCAAGGGAATTCCCTACAAAGGACAAATTTTAAATCAAATAGCCACACAAATGATGAAAGCAACAGCTGACATTGTTCCTAACTGGCTCGAAGCTACTCCAGATCCAAACGTAGCCGTAGGCAAACTGTGTGAGCCTTTTAAGGTAGAAATGGTGATTAGAGGTTATCTTTCAGGACATGCTGCAAGAACGTATAAGGCGGGTGGAAAAATGCTTTGTGGTGTGCCAATGCCCGAGGGAATGAAAGAAAATGATCAATTTAATACTCCAATCATCACTCCTGCAACCAAGGCAGAAGAAGGACACGATGAAGACATTTCAAGAGAAGAAATCATTCGTCAAGGAATTGTTGGCGAAGCGGATTATACACAATTGGAAAAATACACCCGCGCTTTGTTTCAACGGGGTACAGAAATCGCCCAAAAACAAGGATTGATCTTAGTCGATACCAAATACGAATTCGGTAAGTCAGCCGAGGGTGAAATTGTTTTGATCGACGAAATACACACTCCAGATTCCTCTCGATATTTTTATGAAGACGGCTATGCTGAAAGACAAGAAAAGGGGCTTCCACAAAAGCAACTTTCAAAAGAATTTGTAAGGCAATGGTTGATCAGTAAAGGTTTTCAAGGATTGGATGGGCAACAATTACCCGAAATGGATGAGGAGCGAATAACTTCTATATCCGAACGGTATATTGAACTTTATGAAAAAATTACTGGGAACAGCTTTACCAAAGCTTCTCTAAAAGATATTCCTAAACGAATCCAAACGAATATTGATAGGTATTTCAGTAGTCTTTAATTCTATTGGAGCGCTTCTAGAAGTTCTAAGAAAAACGGAATGGCTGCGGCTT
>CACCLB010000008.1 GCA_902546725.1 uncultured Bacteroidota bacterium | reverse complement strand
AACTTAGCCCACAAACCGTCTCCTGTTGCTTTTAAGGTTGGTATTTTTACCTGAATACGCAATTCTTCATTGGGGTCAGCATCAATTTTTGATACGGTTCCAATGTGAAGGCCTTCAATTTTTGAAGTATATCGAGAGATGTCAACTTTATTTTTATTATTTATAGGATTGTAACGCATTCCAAAACCAATCCAAGTCTTGAATGATCCTTTATGAAATTCGTGAAATAAAGAGGTTACATAGGCCAATCCACTAAATCTAGCCCCAAAACCAACCAAGGTGATTACAGAGCCAATGTCGATGTTGTTAATTCCTTTGATACAGATTCTACCAACTAGTCTGCTGAGTCTTGAGCGAGTCAGATAAGCATCTGCAATATTTTTCGCTTCACTACTTGTTAACACAGAGGAAGTTGACAGTTCGTTTTTAGTGGGAGCTACATCTTTGCTGATTGTTACTCCATCCAAGTTTCCAGGATCTACAAGAGAGGGCTCTTGACTCACACTGGATATTACTTCTTCGTTGTAGGGGTTGTAACTGCTAATATCAAAAGTACTGTATTGAGTGGTGGCATCTACTTCAGCTTGAAAATCAATCATGGCATTTCCATAAGTAACCGTAAGTTCAGGTATGGTAATCAAAGGCTTAGGTTCTGTGACAGTAAGTTTGTTATCAGAATTTAAAACAATCATACCATTGGCTTCAGCCCTTTGAATGATGAAGTCCCAGTCATTGCAATTATACTTTGGCAAAAAGTCATTCATCACTGAGGTAAATGAAACATTTTTGGTCACCCCTGCAGCATTTGAAATTAGACTTGTAATGATGTCACTGTCTAATTTATCCTCGTATATCTCAGCGGTGTATGTATTTGCAAGTTTCACAGCTTTATCTACACACTCTATCACCAAAAGATTATTTGTGGCAGCGGCCTGAAAGCCACGTTTAATTTGTAATGCATGTTTTGAAATGATTCCTTTGAAAACAACCTTATTACTCTGATCGTAACCCAAAGAAATTTCAACTTCGCTACCAGTAGTAAAAATAGAATCTTCACTCTCCTCAAATGTATTTTGTTTTGGGTCCCCTCCAATAATTGAGATTGTTGCTCTACTCAATTTATTCACCTCTTTAAAGGTTTGAATTCGAAATAACTTGTAGGAACTTTCTATTTGGGTTCCATCTACCTTAACATCGAAGGAAGCTAATTGATTGAGGGAGTCTGATGGAGAAGGAAAAAGTAAACCCATTATTTTTTAATTGGCGGAAATTCAAGGTTTGATCCTGTTTTTAGTTTTCTAAAAGAGGAGAGGTTATTATACTCTGCCACCTTGAGATAATAATTTTTATCGTTGTAATATTTTTCACAAAAATCAACTAAATTATCACTCTCTTTTACCTTTGGAATCCGTGTAATATCTGGACTCATGAAATAAGATAAAAAAGACCGGGCGGGAACTTCTTCAATAAACACATTGCAGTCAGCTCTCAAGGGAACTCCTGAGCTTGTGAAGAAACTGTATTCGTAAGTAAAACTTCTAACACGTCCAAAAATAGTGAGATCACCAAGACCCCAAATTCCTTTAATGTAGTTTCTTGAATGTGTTTCATTATTGGGTAAAACAAAGAGCTTTTTGAAATAAAGTATTGACGGATAAATAGATGTTCCTGGGGTTAAAATAGGTAATGGAAAAGCCATGGGTGGAAAAGGTACTGCCCCTGTATTATCTATGGTAAATTGAACATCCCAAGTTTTTAAACTGTAGAGTGCTTCTGAACTTTCAACCATTTGTCCGTCTGCAGCTGTTTCACAATTGCCTTCTTTTTTATTGTCTTGAAATCCAACATCTAACCTTTCAGGATTGAGCTGAAGATTGTAAATCCCTGATGGGAAAATAGAATCATCTTCTTCGAAAGCTATAAAATTTAAATTCATCCTTTAATAGTCTAATTGTTTTCTTATTTCACTTAAAACCTCTTGAACACATTCATCAATTAAGCTTCTCTTATTTAAACCACACTGAGGTTTGGGCATGTCGGATATTTTTTCATCAATAAGCTTAACAATATCGATACTTTTTTCCTTTTGCTCTGATTCAATTGTTCCTTTTACAACAAGTTCTTTAATTTCTATAGGCATAAAATTTAAATTATGATTTCTTAAAATGAGAATAAGTTAATTTCATAGTCTCCACAGCATAATTTCCTCCCATAGCATCAAATGGATCAATATTAATTTCTATAGGGTAACAGTTAAAAAAAGTCCATGTCAATAAAATATCATTGCTGTTGTTATCAAGTAAGAAGACGTTAATTGTTTTTCTGCTTACAAAATACCACCATTGGTCATCCGTAAGAAAACCATTACACCACTTCCCAATGTTGGAATCTTTTTTTACAATTCCACGTTTAAGCTCAAGATTTGAATAGGTTACGGTCTCAGGCAAAACAATTTGTCTGTTGTTGGAACCTAATGCTTTATAGGGCGATGTTCCAAGAGAGGCGCTGATCCCCGTTACTGATTGGAACGATGCGTCTGTCTGGTTTAATTCAAAACCCGTAAGTTCCGAAATTGTTCCAAGACCAAAATTTGCATCGCTTGATGTAACCCTAAAATTAAATCCTACTGCGGGGTAGGTATTTTTATCAACCTCCATAGTTAAAAGTGTATGTGATAAAAACTAAAATAGCTAAATAAGATTTTCAAAAGAAGACCTAATTTAGCTAAAATAGTTATAGCGTATTGCTATATTCAGCAATCAAATAATACTCATATATTAAGCAACTTCAGCTACTAAACCTTCATGGGCTAAAACTAATGTTTCGATAGCCGCTTCAGAAGATTGAGAATTAAGATCCGTTGGTGTAACTTTAAGTGGGAAAGCATTTGTAAGCGTCCATGTCATTCTCGGCGTTGCTGTTTCGTCTAAAAGTCTAATTACTACGGTTAATCTTTCATAAGTATTCAATGAAATTTTTGAAATCCACTCGTAGAATTGGTTATCATTCGCAAATACACCCTTCTTAAGTGTAATGTCAGAGTATTTAAGTAACCCAGGCATTTTAATTTTTGAATGATTTGGGCTGTTGCCGTGTCGATATTCAATCATTTCGGTTTCAACTTCTAGACCACTTACTTCTTGAAAAGGTAAATCTGTCATGTCGCCAATGTCTACGGAGAAATAAAATTTAGGTAAAGGCCAAAACTGATCTTGTTCTGCTCCGGTGCCTGCTGTTGGAAGTGCCATATTAGTTTATATAATTAGTTAATTATGATTTTTGTTGTTGTTGCTCAAAAGTGATTACAATGAACTCTGCGGGTCTTGTAATTGCCACTTTAACAGTCATCTTTAAGATTCCGTCCAAGATATCGTTAGGAGTCATTGTAGCTCCTAATCCAATATCTACAGTAAAAGCATCCTCAGCAGATTGACCTGCTAAGAGCCCCGATTGCCATTGGTTAGCCAGAAAGCTAGAAACAGTAGCCCTTAAAGTGGACCATGTTGTTGCATTGTTAGGAGCAAAAACAAATGCCTCAGCAGCTGATTTGATACTTTGCTCTAAGAAAGTCATAGTTCTTCTTACACTAACGTATCTGTAATCTTTTGAGTTTCCTTCTAAAGTACGGGCACCCCAAACTAAAACACCTTTACCTTGGAAAGTTCGGATTGCATTTACCGCCTTACCATTAAGAGGCAAGTTTAATTCCTCTTGATTGTCGTTATTAATATTAATCAAAGGGGCTATAACAGAACCCAAGCTGATATTCGCTGGTGATTGAGCTACACTAGCTTGTGAATCAACCATCGTGTAAGCTCCTGCCATTGCTGGACTTGGAGGCAATACATTTAACATTTCACTAATTTCACTTAAAATTAGATTTAATGATGGACTAATAACAGTCAAAGTAGAATTCAAAGAATTTACTGCATCTGCATCTGTAGTTTCTGTGATTTTATCTATTTCAGAAGTAATTCCCTCGGCTCTAGCTGCGGTAATTTCGTCCGCTTCTAAATTTTTAGCTACTTCTTTTGATAATACCTCAACTAAACCATCTAAGTTGGCAATTCGTGTAAAGTCAATTTCTGATTTACTCACTATAGTAGTATTCAAGAAAGGATAATAAGATGCTCCCCATTGAAGGAAGTTTGAACCTACACCATTTCTAAATTTATCTACAGCATCGTCTTCATCAAAAGTTCGTTCCTTTGAACCTTCGTAAACATCGAGAATTGCAAAACGATTTTTTAATTTATATCCACAATGCTGAAGCATTGCTGACTGAAGAGAATAACAATCATTTTCATCTAAAAGAATGGCATCAGGAATAACTACTATTGTAGGTTCCAAATGCTTTTCCAAAGCTGTTAAACCTCCGCCAGTAGGATCGTTTAATTGAGCAGCGTCAATTTTGTCCTCATAACTCCCTACTGAAACAATGTAACAGTCGGCTCCTCCATTGGCGTAAAAAAGACGCATGGAACTGTGAAGTAAGAAACGAGATTCATAGACAAAGGATAGTTTAAATCCAACTGCTGAATCATTTGACTCAATATTAAACTTTGTATTAGGTGCTCCGCCAAATAATTCTTCAAATTGTCCTAGAGATGAAATTCGTGTGGGAACATTGGTAAGATCTTTTGAACCTCTACTTGCTCTTGCGGTGTAGCCAATGAAAGCTGGTATAGATGTTTGTACTGGAACAACCGAGGAACCGAACGAGCTCTTCTCCTCAATATATACTCCAGGTGTTGCTAAAGTTGTTGCCATAGTTTTTAAATAAAAATGAAATTAGTTAATGCAATATAATTAAATTTTAATTTTAAATAAAAAAATTTTAAGTTATTTAACCTTAATAAAGCTTTCTAGAAAAAAAGTGTTTTCCTCAAGGTCGTATTTAAGATTATTTGGGGTTGGATGAGGTAAAAATTTATTGAATGATTTACTGAATTCATTCTCTTGTTTTAAATATAATTTATGGCTGTAGTTTTCATTCATCTTTAATTGTTCAGGCAAAACGAATGATTGGACCGTCATTCCGTTCTCTAATTTCCGAACAAAAAATTCAGTGAATCTATTGTTTGAATTTTCATCAAAAACAAAATAATTAGTAAAGTCGTTTTCTTTTCCAGAAAAATAAAAATTATACCTAAACTTTACCATTCTAGTATTAAAACGCGCATAAAATTTTTGCGGGCCACCTTTAGTTGATTCCTCTTCATTACCAAAAAATTCATTATTCTGATTAACCTCAACTATAACATTACATACAATGCCGTTTTCTGAGTAGGGTTCCAAGATTGATTCATCCGTGTGAGTTAATGGGTGAAGTCTGCTTTTATCTGATTCACTTGTTTTTAAAATGAATTTTTGATTGTATTTAAAGGGCATGTCAGTAAAATTCAAAAATAATAAGTCGTTAAATTTTAATATAAATTTCAAAACAACAGCACCCGAAAATACTTGGCTATTTACATTTGAACTATTGTTTTTAAAAATAAAGAATGAATTGTCTTTCTTTCTTAAAATTAGATTATAATTATTTATCAACTCGGCAGTTTCTGAATCAGGGATCAGGTCAATATTATTTAAATTGGTGTTTGCAAAATATTCATGGTAAAAAGAAATTTCTACAATCTTACTAAAATCATTTGTATACTGAATTCGATTACTCATGCATTATTTGTTTCAAATAAAATGATTTAAAAACTACTATGTTATGTTTGTTACGTTTTCTGATATTGCATTTCCATCAAAGACAACGTGTTTCACTTTGTATGAAACTGAGGGTACATAATTGGTTCCAATGTTTGACCAAAGTTTACTAATATCCTCAATACCAACATTTGAAAACTCAACAAAAAGCTTATCAATTGAGGTTGATAGAAGAGGTGTATTAGAACTTGCAAAAGTATTATGGGCTTGAAAAAATTCAATCACTAAGGAAATGTAGCGTAATGACTCCATGTAATTAAAATTTGGAAAATAGGCAGAAAACATAAGATACAAATTCATTGTAGATGGAGGATTCATTCCAGGAGAGGACTGAAAGTGTCCATTTTTTGAAGTCCGCTCTTCTTCAATATTGATCAAGAAAATAGTTATTTTATTTTCAATCTCTGGGTTTACATTTCCCTTCAAATCAACAAGATTGGAAATAATCACAGCTTCTTCCGATAGAGAAAGTGAATTTTTTATGTACTCATTGAGGCGGTATCCAATAGACGCAACTACATTATGTATCATAGAGAATTATTAATTTTTTTTTTAATAAACGAAAGTACGATCCTGACTATGTAAACCGAAATAAAAGAAATAATACAACCAATAATATAAAGTTGTAGCGTAAAGAGTTTTTCTAAAGAATTTAACTCTGGCTCTGCAGAACTCAATGCCAAGAGTTCTAAAAATAAAAATGAACCAACAAGAGCAATTAGAAAACTTATTAAAAACCAAAATAATTCTCTTATTATTAAATCTTTCATGTTTAAGGCCTTTTAGAAGATTTTATTTTTAGAAATGAGGATAAGTAAATTGTCAAGCCTCCAAGAATAAATACAGCATAATATTTCCAAGTAGATTTGAGGAAAAACATTTCATTTATCAAATAAATGATGGGTGTCAAAAATATAAATACTATGATGACCATTATTAGTCTGTGAAATTGATTTTTGACAATAGAGTCTCTTACCTTCCAATCTGACAATGCCAGAACAAATCCTATGGCTACAGCGAACAAAAAAAAGATAGAAGATACTAACAGTAAGTTCTTTTTCTTCAAAATATAATTACTCACTTTGATGGGATATCCTTCTATTTGTCCTACCGGATCTACCACGGGAACTGCATCGGTAGCAAACTTTGCCTCAATAACATCCCAAAGTTCATTGTAACCATTATCATATCCTAAGGCCCAGACACCAATTCCTTTCAGCTTGTTGGCAATTGCAAAATCATACTTTTTCCCAAGGGTGTAATCATCATCAAACCACACCTCTTTAGTTGTATTATCAGGATAAGTTATATTAAAGTAATTGGTCATGCTCTTCTTCTCCAAAATTGGACTCAAATTGTTTTTGGTAACAAACTCATCATTGAAAATTGACATCACTTCCCTGTAGGTGACCTTACGCTCAAAGATGGAGGAGGTCTTTCCACCCTCGCCAATTGCTCCCTCCCACATGCTGCCATAATAAGGTAAGGCTAAAACTGTTTTTGAAGGATTGATTCCCGCTTCTAGGTAGTATTTTAATGTAGTGTTCAGGCTAATGTTTTTGGTCTCAAAAGGAATCAAAGGGGCAACTGCTCCTTGAAGCTGAGGACCCGTATTGTAATCATACCCCATAATAACAAATAAATCAACAAATTTCTGTAGATCTACTACATCAAATATCTCCCTACTGTCAACTGCGGGAAGGGTAAGCGAAATGATAGGACTTTTAGAATCAAACTTTTGATTGAGCCTTTTCCGAAGTTCTTCTATGAATCGATTAAAACTTCCTCGTTTCAAATAAGGTAAATTCTCAAAGTTGATATCGACACCATCAGCATCTCGATCTAATAAAAGCGTTGAAAGTGAATCAATTAATACACCCCATTTTGCTTGATCACCCAAAAACGAATTATTGTTCTTGTATCCGTGACTAGATACTGTCAATAATACTTTTGTGTTTTTCAGTTTTGCTGAATCAATCATGGCGGTATTTCGCCATTCATTCATTTGTTTTGGATTGGTGTATGAACCAGTATTTGGATCTAATTTGTAGGAAAAATAAGAGATCGTAGATAGCAACTCAAAAGGATAACTCTCCCAGGCGCTTCCCATCCAATAAGGGTGCCATCCGAAGACCTCATCCTCAGGTTTTATCTTACTGTATTTTTTGTTCCTTACATAATAAACTTTCTGTATCGAATCCCAATAAAAATTTGAACTATTGATAACATCTTTTGAACCGTTTATTGCATCGTAAACATAGCCATATGAAGTAAAGATATTTTTTTGATCAATGGGTGTAAATAAAGTTTGCGATAGTGAGTCTCTATTGGCCGAGGAATCCTCTTCCTCTATCCCAATCAATTTTTTCACCTGATTAACATCTCTATTAAAATAACGCATATCATTTTGAGTTCTTCTCACACTTGATCTCATTTGCATTGACTGCCTTCTACAAGAAGAAAATACTAGGGCTGCAAGCACAACAATTACAAAAATTGGTTTCGATTTCATCATTTTACAACTGAAATATTAATGTATTCGTTTAATGTGTATGTAGTCTCTTCTTCTTCTACTTTGGATTTAATAACGTTTACTCCTACAGTTTTAACAGTAATCATGTAATCATACAACTTAGACTTATTGGTTATGAGAAGTTCCCCTTTGAAGTCTTGACTGAGTGAATCTGAACTAAAAAAACTGTAGGTTTTTGTGCTATTCAGACTAAGCGCATCACTTGAAGAGTTTTTAAAATTAATTATCAAATTTTCGTCTAAAGAATAGGGTAATTGGATATTTAAACCAACTTTTGTTAACTCAGATTTTGCAAAAAGTTTAAGAGGGTCATCAAGGTTTTGATTGAAAAGTTTGTTGTAATTATCAATATCTTTTTCATTTAATCCAATCCAAAACCCCCATCCTAGTAGATTGTCAAGATCATCTACCGAGAGTGGCATTGTTAACTGGTGCCCTTTTGTAATATCCAATTGAGGAGCTAGGGTGTATTGCTTTTCATCCACAAGGTGATAGATCGTATCCGCAACTTCTTTTACTACCATTTTTGTTTCCTCTAAACTATCTGTTATCTTTTCAACAATCAAGTTAGAACCTAAAGTCTTTTTAACTTTGACTTTCAAGGCACCTTTGGTAAATCCTTTTTTTGTGATGTTTAAGATTACAGGATTGTCCTCCAATATCTTGAAAGAACCCTTAATATTATCTTTCTTTTTCAAATCAAAGTGTTGGTATCTAACCTCAGCCCCTTCAATAAATTCAACATCAATTCCTCCATAAATCAATTCTGACAAGGCGTTATTTTTAAGACATTCAATTTCAAAATAAAACTTGTCATTTTTGAGAGCCGAATATTGAAAACTTAAAGGAATTCCTTTGGATTCTGTCTGAGTAACCAAATTAGCTAGATAAACTGTGTCATTTTTTATTTGATCTGATAAAATATCTACCAAAAATGCTTCGTAGCCTTTAATTTTAACATAACCAGAATCTTTTAGTTTCATTTTTAAACTGTCCAAATAATTTTCATAATAGGAAGTTAAATCCGTTTCTGTTGCCCGGATTAGTGCTTCTGCTTCTCTAGTAAAATTATCTTCTAAGGTGGAACCAATATTTTCTGGAACCGATACTTTACCAGTTGATAATTTATCCAATGACACAGAAGGTGAAAAATCTGTTTCGACTGGGTTTAAAAGGGACTTGCATCCGATAAATAAAAAGATAATTAAAATCAAATGCAGTGGCTTTTTTTTCATTATCTCTAGTTTTTAGAAATTTTATTCTCAAGATCGGTACGAATCTTTTCATACCGATCGTAAGCATCTTGTTTTACAATGTCCTGAATTTGTTTTTCTTTTGATTTTATTTCAAAGCGAGTTGACATTTCTTTGAGTTTTTTATTTTTTACTCTCTCATGATCCAAGTTATCTAGGGCTTTTAGATAATTTACTTCAAACTTTTTCTCGTACTCTAAAATTAGATTTTCGTAAGGACCTTTACTTGACATTATTTTAGTCAAAATAGGCGCAATTTCGATCATTACAAACATCAATACAATAAACAATGAAGAGCTACTATCGAGTCGATTTAGTGCTCTGATTTGGTCCATCAAGCCATAAGACAAACTTGCCTTGAGCATTTGCTTTTCAGCTTGCATTTGAGTTCTAATTAAAGCTTCATCATCAGCCAGTTTTGTAAGGGCTGCATCTCGTTTGGATTTTTCAGTTCTTAGCTCTTCTTGGAAGGTTTCGTATTTTTCTTTTTTACTAAAACATTCAATTCCCCTACCTCTCTTTTTGGTGCCACAGGTTCCATCACATTCGCATTTGTACTCTTGATAATATTGCTCTCTGATCAATAGCAACTGACTATATTGCTGTTCTGTGTTGTTTTTTTTAATCGTGTTGTCTTCCAGTAAATTGGAGTATTTTTTATCAACATCAGATATCAGATTTGTGTTTTCAATTTTTAAATACGAATTAATCTCTGTTTTAAAAATTTGTATTTCCATAGGCTTCGAAATAATCAAAGCAATAATAATGGCAATAATAAACCTTGGAATGGCTTTCACTAAATCATTCCACTTATTGTTTGAAGATCGCATGCTAGAAATTATGTATCGATCCAAATTAAAGATGATTGCGCCCCACAAAAAGGCTAAAGAAATATTTAATGGTAAAGAATCGAAAACAATAGAAAGGGCAAAAAATGAGGAAACCACAGCAAGTATTGCAGTAAAAACAATGGTCATCCCAATACTCGTGTATTTTGTTATCTCAAACCGAGGGCAATTTTTCAAAAGCTCAAAACTAGCTCCTGAACAACTAATCAAGATACGGGTAATGAAATTAACCTTATTAGTTGGGTTTGTCATTTTAATAATTTTATAAAAAAATCTATTACTAAGTAAAGAAAATTTTTAATTATAGATTTCTTTTTCGCAGATTTTATGGGAACTTCCACCTCCTTTTCTTTAAATAGGGAACTATCCTTAAAACAATGAAGTGAAATAATCTTTCTCTGTGTACTTTTTAGCGATTTAAAAAGAAAATTAAAATCAGTATCTTTGAAAATCTCAAATTCGTGAAATCCAGATAGAGGCAAATTTCCCAATCTAGACTCCAACAGTTTACCTAGCATTTTAATATTCCATGAAATCTTAACTTTTTGCCCCAAATAAACCGCATATCTTTCTTGGTCAATCGCTGAAGAATTCAGTGAAATGTATTCATTGATTACTGGGTCTAGTACTTCAACATCAAAATGAATTTCCTTGATTTTTAAAACGCGGACAAATACACTTTTTTTCTGGACAGTGCCTTTGTTTTTTGCTACCAAAGTAAATTTTGTGTCCTCCTCTATTGAAATACCTAGAACACCTTTAATATCAAGCTTTTTATCAATTGGATCAATCTCAACTTCATGAGCATTTAAGACCTCCCATCTTAAAATTATTTCTTCCTTAGGATAAACAATACCCCTGTCAGATTCAAACTCAATTTGAATATCTCCATCAAACATGCTCAACTTTTTAGAATCCAGCGCTAATCCATTAAAAAAATCATTTTTAAACCGAATAAGACCTTCTGCGTCATCAAAATTTGGCTGTTCTAGCTTAGAAATCAAATATTCCTTATCAAAAATGCCAAAATAATCTTCCTTTACGAATAAATTTTTATCCACTTTCCAGAAAATCTGAACATTGAGGTCAATCAATCGTTTACATAAATTAACCAGTTTCATTGATTTTTTATGACTGGTCGATACGACTACTATTTCAACCGAAATTCCATTTTCAACTGCCTCAAACAAGGCCTTTGATATTAAAAATAGATCGTATTCATCCAGCATCAGTTGAACAATTCGATGATCCCTTAAAAGCTCTTTCTCAAGTTCAGATATTAAATCATTTGTGTTGTAGAACCTGAACATTAATTATTCTTTAATTATTTTCATAAAAATACAATTCCAAATTCAAATTTTGATAAATTTGAGGATAATCGAAGTTTGATGAATCATAAAAGTAGACTAAAAGGTTTATTACCTTACAAGGAAGAAGATCAGTCTTTTTTCTTTGGTCGTGAAAAAGAAGTTGAGAATTTATTACAAATTATTCAGAAAAATAAACTCATCACTTTAACCGGTGCCTCAGGTTCTGGAAAAACTTCACTTGTAAATGCTGGACTTATCCCCAGATTGAAGAAAGGATTTTTGGGTCAGGCTGGAAAAGAATGGTCTGTTTGTAGTTTTAGACCTGGGGTCAATCCAATCGAAAACATGATTGCAACGCTAACTAATAGTGGAGTTTTTAATAAAGATCTGCGTTCCAATACAGAAGATTTCTCAGATTACAAAAAGATCATTGAAGACGATAAAAACTTGTCTCTTTCCAAAATTTATCGAGACTCCGAGATCTATAACAAAAGAAATTTATTAATTGTTGTAGATCAATTAGAGGATATTTTTGTTTTTGATAAAATTAATCAAGATAAAAATAAGGACGATCAATTGCTTCTAGACATCGTCTCAAGAACAGTCAGAATAAGAGAAACTTCTATCTATTTCTTAATTTCTATTCAAACAGAATACATTTCAGAACTAACCAACTATACCAGTTTACAAGAAGTCTTTAGCAAAACTCAATACGCTATTCAAAATATTGGTTCTCAAGGATTAAAATCTTTAATCAAAAATAATTTTACTGCCAACGGAGTCGGATTTGACACTGCTGCTTTCAACCTTATTCTCAATGAATCTTTAAATGATTTAAGCTTATTACCCAACATACATTTTTTACTCTGTCAACTTTACAACTCTAACAGTGAAACCGTCACCGTTGAAATGATTGAATCTAAAGGTGGAGTTTACAACAACATTGGAGCAAAATTTGAAGAAGTTTTTCAATCCTTGGCTAAAACAGATCAGTTAATCTTTGAAAAAATCATTAAAGCAACTATCAATTTTGAAAATGATAAAAATCATGTCAATGCAAATTATTTTGGTGACATCCTAAAAATTTCAGGTCAGGAAAAAGTAAACTCTATTAAAATATTAAATTATTTCATATCTGAATTAGGGAACTCTATAGAGTTTTTTGAAAATAAAATCTCAGGGATTCAAAGGAAATACAAGAAAACGATAAACCTGGGAGATGTCATCAGTTTTAATTACGAAAAAAACAGAAATTGGAAACGTGAGCAAAATTGGATTGAGGAGGAAAAACTAGCCTATCAAAGATACGCCGACTATGCAATTTTGGCTGATAAAAATGCTTTAGGCGAAATTAGCTTAATGAATTCTCCCGAACTTGAAATGGCAATCAACTGGAGAGATTCCAATACTATCAATGAAAATTGGGCTAAAAAATATTCTTTGAACTTCAAAAAGACTATTAACTATATTAATGAAAGTGAGAAGTTTTTTAATTTCAATAAAATCAAGGAAGAACAGCGAATTAAACGAAAAAGGCGTATTACAAAAAATGTGATTTTTGCGATAAGTTCGCTTACAATAATTGCCATTTTCATGGCAGTTGATGCTTACATAAGCAAAGCCAAAGCAGAAAAGAATTACATCGAAGCCAATCTGGCTAAAGATTTGGCCGAAAAAAAATCCATCGAAGCTCAAAATGCAAGGAAAATTGCCGACGAAAGTGCTGCTATGGCAATGAAAGAAAAGAAGTTAGCTGATTCGGCAAAAATTATTGCGCAAAGATCATTACGCAAAGCAGTAATTGCTCAAAGACAAGCAGTAAAAAGTGCATTAGAAGCAGAAGAACAAAAAAAATTAGCCAAAGCCTCGGAGCAAATAGCAAAAGAGAAACAAAACGAAGCTCTAATACAAAAAGACAATGCTACAAAAGCAAAAGAACAAGCAGAAAAACTAAAGCAAATCGCCCTTTTGGAAACAGAGTTTTATCCCATTATGCTTAGACTCGAAAATCTGATCAGTGAGTCTTCAGAGGTTGACTCCAATAGTATTATACTAACTACAATCCGGGAAACACTCCTTAAGTATTACACTTATGAAAAGTTGATGATGGAAACTAATTCTGGAAAAATTGTCACAGAAGGACTCTTCATTCTTTTACAAACCGCTTTAAAAGCAATGGAAAATAAGGCTAGCTACAGAGAGACTTCTATGCTCATAAAAAAAATCAGACCCAATGCCTCAATTAGATCCATTAGTACTTTTAATGACAACATCATTGCCATGGGTGGAGATGACCAATATCTTTATATTTTAAATGGAGCTACTAAAAAAGAAATTGAACCTATAAAAATCAATGAGCGCATCAGGAAGGTTGTTATTGCTAATACCAACCTAATTTATGTTGGTACTTTTACAGGAGATGTTTACGAAATTGATTTAAATGGACAAAACACAAGGGATAGAAAAAATAGAATTTATAAAGCTTCAAGTCCGATTAAAGAACTGCATTTCAATGCCAATACCCAACAACTTTATATCATTTCAGCAAATGATATTTTTCTGTATGATGGACAAGATACTGCTCAAATTTATGCAACGAAATCCATCAATTCAAGTTTTTACAACCCAGACATAAACAAACTTTATGTGGCTACAGACGAAGGACTTTTCTCTGTTTTAGAAAATGAATTATTACCGGTTTCACTTCGTGAAATTAATTTCAATAAAGATAAAATTTCAGCCATCTCATTTACAAAGGACCGTTTGTTTTTAGGAACTAGAACTGGTGAATTGTATGCCTATAACATAATAAGCCAATCAAAAGCTAAAATCGCTCTATCATTTGATAATAAAATTGTACTTCACCGATCAGAAATTACAAAACTCTTCTACGACAAATCAAATGACAATTTATACTCTGCTAGTTTTGATAATCAAGTTTTAAAGTACAACACAACTTTGAGAGATCTTTCCAAAATAACCAATTCAGCTATTTCCCTGAAAGGACATCAAAAATGGGTTTGGGATATTAATTTGATCAAAGATCAACAGGGTAATTACTTAGTAATAACTGCTGATGAAAATGGAAATCTGATTTCCTGGTTTGATAGGATAGGCAAGCTAGTTCAAAAAGTTGAAAAACTTGTTCTAAAAGATTGAGGCGCATTTTTAATTAATAGACACTCTATGAAGTTACTTTTAATTGGTAAGAGTGAAGCCTCCCAACTTTTTATTTTAAATGCCTTATCTAATGCTTTAAAATCATTATTTAAAGGACAGGACTTAAGTTTAAAACTCATTTTGATCTCTCATTTAAAAATTGATGAAAACTTTCTTTTCATTGAGAATACTTATTCTGAAATTCAATACCTAGATCGGCTATCACAACTCAAAAAAATAAACATAGAAAGCTATGATTATTTGATTTCAATAGAAGACTCTCTTTTGGGTCTGATTGCTAGTAAAAAAATCAACGCAGCGTCCAAAATAAGCTTTAAAAGAACCTTGGGTTCTTTTATTTTTACTAAAATAGTTCATCAAGCGCAGAAACAAAAAATTCATTTTTTAAGTTTAGAGGACCTTTCCAATTTGGTTGTAAGTATTTTCTCGCATTCTATGGAAATTAAACCTAAATTTCATCTTGAAAATGAGCTTGTTCGAAAAAATCATGAAATGATTCATTGGATCTTCAATACCAATTACGCTGTTGATTTAACCAATGCAAACTATGTTTTGATAGACTTCAATTTTTCTTCGCTCTATAAAAATTGGCAATTGGAGCTGATTACCAACCTTAGCGAACAATTGATAGAAAAATTCAAACTGAAAATAATTTTTGCTTCCCATCACACAGAAGATTACAATCAAATAATAAGTTCAGGCAAAATATTGACAAAAGAAAGTTTTATCAACAGCAAGCAAAAATCAATAAATGTAGTAACACATTTCCCCCTTTTTAATCATTCTGACTTAATAATCACTAACAGATTTGAAAATATTTCTATTATAGAATTACTCAACAAGCCGTTTTACTTAATAAAAGATAAAAACACTGTTAGTAAATTATTTACCACAAAAACCTTTTTTAAAAAACTGAAAAACAAAACAATAAGTGAAGTAATTTACATGCTAAAAAGTCATATTTATGAATTTAGAAAGAAAAAATAAAGAATTGGAATATCGTATTTTTAACCTAGAGAAAAGCTTGGATATTGTTTTAAAAAAACTAAATCAAATCGAAGAAGCACTTCCTTTTTACTACGATGAATCTCAAGAAAACGAAAATCTAAATTCAGAAAACCTTTTGAGTTTAAAAGACGCATGTACCTTATTAAATACAAATGAATCTAAATTAATGGAATGGGTTCAAAAAGATATTGTATCCTCTAAGCGTGTAGGAGAGATTACCTATTTCGATAAAAGTGAACTGAAAGCCGTTTTCAGAAAAATGATGGTACAAGATTTAGAATAAAAAAACAACACCACTTCAAAAACAGCATCAAGTAAATCTCAGAATGGGACAATGATAGAAAAGGTTAAAAGAGGATTTGAGTTGTGCCCATTGGTGTAAAAGAAAACCTTCACTTAAAAGAGGAGAGCAGAAATGAAATAGCTGTTTTATTTATCTATAATGGTATGCGGTATCATAGCAGGAATTATGAGCTCCTTATTTTTTTATATAGATTTAAGGTAGCCTTTTTAAATTGATTACCCATTATTGTGCTATACTTTAAGAATCTTGTAAAGTTCATTTCAACGATAATGGTTTTCCATCTTCTCTGTAATTTCCCCATTTATTAATTGTAGAAAATTCCTAATGATTAGCTTCCAGATTATTATAAGTATTGGCGAGAAAATTTTTCAATTCATCAGGACTTTTAAAATAATGAATAGTATCTTGTAAATAAAGTGTCATTCGTAAATCATAAATGTCTGATGCTATGTGTTCAAAATTCCCTTCTAACCATAGTTTAGTAAAAGGCTCAAAAAAAAAATGATTACTTTCTTGTCTTTGTCATCGTAGACTAGATCAATATTCAAACGTATTTTTCCCAAATGGCTCTAAAAGTTAATGGAGGGACACATCTACCTATGGCAAAGCATATATGCTGAGCTTAGGGATTTGAAGCTGGAAACGCTTGAATGCTTTGTTTAAGGTTTCATAGTTTAAATAAATTAGTGAATTAAAAAAAATTTATTTAAATAGTCCATTTTAGAAATCTTCATAGAATTGACCTGAGGGAGTAATGATTTTACTAAAAGCGGTCTGCAAGAAATATAACTAAAGATTTAAATAGTATAACCTTAAAATAATTTATATAGATTTATATAAATAATATGGTGTCTCACAATAAAAAAAATGTATAAATTCATTAAAATAATGGAATCAAAAACTTGGGATAATTTCAGTAAAATTGATGCTTCAACAACCTTAAAAGGTACAATTAAGACTCAAAATGATGTTCGAATTGATGGAGTTTTAGAGGGAGATATAGAGACTTCAGGAAAGTTGATAATTGGTAAAGAAGCAAAAGTAAAAGGTAAAATATTATGTGAAAATGCTGAAATAGAAGGTGTGTTTAAAGGAGAACTGAGAGCTTCAAGAACATTAAGCCTTAAAGTAGGATGTGAGATAAGAGGCAGGATCATTATTCAAAAACTGATAGTTGAATCAGGTGCCATTTTAAATGCTAGTTGCACTATGAATCCCAAAGAAAATAGAAACAAAATAATGAAAATTGATCCAAAAACTATAATATCAGAAGATACTGAAGAAGTAGAGACTTTAAATAAACCCATTGAAGTTGATAACCATAGCGTTTCATAATTTAATTCGATTAAAAATAAAAAAGAATAAAAGAACAAAAATTATAAAACTATAATCCGCTAAACAAAATAGAACAAAAAGATACCCCTCAATACAAAAAATTAATGCCGAAGAATTAATTAATGACATAATAGATTGGTAAAGAGGTTTTAAACAGTTTTTCATACACAAGATGGGCCTTTTGATTGGGGAATTAGACTCTAAAATTTTAACACCAATGACACCTACCTTTGTATAGGGTCACTACCCTTCAATGCAAAGTAAACACAGGATTATACATAGACATTTTATAGGCATTTTGTCTAAGGTGAAAAAGACCACCACATAGATAGTCTCTTACCTCTGAGTTTGTAAATATTTTTTTTAGCTTTAGTGTATGGATGAAATTTATGTAAAATTCAATGAAACAAAGCCAAATTAAAACTTTTCTGTTTGAGATTTTTATCCTTATTTTCTCAATAACAATTTCTTTTTATATTCAAGATAGATTAAATGATTTTGATAACGAACAACTCAAAAACGGAACTTTAATAGGGGTTCAGAATGACCTTAAGTCTGATAAAGCTTTCTTTTTAATGACGTTAGACTATTTGTATAAAAGAGTAAAATTTGCTCAGGACATACAAAATGGAAAAATATCACAGGAAGGAATGAATAGTCTCCTTTTGACATGGGATTTTGGGGGGCAAAACCCAAATTTTAAATCTTTAATTTCAACTGGAGCTTTAGAATATGTAGAAAATAAGTCTCTATCATCGGCACTTAATTATTATTATGAAAACTCATATGGGGTTTTGGATCGAATGGGAGAGATGTATGTTAACTTATTTTATAAGTTTTCTAATTATATGATATTAAATTATCCCATAGAATCAATGCCTGAGATTTCGAGGGATAAAAAAAACGATTTTTATTTTGCTCCCTATCATTTTTCTTCTAAAGTGCTAACTTCATCATTAGATGATTTTAGAGTCAGAAACTATGCATTTGATATGAAAAGAATAATTTATGCAAATATTAAGTTTTATGAAGAGGCTATTTTTAGAATCGAAAATTTAGAAGAACTAATTAAAATAGAACTTAGTTTATAGGTGCAATATTCCGCATCACATCTACAAGACCGTAAAACATATTAAAACAAAGTATGACATAACTATAAATGATTTTTTTAGTTTTAGAGTATGGATTTTAAAAAGCAAAAATATTTGATTAAATATCTTGATTCAGAATTATTTGGTTTTGCTGGGCTATGAGATCAGTGGGTCAATAAAGAAACTGAAGAGATTATAGAAAGTTACAGTATAGTAACAAAACTGCTGCAGAAGGTATTATGAAGGGGATACACAATTCAAAACTTAGAATGCCAGTAACTTTAAATATTGACTCAATGAGTAGTTGGTTATATAGTCAAGCTGTAGAATTTTTCAGTGATTTTGAAGCTACACCAGTTGATTAAATCCATCACGTATCCACACTTGTCCCAAACAACACCCCCCTAAAACAACAATAAAGGAATCTGATCTTAAGTCAATAATATCAATGGATTAGAAGGGAATTAGATTATATCCATTAGTGTAAAGAAAAACTCTCCAATTGGGAGGGTTTAACATTATTTAGTCATTTTTTCTTCGCACAAGTCTTGACCATATAATTTTTGGGCTAATAAAAGATCGCTTAAATACTCTTTCAGGACCGTCACCTTGCCATTTTTATTTAAAACATATTTTAGTGCATACTCGTTTTCGTATTTACCAGCAACACCTTCCATTCTTCCCTCGGCAAATACTATAGCTGAATTTTCAGCAGGAATAATTTCTAAGAATTCTGCTCCTATCTCACCTTTAAGTAGGGAACTAAATTCGCCCATAAAACCTATGAATTCATCCCATCCATAATATGTATTTGAGATATCTAATTGACCATTTAAAGTATATTCAAAATCTTCAGATACCATAGATTTCATAGTCTCAATATCACCTCCTATTTGTGCCTTGTAAAATTTCAAAACGATTTCTTTTGTGTTGTCAATGCTTTTCTCCCTTTCACTTTTAAATTGCTGTTGAGAACACGATAGCATAAAAAGACTTAACGTTATAAATAATACTTTTTTCATTTTAATTGATTTATGGTTAAAAAGTTGCTACTATAGAAAACTCTACAATATCTTAATTCCGTGTTTTTTTATAATCTAATAATAAGGGTATGATAATAATAGAAACTTAAGAAAAACTTATTTATTTGAACACATTTACAAATATTGTTTTAAGATGTTTAATCCGATTTTTTAAAAAAAATATCAGATCTTTTTCATCAATTTTACCATCATTATTTAGGTCCATTTTATTTCTTAAAATTCTATAATCTTCAATGTCAATTACACCACTTTCATCCAGATCAAAAAATGTAATCATCAAAGAAAAAATTAGAAGGATTGACCCAATAATTGAAATTAAACTATATGATTCATTCACAAAAAGAACACCTAAAGTCATAGAAACTAATATTTCAAAATATCTAAATGGAGCTACATCTTTTGGATTACCTATTTGAAAAGCTTTGGTTGAGTAGTATTGTCCTAAATAACCAAATATTCCTAAAAAAAATATTTTAAAGATTATGGTAAAATTTAATGCATCTAGATTCCATTCCGAGAAGTAGGTAGAAGAAATTATCCCAACTATTACACAAAAAAAAGATAAATAAAATACTATAACTAAGGGTGAATCATTTGATCCAATTTTTGAAACTAGAACCCAAGAAATTGAAAGCAAAAAAGCAGCAAAAAGAGCAATTGAAATACCCTGAATGTTGTAGTTGCTAGAAAATGTACATATTAATACTACAGATGATATCGCGAGAATTGATGAAATAATATTTATTGGATGGAGTTTATTTTTTAAAATTATAAGAGCAACAAATATCGAAAATACAGGAGCTAAATATCTTAGGGAAACTGCAGCTCCAATATCTAACATTTTAAATGATTTGTAGTACAGGATAATTGAAAAAACACATATTAAAGATCTAATTACTAATAGTATTTTTTTATTTCCAAATGGGTTCAGTTTTTGCCTTTTAATCAGAAAGAAACTTATTAAAAACATCGGAATTGCTCGAAATAGCAATATTTGAAACGAATCAAAATATAAAGAAAGTGTTTTAACAAAAAAATTTGCACAGCTGAAACATAAAACAGCTAAAAACATAAATGATATTGCTTTTTTACTTGTATTCAATATTTATATTATTTATCAAATATAACATTCTTTCTATGACGATTCCAGAATTTATAAATGCTTAATATATAAAAAAACTCTCTTATCATTTTGTAAATTGTAACAGGTTTACACTGCGATTAGTTTACCTATCATTTTACACCAAATACTCCTAAAAAAACCCTCCGCTTTGGGAGGGTTAACATTATAAATTTTATTTTACCATCTTTTCACATTAGTCATTGTAAGCGATCCTAAAAAAATTGAGTATTTAGAAGTATTTTTTTGAAATTTTAAAAAAGCCTGTTGTTGTTCAGTTTTAGGACCCCATCCTAATACAGTAGCATAATCTTTATGGGTTACATATGCATATAGTAGAACTATCAATGCTATTTAAACACAATGACAACTATTTCTAAAAACTAAAATGATTTGATAAAATTTAAGTGACATTTAGCAAATAATCAAATTTAGCTCTAAGAAATGAAAAAGCAATAAAAAATCCCCTTGGGTAAACGATTCAAAGGTTTACCTAATTATAAGGCAAGAATATCATCTATTAAAAATCGCGATAAGAACCACTTAAGAACGCATTGGCTTCTTCTTCTTTAAATAAGGCCTTCTTGCTATCCCAATGAAGGGTTTTATTCGGAAAGCGTCCAGCGATAACTCCAAGTAAAATAGTCTCAGTTAGTCGTGCTGAATATGAAAAAGGTGCAGAAACCTCATCTTTACCCAGACATGCGTCTACAAATTGATGATAGTGTTTGGGCGCATCTCTTTCGTAATCGTTCTTAGTAGTGCCTAACGAACCCTTAGGATCGTATTTAGAGACGTCAATTTCCCTGTATTCACCATCAACTATATGCCTAGGGAGTTCCATGAAATGGGGCAATAACAATCGGCCTTTTTCACCGATGAACATCGCTCCCTGCAAGGGTAATTCATCTCTATTTGGAAGTTTTAACTCTTTATTTTTTGAGGGTGCTCCTGGACCGTCTGACCATATCCAAGTTAAAGTTTCGGCAGTATATTTTGTTCCAGGAAAAGTATAAGTTACTTTGTTGTTTTCAGGAAATCCAAAACCATTGGGTTTTCTGCATTTATTTTGGATAGTCATGGGCACATCAAGTGCAAGAGCATTGTAAGGGGTATCAAAAATATGAACCCCCATATCTCCTAGGGTTCCACAGCCGTAATCCACTAATTTTCTCCAATTTCCTGGGTGATATACTTTTTCCTTAAAAGGTCTTTCAGGAGAAGTTCCAAGCCATAGGTTCCAATCTAAATTACTTGGTACCGGGTCCTCACCCTTGGGAATAGGTCCGTCATATCCCCAATTTTTGGGTGACCACGCATGTACTTTGTGAACTTTACCTATAATTCCTGATTGAATTAATAGTGTAGCCAGTTTATAATCATAAAAAGAATGAACTTGGATACCCATTTGGGTGATTATATTTTTCTTTTCGGCAAGCTGACGCATGGCACGAGCTTCAGAAACGTAATGAGTTAAAGGTTTTTGGCAATAGACCGGCTTGCTGATTTCCATAGCCATAAGAGAAGCCGGTGCATGAGTATGGTCTGGTGTAGAGACGACTACGGCATCTATTTCATTAGCCATCTGACTCAATAAATCTCGATAGTCTGTAAATGTTTTTGCATTGGGGTGAAGTTGAAGTGCAGCATCTAAATTGCTTTGATCAACATCACATAATGCTACTACATCTACTGCTTCATGAGAGGCAATCGATGCTAGGTCAGCTGCTCCCATTCCTCCAACACCGATGTGGGCTGTTCTTAAACGATCCTTGCCTTTAGTCAATGCAAAAATTGATGAAGGCAGTAAAGCCGTACTTGCCAGGGCTGCTGAAGTTTTTATAAAATCTCTTTTTTTCATTCTTGTGTTTTATTAATTTTGAAATCGTTTTAATGAGTCAGCTGCTAAAAATGTCCTAAAAATCAAATTCCATCTAAGGTAATAAGAAAAAATTAGCATAAAAATTCTAACACAAAAAAACCTATATTTTGCTGACCATCAAATAAAGAATTTCGAAATGGGTAAAATTTTAATTTAAATTTTTTTATATATTAATGTCTAATCAATATATTTGAATATAAACTTACACGAAATGAAAACAATCAAATCTTTACTTACGATAGCCGTAACAGTAATTTCCATTTTCGCTTCTCAAGCTCAGACTAGTGAAAATCCTTGGGCAATAGCTGTTGGTGCTGACCTGATTAACCTACAGGGCGAAAACGTTGATTCAAAACTCAAATTTGGTGCACCGGCTCTCAGTCTGTCACGCTACATTGGATCTGGCTTTTCTATTGGTGCACAGTATGCCATGGGCAATGCTGAAAACAATGGTGTGGACTTAGACTACCGTTCACTCGATGGAGTATTAAAATACAATTTAACAGAAGGTGATATACTCCCTTATCTGTTTGCCGGATATGGAATGAGTAAAATTGGCGAAGATGACAATAAAGACGGCATCTTTCCTTCAACCGAATCTGGTAGAACAATATCTGGTGGTATTGGTGTTAATTTTTATCTAGATGATAATTTTGCTATTAATGTAAGTACATCTTACAGAGGTACTACTGAAGAAGACACTTACAACCACCTTCAGCACATAATAGGTTTAAGCTACAACTTTGGCGCTGGTGATGCAGACAAAGATGGAGTGCCTGACGAAAAAGATACTTGTCCAGATGTTCCTGGATTAAAAGAATTTGATGGATGTCCTGACACGGATGGAGATGGTATTCCTGATAATACTGACAGATGTCCTGAAGAAGCTGGCACAGAGGCTCTTCAAGGTTGTCCTGATAGGGATGGTGATGGTGTAGCTGACGTCGATGACGCTTGTCCAGATGAAGCTGGTACAGCAGCAATGAATGGCTGTCCAGACAGTGATGGAGATGGTGTTGCAGATAATGTTGACCGTTGTCCACAAGAAGCTGGTGATCCTGAAAATGCTGGATGCCCATGGGCCGATAGAGACGGAGATGGTGTTCCAGATAAAGACGATCAATGTCCAGATGAAGAAGGTAGTGTTGCCAACAATGGATGCCCAGATCAGCCAACTGCTTTGATTGATTTCATCAACAGTGATCAAAATCGTTTCCTTTTTTCTGCTAGCAGTAGCAAATTAAGTGCTGAAAACAGGGCTACTTTGGAATCGCTTAAAGCATTACTTTTAGAATATCCTAACGTAACCATTACGGCTGAAGGACACGCCTCTAGTGATGGAAGTTCTGCCTATAACCAAAAGCTTTCGGAACAACGTGCTGCTGCTCTTAAAGATCATCTGGTTTCAATCGGAGTAGATGCTAACAGAATCGAAACTATAGGGTACGGTGAAACTAAACCGATAGAAGACAACAATACTGTTAGTGGTAGAAAAAACAATCGAAGAGTGGAAATCAACAGAGGCGCTCAATTGAAAATTAATTAATATTAAACTTAGTATTAAAATTTAAGCCTCCCTTTTGGGAGGTTTTTTTTTAAATTAGCTTAAAATCAGAAGAAATGAAAAGATTACGATTACTACCCTTGCTCTTTATAGTTATTGGCATCCATGCCCAAGACAGAAAAATACCTGTAGATACCATAGTGACTACAAATCACACCACCAAAATAAAAGGTGAAACTGTAAACTATCAGGCTCAAACAGGAACTCAACCTGTTTGGAATACTGAGGGAAAACCCATAGCAACATTATTTTATACTTATTACAAAAGAACAGATGTAAAAAATGGCACTGAGAGACCCTTAATATTTTCATTTAATGGGGGTCCGGGATCTGCTTCTGTATGGATGCACTTGGCCTATACAGGACCAAGAATTCTTAAAATTGACGATGAAGGATACCCCGTTCAGCCCTATGGCTATAAAAGTAATCCCAATTCAATATTAGATGTAGCGGATATCGTTTTTATCAATCCCGTTAATACAGGCTACTCAAGGATGCTAGAAGTTGATGGCAAAATGCCTAATCGAGATCAATTTTTTGGAATTAACGAAGACATTGCCTATCTGTCAGATTGGCTCACCACCTTTGTCAGTAGAAAAGAGCGTTGGGAATCTCCTAAATACTTAATTGGTGAGAGCTATGGAGGTACACGTGTCATGGGTTTATCAGCAGCTTTACAAGAATCCCAATGGATGTATCTCAACGGAGTCATAATGGTATCACCAGCAGACTATAAGGTAATTAGTGTTGGAGGACCCGTATCTTCTGCTATGAATTTACCTTATTACGCAGCAGCTGCATGGTTTCATAAAAAATTGCCCACTAGATTACAACAAAAAGATTTGACTGAGATGTTACCAGAAGTAGAGGACTTTACTATCAACAAACTAATTCCTGCAATTGCAAAAGGAGGGTTTATCGCTCAAGACGAAAAAATGGAAGTTGCAAACAAAATGTCTGAATATTCTGGACTTTCACTTGAATCCATACTTCAAAACAATTTAGACATACCGACTCGTTTTTTTTGGAAAGATTTGTTGCGTGACCAAGGTTTGACCATTGGAAGATTGGATTCGCGATATTTGGGTATCGACAGAAAAGATGCTGGAATGGGGCCTGATTACAGTGCTGAACTCACTTCGTGGTTACATTCATTTACTCCTGCAGTAAATCACTATATCCGAAAAGAGCTCAAGTTCATTACAGATATCCGATACAATATGTTTGGACCTGTTCGTCCATGGAATAATGACAACGACAATACCAGAGAAGACTTGCGTAGAGCCATGGCTGAAAACCCATATTTAAAAGTACTTTTTCAATCGGGATATTACGATGGTGCAACAACATACTTCAATGCTAAATACACTATGTGGCAAGTGGATCCAAGTGGAAAAATGAAAGATCGTTTTTACTTTAAGGGATACCGAAGTGGTCACATGATGTACCTAAGAAATGAAGACCTCATTAAGGCAAATGAAGATATTAGAACCTTTATAGAAGCTACTGCCTCTAAGGGTAAAGCAGCAAAATACTAGACATCACAACGGCGAACAGCGTTAGCTAAGGATTTAAGTCCCTTTTCGGTTTTGTCTTTAGGGATGAATTCCTGTGCGACGTATCCTTTAAATCCAGCCTCTACGATAGCATCCATAATTGCTGGATAAAAAAGTTCCTGAGACTCGTCTATTTCGTTTCTCCCTGGTACCCCTGCTGTGTGAAAGTGACCGTAATACTTTTTATTATCCCGAATTGTTCTAATTACGTCACCTTCCATAATTTGCATATGATAAATGTCGTATAACAATTTAAAATTATTAGAGTCGAGGGCTTCGCAAAGCGACACTCCCCAAGGTGAATTATCACACATATAATCTGCGTGATCTACCTTGGAGTTTAATAACTCCATATGCAATACAACTCCGTGCTCCTCAGCTAGTGGAATAATTTCTTTTAACCCCTTTACACAATTTTGCAAACCGATTTGGTCGTCTATCCCCCTTCTATTTCCACTAAAGCAAATCAGATTGGTCCATCCTGCCTCAGCAACCATCGGAATAAAGCGTTTATAGTGCATGATCAAATCCTTATGAAATTGAGGGTCACACCAACCATTACTTAAATTTCTTGTAGATTTTCCTTCCAAGTCACCATAACACATGGTGGAAGTTAAATTGTATTTTTTGAGAGTATCCCAACCTTCCGCACCAATTAAATCGATTCCAACCAAGCCCATTTTTTGAGCCTCTTGAGCCAAAGTATCTAATGGAATATTACTAAAACACCACTGACATACAGAGTGATTGATATTTCCTTTTAAAGGAGCTAGTGCTTCTTTATCATTTATTAGATCCACTTTTGGCATTGCTAGTGCTCCAGAGCCCAAAGCCATGGTTTTGATTGCATTTCTTCTGTTAATATTGCTTTTTGATTTCATATTTAAAGTCTATAGAATCCAATTTAAATAAAATTATCCAATCAGTGGTTTATACGCTTCTCCCATTCCCATGCACTTAGGAGGGCTTCTTCTAGAGTATAACGGGCCTTCCATCCAATTTTTTGCTCAATTTTACTGGCATCAGCATAAGCTGCAATAGTGTCCCCTGGCCTCGGATCTGAGGGTTCGTAGGGTACACTTTTTCCAGTTGCGTTTTCAAACGCTCGAATAAGTTCCAAAACACTTACCCCATTGCCAGTACCAACATTGTAAACTTCACAGGCTTCCGAATTTTGCTTTTTGAGCAGGTAATTTAAACTCTCTACATGCGCCTCGGCTAGGTCTACCACATGAATATAATCACGGATGCATGTTCCATCCGCAGTATCGTATTTTGAACCAAACACTTTCAGTATTGGACGGATCCCACGAACTGTTTGAGTAAGAAAGGGAACCAAATTCTGTGGGATTCCTATGGGGTACTCCCCGATTTTAGCAGATGAATGTGCACCAATGGGATTAAAATAGCGGAGTAAAATGGCATTGAATTTAGGATAAGCTTTACAACAATCTTCAATGATTCGCTCTCCTATCCGTTTGGTGCTTCCATAAGGAGAAGTTGCTTCTTTTAATGGCTCGTCTTCTCGAATTGGCAAGGTTTCAGACTGTCCATATACTGTACATGAGGAACTAAATATCAGAGGAATGGCCTTTGAAGTAGCATGCTTCAAAAGCAGCTGTAATCCACCAAGATTATTATCGTAATAACGCAGTGGTTCAGACACACTTTCACTCACAGATTTATAAGCAGCAAAATGAATGATTCCTGCACAATCTGAAAAATCGTCAAACAATTGATTCATTTCCGATGCATCACTTACATCCATTTGCCTGAAAACTGGAGTTTTACCAGTAATGAATTGAATGCCGTCTAAAACTTGAATTCTGGAATTTTCAAGGTTATCTACAATGATTACGTCCATCCCATTTTGCAATAGCACAGTGGCCACATGAGATCCGATGTATCCTAACCCTCCAGTAATAAGTATTTTCAAAAAGCTCTATTTTATGTCAATTCCCATCCCTTTCTGTAGTCTCTACCTACAAATTGGTTTGCTGCTTCAAGATTTTTTATTTTCATTGCCTCTCCATCCCACAACAGCTTTTTTCTACCCACAAATTGTGGTCGCCTTTCAGTACCCTCTTTCAGCATATAACTTCTAATGGCAATATTACCCATCAATACAGTTTCTGTAAGGGGTCCAGAATAATCAAATGAAGAGGTCAGTGATTGGTGTTCTGAACTATTAAACCCAGCTTTACAGGCATCGACCCACTGACGTTGATGTCCAAACTCAGGTTCATCAATTTTAACTCTTTCTGGAATAATTACAGGTTCGCCCTTGAGGTACATTTTGGGATCTGATCCATAAGCATCAGAAGTAATTACCCCTTTTTCTCCAATCATTAGTACTCCATTTGCTTCTATAGGAACATCAGCAGGGAGTAATTCTGGATGAAAAGGTTTAATTCCTCCATCGGACCAGGTCATCTGTAAAGGAGTGTCATTTTTCGCTGTAGCCTCAAAATGCAAAGAGACGGCAGAAGAAGGGGGACATCCTTCTGGGAAATAATTTGCCGTCCACATCTTTTCATAAACACTTCCAACGCTACATTCAACATCAGTTGGATACTTGAGGCCTAAAGCTTTAAAGGGTATGTCGATCAGATGACATCCCATATCTCCTAAAGCACCCGTTCCAAAATTCCACCATCCTCTCCAATTGAAAGGATGCATCTCTGGAATAAAGTCAGACTGCGGAGCAGGTCCAAGCCACTGATCCCAATTAAACGAATCAGGCTTAGCAGTTGCATCAGGTGAAGGCATTTTTCCTCCCTGGGGCCAAACAGGTCGATTGGTCCAAACTTCTACTTTTGAAATTTTACCTATACGATTATCCTCAATCCACTTTTGAATTTGTAATTGATCAGGATTTGAAGCCCCTTGATTCCCCATCTGACTTACAATTTTTTTATCTCTAGCCATTTCTGTCAACAGACGAGCTTCGTAAATGTTGTGTGTCAACGGCTTTTGTACATATACATGTATCCCCCGCTCCATAGCGTATACTGCGGCAGCAGCATGGGTGTGGTCTGGTGTTGATATAGTTACAGCATCTATGTCTTTCTGTTTATCCAACATTTTTTTGAAATTGTCGTAGAACTTAGCATCGACAAACTTTTTTGTCGATCTAGAAATTCCATTTCCACCGGAAGAATCAACATCACATAAAGCTACTACTCGCTCTCTTCCGTCTACAGAAGCATTTCTGATATCGCTTGATCCTTTTCCTCCAGCACCAATCGCAGCAAGCCCTAGTTGATCACTCGGTGAGGTATAACCTACACCTCCTAACACATGACGAGGAACTATAAAAATACTGGATGCAGCAATTGAATTTTTAACAAAATCTCTGCGCTTGATTTGATTTGAGGAAACTTTTTTTGAAGACATCTTTAATTTTTTTGTTTGCAACCGAAATGTACAAAAAAACTAAAAGCGACCCCCCTCAAGGGGTTAAAAAAACCCCCTGCCAATTTTCCTTTGCCAGGAATCTAGCGCGTAAATGATTTGGACGTTTTAATTTTAAATACTCCATTTGAAGCGCTTCAAATGTAAGGGCTGTAAAATGACCTTTGTCATAATTATATTCAACTTGATCGGGTCCCGCTATTGGCGTTCCAGGACCCAGAGAACTGCTGTAATCCTTTTTCATTGGCTCAGGTAATTCGGTATAATTTTTCTCTGAAATTTTACTGTCAATCAAGCTTGCCTTGATTACCAATTGGAGTAATTGATTGGAATCATAAAAAAGAAATTCTGCTCTAGGATCATTTAAAAGTTCTTTAACCTTATTTGAACGGCTATCGGTATAAATAGTAAATGTAAATTGATCTGGATTAAAACCCCTTAAAACCACCGTTCTAGAATGGGGACTTCCATCCTCACCTATCGTGGTCATTGTAAAATACCGAAATGAGTGCTTTTTGTGCTTTAGTGCACTTGCTAGCTGCTTTTTTGAATCATTTAAAAGGTTGCTGAGCATTAAAGTGAATTTTGTTTAAACCAAGTTTTTGTTCGCAAGACTGCATTTTGTTCAATATCTGCCCAAAAGAGGTTGATGTCTGCAAAGTGATAATTTTTTACAAAAGACAGTAAAAAGCGCTTCGGTATTTTAGGAACACTGGACCATAGCATACCGTCTATAACTTCAACAGTAAGGCTTTGAGGATATATTTTCTTATCGGAATTTAAAACTCCTAGGTGTTGCGCCTCATCCGATTGTTTTTCTTCATTCCATGTTATTGGATTTGTTGTTACCCCACCTTTATACCACTGTTCATATCGCTTTGGGAGTTTGTTTTTTTTATAGGTATTCCAACTTACAAATCCACCCGTCGCTTCAGGAGTTTTGAGCTCCTTTATTTTTTTAAACATTGAGTTTTGAATTTTAACACCGACCAAATAAGCTGCAATTAACTTAGTCTGTAGGGGTTTGTTGTCAAAAAATTCTTGAATCAGTTTTTTTGCATGCAGCGATCCCTGACTGTGTGAAGCAATAATGATTGGCTTTCCATTGTTAAAGTGCTTTAAATAATATTCAAAAGCCCTTTTAACATCTTGATAAGCCAATAGCCCTGCAGCTTGTCCTTGAGTTGCATAGGGCTCTACAAAAATTCTATAATGTGCTTGCCTGTAAAAAGGCATGTACAAATTCGCTGCCTTACACCAAGCTGATGCTTGCATTGCAGCAGATTTTTCTATAACCTCATTGCGTATGTCTGTATTGGTATAATCTGCATTCCAACTGCTGTTTTTATTATCGGTAAACAAAGTAGGATAAATAAAAAATACATCTGCTTTTTTAGTATTGCTTTCATCCATAAAGTCCTCGAGTATTGGAGGAACTTGATCAGGCAATACTGCCCAGTTTTTGTCTAAACTGTAATCTGGTGTGGGCGGAGCAGTTTCAACGTTAAAATCAGAGGTCTGATACATCGGTTTGCAAGAAATAATCAATAGAAATCCTAAAAGAAGTGTAGTGCTCTTTTTCAATACTTTTTATGGTAAAGGTAAGCATTGTTGAATAAAATAAATTTTGTTGATCAACGATCAATAATTTTTCCCCTTTTAGTTTTAAAAAAAGAATAATTACTTTTACCTAAACAAATATCACAATGAAAAGAATCTTATTTACCGCAGGCTTATCTCTTCTATTAGCAATTGGCTGCCAAAATAACCCAAAAAAAGACAAAGAAACACCTAAAACAGTTGAAGTTAAAGTTGAAAAAACAGATTCACTTACAAAGGCTACTGTGATTACTAAAAGAACTGAAAACGGTCAAGTTTCAGAAGAAATTCAAGTTTTCGAAGGAACCCACGAGGAAGTGATGGAAAAAGTATCGCTGCTTACCGAAGATTCTAAATCCGAAGCTGAAATTGTTCGTAAAACAGTCAAAAAAGTTCAATTTCAACTGGATCCTAAAAGTGGAAGTTCTACTCAAGGGAAAGTTACTTTAACTGAAGAGGACGGAAAAGTTACCTTTGAAGCAAATATTAGCGGTCTAAATGAAGGCGTACATGCCATTCACATTCACCAAAAGGCAGATTGTTCTTCAGACGACGGTAAATCAAGTGGTGGTCATTGGAACCCTACTTTTGAAGATCATGGTGCATGGGGTTCAGAAACTGGATTTCACAGAGGAGATATAGGAAACTTTGACGCTGATTCTTCAGGCAGTGGTACAGTGGTGTTTTCAACAGACCTTTGGTGCTTAGACTGTGACGATCCAGTAAAAAATGTTATGGGCAAGGCGGTAATTGTCCACCAAGGAGAGGATGATTTAGTTTCTCAACCCTCTGGAGCTGCAGGAGCGAGGATAAGCTGTGCAGGTATTATTTATTGATCAGGGATTTCCCATTTTCTCAATTGATTTAACTTTTCTTGAACTTCCAACTCTTCTTTTGAAATAACTTTAAGGAAAGAAGGGTGTTGCTCTATAGCATATTGTATCTGTTCCAGTATGCTGTCCACCGAATCGTTATCGTAATCAATTTTTAGGGGCTCTTTAATAATCATGGATTGAAGAATTCCCTTTTTTTTAATCATCAAGCCTTTCTTGTCAAATGAACGCCTAAAACCATCTATAACAATGGGGATGACTACGGGTTTATATCTTTTGATGATGTGTGCTGTTCCCTTTCTAACAGGCTTAAAAGGCTTCGTTGTTCCCTGTGGAAATGTAATTACCCAACCGTCATCTAAGGCAGTACCTATGTTGGTAATGTCACTCATTTTAACTTGACGGTTGATTTCCTGTCCATTTTCCCTCCATGTTCGTTCGATTGAGACCGAACCTGCGTAGGCCATAATTCTTGGAAGTAAACCTGCCCGCATGGTCTCCTTTGCTGCCACATAGTACATATTTAGTTTGGGGTTCCACAGATAGCCAACGTTTTTGATGCTGTCTATCCTCCCGCTTAAACTGGCGTTAAAGACGTGAAACATGGCTACCACATCAGCAAAATAGGTTTGGTGATTTGAGATAAATAATACGTTTTTCTCAGGTAAATTTTTGATTATCTCTGAACCCTCAATATGCAACTGATTAAATCCGCGGTATCTTCTGTGTGTCATAAATCCCAGATAGCGGATCAGCCATTTCTTCAGGATAAGATAATGTCCAAAGGGATTTTTTTTAAACATATAAGTGTTGACAAAAAAGTATTGATCAAATATAGGATATTATCTATAGGCGACTTTGTAAAAAAATCTTAAATTCAAATAATATCATTGCAGTAGCTCCCCAGATGAGATGCTCATCAAAAACAAAACAGGGAACTGTCATACCTGCAGCTGATCCATATTTTAATTTTCGCTCTACGACATCAAAATCAATCAATTCATTCAGTGGAAGTTGTAAGTGTCTTGACACTTCTCGCTGATCAGGATTAAATGAGGGATAATTAGTTGCTGAAACCACATAAGGATTCACTATAAAGTTACTGGGTGGAATATAAATTGGAGATAGACTCATCAAAGGTTCACTGGGGATTAAGTTGGTGCCTAATTCTTCATTACACTCTCTTAATGCTGTGTCCCAGAGAGAGTTATCAACTTTTTCTTGTTTACCCCCTGGAAAACTAATTTGACCTGAATGAACCCCCTTGTAATCTGCTCTTTTAATCAGGGAAAGGTGCATACTCCCTTTTTTTGGATAGCAAAAAAGTAAAACTCCAGCTTTTTTGGCTCCTTTAAAAGCATTTGGATTTTCATTGAGTAACTTTTTACGATGGGCTGGGACCAATTGATTGAGCATCGATTTTCTCGATAGGTCGAAATCTTTTACATTTGAAAAACAATCTGAAAATTTCTGATAATCCATGTCAACTACAAAATTAGTCATTCTGACTTTAGGGCTGTTAATTGTATTTAACCAATGTACTGACTCTAAAAAAAGAACTTCTAAAACTGAGGTTAATACAAAACAAGTTGAAATCAAAAAAGCCAGCAGCAAAAAAGAAGATACAGAAGTTAAGGAAGAAAAGCCATCAATTGTACTCAATGACCAAAATGCGATTCCTTTCTTTTTTGAGTATCAAAAAGAAAATTCAGAAGATAAAGTCCGTATCTCAACACGCTTTGGAGATATTGATATTCAACTCTATCAAAACACCCCTTATCACAGAGCAAATTTTATATATCTCATAAAAAAAGAATATTTCAACGGAAGTACTTTTCATAGAGTAGTCCCAGGATTTATTATCCAAGGAGGGAATTCTGATCGAAAAGAAACTGCCAAAAAAAGGAGGAAAATTGGAAAATACCTCTTACCTCCTGATACTAGAAAAGGCAACAAGCACCACCGCGGTGTTATTTCTATGCCAAGTAGTGAGATAGAAAATCCGCATAAATTGGCATCTCCTTATGAGTTTTTTATCGTCCAACAAAGCCCTGGTGCTTACCACCTAGATGGATCTTATACCGCATTTGGAAAAGTCATCAAAGGAATGGACGTAGTAGATAAGATAAACCAACAAAAAGTGGACAATCGTGAAGCCCCACTTACAAACATTCACATGGATGTAACCATAATTGAATAAGTTATTCCAATACAAGCTGGTCTGTAAGCATAATACATCCCTTAAAAACTTGTTTTAATAGATTTTTCTTATTATATTTAAAAAAACAATAGGATATGACACTTACTCAATTGAAATACACCTTAGCTGTTGCTGAACAAGGCAATTTTACTTTGGCTGCTGAAAAGTGTTTTGTGACCCAGCCCACCTTGAGTATGCAGGTACAAAAATTAGAAGAAGAACTTGATATTGAGCTGTTTAACAGAAAGGCAAAGCCAATAACGCTTACTACCGTTGGAGAAAAAATTATTGCTCAAGCAAAAGTAATACTCGAAGAAGCAAAACGGATGAATGATGTAGTTGCCACTGAACGCGGTGTGGTTGAAGGTCATTTTAGAATTGGTATCATTCCTACCGTTATGCCAACACTTCTCCCTTTATTCCTCAATACTTTTATTAAAAAATTTCCAAAAGTCAATTTAAAAATTGAAGAGCTCAATACAGCGTCGATTGTAGAAGAATTAAGTACTGGAAAACTTGACGCAGGAATAGCAGCCACTCCTCTTGACCATCCTCAACTCATTGAGAAACCTCTTTATTACGAGCCTTTTGTGGGGTATACCCCTAAATCTCATCCTCTTTCTTCCATTAAAAAGTTGGAAGTTGAAGATCTGGAAAAAATGGACATACTCGTACTTGAAGACGGTCACTGTTTTAGAGAACACGTGCTAAACCTTTGCCAAATTACAAGAAAATCAAAATCATTCGATCTTAAAAGTGGGAGTTTTGAAACCTTGATTAGGCTAGCCAATGAGGGCATGGGTATGACACTACTCCCCTACTTACAAACCAGAGCCTTATCCGAAAAAGACAAAGAAAACCTCAGGTATTTTGAAAGTCCTGAGCCAGCGAGAGAAATCAGCATGATTTACAGTAAAAACTTATTGAAAATTCCAATTATTGAAGCTCTTTCTGAAACCATAGAAGGAGTTCTGAGAGGAGCTATTCAGTTTGAAAACATTAAAGTAATCACCCCAAAATAAGTCCATCAGTATCTGATAAAACGATCATTCTCAATGACTTGCTGTTTTGAACGTATTCCTTAACCCAAGCACTCAATGCGAGTTGGTCTTTTGGACTTAACAATCGATACGCCTTCAGCAGCTCTTTCTTAAATAACTCAGGATCGAAACTTACTTTTTTAAGAATCGCTCTACAATACATCAAATCTCTAGTCATAATCGTCCGATTTTTATTCCTTGTAATCTAAGCAGAAATTAGAGTTGAAAATGTTGTAAAAAAGTTAAAAAAATAAAATATAGTACTATGTATTGCATAGTTCTATTTTTTATTTATATATTTGCATTGCAAACATGATATAGTTATGAAAATAGAAAACACAACTGCTCAAATGCGAAAAGGAATATTGGAATTCTGCATACTCTCTTTGATTTCTGGTCGTGACTTATACACTTCCGAAATTTTAGAGTCCTTAAAAAAAGGAAAAATGCTCGTAGTCGAAGGCACTGTATATCCGCTTTTGACTCGATTAAAAAATGCAGATTTATTACAATATCGTTGGGAGGAATCTACCTCTGGACCTCCTAGAAAATACTATTCAATCACTCCGGCAGGAGAGGTCTTTTTAACTGAATTACAACAAGCCTGGACCGATCTAAACAAGGCCGTTAAATCAATTACCCAAAACAAAAAATAGTCCCTTATGAATAAGACAGTAAACATCAATTTAGCGAGCACTTTTTTTCATATAGATGAAAGTGCCTATGCCAAGTTAAAAGCGTATTTAAAAAAACTGGAAAACGGTTTTAAAAATACTGTTGGCAAAGAAGAAATCCTTAAAGATATTGAAGCGCGTATCGCTGAACTGTTTCAAAAAATTAAAACAAATTCAGATTATGTAATTAGCGAGGCAGACGTAGAGAAAATTATAGCTGTACTCGGTCAGCCTGAAGATTTTCTTTCAGAGGAGGAAGAGGAAGAAGTGGAGGAAACAATCCACAAAAAACTTTTTAGAGACCCTGACGATAATTATATCGGTGGTGTTGCCTCTGGTTTAGGTCATTACTTTGGTATTGATACTTCTTGGATTCGTTTAATATGGCTCTTACTCGCAGTATTTTCTGGAGGGACATTTATTTTGATATACTTATTGTTCTGGGTATTAGTTCCAATAGCTAAAACTACCGCCGACAAACTCAGAATGAAGGGCAAGCCCATCAATGTTTCCAATATTGAAAAAAAAATTAAAGAAGAGTTTGATGAAACGTCTTCAAAAATCAAAGACATTGACTACGAGGAAGCTGGAAATTCTTTAAAAAAAAAGTCAAGAAATTTTTTTCATTTTTTAGAAGGTCTTCTAAGGGCGATTCCCGGAGTCATACTTAAGCTCTTAGGAATACTGTTCTTGATTATATCCACTTCGATTATCGTTTCCATATTTGTAGCGAGCATCGTCTTATTGGTTTTTGGGATTGTTCTATGGCCATTTCACCTTTTTGACTTTGGACTAATTCCCAATATTATTTGGGGCATCTCAATATTCTTATTTGTATTAATTCCTGTACTGTTTCTGTTTTCTCTTGGAATTCGATTTTTAAGAGGGCATTCCAATACCTTTGGGGCAGTAGGTCGCTTTGTGCTTTTTGGTCTTTGGATAGCTTCCATAATTTCTTTTGTTGTACTGGGTGCTGGAGAAATCAGAAGTCATCGTATCACTGCAACCAAAACCAAAATGCACGCCCTTCCAATAAGTAATCTAGATACTTTAACGGTTAGTCTTTATAAGACTGGAAATATTTCCTCAGACTGGGAATTCAAAAAAAACAACCCACTCAACAGGTTGATTGATAGAATTGAAGATGAGCAAGATTTAGTTAAACTTTCCATACAAAGAAGTCCAGAGGCTAATTCATGTTTAGAAATCAAGGCCTCTGCAAAGGGTTCTAGCCAAGAGAAAGCGCAGGATAATGTTGGAAAATTAGAGTATAAATGGGAGGTGAATAATAAAACACTCTATCTCAATCCCATGGTTACTGGGCAAAATTTAAATGGGTTTCAAACTAAAAAAGTTGAACTCATTTTAAACTTAAGTGAGGGACAGATACTTTCATTAAACACCAACCTCAAAAGCATTTTGAATTATCCTGTAAAAAATAATCAAAGTTACAGCAGCAGAAGAACTGCTGGTTACCTCTGGAAAATGGGAGCTGATGAGCTAGAGTGCTTAAATTGTCCTCAGACAAAATCCAAATTACAACTCCATTATCAAGACACTGAAGGTGAGGAAAAACTTCATCTTAAAGTCGACAAAGATGGAATACAACTTAAAACAAAATAAAGTTAGAAGAAAGCCAATTTCCTATTTGCTTTAACTTTTTTTAATGTTATATTTGCGCACACTTTTTCGGGGTGTAGCGTAGCCCGGTCATCGCGCCTGCTTTGGGAGCAGGAGGTCGCAGGTTCGAATCCTGCCACCCCGACTTTAGTACCGATCTTTTTATTCGGGATGTGGCGCAGCCTGGTAGCGCACACGCATGGGGTGCGTGGGGTCGCAGGTTCAAATCCTGTCATCCCGACTTTTTCTTAAAATTTATCGCTTATGTACTCTAAAAACAATCAAATCTATATTGACTGTTGCTGTTTATGTATTACAAAGGTGTTAATAAGCGAATTATAATCTCAAAATTTAGTAAGTTCGTAAAAACGAATTTGGACTAATTAAATAAACAATCAATGAAAATCTACAGTTATTACAGTGTAATTTTATTCTTTACTTTATACCTAAGTTGCGCCCAAGACAATCCTCCTTTTATTGAATCCCCAAATGAAATTAACTACAGCTACGAAACCGTAATTGACGGCATTGACATACCATGGGGGTTGGCATTTATCTCAGAAAACGATTTTTTAGTAACAGAAATATCAGGCACGCTTTACAGAGTAGTAAACGGAACAAAAACATCAGTAGAAGGGCTTCCTGAGGTCTATGTTAGAGGGCAAGGGGGGCTACTTGATGTTGCACTTCACCCTGATTATACTAACAACAATACAATCTTTATGACTATAAGCGCCAATACTGAAGGCGATGATGAGGGTGGTAACACAGCATTGTATAGTGCAATACTAGACGGTAATTCTCTTAAGGATGTAAAACTTCTTTACAAAGCAACCCCGAACACTAAAAAGGGTCAGCATTGGGGGTCGCGAATCGTCTTTGACCGAGCAGAATATTTGTATTTTGGAATTGGTGATCGAGGAAATAGAGATGTAAATCCTCAGGATATCAGCCGAGATGGAGGTAAAATTTACCGTTTAAATTTAGATGGAAGTATTCCAAAAGACAATCCTTTTGTAGGTAAAGAAAACGCAAAAGAAGCTGTATTTTCTTATGGTCATAGAAACCCTCAAGGAATGGTTACTCATCCTAAAACGGGCGAAATCTGGGAACACGAGCACGGACCTAAAGGAGGAGATGAAATCAATATCATAAAGCCAGGAATTAATTACGGCTGGCCAACAATAACCTATGGAATTAATTATAGCGGAACACCCATTACTGACAAAACTTCCATGCCCAATATGGCACAGCCTTATTACTACTGGGTCCCTTCTATAGGTCCTAGTGGGATGGCTTTTTCTTCTTCAGGTGTTTATCCCGATTGGACTGATAATTTGTTTGCAGGTTCTCTAAAATTTGAATACTTAGAACGACTAGTCATCGAAAACAACAAAGTGGTGAAGAGAGAAAAGGTACTGGATAAAATTGGTAGAGTGCGAAATGTTGTTGAGGGGCCAGATGGTTATTTATACCTGGGTGTTGAGGGTAAAGGAATTTTAAAAATTGTACACAATAAATGAGACTTTTGATTGTAGGTTACTTATTGATTGTAGGTGGTACTACTGCCTCACTTTATCAAGAAAAAACAAATGAAGAAAGCATAGTAGCTGGTGAAGAAATTTATCAAGACTTTTGCTTACAATGCCATTTGACTACGGGAGCAGGGGTCTCAGGAGTATTTCCTCCCTTAAAAGATTCCGACTATTTGATGAATAATATCGATAAAAGTATTGCTGGAATCAAGTTCGGTTTGAAAGGAGAGATCGTGGTAAACGATGAAATCTACGATGGGGTGATGGCAAAACAGGGACTGGATGACGAAGAAATTGCCGATGTGATGAACTACATACTCAATCAATGGGGAAATTCCTACGATGCACAAATTACAACCCAACAGGTTAGTGAAGTTCAGAAATCAGTATTGGACTAATGAGTTTTCGTTCATTTTGGAAAAAAATTAATGCACTAAATAAATCCTACCTCCTTTACGGTACAATTGCATTTGGATTTATTGTTTGGATGTTTTTTTTAGATACGCACTCATGGACCATACATTCAGAACTAAACCAGGAAATTGATCAACTTGAAAAGGAGAAAGAGGTCCTTCAGAAAATAATTCAAGAAGACCAAAAAACTATAGAGGTACTTCAAAATGAGGATAGCTTAGAGCGATTCGCCAGAGAAAATTACGGTTATAAAAAAAGTAATGAGACTGTTTTCATTATCGAACCCCAAGACAGTATGCAATAAAAGTTTGCTTGAAAAATTGGCTTGCAAATGTCTTCTTTGAATGTTTTGTATCGGTTTAAATAATCGTAATTTTAGTCGTTAAAAAAAATTAAGCATTCATGGGGAAAATTATTGCCGTAGCAAATCAAAAAGGAGGGGTTGGAAAGACCACTACCGCGGTGAATCTTGGTGCTGCCTTGGGTGTTTTAGAAAAAAAAGTTCTCCTGATAGATGCTGATCCCCAAGCAAATGCTACTTCAGGACTAGGTGTTGATGTGCAAAGTGTAAAATATGGTACCTATCAATTACTCGAGCACAGTATAGCTGTCGAGGACGCAATTCTATCAACAGATAGTCCTAATCTGGATTTGATTCCCTCTCATATTGACTTAGTAGCCTCAGAAATTGAACTGGTGGATAAAGCCTCTAGAGAATACATGCTTAAAAAAGCTTTAAAAGATAGTATTGATCAATACGACTATGTTTTATTGGATTGTGCTCCTTCTCTAGGCTTGATCACTTTAAACTCTCTGGTTGCTGCTGATGCCGTAATTATTCCTATTCAGTGTGAGTATTTTGCACTAGAAGGATTGGGTAAACTGCTTAACACCATTAAAAGCGTTCAAAAACTTCACAATAAAGACTTGGATATAGAAGGCTTGTTGCTTACTATGTACGATAACCGATTAAGACTCTCCAATCAAGTGGTAGAAGAAGTCAAAAAACACTTTGGTGAAATGGTCTTTAAAACAATTATTCAGAGAAATATTCGATTGAGTGAGGCTCCGAGTTTTGGAGAAGATATTATCAGTTATGATGCCTCTAGTCGTGGTGCAAAAAGTTATTTATCTTTAGGCAGCGAAATCATCAAACGCAATAAATAAAACCGTATGGCAAAATCAAATAAAAAACAAGCTTTAGGTCGTGGTCTATCCGCTCTTTTAAATGATTCTGAAAATGCCATCGAATCTATTAATGATAAAAATGCAGATCAAGTTATAGGAAATATTATTGACTTGGAATTAGGTAAAATCACTACCAATCCTTTTCAACCTAGAACGCATTTTAACGAAGAGGCTCTAGAAGAACTGAGTCAGTCGATAAAGGAACTTGGTGTTATTCAGCCCATAACAGTCCGTAAGAAAGCTAATGCGTTTGAATTGATCTCTGGTGAACGCAGACTGAGAGCTTCAGAGATGGCAGAATTGAAAACCATTCCTGCCTATGTTCGACTTGCCGACGACCAAGAGTCTTTGGAAATGGCACTGGTCGAAAATATTCAAAGGCAAGATCTAGATCCAATAGAAATTGGACTTTCATACCAACGCCTGATTGAAGAAATTAAACTCACTCAAGACCAACTCAGCAGTCGGGTCGGAAAAAAAAGATCGACTATTACCAATTATATGCGACTCTTAAAACTTGATCCAATTATTCAAACAGGGATTAGAGACAGTTTTATCACCATGGGTCACGGTCGGGCTTTAATCAATATTGAATCTCCTGCCGAGCAAATCAAATTATACAAGACCATCGTCAAAAAAGGACTTTCTGTTCGTGAAACTGAAGCGCTTGTTCGCAAGTCCAAAGCACCCAAACAAAGTTCAGAAACTCCTTATCAACCAGCCTACATTCAGCAAGCAGCTGATGACTTAGAAAAACTATTCGACACAGCTGTTTCTGTCAATGCCAACAGTCTTGGCCGAGGTCAATTGAAAATTAGTTTTGAGTCACAAGAAAAGCTCCAAAACATCCTAAACAAAATCAAAGGTGAAGCCTAATTTACTCTTATACAGTCTTTTTGTTTTGATCTCTTTTAATGTTTCCGGCCAAGAGGAAACAGAAGAAATGATAGAAAGGGAAATTAACGAAATTGTGATTCCAGACTCCCTAGCTTATGCTAAAAATTATTCTCCCAGAATACAGCGTTTAATCAACGATCCATTAACTCCTTCTAGGGCGGCCTTTTATTCAGCAATAATTCCAGGACTTGGACAGGCTTATTTAGGACAAGCATGGAAAATCCCTATTATCTATGCTGCTATGGGTACATCTTATTACTATTACAATCTACAAAACAACCAAATGAAGGAATACCGAACTGCATACAAAAAGAGGCAAAATGGTATTTTTAACGATCGGTTTTTAGAAAAAGACATTCCTATTACCACAGAGCAACTACTTATTGGAATGGACTTTCACAAAAATTATCGAGATATCGCCATGCTTCTCTTAGCAGCTTCATACATGCTAAACATTTTGGAAGCTAATGTCAGTGCACACCTACTTCAGTTTAATGTCAATGATGATCTCAGTATAACACCGGATCTTATCTTCGACCAACGACAAAGCGGTATTCGTCTAGCGGTCAAATTTTAATATAAAATCAAATGAAAATTGCACTTTTAGGATACGGAAGAATGGGCAAAGCAATAGAAAAATTTGCCCTTGACAGAGGTCATGAAGTTGTATATACCTTAGATAAAGACGAAGTGCAAGGTGAATTATCACTAGCTGATGTTGCTATAAATTTTAGCATTCCCCAAGCCGCTGTGGATAATATTAAGTCGGCTTTAGCACAAAGCATTCCTGTAGTCTGTGGTACTACGGGCTGGTTGGATCACTATCAAGAAGTGGTAGACTACTGTAAGGCACAACAAAGTGGATTTCTCTATGCGTCTAACTTTAGCATAGGGGTAAATCTATTTTTTAAAATAAATGCGATAGCAGCAAAGCTGATGAAACCGCATCAAGAAAATTACCATCCTTCATTAGAAGAAATTCACCATGTACACAAATTGGATGCGCCCAGTGGAACAGCACTCACACTCGCAGAGGGTGTTCTAAGCGAGTACAATCTTAACGGATGGGAACTTGAGAACAACACCAAAGACAAACTCAATATTAAATCCATACGAGAAGGAGAAGTCCCTGGTACCCATACAGTAAAATACACTTCATCTATAGACGAAATAAGCATTAAACACCAAGCCTTTGGTCGAGAAGGTTTTGCTTTAGGTGCTGTAGTAGCTGCAGAATGGCTTGCTGGAAAACAAGGCGTTTACAAAATGGATGATGTTTTAAATATTTCTTAATTCTAAGGCTCGTTAATATGAACCCCTTATATTTGATAAAAATCGTCAAGACATGACACTATCCCAGTGGATTCTTTTTGCTTTAGCCCTTCAAATCATTCATTTTTTAGGAACCTGGAAACTATATGTGGCAGCTGGATATAAAGCATGGCAAGCAGCCGTACCCATTTACAATGCCGTCATTTTAATGAAAATAATTAACCGGCCAAAGTGGTGGGTTATTTTACTTTTTATACCGACCATTAATTTGATACTCTTCGGTGTTATTTGGGTTGAAACCTTGAGAAGTTTTGGAAAAAATAAGGCCTCAGATACCCTAGTTGTCTTGTTGACGTTAGGCTTAAGTATTTTTGCTCTTAACTACAGTTCAAATTTAAAACACATTCCAGATCGTAGTCTCAGACCCCGAACAAGTTTTGGAGAAACCGTAAGCTCCATTCTTTTTGCTGTAGTTGCTGCAACTATAGTACACAATTATTTTATTCAACCTTATATCATACCAACAGGTTCTTTAGAAAAATCGCTTCTTATCGGTGATTTTCTTTTTGTAAGTAAATTTCACTACGGAGCGCGCACTCCCATGACTGCAGTTTCTGTTCCAATGGTACACGATACCATACCCGTCCTTAAAGTACGCTCTTACCTCAAAAATCCTCAACTCCCCTATTTCAGATTGCCTGCTTTGCAAAAAATCAAACGCAATGATATAGTAGTGTTCAGTTGGCCTGCCGATACTGTGCGTCAGTTTTTTGTAAAAGAAAAAAGGGTAGATAAGCCTACAGATAAAAAATCAAACTATGTAAAACGTTGTGTAGGTATTCCAGGGGACACACTCGAAATCATCAATGGATTGGTACACACCAATGGAGAAAAAAACAACTATTCTAGTAGGGCAAGAATCCAATTCAGCCATAGCGCCTATGCAAAAAAGGGGGTCTCCTCTAGAAACTTATTGGCCGAGGGCTTTGAATCTTTTTACAGGAGGTATAAGATTGAAAATATTACTGAAAGCAGTTATAGAGAATTAATCCCCTACATTGTAGGACGATCTGGAAATACGGTTGAAAACTTTGTGGTAATTACAGAGGCAAAGGGACTACCAACTGATCTTATTAGAAAATTAGGACTGCGTGTTAGTGAATTGCTCGAAGCTAAAAAAGACATGGTCTTGACCCTTGATGAAGCAGAAAAATTAAAAGCCATCTCAGGGATAGATAGTGTTGTTCGGCGAATAAGTACAGATAAAGTTCCAAACGAAACGTTTTTTCCTAACAAAATACCCTTCGACTGGAACGAGGATAACTTTGGGCCACTACTGATTCCCAAAAGAGGAATGACCGTTGACCTCAACAGAGATAATCTTCCCCTTTACAAAAAAATAATCACAGATTACGAGTTGAACAACTTAGAAATGACACCCTCTGAAATACGAATTAACGGTCAAGCCAGTACAAGCTATACTTTTAAAAAGGACTATTATTGGATGATGGGTGATAACAGACACCGATCGGAAGACAGTAGGTTCTGGGGGTTTGTTCCCGATGATCATATAGTGGGAAAACCTATTTTTATCTGGTTCAGCATCAAGGGAATCAATGATGGAATTAAAAACTGGTCGATACGTTGGGATAGGGTCTTTACCACAGTTGATGGCCCTGGTGAACGCCTCTCCTATTTCCCATATTTTGCCGGTGTAATTGTCATTTGGCAAGGTTTTGTTTTTTACCGCAGAAAGAAAAATAAAAAAGCAGCATGACCGCTGTAGTGAGTCCGGCTTATCTTCCCAATATTTATTATTGCAGCTGGATAGTAGCTCAAAAACAGCTTTATTTTGTAAGAGATACCCATTTCCAGAAGCAGACATATAGAAATCGAACTGAAATCTATGGAGCAAACGGAAAACTTAAATTAACCCTACCGATTGTACACAATAAAAGTAAGTCGCATCAAAAAGAAGAGGAGGTACAAATTGCAGACACAACCGCATGGCAAAAACAACACTGGAAATCAATTTGCGCTGCCTATCGATCTTCTCCTTACTTTGAATTTTACGAAGCAGATTTAATTCCTTTTTTCAAAGAGGAAGTAACGCATCTCATGCAATTCAATCTTGACTTGCTAAATAAAATAATGGAATTAATTGAGTTTTCTATGTCTTATAAAGTTGTAGAGTGGAACGAGCATACCCACCAAAGAATGGATAGCTTGGTTAATGCCAAAAAAAGTTTAGAAATCAATTTTGACCCTTACAGACAGGTTTTTGAGGAAAAAAATGGGTTTATACCCAACCTGAGCATCATCGATTTACTTTTCAATTTAGGGCCTGATACTTTAAGTTACCTTAAAAAGCATACAGCTTTAATAAATTAACCTTTATTTAGTTTTGCTGAAATTGGTCTGTGATCGGATAATTTAACCCCGTGGGTGTCATAGTCAATTACTGTTAAGGCTTTGGAGGTAAATATAAAATCTATTCGTAGGGGTAGACTGGAAAAATAGTAGGTTGCACCTAGTCCAGTACCCCCTTCTGTAAAACTATCAACACGAGACTTACTCAATAATTTATAGGGCAATGAAAAAGCATTGTTATTAAGATCAGTACAAACAACTTCTGGGTAGGGACTGGACTGACTTAAGGTATTAAATTGGCTTACCTGCTCTTTTTGGATTTCAAAAACAGCTTGTAACTTTCTTCTAATCTTTTCAGAATAATTAGAACTGATCAAACTATCCGCTCGATTGAGTCGAAAAGATTCAAAATGAAGGTTATAAAACCTCAAAGTGTCCTTTTTCCAAATCAAATCGCTTTGCATTCCACCGTTTTGAGAACCTTCAAAGGATATTACTTTAGAATTCACTAAGGGGTATTTGGAAATAATCGAAGAACCAATTTTTCCATCTTTTACATAGGGCTTAAAAACTTGGTGAGGATAATCTTTAAAGCTTGGAGCTTGATCCTTTGAAAACTCTTGAAAACAAATTACATCGGCATTAGTCTCGTTTACAAAACTTTCGATTGAACTTGAAACATTATCATCTTCAAGCCATTTAAAGCGATTAAACGAACGCACATTATAACTCATCACATTTAAGCCCTTGGAGGTTGGAATCCCCCTATTTTCAAATTGATATAGCAGTTGCCATTCTTGTAAACTGATTGCCAATACCCCTATAAAAAGCATTGCTGGCCACTGAAAACGAAGCATCCAAATCGTAAAAAAAACAAGATTGATCACACACAGCAAAGGGACAATAAGGGTAAGTAGTGGAATATTGACAAACCCTCCCAAAACACCCATACTCGCAAGTTGAAGGACTAAAAAAAGTATGTTTAAGATGAGGAGCATCTTAAATAAAAACGGTCTCTTTCTAGTTCTTCTACTCACCTATTTCTTTTTTCCAGCCTGAAAAAGGAAGTCTTTTTCTTTTTGGGTGAGGCTGTCGTAGCCTGATTTACTAATCTTGTCTAGTATAGAATCAATTTTACTTTGATCTACTTCTTGAGTAGTTACTTTCTTTTTTGAATTCGAACTAGCTTTTCTTTTATGTACTGTTTTGAGTTTAGACTGCTTTTTAAACAGATTTAACACTCGATTTGTAAAATTTTCAAAGGGTAATCCTATGTCCACACCTTGATCCAAACGCTTAACATATAAGTAACCAAGTGCAGCACCACCAAGGTGAGCTAAATGGCCACCAGCGTTACCATAGGGAATTTGAATCACATCCAATAATACAAAGGCAATGCCTAAATAACGGAGTTTTACATTGAAAAAAATGATCCTTACCTCTAGGTCAGGGGAATAGGTTGCCATAAAAATCAAGACTGCCATTACCCCAGCAGAGGCACCCACCATGATTGGGGATGCATATTGAAAAGCGGGGAAAACAGAATAACTCAACATAAATGTCAGGCCTCCGAGAAGCACACCTAAAAAGTATACGTTAAAAAATGTCCTCGGTGAAAATAAATTCAGAAACAAACGAGAAGCAAAATACAAGAGATACATATTCCAAAAAAGATGAAAAAATCCAGAATGCATAAAGCTATAAGTAAAGATTGTCCATGGCTTAAACAGCAAGTCACTCCATTCTGCAGACAATTCAAACCAACCTATCATAACATTTGAGGGAATGTTAAATAAATAAAAGAGGGTCTTTAAAAACAAGGGTAAAACAAAGCAAATAACATTGATAAGAATTAGCTTTTCAGCCTCATTCAATTGTTGCAAACGATACCGTAGTTGGTCTTGAAAATTCATTAATTCCAGCGATTTTGGTCAAATTGAGTTTTTTTCCAATACCACATCATAATCAAGCCTGTGACTGCCCCTCCCACATGGGCAAAATGAGCAATGGGCCCAATGGAATAGGAAGTAAATCCAAAAAATAAATCTCCCAAAATAAGCAGTGGAACGAGCACTTTGGCTTTGATTGGTATGGGTGGAAACAACAGCATCAAACGGGCATTTGGAAATAAAAAAGCAAAGGCAACTAAAACTCCGTAAAGCGCACCAGATGCACCAACCATTACCGCTTTATATGCAGACAAACCTGAGAGTAGTTTTTCTTGTCCAATCTGTTCAATTAATGTATAAGATAAGTCACGGGTCTCAAAAAAAGTTGCAATTTGACTCCCCGTTTGGCCTTGAGCAATGAGCAGTTCAGAAACCTCATTGACTTGAAAATAATACAAGCCCAGTTGTAAAGCCGCAGCTCCAAAACCTGTGGAGAGGTAAAAGAAGATAAATTTATTCCGACCCCACATTTGTTCTATAGGTATCCCAAACATATAGAGCGCAAACATATTAAAAAATATATGTCCCAAATCTCCATGCATAAACATATGAGTCAAGGGCTGCCAAAATTGAAATTTAGGGTTGGAAGGATAATGAAGTGCGAATAAATCAAAAACAATTTCGCCTAGAGCAATCGTTGCAATGAAAAAAATTACATTGATGATTAAAAGGTGTTTTACTGTGTCTGTGATATTTCGCATTAATTCAGCTTTTGTTCGATCTCTGTCTTTTCTAAAGTAATAAAAATCTGACGATTAAATGGGGATACAGTAGTTTCCTTACAACCAAAAAAATCATCGAGTAAGGCTTGCTGCTCTTTGGGGTCTAATAGCTCCCCAGACTTTATCGCTAAGCTCCTTGCCATGGTTTTTGCAACCTGGTCTGCATGGCTAAAATGTTCCAAACTTGATTCTTCCTGTTGCTCGCTTAGAAGAGACTCGATAACTCCTTCAATTTTAGCTGTAGGACAATGGTCTGGCGCTCCTTTGATGAGTAATTTATTTTCTTTAAGTACCAATTGAAAGCCCAACATTTCCAGTGCTCCCTCAATATGAGTAAACTGTTCATGTTGCTGGGGGTTCATCTCTACCTCCAGTGGAAAAAGTAGCTGTTGACTTACTCCTTTTTTATTGGTTATCGCATTTAAAAATCGCTCGTATAATACGCGCTGATGTGCCCTCCCCTGGTCAATAACCAACATATGTGTTTTTAAGGGACAAACAATATACTTTGCAAATAACTGAAAAACTCTGGGGGCTTCTGAAACCTCCATCAAGGACTCTTGAGGGGGTTTGATAGAAGTAATTTCTTCAGCTTGCAAACCAGAATAAAGCCCCTCCCACTGTGGGTCTTTTTTAGATGAAGTCAATCTGGAGCTACCCTCATTTTTAAAAGGATTGAAGTTAGAATCAACTTCAATAGGAGGTGGTACTGCAGTCTTATCCTTGAATGAATAGGGGACTTCCATAGAAGTGTTTTGCTCAAAATCAAGGGTAGGCATTACCTGAAAAATTCCAAGGCTGTGCTTTACAGCTGACCTTAATATGGCGTACAAACTTTGCTCTTCTTCAAATTTTACCTCAGTCTTGGTAGGGTGAATATTGATATCAATAGTTTTAGGGTCTACAGTCAAATACAAAAAATATCCTGGCTGATACCCTGGCCTCAAAAGCCCTTCAAATGCGGCACTAACCGCATGGTGTAGAAATGGACTTTTAATAAATCGATTGTTGACGAAAAAAAATTGCTGTCCCCTTGTCTTCTTTGCAAATTCGGGTTTGACAGCAAATCCTTTGATTTCGGCTAGTGAGGTTTTTTCCTCTACAGGAACCAATTGGGACTCCCATTTCGAACCAAATACAGTAGCTATACGCTTTTTAACTCCTGAAACAGGCAGATCAAACAATTCGCTTCCATTATTGTAAAACTGAAATTTAATTTCAGGATGAGCAAGTGCCACTCGATGAAATTCGTCGATTATATGGCGCAGTTCTACCTGATCAGATTTTAGAAAATTTCTTCTTGCTGGAATATTGTAAAAGAGGCTTTTTACGGCTATTGATGTGCCTTTGGGTTGGGTGGATAAGGACTGATCGACTACCTTACTCCCTTCAATTTTTAAACAATGGGAAACCTTATCATCTTCAGTTCGAGTATGTGTTTCAACATGTGCAATAGCTGCAATGGATGCCAATGCTTCACCTCGAAAACCCTTGGTGGTAAGCGCAAATAAGTCCTCGGCTAGGTTAATTTTAGAGGTAGCATGCCGTTCAAAGGCTAAACGCAGGTCAGTATTGCTCATCCCCTGCCCATCATCGATTACCTGAACTAGGGTCTTCCCCGCATTTTTTATCACCAATTGGATACTTGTGGAATTGGCGTCAACAGCATTTTCAAGCAGCTCTTTAACCACAGAAGCAGGTCTTTGAATAACTTCACCTGCTGCAATTTGATTAGCAACATGATCCGGTAAGAGCGAGATTTTAGCAGACATTAATTTTGTGACATAAAAAGGCTGAGGTCAAAATCCAATATATAGAGTGCTAAAAAAACGAGTATTAAAATTATGATAAGCAAACGCAAGGATATGGATCTATTTTTTCGAGTCCGCATTTGCATACGTGCTTCTTTCCACTGCTGACCAAAGTCATTGCTGTTGTATGTATCTCGATATTTTGAAAACTTAGAATCAAAATCGTACAGATTACCTTCTTCTTTACCTTTGTAATATCGAGGGGTATAATTATACCTACGGTTTTTTCTTAGTTTAAATAAACTGGACTTTAACATAACTCAAAAATACAAGAAAGGGATGAAAATGTCGTCATCCAGACCTGAGAAAGTTCGCTTATTGAGCAGCTCGAAGTTTACTCAGCTGTAAAGCAGCTACAGCAGCCTCAGTCCCTTTATTTCCATGTTTTCCACCACTTCGATCTTTTGCTTGTTGGTAAGTATCGTCTGTCAAAACACAAAAAACCACAGGTACATCAGAAAGCACATTCAGGTCTTTGATCCCTTGTGATACCGCTTGACATACAAAATCAAAGTGCATGGTCTCTCCTTTGATCACACTTCCTATGGCAATTACAGCATCGGGATTTGAAGACTGAGCTTTTTTGGAACCGTAAATCAATTCAAAACTTCCTGGTACCTCCCAAATTTTAATATTTGAACTTTTTACTCCTTGCTGCTCTAAGGTTGTCACAGCACCATCACATAAGGCTTTAGTGATTTCATTGTTCCATTGGGAAACGACTAAATGTATTGTAAAAGGACTTCCGTCAGGAACAGCATTAAAATCGTATGCAGAAAGATTGGCAGTTGCCATGTCCTTAGGGGTTCATGTGTTCAAGTTTGCCCTTTTGGACTGCTACCCATTTAGCTTCTTCTGCTTTAGGATATTCTTTTTCAATCCGCTCTAAAAAGGAAATAGCTTGCTTGATTTTACCATTTTCAGCACCCAACATGGCTGCCTTATAAAGGTATTTGGGCGTAGAATACATATTTTCACTCACCTTAGAGGCTTGGATATAGTAGTCGTAAGCGTCATCTATCTGTCCTAATTGTGCAAAAGCATCTCCTATGGCCCCTTTTGCTAAAGCACTTAATAAAATATCATCAGCCTTAAATTGATCTAGATAGGTTATTGCATTTTCGTATTCTTTTAAATTGAGATAGGCCATCCCAGCACTGTAAGTAGCCAGTTTTGCCGCAGGTGTTCCTTTGTAGTTTTCAATAATGTCTAAAAAACCATACTTTCCTTCTCCCCCATTAAGGGCTCTTCGGTAAAGCGAATCAGACTCAATACTGTTAACCGCCAACTCAAAATAATACTGAGCTTGATTTAGTTCACTTACAGCCTCTTGAGCTTTTGGCTCTACAACAAAATTTTTATAACCAAGATAACCCAAGACACCTATGGCCACAACTCCTATAAATCCCAAAATAAAATTTTGGTATTTGACAACCCACTCCTCAGTTTTATTCGCGGTGGTATCTAGTGTTTCAAATACCTCTGCGGTTGTACTTTCCTGAACAACTTCATTCTCCTTGCTCGCAGTGATGGATTTTTTTGCCCCTCGTTTTTTGTATGTTGCCATGGTAACTTATTTTAGCGCGTAAAATTAGTCTTTTTATTCTAATTCAAAAAGCTTAAAGCTAGCATCTAAGTTATTATTTTTGCAATTCATGCTTTTAAAACAACTCACCCTTACTCAGTACAAGAACATCAGTTCTAGAACTTTTGAGCTCAATCCAAAGATTAATTGCTTTGTTGGGGATAATGGTGTAGGAAAGTCCACCGTGTTAGATGCAATTTACCATCTAGCCCTAGGAAAAAGCTACTTTAATCCTGTCGCAGTGCAAAACATCCAATTTGGACAGGAGTTTTTTGTTCTTGAAGGTAGGTTTGAAAAAGAAGAACGAGAAGAAAAAATTATTTGCAGTTTAAAAAAAGGACAGAAAAAAATAGTAAAACGCAATGGAAAAGTTTACGAAAAACTTGCTGATCATATCGGTTTAATCCCAACGGTCATCATATCACCTTCAGATCGTGACCTCATCTCTGAGGGTAGTAGCACAAGAAGAAAATTTATAGATGGAGTGATAGGGCAAACAGATAAAGTCTTTTTACAGCATCTGATGGAATACACTAAAATACTTTCACAAAGGAATGCCCTGCTAAAATACTTTGCCATAAATCAAACTTTTGATCAGGATACGCTTGAAATTTACAACGAGCAATTGGTAGAGCGAAGTACCCCCATCTATGAAAGTCGTAAAAGATTTATGGAAGCTTTTATTCCCATTTTTAAATCACGCTATCAAGAAATCAGCGGCCAGGATGAATTGGTCAGTCTTGAATACGAGAGTCAACTTAATGACGCATTGCACCAAGATATGCTGAAGTCTAGTTTAGCTAAAGATCGGATGATTCAATATACCAGTGTTGGAATTCACAAGGATGATGTTTTGTTTTTAAAAGACGGTCAACCCATCAAAAAGTTTGGTAGTCAAGGGCAACAAAAAACGTTCCTAGTAGCCCTAAAATTAGCACAGTTTGACTTTTTAAAGTCTCAGACTGGAGGTGCTCCAATTTTATTACTTGACGATGCCTTTGACAAACTAGATCAAAAGAGAGTGTCTCAAATTGTCGCTTTAGTAGATCAAAATGATTTTGGTCAAATATTCATTACCGATACCCACGAGGACCGCACTTTGAATGCCTTAGAAAACACTAAAGCAGGCTATGAAATTTTTAAATTATAAGTCTTGAAAAAAGGAATTTTACTTTTAGTATTTGCTGTCTTATTCGCATGCCAAAAAAACTCCAAGCTTGAGTTAAATCAACTGAACGGATATTGGGAAATTGATTTTGTGCAGCAGGAAAATGAGACTTTCCAAAGCAAACAATCCAATCCCCTTTATGACTTTTATTCAATGAAAAATGGCAAGGGATTTTATAAAAAAGTCGCCCCTCAACTCGATGGAAGTTTTTTAACTACTGAAAGTAATATACCGTTTGAAATTAAAGAAGATAATGGTACTTTTAAAATTCAATTTAACTCTCCTTGGAATGTGTGGCAAAAAACAATCAAAAAATTGGATTCTCAGAAGCTTGTCCTATTTCACCAAGGCCGAAGTTTTCACTACAAAAGACCTTTAATCAGTAAATTAACAGAATTCAATGAGTGATCCAAAAGACAAATACGAGCCCAAACCCATCAAGTCTGTCTTAAAGGATATTATTGCCCAAAAGCCACTTAAAAAAGGTGTTCAGCAAATTAGGATATGTAATGCATGGGCAGAGACCATGGGAGAACATATAGCCAGCTATACCGATAATGTTCGGTTTTCTCACAACACCCTCTACGTAACACTTCATTCTGCTCCTCTAAAAATGGAATTGAGTTACGGATTAGACGATTTAGTCAAGCACATCAATGAGCATTTAGAGGGAGATTATGTACAAAAAATTGCTCTAATCTAGAAGCACTCTCTTTGCGAAAAATGAAAGGCTGCTTCAATCGAAGCATTTTCATCGCTATCAGAACCGTGAACGGCATTTTCACCCATAGAGGTAGCGTATAGCTTTCTAAGGGTCCCCTCAGCTGCTTCAGCGGGGTTAGTAGCACCAATCAAGGTTCTAAAATCACTTACTGCGTTTTCTTTTTCCAATAAAGCAGCAACTATAGGCCCACGTGTCATAAAACTGACCAATTCGCCAAAAAAAGGACGCTCGTTGTGAACCTCATAGAAAGCTTCTGCATCTCTTTTTGTAAGCTGGGTCAATTTTAATGCCTTGATTTTAAAACCAGCTGAAGTAACTTTTTCAAGAATATTTCCTATGTGCCCGTTCTCAACTGCGTCGGGCTTTATCATCATTAAAGTTTTGTTAGCCATTTTTTTTATTTGCGCCAAAATTACTAAATGAAATTTAAAGGGAATGATAATTCTGCTAAAGTTCTCCAATATGAAAAAATAAATTGAGTAGAAGGGCTGACTTAAGTGAAAATGGTATCTTAGCGGCAGCATGGAAAAAGACTTTATATCGACACTCAAGCAACGTCTTCAAACCCCTAAAAAGGCAGTAATCATCCCACATAAAAATCCAGATGGAGACGCCTTAGGCAGTACTTTGGCTTGGATGCACTTTCTCCTAAATGAAAATCATGAAGCGCTCATCATTTCACCTAATGATTATCCCAAATTTTTAAACTGGCTGCCTGGCCAGGGGCAAATTCTGATTTACAATCAAAAAAAAGAACTTGCAGAGAAAAAAATTGAAGAGGCTGATCTGATTTTTACCCTAGATTTTAACGCCTTAAGTCGAATCGACACCTTGGGTGATCTAGTTTCAAATGCAAAAGCAGAAAAGGTCATGATTGATCATCACGAGTCTCCTGAAGATTATGCAGAATTGATGTATTCTGATCCCAAGATGAGTTCAACTTGTGAGATGATTTACCGTCTTATCACTGAATTGAATTCAAAGGGGTTTACTCAAGAAATAGCAAGTTGTCTTTATACAGGTATTATGACTGATACGGGTTCATTCAGATACCCCTCTACTACAGCAGAAACTCACAAAGCTATTGCAAAGCTTGTAGAAAGTGGTGCAGACGGAACAGCGATACATCAAAACATCTATGACAGTTCTTCATTTAACAGATTAAAACTGTTAGGAATTGCGCTGTCCAACCTCAACCAAATCGAATCTCTTCCTGTTGTTTTCATCACTTTGAAGCAAGCAGAACTCAACTCCTGTGACTATCAAAAGGGCGATACAGAGGGTTTTGTCAACTATGGTTTAAGTTTAGAAGGAGTTCAATTTGCCTGTATCATGATTGAAAACGAAAAAGAGGGGAAAATCAAAATGTCATTCCGTTCTAAGGGTTCGTTTTCTGTGAATGAATTCGCTAGAACCTATTTCGAAGGAGGAGGACATCACAATGCTGCTGGAGGTATGTCTAAAGATTCTATGGAAAAAACAGTGCATCGCTTCAAAACAGCAGTTGCTGAAATTGCAAATCAATTTTAAGAGAATGAAAACAATTGGAGTATTGGTATTTTCAATTTGCTTTTTCTCATGCGCACAGATAGAACCCCGTGCTCCGCTTAATAAGGAAAGAACTCTATTTTTAAACAGTTCTGCCCAAAGAAACAAAGAATTACTGTTGCAAGAAGAGCAACTCTTGTTTGAAAGTGCAGAAAAGGATAGTCTTTTGGATTTTCGAAAATCTGAGGCTGGCTTTCTCTATGCCTATGTTAAAAAAACAACAGCCAATACCCCCCTTCCTGTCAAGGGTGATCTAGTTCACTTTCAATATGAAATCGAAGATTTAGATCAAAACATCATCTACGAAAAAGATAGCCTTGGAATTGTTGAGTACTCCATAGACGAAGAAGAACTCTTACCAGCCTTGAGAGTAGCTTTAAGAATGATGAAACCCAATGAAGTTGTGGTATTTCTTTTTCCTTCCTACCTTTGCTACAGTTATCAAGGAGATGGAGATAAAATAGGAATCAACCAGCCACTCCGCTTTACAATTGAACGTTTAAATCGCCCTTAATTAATAATTTCTAAAATCATCAAATGAAAAAAATCTTATTACTCGCACTCGCTACCGCATTCATTACGGGATGTAAAACACAGCATCCCGACTTGGAGTCTGGACTGTATGCTGATATACAAACCAACAAAGGGTCCATACTCTTAAAGCTGGCCTATGACAAAGCTCCCATTACCGTAGCAAATTTTGTCTCATTAAGTGAGGGTGAAAATCCTAAAGTCAGTGAAGAATTTAAATCTAAAAAATATTACAACGGCATTAAATTTCATCGAGTCATTCCTGATTTTATGATTCAAGGGGGAGACCCAACTGGTACTGGATCTGGTGGACCTGGATATAAATTTGATGATGAATTTACCGATCTGTCTCACAAAGGACCTGGTGTGCTATCTATGGCGAATGCAGGACCTGGAACCAATGGCAGTCAATTTTTTATCACTCATAAAGCTACGCCATGGCTGGACGGAAAACACTCCGTTTTTGGAGAGGTTATATCGGGACAAGAAGTGGTAGATAGCATACAGCAAAATGACCAAATTGAAGAAGTTGTCATCATAAGAAAAGGAAAAGAGGCTAAACAATTTGATGCTCCAGATGTATTTGTCACTTATTTCGATCAAAAAGAAATTATTGCTAAAGAACGAGAAGCAAAACTCAACGCCATTAAAGAAACAAATGTTTCAAAATTTGATGCGCTAAAAAGCAAAGCAACTACGACTAAATCAGGACTTCAGTATCAGATAACCACAAAAGGAAGCGGAGCTGCGGTAAAATCAACCAATAAGGCTACGGTTCATTACGCAGTATATTTTATTGACGGAACCTTACTTGAAACCAGCAAGCTCGAAATTGCAGAGGCTAATAACCAAGTCAATATTCAACGCAAAAATGCCAATCAATACAATCCAATTCAAGCTACCGTTGGACCAGAAGACAGTATGATTGAGGGATTTAAAGAAGGACTTCGATTACTCAGTCAAGGGGACGAAGCTACTTTATTCCTCCCCTATACTCTAGCTTATGGAGCAAATGGTGTTCAAGGAATTCCTCCTCAATCAGATTTGATTTTTGAAGTTGAGGTCGTAAGTGTCGATTGATACAACATTAAGGGAAGCAATTGCTTCCCTTTTTATTTTAGATTGTACTTGAAATTTTAGTTTCTTAGTTTCTATAAACTAAATCCTTTAAAACAAATGAATAAGACCAAATGGTTACTCGTTTTCTTACTGCCTGTCCAGTGGTTAAGCATTCATCTGATTAAAAATCAATCCCTTTGGATAGAACAAATTTACAGTCTAAAGGTTTATCCAGTATTTTTTAAGCTGCAGCGTTTTTTCTTTTCAGCTCTCCCCTTTTCAATTGGCGATCTGGCTTATGGACTTGCCATCGTTTATATCATATGGAACACAGTACGACTTTTTAAAAGAAAGCTAAAGGTTCGAACTTTAATTCTAAATACTTTAGCTGCTGCTTCTTTGTTGAGTTTGTTCTTTCATTTGCTTTGGGGTCTCAATTATTACCGAATCCCATTAAATAAGAAATTAAACTACAATTTAGAATACAATGAAGATCAGTTGGAACAGACCTTGAAGTCCATGATTGAGTCCACCAATAAACTTCATCAAAGTCTGACTCATACCGATAGTGTAGCTGTTCAAATCCCTTATTCAAAAATTGAAATCAAAGAACAACTTCAAGCCAATTTCAGCTTCAAACTAGCTGATTTTAAGACCCAACCTTATTTAAAAAACTCACTCTGGAGTACAGTGCTAAGTTATATGGGTTTCGCAGGCTATCTCAACCCCTTAACCTTAGAATCTCAGGTCAATAGTAAAATACCTAAATTAAACTACATCACTACTGCCGCTCATGAAATGGCGCATCAATTGGGAATTGCGTCAGAATCAGAAGCCAATTTTGTAGCCTACTACAGCTGTGCCTTTCACTCAGACCCTTTTATACAGTTTTCTGGCTACAGCTTTGCCCTGCGCTATTGCTATTCTGAGCTTTGTAAAGCCAATCCAGAAAAAGCAAAAAATCAACTTTTAAACTTAAGGCCTGGGGTTTTTAAGAATTTTCAACAGCTTTCTGATTTTTGGAAAAAATTCCAAAATCCTTTTGAACCCTATTTTAAAAAAGGATATGATTCTTATTTAAAGGTAAATGGACAAGCAAAGGGAATTCTAAGTTACAATGCCATGGTGGGCATGGTTGTCGCACATACTTTGGAAAGAGAATTAGCACCCGAATAATATTATTCATTTCTTTGTTAGAGTTATGCGATATCAAACACCTTTATTTCAGTGAAATATTTATCCAGTAGTAAAAATCCAGAAATCAAACGCCTAAGAATGCTTTCTCAAAAGTCACGAGAACGTAAAAAACAAGGAGTATTTGTTATCGAAGGTATGCGTGAACTTGAAAAAGCTACCGCAGGAAATTACAAGATAACTGGACTTTTTATAGAGGAAGGATTTGAATCTGAATTCCAAGACCTCAGAACAAAATTAAGTGAGGCAGATCATTTTTTAGTTTCCAATAGTATTTTTGAACAAACCAGTTTTCGCTCAGGATCAGAAAAGATTTTGGCAATTGCAGAATCAAAAAATCATAGTTTAACTGAATTTGAATTAAAGAAAAACGCCCTAATCTTAGTCATTGAAGCACCTGAAAAGCCTGGAAACATTGGAGCTTTGTACCGCACAGCTGCTGCGGCAGATTTTGATGGAGTCATCATTGCCAATCCCAAAACAGATTTTTACAACCCAAACAGTATCCGCTCTAGTTTAGGTTGCCTTTTTGCTTTACCGACTGCAATCGGAACTTCTGATGAAGTCATCACTTATTTAAATGAAAAAGAATTTTTTATTGCAACCGCAGCAATTCAGCCCGATGCACTTGCTTATGATGATTTTGATTACAAAACTCCCTGTGCCTTGGTTATGGGAACCGAAAGTACTGGCCTGAATGAAAATTGGCTTGAGGCCTCCCATCAACATTTAATTATTCCCATGTCATCAAAAGTAGATTCATTAAATTTATCTGTTTCGGCAGGGATTTTGATGTATCAAGCTAGAAGAAAAAAAATTGAATAACAGACGCATTAAAATCTTTAGTATATTACTATTTAAATGATTGTTGACGAAGAATTAGAAAATAAAGAAATTGCCAAGCAGTATAAAGAACTGCTCCGTATCAGCTATCAAACACTAAGCGAAAAAGACAAAAAGATGATTCGCCTAGCTTTTGACACTGCTGTTGAGGCGCATAGCGACCAGAGAAGAAAATCTGGAGAGGCTTATATTTTCCACCCCATCAACGTTGCAAAAATAGTCGCCCAACAAATCGGTCTCGATGCTACTTCTATTTGTGCTGCACTTCTCCACGACGTAGTCGAAGACACCCGCTTTACTCTTGAGGATATCGAACGACTTCTAGGAAATACAGTTGCCAAAATTGTTCATGGCTTAACTAAAATCTCCAGTCTTAAAAAAGATAAAAATATTTCGCTTCAGGCAGAGAATTTTAGAAAAATGCTGTTGACATTAAATGATGATGTTCGTGTCATCATTATTAAAATCGCTGATCGTTTGCACAATATGCAAACTATGGATGCAATGCCTGAATACAAGCAAGTTAAAATTGCTTCAGAAACACTCTATATCTACGCCCCTTTGGCACACCGAATTGGCTTGTACAATGTCAAAACAGAATTGGAGGACCTGAGTTTAAAATACACCGAACCTCAGCGTTATCAATCCATTAAAAGTAAGATTGAGGAAAGTTACGAAGCTCAAGAGGAATACATCAAAACCTTTTCTAAATTTCTTTCTGAAGAATTAGATAAGGAGCGTCTCAAGTACTTTATTAAAGGGAGAAGCAAGTCCATCTATTCAATTCATCGGAAAATGCTTACCCAAAATATTCCGTTTGAGAAGATTTTTGACAAATTTGCAATGCGGATCGTATTTAAGAGTACTCGAGCAAAAGAAAAACTTTTAGCTTGGAAAATCTATTCCATAGTAACCGATCATTTCACTCCTAACCCTACGCGCTTGCGCGATTGGATTTCTGCACCCAAATCGAATGGATACGAAGCCCTTCACATTACGGTAATGGGACCTCAAAACAAATGGATAGAAATTCAGATTCGTTCTGAACGAATGCATGAAATCGCTGAAAAAGGTTATGCGGCTCATTACAAGTACAAACAAGGAGATCAAAAAGATATTGGTATAGAAAGTTGGCTCAACCGACTGCAAGAGGTATTGGAAAACAATTCTGGAAATGCTGTAGATTTTGTTGAAGATTTTAAACTCAATCTTTACGCTAAAGAAATTTTTGTGTTTACACCCAAAGGTGATTTAAAATCACTTCCACAAGGAGCCACCGCTCTAGACTTCGCTTTTGCAATCCATACCGATATCGGAAAAAAAACACGTGGGATTCGAGTCAATGAGCGTTTAGTCCCTCTGAGTAAAGAACTCCAAAGTGGAGATCAAATTGAGGTAATCACTTCAGACAATATCAAGCCTTCCAAAAACTGGCTCGATTTTGTGGTAACCTCTCGTGCTCGTTCTATTATCAAGTCTTCCCTCAATGAAGAAAAGAAAATCCTAGCGGAAGAGGGTAAAGAAATGCTGAGAAGGAAGCTCAAACAGCTTAAGATAAATCTGAATGATAAAACCATTCAAAAAATGCTAAATTATTTTAAGTTTGAAAGCAGTCAAGATTTATTTTACAGAATGGGTATTGGTACCCTAGACAACAAGCAACTTAAAGAATTTGCTAGCGACTATCAAAACTCTGTTCTCAACTTCTTTAAACGTCGAATTAAATCAAAGAAAAACAACAACCCCAATACTTCAAATGAAATCACAGAGAAATTCGATCAACTTGTGTTCGGAAAAGAAAAGGAACCTTTAGCACATAGCTTTGCCAACTGTTGCAACCCAATTCCAGGTGATGCTGTATTTGGATTCATTACTGTAAATGAAGGGATAAAAGTCCATCATAAAGAATGTCCTAATGCACTTAGCTTACAATCAAACTTTGCCTACCGAGTCATTCCAGCCAAATGGATTGATTCCTCATCCGATGAGTTTGCTGCAGTACTGAAATTAAGTGGGATTGATCGAAAAGGGTTGGTCAATGAAGTCACCCGTATGATTTCCAACACCAAAAATGTCAATATTAATAAAATCAATTTTGATTCTGAAGATCAATTCTTCACTGGAATGATTCAACTCACTGTCCAAAACAAAACCATTTTAGATAAGCTGGTCATGACTCTGTCAAAAGTGAACGGTATCGATAAAATTGTTCGCGAGTAACTCTTTATAACTATCTTTGTAGATCTATGGTTGCAAATAATTCAAATCAAGAAGTTGTTAAGGATGTTTTCATCAACTTTTTAGACCAGCATGGGCATCGCAAAACACCTGAACGTTTTGCAATACTCTTCGAAATCTACGACAGCAAGGAGCATTTTGATATCGAATCGCTTTATATCAAAATGAAAAATAAAAATTACCGAGTTAGTAGAGCTACTTTGTACAATACCATTGAACTTTTATTGGCTTGCGGTCTTGTACGTAAACATCAATTTGGAAGTGGACAGGCTCAATACGAAAAATCATATTTTGATCACCAACACGACCATATTATACTTACTGATAGCGGAGAAGTAAAAGAATTTTGTGACCCGAGAATACAGCAAATAAAAAAAACCATAGAAGAGGTTTTTGATGTTGATATACACAAGCATTCTTTATACTTTTACGGTACTAAAAAAAAAACTAAATCCTAAAAAAGCATGACGGTAGATTTACTACTCGGACTCCAGTGGGGTGACGAAGGGAAAGGGAAAATTGTGGATGTATTGACCTCCTCATACGATATTATCGCTAGATTTCAAGGAGGGCCAAACGCTGGTCATACTTTAGAGTTTGAAGGAAACAAGCATGTTTTACACACCATACCTTCAGGGATTTTCCACCCAAAAGCAGTAAACTTAATAGGAAATGGAGTAGTGATTGATCCTGTGATTTTTATGCAGGAAATCGAAAACTTAGCCCCTTACAACATCAACTTTGATGAGAAGTTATTGATTTCCAAAAAAGCTCATCTGATCCTTCCCACACACCGGCTTTTGGACGCTGCTTCTGAGGCTTCTAAAGGAAAAGCCAAAATTGGCTCGACATTAAAGGGAATAGGACCCACTTATATGGATAAAACCGGGCGCAATGGAATTCGAGTGGGAGATATATTTGCTTCAAATTGGGATGAAAAATTTCAGAAGTTAACCAATAAGCATTTAGAGATACTCAAAAATTTTGATGCCATTATAGAGTACAATCTTGAGGAAATGGAACGGGTATTTTTAAGAAGTATTGATGCTCTCAGAAAATTCAATATGGTAGATAGTGAGCACTATTTACACCAAGCTCAAAAAGCAGGAAAAAAAATATTAGCGGAAGGAGCTCAAGGATCTCTTTTGGATGTTGATTTTGGAACCTATCCTTTCGTAACCTCTTCCACAACCACAGCAGCTGGTGCTTGTACAGGTTTGGGTGTTGCTCCAAATAAAATCAAAGATGTCTTTGGAATTTTTAAAGCCTATACTACTCGAGTCGGAAGTGGTCCTTTTCCAACCGAACTTTTTGATGAAGATGGCGAAACCATGGGTAGAGTAGGAAATGAATTTGGTGCAACTACAGGTCGCTCGAGAAGATGTGGCTGGCTGGATTTGGTCGCACTAAAATACGCCATCAAAATAAATGGAGTAACCCAACTGATGATGATGAAAGGCGATGTACTCTCAGGTTTTGACAAAATCAAAGTATGTACTGCTTATCAAACTAAAGAAGGGGTACAAGATTATCTACCCTATGATATTTCAACTGAGGATATTCAACCCTTATACGAAGAACTCGATGGTTGGGAAGAAGATTTGACTCAACTGAACGAGGTGACTCAATTTCCTAAAAACTTCCTAGATTACATCGATTATCTAGAAAAGGCTTTAGAAACTCAAATAAAAATTGTTTCTGTAGGGCCCGACCGAGCACAAACGATATATAGATAAGTTAAAATCCAATGAAGCCGTCATTTTGTATTAGCGCAGTATTGATTGCTCAGTTTTTTTTAGGATCGCTTTTTTCTCAAGAGTCTAAAATTATTGAAATCCGACAAGCGGGTGGATCTACTCAAGATCAAGAGCGCTTTCCAGGTGCCAACATTCTTTTTAAATCAGATGATAAAAGAGTACTACTCTTTCATGAAGGGGCACTAATTGAGTCCGATCAAGCCTTTTTTTACTCTAAACAAAACTATTTTAGAGCTTTGGGAAAAGTAATATTTACTCAAGGTGACAGTCTGCGAATGACTTGTAAAACCATCGAATACGATGGAGAAACCAAAACTGCATTTGCCAAAGGTAATGTTTATCTAGAACGCCCTGATATGACCTTGAGAACAGAAGAACTCAATCTGGATCGAATCAATGAAAAGGCTTTTTACAATACTCCAGGAGTGATTGTTGACAGCACTAGTACACTGACTAGCAATCAGGGACAGTACTTTATGGATCAAAAAAAATACCGATTTATCTCCGATGTAACCATAAACAATCCTGAGTATATCGTCAACTCAGAACAATTGGATTATTTTACTGAAAGCAATCAAGCTTATCTCTACGGCAATTCAAAAATTGAAGGAGAAGCCTATACTATTTTTTGTGAGCGTGGATTTTACGATATGGATCGTGAAAAAGGAATTTTTAAGCAAAATGCTACCCTATTTTACGACAATAAAATCATTAAAGGTGACAGCCTTTATTTTGAAAGTGAGCGAAACTATGCTGCGGCTACAAAGAATATCAGTATTGTTGATACATTAAACAACTCCATCATCACAGGGAATTATGGTGAGATATTTAAAGAACGAGACTCTGCTATCATTACGCGAAGAGCTATGGCAGTCAATATTATCGATCAAGATTCTCTTTTTATTCACGCAGACACTTTAGTTGCTACAGGACCAGAAGAAAAACGTATACTTCGAGCTTACTACGATGTTAGAATCTTAAAAAGTGACCTAAGAGGTCGATCTGATTCTTTGTATTTAGATGAATCTATAGGTTTGACGAAATTGCTTAAAAAACCATTGACAAAGCAACAAGAACAAATTTTTACGGAAAAAAATTATCACGAAAAAAACCCCGTGCTGTGGTTTGATGAGAGTCAAATGACAGGAGATGAAATCCAATTGCTTTCCGATACCAAAACCAACAAGCTAGACTCTCTAAAGATTGACGGCAGGGTTTTTATTATTGAAAAAGACACGCTGAGTGAAGATGGCTACCAACAGATAAAAGGAGGACTGTTGAGAGGTGCCTTTAAAGAGAGTAAACTCGACAATATTGTCATTACTAAAAATACCGAAATGGTCTACTACCTTTATAATGACGAGGACCTTCAACTCATTGGTATAGACAAAACCACTTGTAGCGCTTTAAAAATGCAATTTGTCGATGGGCAAATCGACGAGATAACTTTTTTAGTCAGTCCAAATGGAAATGTTTATCCAGAGGATGAGCTTCCTATAAACGACAGAACTTTGAAAGGTTTTAAGTGGAGAATTGTGCAGCGCCCTGAGACTATAGAGGATCTATTTGACGAAAATGACCAGGAAGAACAGTTCCCTGAAATTTTAAAATTTCAATACCCAGTAGAACAAAAACCAACCCTAGAAAAGACAAAAAACTAGGTTCTATGCTTAAAGATGACTTTCTTAAATACCAAGCAAAGACGACACCCCAACCCTTAGGTATATCAATTGCCAAAGCCAAGGGCGTTTACCTCACTGATACGGAAGGAAAAAAATATTTGGACTTTGTAGCTGGAGTATCTGCCTGCAGTCTTGGTCATTGTCATCCTAAGGTGACCAGAGCAATTAGGAAGCAATCCAGAAAATACTTACACCTAATGGTCTATGGCGAGTTTGCCCAGGCTCCAGCAGTAAGCTTGTGCAAAGAACTTATTGAGCTACTCCCCCACAATCACGAGTCAGTTTACTTGACAAATTCAGGGACAGAAGCGATAGAGGGGGCGCTCAAACTTGCAAAACGCGCAACGGGAAGAAGTGAACTCATCGGTGCTCAAAATAGCTATCACGGTAGCACTCACGGTGCGTTGAGTTTGTTAGGTTCAGAACATCAAAAAATGAGGTATCGCCCCTTACTTCCAGATACAAAGTTTATCCGCTTTAACAAAGAAGAGGATTTAAAAGAAATTACCACCAAAACTGCTGCCGTCATTCTTGAGACTATTCAAGGGGGTGCTGGATTTATTTTACCTGAAGAAGGCTATTTACAAAAAGTAAAGACTCGTTGCCAAGCAGTAGGTGCTTTGCTTATTCTAGATGAAATACAACCCGGTTTCGGTAGAACAGGAAAATTCTTTGGCTTTGAGCATTTTAATGTCAGTCCAGACATTCTTGTTATGGGTAAGGGTATGGGAGGTGGACTTCCTGTAGGAGCATTTACCGCATCTCATGAGCTTATGCGACTGTTGGAAGACCAACCAAAATTGGGGCATATTACCACTTTTGGAGGAAATCCATTGATAGCAGCAGCTTGCTTGGCAACACTAAGAGAAATACGAGACAGTAAGTTAATGCACCAAATTCAAACTAAAGAAGCACTGATTAGAAGGGAACTTGAACACGATGCTATCAAAGAAATTAGAGGAACTGGACTTATGCTCGCTCCAATTTTTGAAAACAGTGAACTTGCAAATCAAATTGTACTGAAATCCATAGATAAAGGCTTGATGCTTTTTTGGCTGCTATGGGAGAAAAAAGCAGTACGCATCAGTCCGCCTTTAACCATTACAGAAAAAGAAATTAAAAAGGGCTGCGCAATCTTAAAATCAGTTATTGATGAAGTCTGTGGATGTTAATTAAATTGTTAAAAACAATCCTTTTCAAAAAAGAAATCAGTTCATCTAGACCTTAACTTTATTAAAGAAGATTTAAAATCACTATGCTAAATTTCAACTCTGAAGAAACCCAATCTTCAATTTCAAAATTTGAGCGTATGCTCAAAACCAACCACATCTACTTTTTTGATGCCCAAGAGTTTGAGGATATTATTGTTCACTATCTTGGCTTTGGTGAAAATCAATTAGCAAAAAAGGCGTTGAAAATGGGACTCGAACAACATCCCTCCTCCCATGAATTGATGTTGCTGCAAAGTGAAGTTTTTATCTTGGACGAAAAGTACGAAGCTGCCTCAAAACTGCTTGACTATGTCGAAAAGTTAAATCCACTAGATGAAGAAATCTCTCTTCAAAAAGCAAGTATTGCTTCAAAAAATGGGAACCACCAAGCTTCAATAAATCACTTACACAAAGCCTTGGAATTATCCGAAGATCCTTTGGAGATATGGAACCTCCTTGGAATGGAACATTTATTAGCTGAAGAATTTGAAGAAGCATCTTATTTCTTTAGAAATTGTATCAGTGATAATCCTCAAGACTATTCTTCCTTATACAATCTACTCTATGCATACGATCAATTGAACAAAACTGATGAAGCTATAGTAGTGCTTAACGAAGTATTGGAAATTGATCCCTACAGCGAAGTCGCTTGGCATCAACTCGGTTTGGTTTTACTTAAAAAAGGGCATCAAAAGGAAGCCTTATCAGCCTTTGATTTTGCCATCATCAGCGATGATACATTTACGGGTGCTTATATAGAAAAAGGAAAGCTTTTAGAGGCAATGGGACGTGTTAACGAAGCCATTGATAATTACGAAATCGCACTGAACACCGACGATCCCAGTGCGTTTGTTTTTCAATGTATCGGAAGATGCCATGAAAATTTAGCCAATACTGAACTGGCAACTAAATTTTATCTCAAGGCTATTCACATTGAGCCCAGCAATGAAAATAGTTGGGCTTCATTAATTGAATTTTTTATTAAACAAAAGCTTTATAAAAAGGCAAAAGAGTACTTTAAACGCTCGCTTGAGGTAAATAGTGATTCGCCTGTATTGTGGAAAAAGGGGATTCAAATCTACACTGCTTTAAACCAACACGACAAAGCTTTAATCGCTTTTGAAAAACTTTACGACCTGGGTGTCTATGAACTAGACATTATCCTCGACCACATTGACCTGTACCTTCAATTAGGCCAATGGAGCAAAGCCATATCAATTACAAATGAAGCTTATAAATCATTCCCCAAAAACAGAGCTCTCGCAATGCGATTGGGCGGTTGTAGTCTCGAATTAGGTAAGACTGGCGAAGCGCGATATTTTTTGAATTTAGAAGAGCTAAGCCAACTTGAATACATAGAACTGTACAAGCTTTTCCCTTCCCTTGAACAATTTAAAAAAGGAGAATCCCTCTAATTCCAGGGGGTTTTCTACCTTTGTTTGAAACCTCTTCAACCAATGCGCTACTTAATTTTATATCTCAAGGGAATGCTCATGGGAGCAGCTGATCTTGTCCCTGGGGTTTCTGGAGGTACCATAGCGCTGATTACAGGCATTTACAAGGAACTGCTTGAAAGTATCAATTCAATTTCTCTAAGTAACCTGAAATTGTGGAAACAACAAGGACTAAAATCAGTCTGGGGAAAAATAAATGGACCCTTTTTAATCGCAGTTTTTGGAGGAATACTCTCAAGTATTTTACTCTTGTCAAGATTACTGGAATGGTTGATTGAAAACCATCCATTAGTGTTGTGGTCTTTTTTCTTCGGCTTATTGATAGCCAGTATCATTTACCTCTTTAGAGCTGAACTATCCTTTAGCATGCTAAATGTGCTGTATGTCTGTTTTGGAGCGGTGATTTCTTTTTTAGTTACCCAACTCAATGGTGGAGCAAATCAGAGCAGCCTGTGGTATCTATTTCTCTCGGGTTTTATCGGAATATCTGCTATGATTTTACCTGGACTTTCGGGTGCCTACATATTAGTCGTAATGGGTGTTTATCAAACGGTACTCTCCAATGTACGAATAGCCCAGGATTTAATTTTCAATTTCGATCAAACTCAATTTATCAATACAGCAAGTATCTTGGGTGTATTCATACTTGGAATTTTAGTCGGTATTAAGGTGTTTGCTAAATTCTTAAGCTGGCTTTTAAACCACTATCCTCAAAGAAGTATTGCTGTTTTGGTTGGCCTGATGATCGGTGCCTTGCATAAGGTGTGGCCCTGGCAAAATACAGTTGCTGATTCCGTTAAGGAAAGCCTAGCAGTACTGCCACATGAATACAATGGAGACCCACAGATTCTCATTGTTATAACATGGATGCTGATTGGCTTTGGTATTCTTTTTTTAATTGAACGAAGTAAAACTCTTTTAACCCAATGAAATCATTTCAAAAAAAACGCACCAGCTGGGAAGCCTTTTTTTTGATTTTACAAGGTATTGCCATGGGTGCTGCAAATAAAGTCCCTGGAGTTTCCGGAGGGATTGTTGCTTTGGTTGGTGGTTTTTACGAAGAATTGATCTATTCCTTTCAAAGGCTCAATTTTGTTGCCATTAAACTTTTTTTTACCGGTCGCTTTAAATCTTTTTGGACCTATACCAATGGAGCTTTTCTTTGTCTACTTTTTGGGGGGGTTGTAATAAGTTATTTTAGTGTGTCCCTATTCTTGGATTACGCCCTTAGTCAAAACGAAACCATAGTAATGGGAGCTTTTCTGGGAATGATATTGGCTTCACTGTATCTTGTAATCAAGCAAGTACCCTATTGGAATAACTCACTTTTTACTTTTTTGATGATAGGTTTTTTGGCAGGCCTAAGCCTTAGCTTGGCAAAACCAATAGCTGAAAATGACAACCTTATCTTTGTCTTCTTTTGCGGGATGATCAGTGTCTCTGGAATGACTATTCCCGGTTTGTCAGGTTCTTTTATTTTGTTGATACTAGGCAACTATAACCTGCTTTTAGTAGACGCTGTCAATGCATTGTTTGAGCTTATTTCTTCTGGATTGGTTGGAGATTTTTCACCTTTAGACAATGAAATTACCAGTCGATTACTGCTTATTATGGCTGTATTTGCAATAGGATCATTGATGGGACTAATCTCGTTTTCAAATTTGATTAAATTGGTTTTAGAAAAATACCCCAACTATACCTTAGTAAGTATTATTGGGTTTATCGTTGGAACATTACGACTTGTTTATCCATGGAAAGAAAAACAATATCTTTTTGATGAGAGTGGCGAAGTCATTACCAATAGTGTAGGCACGCCAGAACTTTTAAATTACCTCTATTATCTTCCAGATTTAACTCAAATTAAAACCTATGTTGTAATTTTGGCTTTCCTCTTAGGAGCGGCATTATTGTTTTTATTGGATTATTATGACAAAAAAAGAAAATCCTAGGAAGTTTGGACTCTTAGGTAAAAATATTGACTATTCATTTTCAAGAAAATATTTTTCAGATAAGTTTTTGAGAGAAAATCTCTCCAACCACTCTTATGTCAATTTTGATTTACCCACATTGGAGAATTTTGAGCAAATCCTCCATAACGAAGCGGACCTCTGTGGAATGAACGTAACCATTCCCTATAAAATTGAAGTGATTCCTTTTTTAGATCAAATTTCTGAAGAAGTCAAGTCAATCGGAGCGGTAAACACCATATTATGGGATGCTAAAGGAAAAACCGTAGGGCATAATACAGATCACACAGGCTTTAAAAAAGCACTTGAAGAACAAACAAATGCATTACCCAAAAAAGCATTAATCTTGGGGACAGGTGGAGCATCAGGAGCAATTCGGTACGCCTTAGAAAACCTCAACTGTGAAGTTATATTTGTTTCCAGAACTTCTAAAAAAAATAATTTAACCTACGAAGAACTGACAGAAGATTTAATGAATTCAGTCGATCTGATCGTGAACAGTACCCCTCTGGGAACCTATCCTGATACAAACCAAGCGCCGAAACTCCCATACCAATTTCTCAATGAGCAGCATTTACTTTTTGATTTAATTTATAACCCCAGCGAAACCCTTTTCATGAAAAAAGGGATAGAAATGGGTGCACAAGTGTGCAACGGATATCAAATGCTCGTATATCAAGCCGAAAAATCTTGGGAGCTCTGGAATCAATAGACTAATTTTGAATGATTCTATTTTTAGAATTAAAAAAAATGTATATTATTTGTATTCATACCTAACTCACAATGGAAGAGAAAAGCCAAAAACCTAGTGCGGAGGAAAATAAAGAGCCGCAAATTACAGAGAACCTTGATCAGGAAACTACTCCAACTAAGGAGGAAACAACGTCTGAGTCAGTAGAGGATCAAGAAGAAAAAACTATAGTCGAAAAACCTACTTCAAAAGAAGAAACTGAAGGGGATACCGAATCTACTGCTGAGGAGTCCTCTGAAAAGGAGGAACCACAAAAGGAAGTTGCTTCTACAGAAAAAGAAAGTGAATCTCCTGCTCCCAAAGTAGAACCCGAAAAAAAAGTAGACTACAGCAAGCTTTCTATTGAAGAACTCATAGAAGCCTACAAAGATTTGACAACCAATGACCATTGGCTAAAAAATCACACTCAAATTCAAAACATCAACAGCCTTTTTGAAGATAAATTTCACGCAGATGTGGAAGCTAAAAAGAAAACCTTTATAGAGGAAGATGGAAATGAGATTGATTTTTTCTACAAGCCTGAATACAAAAAAGAGTTTGATCAATTGGGTTATGAATACAGAAAGAAACGACGTAACCATTACAAAGAACAAGAAGCTGCTCAAAAGGTTAACCTCGAACGCAAAAAAGCGATCATAGAAGAGATTAAGGGCTTAATTGGTGCAGACGACAACATCAACAACATCTACAAAAGCTTTAGGACACTTCAAGAAAGTTGGTATAGTACAGGACCGGTCTCTCGTTCCAAAAATCAAAATCTTTGGGAGACTTTTAAACATCATGTAGAGCGATTTTATGATTTTCTCCATCTCAACAGAGAACTCCGAGAGCTAGATTTCAAGCACAACTACGAGGAAAAATTAAAAATAATAGAAAGGGCTGAGGCACTCAAAGAGCTGCCTGACGTTATGCGAGCAAGTAGAGACCTCAATACGCTTCACAAGCTTTGGAAAAACGATTTGGGTCCTGTTGCTAAAGAACACCGAGAAGCTTTGTGGGAAAGATTCCAGGAGGCCACTAAAGTCATTCAGGCGAGAAGACAGGAATATCAAAAAGATGTTGCAGGTGCGATGAAAGAAAACCTTGAGAAGAAAAAAACACTGCTTAAGGAAATGCAAAACCTAACTGAAGATGAGCCATCTAATCACAACGCATGGCAACATGCATTAAAGAAATTCAACAGTCTTAGAGAAACTTTTAAAACTATTGGATATGTACCGTCCAAAGAGAGCAAAGCGACTTGGCAAGAGTTCCGAGAAATTGGGAGAGACTTTATGCATAAAAAAAACATCTTCTATAAGAATCAAAAAAAGGAGTACAATCAAAACATAGAAGCCAAGAAAAATCTGATTGCCCGATCTAAAAGTATCTTGGAAGATCCAGCTTGGGATTCCAAAGTGCAGGAAATGAAAAATATTCAAAAGGAATGGAAAGGAGTGGGTTTTGTTCCTAGAAAGTTAGACAATAAACTGTGGGCAGAATTTTCTGAAGTCCACAAAACATTTTTTGATCGAATCAAATCTGGATACCAGCATCTGAATGAAGAGCAGGAAGCCTTAAAAAAGAAAAAAACTGCTCAAATCGACAAGCTCAATACTACTGAGTTTTCTGATGATCCTGAACAACTCATTGCTGATTTAGCTAGCCTCTGGGAGCAATGGAATTCTATGGATAAGATAGGAGGTCAAACCGAACTGGAATTGAACAAAAAGTTTACTTCCAGCCTATCTAAAGTAATATCTGGATTGAGTTTGGACAAAAAGACTCAAAAAGATGTCCAACTTAAATTGGATGCCTTATTACTTCAAAACGATCCAAACAAACTTCAAAAACAATTGAATGAAGTTCGAGGCAATTTAGACAAGTTGAAAAATGAACGAACTCAATTGGAGAACAACCTTGAGTTTTTTAGCGATTCAAGTTCTGAAAATCCTTTGTACAAAAATGTAGAAAAGCAAATCAATAGTTGCCAAAAGAAAATTGATAAAGCTCAAGAAGAGTACATCCGTTTAAAGCAAATCAAAAACGCTCAAATCAAATCAAGCTCGCAAATCAGGAGATAGAGCAAACAGAACAAGCTGAAGAAGATCAGGATTCGGCCGCTGAATGATTTTTAGCCTCTTGCCAATACGCTTCCATTTCCTCTAAAGTTAATTGTTCGATTGAACGTTTGGACTTTTTAGCTTGGGATTCTATAAACTGAAATCGTTTAATGAATTTTTTATTGGTACGTTCTAAAGCAGTTTCAGGATTGACCTTAATAAAACGCGCATAATTGATTAAGGAAAACAACACATCACCAAATTCGTCTTCAATTTCATCTTCCTTTTTGGAATCTAGTGCTTGGTTGAGTTCTTTGAGTTCTTCTTCAAACTTTCCCCATACTTGCGTTTTATGCTCCCAGTCAAATCCAACACCGGCCGCTTTTTCCTGCATTCGTTGGGCTTTTATCAGAGCTGGAAGTCCACTTGGAACCCCTTCTAAAACACTCATCTTACCCTCTTTGAGTTTGAGAGCTTCCCAGTTTTTCTTTACTTCATGTTCATCTTCTACAGAAACTGAACCGTAAATATGTGGATGCCTATGGATTAATTTTTCACAAATGTCATTTGCGACATCGGCAATGTCAAAAGCTTTTTCCTCGCTACCTAATTTGGCATAAAACACGATGTGCAACAATAAATCACCCAATTCTTTTTTAATCTCGGTAAGGTCTCGATCCAAGATGGCATCACCTAACTCATAAGTCTCCTCTATAGTGAGGTGTCTCAAGCTTTCAAAGCTTTGCTTTTGATCCCAGGGGCATTGCGCCCTCAAGTCATCCATGATGTCCAACAAACGACTAAATGCCTCTAACTTAGCTTGCTTTGAATTCATCAGTCCTCAGATGTTTCTTTATCCTCGGTAGTCGTTTTCTTAGCTTTTGGTTTCTTGGGCTTTGGAGTTTCGATGAGCTTCTTAGACAAGAGTAGATTGTACCATTGCATGATTTTTTTTATATCACTTGGATAAACACGTTCCTCGTCATAGTTGTCTAAGATTTCAAAAAAATAAGCTTCCAATTCCACTGCAGCAGATTTAGGACTCAAACGGGTAGCAGCTCCCGATTCATAGGTAAGAATTTTTTCAAAAACTGTTGTCAAAGGAATTTCCTCTCCAATACAATACACCTGTATATCTCCGATAACACTAATTTGTGCATTGGCGTTGGTAGTAATTCTCTTGCCGTCAATCAAAGAAGTAGCTACAACACCTGAACGGGTTTGAGCTTTTATTTCGAATAGGCCTGGACGACCTGAGACTGCTATTATATTTGATAAGTCCATTATTTGCGCTTTGATTTATTGGGAAACTTCATGGGATAATCCACAGAGATTAATCCTTTTGAAATTGCTGTTAATTTATTTTTTATCAATCTTCTTTTGAGTGGAGATAGATGGTCGGTAAATAATACGCCTTCAATATGATCGTATTCGTGTTGAACTACCCTTGCGGCAAGACCGGTAAAAGTTTCGGTGTGAGTTTTGAAATCTTCACTTTGATATTCAATAGTCAGTTGCTCCTGGCGTTGAACATCTTCACGGACATCCGGGATACTCAAACAGCCTTCATTAAATGCCCAATGCTCTCCTTCTTCAGTAATAATTTTGGGATTGATGAATACTTTTTTAAAAGATTCTAATGTTTTTACCTCTTCGGCATCCAATTCTTCATCGGCGGCAAAGGGCGCAGCATCAATTACAAACAGTCGAACGGATAAACCAATTTGAGGTGCTGCTAGGCCAACTCCATTGGAAGCATACATGGTTTCCCACATGTCGTCGATTAGTACCGACAGCTTGGGATAATCCGGTTCGATTGCAACTGCCTTTTTTTTCAATACGGGTGCACCGTAAGCAACTATGGGACGTATCATATAGTTGTATTTGTTTTAAAATCTAGATAGGACTGCAAAATCAGAGTTGCACTCACCTGATCTATCATTCCTTTTTCTCTACGTTGTTTTTTCTTTAATCCACCATCAAGCATCGTTTGAACAGCCATTTTGGAAGTAAAACGCTCGTCGTATCGTTCGATTCTTTGCTTTGGAAAAGTATTTTGAAGTTCTTGAATAAAATCTTGAATCCGGATTTCAACTGCCGAGGGAGTTCCATCTTTTTGCAGTGGCTGACCGATTACAAAAGCCTCAATTTCCTCTTTTTGACAATAGTCTTTTAAAAAATCTAGAACCTCCGAAGTGGGAAGATTATTTAAGCCGCTTGCAATCATCTGATTGGGGTCTGTACAGGAAAGTCCTGTACGTTTTAATCCAAAATCAATGCCTACCAAGCAAGCCATTCCTTTTTTTTGACAAATATACTTTTTTCAACATGATTTACTCAAAACCAATCCCCTTGAATTATTTACCTTTGCCAAAAATTGAACATGCAAAATATCATAGAAGCAGCTTGGGAGGATCGCTCCTTGCTCGAACAAGCTGAAACCCAAGACAGCATTCGAAAAGTGATTTCACAACTGGACTCTGGTACACTAAGAGTAGCAGAACCTACCGCTTCAGGCTGGCAGGTCAACGAATGGGTCAAAAAAGCGGTTGTTTTATATTTCCCTATTCAAAAAATGGAAACACTTGAGGCAGGACCTTTAGAATTTCACGATAAAATGCCCCTAAAAAGAGGCTATAAAGAAAAAGGCATTCGCGTAGTACCTCATGCAGTTGCACGTCACGGTGCCTACCTCTCTAAAGGAGTAATCATGATGCCAAGTTATGTCAATATTGGTGCTTATGTAGATGAAGGAACCATGGTTGATACATGGGCGACTGTAGGAAGTTGCGCACAGATCGGAAAGAATGTACACCTCAGCGGAGGTGTAGGAATTGGTGGGGTACTGGAACCGCTTCAAGCCGCACCCGTTATAGTTGAAGACAATGCTTTTCTCGGTTCAAGATGTATCGTGGTAGAAGGCGTTCGGGTAGGAAAGGAAGCCGTATTGGGAGCTAATGTTGTTTTGACAGCTTCAACTAAAATCATTGACGTGACTGGAAAAGAGGCTGTAGAGACGAAAGGAGCAGTACCGCCCCGCTCTGTAGTAATCCCGGGGAGTTATACCAAAACATTTGCTGCTGGAGATTATCAGGTCCCTTGTGCACTCATCATTGGCAAACGTAAAGAAAGTACTAACAAGAAAACCTCACTCAACGAGGCACTGAGAGAACACAACGTAGCTGTTTAGATCCTCCAAATGATTGAAACAACTGTAGATGCTTTGCTTCAAAAAAAACTTATCCTCTACCCTACCGATACTGTCTGGGGTATAGGAGGAGATGCTACTGACTCTAAAGTCGTCCAAAAAGTTTACCACTTAAAACAGCGGGAAGACCACAAGGCCTTGATTGTTCTCGTAGCCTCTAAAGAAATGCTCGAATCTTATGTTGAGTCAATTCCGAAGCAAGCAGATTCTTTTTTAGAAAGCGATAGAGCAACGACTGTAATTTATCCCAAAGGGGTAGGTTTAGCCCAAAATCTGATGGGTGAAGATTCCAGTATTGGCATCCGCATACCAAAACATCCTTTTTGTCAAGAGTTAATCAAACAGTTTGGCAAACCCATCATTTCAACCTCGGCAAATGTCAGTGGCAAGCCAACACCTCTATCTTTTGAAAGCATCGATACAGAAATTTTGGATGGAGTTGACTATATCGTACCTTTGAAAGAAAAGAATTCCAATCAACCTTCACGAGTTGTCAAAATTGATTCGAAAGGTGAAATACATATTCTTCGCCCGTGAAACTACAAACTGATTTTTCAAATACACTTCAAGACCCTCTCTTTAAAATTTTAAAAGAGACCGTGGATGAGGTAGGTATTGAGTCTTATGTGATCGGTGGATTTGTACGAGATTTAATTTTGGGGAGAGTTCAAAAAAAAGATATTGATATAGTAGCCCTTGGATCAGGTATTGATTTGGCAAAAGCAGTACAAAAAAAACTAGCTGGAGCCAAGCCGGTACAAGTGTTTAAGACCTACGGAACTGCGATGATTCACTGGGAAGGTATGGACCTAGAGTTTGTGGGTGCCAGAAAAGAATCCTATATGCCTGAAAGTCGCAACCCAGAAGTAACTCCTGGAAGTTTGACAGACGACCAAAACCGAAGAGATTTTACCATCAATGCACTAGCCATTAGTTTGAATAAAGCTGATTTTGGAGCTTTTATCGACCCTTTCAACGGCTTAGATGATTTAAAAGGTAAAATTCTACGAACACCTTTAGATCCCGATATCACTTACTCTGACGATCCTTTGCGGATGCTCAGAGCCATTCGTTTTGCCAATCAGCTCAACTTTACGATTGAGCGTCAATCCCTAGAGGCCATATCTCAAAATGCCTCCCGAATTGAAATTATTTCCAAAGAGCGTATTGTAGATGAATTGCATAAAATACTTGCAACTTCAAAACCTTCTGTAGGTTTTACACTCTTGGAAAAAACTGGACTCCTCAAGCATATTTTACCCGAACTTATTGCCTTAAAAGGAGTGGAAGAGATTGAAGGACAACGTCACAAAGATAATTTTTACCATACCTTAGAGGTTGTGGATAATCTTTGCCCCAACAGTGATAATGTGTGGTTGCGCTGGGCAGCTTTGCTTCACGACATTGGTAAAGCACCGACAAAGAAATTTAAACCACCTGTAGGTTGGACCTTTCACAACCATGAATTTGTGGGAGCCAAGATGGTCTATAAAATTTTCAAACGCCTAAAAATGCCCTTGAATGAAAAAATGAAATTCGTTCAAAAAATGGTATTGATGAGTTCACGTCCTATTGTTATCGCGGAGGAACAAGTTAACGACTCTGCTGTTCGTCGTTTGGTCTTTGATGCAGGGGCAAGTATAGACGATTTAATCACCCTCTGTGAGGCAGACATCACAACTAAAAATCCCAAACGGTTTGAGCGCTATCACAACAATTTTAAATTGGTAAGAGAAAAGATAGTCGCTGTAGAAGAAAAAGACCACTTGAGAAATTTTCAACCTCCCGTGAGTGGTGAGGCTATTATGGAATTTTTTGGTTTACATCCCTGTAGAGAAATTGGCATCATTAAAGAAGCCATTAAGGAAGCGATATTAGAGGGAGAAATTCCAAATGAATTTGAAGCAGCTTTTGAGCGTATGAAAGAGGAAGGAAAAAAACTAGGATTGACGCCACATGAAAAATCTGTATAGACCCTTTTTAATTCTCAGTTTAAGCCTAGTCTATCTGGTCATACTTGCTGGAGCTGTAGTCCGAATGACGGGAAGTGGTATGGGATGTCCTGACTGGCCCAAATGTTTTGGCTATCTGATACCTCCCACAGAGCGTGCGCAGTTGGATTGGAAACCCAATCACCAATACCAAAACGGACAAGTCATAATTGTGGAGAAAAGTTTGCGTGTCGCCGCAGAAGATTTTACTTCCAAAGAAAACTATAACGCATCCAACTGGGAAGCATACACCAAGCACGACTATGCCGTTTTTAACCCCACCCATACTTGGATTGAATTCATCAATCGTTTGTTGGGAGCTCTCGCTGGATTGGCAACTCTTTTGTTATTGATCAGTGCCTTATGGCGATTTAAATCAGATGCCTTAGCGACCCTGGGATCATTACTCGTAGTCTTGGGAATGGGCTTTCAGGGCTGGCTAGGAAAAACAGTAGTGGATTCCAACCTCCTCCCCTATAAGATCAGTATTCATATGGCAATGGCTTTACTCATTGTCCTATTGCTGGTCTATCTGTTGAGTCGAGAACAAAAAAATATACCCAAACTCATCCAAATTAAACAATTTCAAGGATTGGCTCTGATCGCACTAACACTCAGCCTGATACAAATTGCAATGGGAACTCAGGTGAGACAATTTGTGGACGAGCAAATGCACGCCTTGGATCTTACCCAAGCCTCACTTTGGCTTGCAGAGGCTCCACTACTATTTTACATCCACCGCAGTTTTTCAATTGCAGTACTTTTAGTCCACCTCTATTGGGGGTATCTGTTCTTTAAAAATAATTATATACCGCTAGTATTTAAGGGAATAGTATCCCTTATTGGATTAGAAATACTGACCGGAATATGGATGTACTATTTTGATTTTCCCTTTTCTTCCCAACCGCTTCATTTGATCCTAGCCGCACTTTTATTCGGTGCACAGAGTTATTTATTATTTGTCGTTAAAAGAAAAACATGATCTATAGATTTCGAATTATTTTAGATGTTAAAGAAGATGTCCTAAGGGATATTGAAATAGAAGAAACCGCAACTTTTGAAGACCTTCACCACGCCATTACTCAGGCGTTTGGTTTTTTAGGAAACGAAATGGCATCCTTTTACCGCTCCGATCAAGAGTGGGCTCAAGGTGAAGAAATGCCTCTCGAGGCCATGGATCCCTCACAGGAAAGCTGCAAAGACCAAGCCTTAAATAGCGTGATTTCTGCCGACCAACACCACCTCATCTATGTCTATGACTTTCTAAACCTTTGGACCTTTTTTGTGGAATTAATGGAAGTGGGAGAAACCATTACAGGAACCACTTATCCCAATCTCATTCACGCTCAAGGAGAGGTGCCGGAAGAAGCTCCTGAAAAACTTTTTGAAAGTGAGCTTAGTGGAGAAAATGCAGAGGAAGCTGACTTTGACGATGAAGATTCAGAAGACTATGACGATAGCGCTTTTTACTAGAACAAATTGTGCATGTCCACTTTTTCATAATGTAGACGAACAAAACGCAAACTCGCTTGCATGATATCACCCATAGACTCACTTTGCTTAAATGCTTTGTCTTTGGTGAATTTAAAAATCTCTTGACGCAGACGTTCTAGGTTTTCTTGCAATGTTAGCGTTTCGGACTGCATAATACGAACCAAACTTTGGAGACGACTACCTGAGCTGATGATTCTTCGAGCTACGATGGAACGCTCTTCAATTTTATATTGATTGATCGAGTTGTGATTCAGCTTGGTTCTCACTAAATCCATCAGTGCTTTATTTTCTTTAAAAAACTGCGGACGATACACACTAAATTTTCCTTCAAATGACTGCTGATCAAAGTCTATAGGTCTAATTTTATATACTACTTGATCAAAATCGTGGGTGGGAACGACTACATAATTGTAGGCGCGCATATCCCCCAGCAAACGAATCATACTCCTTTCGTTAAACTTGACGTACTCTTTCGCAATTTGAGCCTTTTCAGCATCCGTACATTGAGGCAAGAACTCTTTGATGAAATGATCCCCTGGAATCCCTGCGATATGTTCTTCTATCAGCGTACTTTGATTGACGAGAAAATTTAAATTATATGGGGATAGCATATGCTCCAACTCCAAACCGTAAACCCGAGAGGCATCAGTTCTCTTTAGGTAGTAATAGGTAAAGTTGTCGTTAAGGACATTACGGATCTTGATCCGGAAAGGTTTGGAATTCCCAAACGTACAATAGTCAATGGCATCTACATTCAAATACTGGATTCCTGACTCATTTCCATCGGAATGTAGCAGCGTATAAATTTTCTTGAGATTGTAATCAATCTCCCTGCGTTCACTATCAGTATAATAAACGCGAACCCAGAGGGTATCGTTATCGTGTTTATCATAGACGGCCACTGAACCTGAAAATCGGAGTAAGTCTTCGTAAAAAATAGGCGTGTTGATCCACCGATCGTAGGATTTTAGAAATCCATTTAGCTCTGTAGAGATCGGATAAAAGGGTTTTTTTTTAGAAATTAACTTTTCTGTCATACCTAATTTTCTCAAATGTACTACCTTTTCTGTAACAAACCCGTCCTTTGATCGTTATAAGAGTAATACAACAACATGGAAGAAAACCTACTCGAACTCACCCAACTCAGTAAATCATACGGACGCCTTAAGGCTGTTGACCAACTCTCCCTTACTCTAAAAAAAGGAAATGTTTACGGTCTTTTAGGGCCTAACGGAAGTGGCAAGTCCACCACCCTGGGAATGGTACTCAACGTAGTCAATCCCACAAGCGGAAATTTTCAGTGGTATGGAGGGGCACTGACTACCCATCAGGCCTTAAAAAAGATCGGTGCCATCATCGAAAGACCGAACTTTTACCCGTATATGACTGCCCTTCAAAACCTTAATTTGATTTGTAAAATCAAACAGTGCAAGACGGACAGCATACAAGAAAAGTTAGAATTGGTAGGACTGTGGGACAGAAGGCACAGCAAGTTTAGAACCTACTCCTTGGGGATGAAACAGCGATTGGCGATAGCTGCAGCCTTAGTGAATAATCCGGAGCTGTTGATTTTAGACGAACCCACTAACGGACTCGACCCCGAGGGAATTCATCAAATCAGGGCATTAATTATTAAAATAGCAAAAAGCGGTACCACCATTCTATTGGCATCACACCTGCTAGATGAAGTTGAAAAAGTTTGCAATCAAGTAATCGTTCTTAAAAACGGTGTAAAGTTTTATGAAGGATCCGTGGATGGAATTAGCCAGACCTACGGCTATTTTGAACTAAAAGCCAAAAATCTGGATAGCCTCAAACAATTTCTAAAAGGGATTGCCCAAGTAGAATCTATTGAAGAAGAAAATAATGGGCTTAAAGTCTTTTTAAAAAACGAATTAGAGTCAGAGGAACTTTCAGAGAAGTTGGCTGAAGCTAAAATATTTGTCAGTCATCTGGCAAAGAAAAAACCCTCACTCGAGGATCAGTTTTTAACCCTAACTCAATCCAAATAAATGCGTCTCCTAGGAATCGAACTCTATAAAATCTGGCACAACAAGACCTCTAGGGTATTGATGTTTGGCTACTTTCTTCTCATTTTTAGCATTGCTATATTGAGTACCATCAATGTGGAATTTGGACCGATCAAATTCAATTTGGCAGAGCAAGGGATTTTTAACTTTCCTTACATCTGGCATTTCAACACTTTTATCATTGCACTTTTAAAAATCTTTTTTGCCATCGTTATTGTGGCAATGATTGCTAATGAATACTCCTATAAAACCATCAAGCAAAACCTCATAGATGGAATGAGTAAGGGTGAGTTTTTAAAGTCCAAAGTTTATACCATAGCCACCTTTGTAGGGATATCAACGCTTTTAGTCTTTATCATCAGTTTAATTTTAGGAGGGATTTATTCAGATTACAACGAATTTCAAATCATCTTTTCAGAACTTGAATACCTCCTCGCTTATGCGGTCAAGCTGTTTGGCTTTTTTAGTTTTTGTTTGTTCTTGGCTATCTTAATTAAACGCTCAGCTTTTGCACTTGGTTTTCTTGCCTTGTGGCAGGTTTTTGAGGGCATTGCTTATGGACTCCTGCGATGGAGGCTTTCGGATCTTATCCCACAACTCAGTGCAGAACAAGTGATTAAATTTTTTCCCCTACGATCCATAGGCAACCTTATCACTGAACCCTTTACTCGACTTTCAGCTATTCAAAATATAGCTGATCAACTCGGTGAGGGCTTTACCAAAGACTACGGTGTTTCCTTTTTAAATATTACAGTAGTCCTGGTCTGGTCTGCACTCTTTATCTGGGGATCTTACAGCTTACTCAAAGGTCGAGATTTGTAGTATTCTTTAGCTACGCACCACAGTTCTACTCTGGATATTTTGTAGTTTAGCCTTTTGAATAAAAATCATGCAATTTCAACTCGTTTCAGATTTTAAACCCACGGGGGATCAGCCTCAAGCGATAAAAGAGATTGTCTCCCAGTTTGAAAATAAGGATCCCTACGTCACCTTACAGGGAGTTACAGGTTCAGGAAAAACCTTTACCATGGCCAATGCGGTGGAAAAACTTCAGCGTCCAACCTTGGTCTTGGCTCACAATAAAACATTAGCTGCACAACTCTATTCGGAATTCAAACAATTTTTCCCAAACAATGCAGTGGAATACTTTGTTTCCTATTACGACTACTACCAACCCGAAGCCTATATTCCAACTACGGGAACTTATATAGAAAAAGACCTTTCCATCAATGAAGAGATTGAAAAGCTTCGGCTAAGCACAACCTCTGCCCTACTTTCAGGCAGAAGGGATGTCTTGGTAGTGGCTTCAGTTTCCTGTCTGTACGGTATTGGAAACCCAGCAGAATTTGAAAAAAATGTAATTTATCTCGAACGCGATCAAGCTATTACAAGGACTCAGCTGATGCACCGTTTGGTACAAAGCTTGTATTCTCGTACCACAGCAGATTTTGGGCGGGGTAACTTTAGGGTATTGGGTGACATCATTGATATTTTTCCTGGCTATGCAGACATCGCTTATAAAGTTCATTTTTTCGGCGACGAGATCGAACAGATTGAAGCCTTTGACCCGATTGACAATACGCGTTTGGAACAGTTTGACCGCATCAAAATTTACCCTGCCAATATCTTTGTGACTTCTCCAGACATACTCCAAAATGCCATCATTCAAATTCAAGACGATCTGGTCAAACAAATCGATTACTTTAGAGAGATCGGCAAACCTCTGGAAGCAAAACGCCTGCAAGAGCGCACAGAATTTGACTTAGAAATGATTCGAGAACTGGGCTATTGTTCCGGCATTGAAAATTATTCTCGCTATTTGGACGGGCGTTCTCCTGGAAGTCGTCCTTTTTGTTTGCTGGACTACTTCCCTGAGGATTTTTTGATGATTGTAGATGAAAGTCACGTGACCGTTTCTCAAGTACACGCCATGTACGGTGGAGACCGCAGTAGAAAAGAAAATTTGGTTGAGTACGGTTTTAGACTGCCCGCTGCTATGGACAACCGTCCTTTAAAATTCAAAGAGTTTGAAGCCCTTCAAAATCAAGTCCTCTATGTCAGCGCAACCCCAGCCGACTACGAATTGGAAAAGACAGAAGGAGTTTATGTAGAACAAATCATTCGCCCTACCGGGCTTCTAGACCCTGTGATTGAGGTACGCCCCAGTTTAAATCAAATCGATGATTTGATGGAAGAAATCCAAAAACGCACCGAGCAAGACGAACGCACCTTGGTCACTACCCTTACAAAACGTATGGCAGAGGAGCTGACTCAATACTTAAGTCGAGCGCAAATCCGTTGCCGCTATATTCACAGTGATGTGGATACTTTAGAACGGGTAGAAATCATGCAAGACCTGCGGAAAGGAATTTTTGATGTGTTGATTGGCGTCAACCTTTTACGAGAAGGCTTGGACCTACCAGAAGTGTCTTTAGTAGCCATATTGGATGCGGATAAAGAAGGTTTTTTACGCTCCAACCGCTCACTCACCCAAACCGTTGGGCGTGCAGCACGTAATGTTAACGGTAAAGCCATCATGTATGCCGATACCATTACCAAAAGCATGCAAAAAACCATAGATGAAACCGATTACCGTCGGGAAAAACAAGTACTATACAACCAAGTCAACAACATTACCCCCAAGGCCTTAAACAAATCCTTGGACAGTGCCTTGGCAAAAAACTCAGTAGCTACTCATGCTCAAGAATTGGAAGCCCGCAAGGTAGCCGAAGAACAAAATCGCTATTTAACCAAGCCGCAGATAGAGAAAAAAATTAGAGAACTGCGCAAGTCTATGGAAGAAGCTGCAAAATCCCTTGACTTTATCGAGGCAGCCAACTTTCGCGATGAAATAAAAAGCCTACAAGAGCAATTATAAAAAATAAGACCGATCAAAGAAATAAAAAAAAGCCTCAATTCTTTTTTAGTCAGTTGTTTACTCTTTAGCAGCTACTTTAGTTATTCTCAAGAACTCAGTGCACTTGTGTTAGACAGCCTCAATCAAAAACCCATCCCCTTTGCCAGTATCTATCTAAAATCCGGTAGTGGAGCAGTCTCTAACGAAGAAGGACGTTTCCGGCTGCGTTATAAGGCTGAGGAAGTCCTAAAAGATTCCTTGTTTATTTCCTGTATGGGCTATAAAACCCTTAGTCTTTCCTTAGATCAACTTCAAGACAGCATTTTTTATCTACCGCCTAAAGCCATTGCTTTAAACTCTGTAATCTTAAGCAACAAACAACTGAGTGCCGATGAAATTGTAAAGGCAATTCAAGAAGATATTCCCCAAAAATACGAGTTGGGACTAACTGAAAAAAAAGTGTTTTTTAGGGAAACAGGAAATTCAAAATTTGAGAAACTAAACTTGAACATCAAAAAAACGACTATCGAGGAATTTAATCAGGTTTTTTGGGACAGTATTTTCAGAAATATTCCTAAAACCAATGAATGGTATCAAGAATTTGCGGGCACACTTTACGGAGATTACACCGAGGATAATCAAAAAATGGAGCTTGACAAAGCTTTGGATTTAGAAGACAAAGAGAAGTCCGCCATCTTTAAAAATACAGAACAACTATTTGATACCATCATCAAAGAAAATGTTAAATCCACTTCCTATTTTAAAGTGCGATCTGGTATCATAGGAACTAAATTGGATACGGACGAAATCAATTCAGCTAAACAAGACACCCTTAGTGCTGAAGAAAAAGAATTACATAGAAAAAAGGATTTTCTGTCTTGGAAAAAAAGTAAGCTTACAAACCTGCTCAAAAATTTATTTAAAGAACATGAGCTTAATATTTCAATTCTTAATAAAGCATCAAAATATAATTTTACAGTTAACAATTTGACGTTTTTTGGTGATACTCCCGTCTATATTTTAGACTTTTCTCCCAAAAGAAATGCAGACTTTGCGGGAAGGCTGTTTGTAGATGCAGACCGATTGGCATTAATCCGTTTGGAATATAAAAACATTCAAAATATATCAGATTTTAGCCTGTTAGGAGTTTCATATTTAGAGGATCTTAAAGAAGTTATTGTCCAATTTAAAAAGGGGTTAAATGGAAAATACAGTGCTGAATATCTAGAATTTAATTCAGGCTTTAAAGGAGGTTTTGAGCGTCCCTTAGTTATAACGGAAAAAAATAAAGTGGTCAAGGGGCGGAATAAACAAAACCAACTTAAAATGGACTTGGACATCGCAACCCGTCAATATCAAAAATACCAATTGGTTGTCTTTGAGACCACCCCCATCAGTCAAGAAGCTTTTGATGCAATTAAGGAGGAGCCCAAGGTGCTGCCTGTTAACTTATCAGAATACGATCCCAACTTTTGGGAAGGCTATTCCATCATCGAACCCAATAAAGCCATCAAAGCTTTTAAGGTGGTTGAATAAGAATGTCGTTTATTTCATTATTTTAGTCAAAACTGATTAAAATGAAAAAAGTACTCCTAAACTGTTTTACTTTCCTTCTATTGCTTCAATGCCAAAGCCCTATCGAAGAAACAAATCCACTCGTTTTTAAGATTAACACCTTTGACGTTCCCAACAACCAAATGGAAGTGCTCTTTAGCATTCAAAATCAAACCCAAGAGGTTTGGGAAGGTGGAGCATGGTCATTGCATTGGAATCAATTTTTTGGTTCTATTAAACCGGAGAGCCTTCCCGAGGGAATGAGTATAAAACCGACTCAAAACAGTCAATATTGGGTCTTGAATTTTGGGGAGGAATACAGTTTAAATCCCGGGGAGCAATTGGAGTTTTCTGTGCTTCAGTCCGGCATCATGACTCGTTTGGTCATGGGGCCCGTTGGATTTTTTGTTCACAATGCTAAAACGGATCACAGTTTTGATTTAGCCCATACCGTTCTCTGGAAAGATGCCCAAGGCTTAGAAAACCTCAACATTCCAACTGCGGCTGATCGGTATTCGACCTATGAGGGTATCGAGCCTCTGGCCAAAGAGGCACTCCACTGGATTGTTCCCACACCCCAAAAAATGGAATTTAAGGAAGGAAATTATCCGTTGACAGAAACCCTAAGGCTCAATTTTGGCTCTTTTGAAGTTGACCGTGCTTTTTTAAGCAAACAACTACAAAAGGGACTTCGGCTAAAAATTGCTCTAGAACAAAGTGCCGAGGCGGAAATTCAACTCATAAAAAATCCCTCTTTAGCTGAAGAAGCCTATCAATTGAATGCTACTGCTGACGAAATTGAAATTCAGGCAGCAAGCACTAAGGGTCTATTTTATGGACTGCAATCACTACATCAATTACTACTTGTTGCAGAAAGAGAGGGAAGTGGTATTCCTTTAGTATCTATTGAGGATGCACCAAGATTTCAGAATCGTGGATTTATGATGGATCTTGCACGCAACTTCTATCCAAAAGAAAAAATCATACAAATTTTAGATTATATGGCTTTTTACAAACTCAATCTTTTGGATTTAAGGCTGAGTGACGACGAAGGTTGGCGTATCGAAATCGAAGGTTTACCAGAACTCACCGATATTGGAGGCAAGCGAGGGTTTACCCATGATGAAAGTGACCGACTTTTTCCCATGTACGGTTCCGGTTCAGGAGAAAACCCGAACTCAGGTTCGGGTTTCCTAAGTCGAGAAGACTATATTGAAATTTTAAAAGAAGCAAAATTGAGACAGATTGATGTGGTTCCCCAGATCAGCTTTCCCTCTCATGCTAGAGCAGCCATAGTGGCCATGAAAAACAGATACGACAACTTCCTCAAAGCAGGAGATGAAGAAGCTGCAAACGAGTTCCACCTTCACGACCCTGAAGACGAAAGTGAATACACCTCTGCTCAATTGTTTCACGACAATACCATTTGCATTTGCGATCCCTCTTCAGAACGTTTTTTTATTAAAGTCTTTGAAGAAATCAAAGCTTTGTACACCAGTGCAACTGTCCCTATGAAGACATTCAATATTGGTGCTGACGAACTTCCCTACGGTGTTTGGCGTAAATCACCCATTTGTGATGCCTATCTCCAGGAACATCCACAAATTGACTCCTACCAAAGTTTGTACGATGCCAATGTCAAACGCATCAATCAAATCATCAGCCAAGGAGGCGCCGAAATGGCAGGCTGGGAAGATGTACTTTTGGTTCACAGTGAAAAAAGTCAATCGGAAATTGAAGTCAATCAAAATCTAAAGGACTTGAATTTTATTCCTTATGTATGGAACAACATCTGGGGAGCAGGAAGGGAAGACATGATTTACCGTCTCAATAATTTAGGATTTAAAGCCATTATGAGTAATTCTGCTGCTTTTTATTTTGATATGACAGACGATAAAGACATGGAAAATACCGGTTTAAATTGGTCGGGATTTGTAAACTATAAAGACAGTTGGGGTACAGAACCTTTAAATGTTTTTGCCAATAAAGTAAAACTTCAGCAGCTTGGTATTACTGATGCTGAGGTTGCAACCAAAGAACAAATCCTTCCTGAGGCACTCCCTAATTTTCTTGGGATACAATCTCAATTATGGACGGAAACCGCAACCTCAGAAGAACTATTTGACCGTATGCTGATGCCCAATATGATCGTCTTCGCACAACGAGCTTGGGGACCTAAAGAAACTTGGCTAGAACAGCCAACAGCCGAAGCGCAACTCCCTCTTTTAAATGCTTCATGGAACAGCTTAGTCAACACCATTGGACAGCGTCAACTTCCCATAGCGACGCTTGCTTTGGGTCAGCTCGCCTTCGACCTTCCCAAACCGGGAGCTATAATTGAGGATGGAGAACTTAAAGTACGACAACAATTTCCTGGGCTTAGTGTGCATTACACCCTTGACGGTTCTATACCCAGTACAAAAGACCCTCAATATACCGAAGCAATTAAAGTTTCAGAGTCTGCAACAGTAACCCTAAGAACATTCGATGAACAAGGACGGGGTGGAAACAGTATTCAAATCAACTAAATTAGTATGGAAAACAAACGCTTACTCTCTTTAGACATTTTTCGCGGACTGACCATTATCCTGATGATCGTAGTCAATGATCCAGGTTCATGGGAACACGTTTATGCCCCACTACTTCATGCCGAATGGAATGGCATTACACCTACAGACTATGTCTTTCCAAGCTTTCTTTTTATTGTAGGGGTCTCTATAGTGCTCTCAATGAACAAACAACGAGAACGAGGTAAAAGCCGCGCAGAATTGACCAAAAAAGTTTTGTGGAGGGTATTAAAAATATATGCCGTAGGGATTTTTCTCTGGCTGTGGCCAAGTTTTAATTTTGAAGGCATACGCTGGGTTGGAGTCTTGCCTCGTATTGCTTTTGTCTATCTGGGCTGTGCACTACTCTTTTTGTATACCAGTAGAAAAACCCAATGGCTTTTTGGTATCCTCGCCCTCTTAGGCTACTGGTTGTTCATGGCCTATGTACCTGTCCCTGGAATAGGATTTCCTGATTTAAGCCTACCCGAAAAGAATTGGGCACACTATATTGACAGTGTACTTCTTCCGGGTAGATTGTGGCAAGACACTTGGGATCCAGAAGGGATCTTGAGTACCCTACCCGCTATTGTCAGTGGATTGATTGGTATGTGGGCAGGATATGTTCTCCTGCAAAAGGACGAACTTAAAAATCGACTCAATCAATTGTTTTTCTATGGAGTCATCCTTTTATTTTTGGGTGATGTAATGCAATGGTTTTTCCCTTTTAACAAAAACCTTTGGAGCAGTTCCTTTACCCTGTTTATGGGTGGGATAGGAATGCTTTCCTTAGCCAGTTTGAGTTACTTTTTTGATGTCAAACAAAACCGTTATCAATTTAAATTTGCTCACGCCTTTGGCGTAAATTCAATTACAGCCTATTCACTTTCCAGTATCTTGACAGTGGTGTTTTACAGTTCCAAATGGTGGGGTATTTCTTTGAGTGTAAGCTTTATGTCGCTCTGTGAGCAAATCGGTTTACCGCCTAAATTAGGCTCTCTTATTTATGCCGTGATCTATGTATTTATACTTTGGATACCCGTACAACTCCTCTTTAAAAAGAAAATTTACATCAAGCTCTAAAAAAAAATCGGTCCCCATTAAGGGACCGATTCAAACAAAAACAAATAATTGATCTAATTACCGGATTTTAATCAGCTTTTTAGGCTGTGGTTGCGCTTCCTTATGCTTTGGTAAAAGCACTAGAAGCACACCTTCCTTGTAAGTCGCATCAATCTTTGTGGGGTCAACACTGTCCGGTAGTGTAAAGCTGCGTCTAAAACTGCTGTAACTAAACTCTCGGCGTGTAAATTTTCCTTTTTCATTGACCTGCTCTTCTTCTTGAGTAGAGGAAATAGACAGTACACCATCTTCTACCTCAATTTCGAAGTCGTCTTTATTCATACCCGGAACAGCCAATTCAATTTCAAATTGAAAATCCAATTCTTTGATATTCACTGCAGGTACTGTACCTGAAAAACTTGGGACTTTTAAATTCCAATCGGTATTGATAAAGTCATCAATTAGAGATGGAAAGAACGGGGGTTGTTTTCTTACTAAATTCATAATTTTATGTTTTAAGGTTAACAATTTTTATTGTCTATCTATAAAACAAAAAAGAGACCAAATCTAAATTTTGTCATTTTGGCAGTTATTTTAATAAAAATACTGCCTTTTTGTCAATTAAGCAATTGCTTCTTGTACTTTATCAGCAGCTTCTTGGAAAGCTGTAGCGGAAAGCACATTCAATCCAGAGCTGTCAATCAGCTCTTTGGCTATATCGGCATTGGTTCCTTGCAAACGAACAATGATGGGCACCTGAATGGCATCACCTAAGTTTTTATAGGCATCTACTATCCCTTGAGCAACACGATCACATCGGACAATTCCTCCAAAAATGTTAATTAAAATTACTTTGACATCAGGATCTTTTAAAATTAGACGAAAGGCGGTTTCCACACGAGCCGCATCAGCCGTCCCTCCTACATCGAGGAAGTTGGCAGGATCACCACCAGCCTGCTTGATCAAATCCATGGTTGCCATAGCAAGGCCAGCCCCATTGACCATACAGCCAACATTACCATCTAAATCAACATAGCTTAAACCCACTTCTCTTGCTTCCACCTCAACTGGGTTTTCTTCACTCAAGTCCCGAAGGGCTTCAAATTCTTTATGACGGAACAAGCCGTTGTCGTCTAGGGTAACTTTAGCATCTACCGCGATGATTTTATCGTCAGAGGTTTTTAAGACGGGGTTGATTTCAAAAAGTGAAGCATCTGAACCCATATAGGCTCTGTAAAGCGCACTGACAAATTTGGTCATGTCTTTAAAGGCAGCACCAGATAATCCTAAATTAAAGGCAATTTTACGCGCCTGAAAAGGCATTAAACCCAATGCGGGATCAATTTCTTCGGTAAAGATCAAATGAGGAGTTGCCTCTGCAACTGCTTCTATATCCATTCCTCCTTCTGTAGAATACATGATCATGTTTTTGCCAGTTGCCCGATTGAGCAACACCGACATATAGTATTCACTAGGCTCAGAAGCTCCAGGATAATACACATCTTCAGCGACCAATACTTGGTTTACTTTTTTTCCTTCTGGGGGTGTTTGAGGAGTAATCAATTGCATTCCGATAATATCTCCAGCAATAATTTCCAATTCTTCAATATTTTTCGCGAGTTTGACCCCACCTCCTTTTCCGCGCCCACCAGCGTGAATCTGCGCCTTGACCACATGCCAATCGGTTCCTGTATTTTCTGTAAGTTGTTTGGCCGCAGCAACAGCCTCAGCAGCTGTTTTTGCTACGATACCTCTTTGAATGGCTACTCCAAAACCAGAGAGCATTTCCTTTCCTTGATATTCGTGTAAATTCATATAGCGTTCTAAAATCCAAGGCAAAAATAGATAATCTCAAGCGTAATTTGAACCTTGGGGCTTAAAACTTTTTGTTACAAATAAAACAAATCGTTGTAATTTTATGTTGTTTACTGGTTTTCTTTGTACACTATGGATTTGATTCCTACTTTTGAATCCAATTTAAGAGTTATGACACATTCAGATCTAATTTCCATAGCAGAACAAGCAGAAGGTCCAGTTTATGTTTACGATGCGGCTAAAATTCAATCTCAGTACCAGCGTTTAGTAAATGCTTTTTCAGGGGTTGAAAAATTAAAAATCAACTATGCATGTAAAGCATTGTCAAACGTTTCTGTTTTAAAGCTTATGCAAAATATGGGCTCTGGACTGGATACCGTTTCTATTCAGGAGGTGCTATTGGGATTAAGAGCAGGGTTTAAACCTGCTGATATCATCTTTACCCCTAACGGAGTCTCTCTAGAAGAAATTGAAACCGTTGCTGAAATGGGAGTACAAATCAATATTGACAACCTTTCCATTTTGGAACAATTTGGAACCAAACACCCCAATGTACCCGTCTGTATTCGAATCAATCCGCACGTGATGGCAGGAGGTAACAGCAATATTTCTGTGGGTCATATCGATTCAAAATTTGGAATTTCCATACATCAAATTCCCCACGTATTGCGTATCGTAGAGAATACCAACATGCGCATCAATGGTGTACATATGCACACTGGAAGTGATATTTTAGATATCGAAGTGTTTTTACATGCTTCTGAAATTCTATTCAACACCGCTTTGCAGTTTAAAGATCTTTCATTCATCGACTTTGGTAGTGGATTTAAAGTTCCCTATCGCGAAGGAGATATAGAAACCAATATTGAAGAACTGGGAGAAAAACTCAGTCAGCGTTTTAAAGCATTCTGCGAAACTTATGGCAGACCTTTGGAATTGGCTTTTGAACCCGGTAAATTTTTAGTCAGTCAGGCAGGTTACTTTTTGACCAAGGTGAATGCCGTTAAACAAACCACCTCTACCGTATTTGCTCAAGTTGATTCTGGGTTTAATCACCTGATCCGACCCATGCTCTACAACTCCTATCACGAGATCGTAAACATCTCCAATCCCGAGGGAAAAGAGCGTTTTTATACCGTAGTAGGCTATATCTGTGAAACTGACACCTTCGGTAGTAACAGAAAAATTGCAGAGATTTCCGAAGGCGATATCATGGCATTTCACAACGCAGGAGCCTACTGCTTTGCTATGGCGAGTAACTACAACTCACGCTACCGCCCAGCTGAAGTGCTCTGGCATGAGGGGGAAGCACATCTAATCCGCAAACAGGAAAACTTTGAAGATTTAATGCAAAATCAAATTTTAGTGGATTTTAAGGATAAAATTGAGGCTTAATCCAATTCCTCTATTTTTTTTATTTCTCTATTGTAAACTGATACCATTTCACTTACTATTTCAGCCGCAGGTTTAAGGGAATCTATTTGCGCAGCTATTTGCCCAATTTCCAGTTCACCTTCAACCATATCTCCTTCAAACATTCCTTTTTTAGCACGACCTCTACCGAGTGCTTCTTTTAATATTTCTGGATTGGCGCCTTCAGCATAGAGTTGTTTTATTCGTTGGTAAAAGGGGTTTTTAAGCACGCGAACTGGGGTCAATTCTTTAAGAGTCAGCTCCGTACTGCCTTGTTCAGCACTCAGTACTTCATCTTTAAAATTGGGATGAGATGAGGCCTCTGGAGTGGCGACAAAAAGCGATCCTACTTGAACGCCGTCTGCACCCAGCGCCCTAGCAGCCAACATTGCCTGACCAGAACCAATCCCTCCTGCAGCAATTAAGGGAAGTTTAATCGCTTGTCGAACCAAAGGGATCAAAACCATGGTGGTGGTCTCTTCCCTCCCATTATGACCTCCTGCTTCAAATCCCTCAGCCACTATCGCATCAACTCCACTTGCTTCTGCTTTTAAGGCAAATTTCACAGAGCTAACCACATGAACAACCGTGCAACCATGAGATTTTAAATGAGCAGTCCACAAACTAGGGTTGCCCGCAGCAGTAAAGACAATTTTTACTTTTTCCTCAACGATCACTTCCATCAACTGATCTATATCGGGATACAATAAGGGCACATTTACCCCAAAGGGCTTACTTGTTGCTTTTTTACATTTTTGAATATGCTCGCGTAAAACCTCTGGATACATAGACCCTGCTCCCAACAAGCCCAAACCGCCGGCATTACTTACAGCTGAGGCCAAACGCCAGCCACTTGCCCAAACCATACCGGCCTGAACAATGGGATAACGAATCCCGAAAAGCTGACTAAGTGCGTTTGCCATTAAAGAAATTGATCCACTTTAACATAAGCATCAATTACAGCCTGTTCTCCTTCTTTATCTGGACGACTGTTTCCGTGTTCCATTCCTAAAATCCCATCAAAGCCCCTAGAATGAATGTACTTAAATACATTGGTGTAATTGATTTCTCCTGTGGTAGGTTCCTTACGTCCTGGATTATCTCCAATCTGGAAATAACCAATCTCATCCCAACATTTTTTGATATTGGGAATCAAATTCCCCTCCTGAATTTGTTGGTGGTAAATATCAAATAAAATCTTACAAGAAGGGGAGTCAACCGTCTTACAGATTTCATAAGCCTGCGGACTTTCAGCTAAAAATAAACCTGGATGATCTCTAAAGTTTAAAGGCTCCAACACCATTACAATGCCGTAAGGTTCTAATAAAGCGGAAGCTTGTTTTAGACTTTCTACGACATGAGCCGTTTGATAAGCCATGTTTTGTCGAAGGTCAACATGTCCCGGTACTACTGTCATCCATTTGGCATTGACCCGTTTGGCCACTGGAATGGCTTTTTTAATATAATCTAAAAATTCATCCCTTAGAGCTTGATCTCCACTGGCTAAATTGGGTTTTTGCCAGTAAATTTCATGCGCCACAAAAACACCCATACGCAGGCCTCTTTTTGCCATAGTAGCTGCCATCTTTTCTTGAGTAGCAACAGGACGGTTTCGCATACCGTTGTCCTCAAAAGCAGTAAAACCCTGATCTGCCATAAAATTGAGCTGATCAATAGGGTCATTTCCAGCATGATGTCGGAACATTCCTAAATGAGGTGCGTAGGCTATATTAAAGGAGTGTTTCCCCAAACTTTTTTCTACAGCAAAAACTCCAGGAGTAGAAAACAAACCCAAT